>NC_017737.1:1298430-1947646 GCF_000259255.1 Helicobacter cetorum MIT 00-7128
GGGGCTATATTGGTGGTGTTCTAATAATCCTAATTATTCTTTGGGAGCTACAATTACTTTGCGTATTGTATTATAAATATAGCCTTTTAACAATCCCCAAATTTTTTTTGGGGTTATAGTATTAACAATCCCAACAATTCTTAAATGTATATTTTAACAAGTCCAACAATTCTATTTTTTGGTATTTTAATTACTCTTGTGTGTTTTGGTTCTACGCATTTTAACCGCCCAATAGCTTAGATACACATTTACAATCCCAAAATTCTTTTTTTGGGACATAGCATTCCAACAATCCCAACAGTCCTAATCATTCTTGAGAGGATATTTCTTGGGTTTATAGACATGACATTCTAATAACACCAACAATTCTTTGCTGTAGTGGTGGTTCTAATTACTTCTATAATTCTTTTTTTGTATTATATGTTTTTGGTCTATGTTTTCTTAAAAATTAAAACCTTTTCTTGACCTCCTATACACCTTAAACCATTTAAGGCGCATGGGCTTATTACAAAATCCCTAAAAGCAATCTTGATTGATTCTAGTTTTTGATTGCAAAAACTCATTTTCTTAAAAAGACATTTTTAATGCTTGCGCCTTATGCGCTGTTTTTAAAGGTTTATTGAACTAAAAACTCTCGCCTTACTATTTGTTTGTTAAAAATGTGTTTAGCGCTTTTTAAACTAGGCGCTATTAGAGATTTTAAAGATAATAAAAGCACTAGATGTGTTTTTGAGATTTTAAAAACTTAAGAAATGCCCCCACTCAAGCACTTATAAAGCTATCGCTTAACACTTTTAATATTAAGCTCTTTTGTATTTTTATCATTAGCACCCAACAAGAATAGGGCTTTCCTTTATTCTTTGAGTGTATAAGGGTTATAATCTTTTCCTTAGGCATGAGCAAATAATACTTCATAGCTTTTTTAATGGCATAGGATTTTATTCTCAAATCTTAACAAGCCATTTTCTCACTTCTCTATAATCCTTATTGTATATTATGTATGTGAGATTTATGGGCTTTTATTTTTGAGATTTAGCGAGCAAGTTTTAATAACTTCATCAGTTGGATTTATATGGGTGCATGGCATTTGCGATTATTATTTTCCCTAATTTTTTAAAACCCTAGGGCTAACCCTAGTTTAAAAACACATTGCTTATTGTTCCAAATATCTTATACTTGTTTGTAGTCTCTTATCAAAGATATTATTTGGTATTATTTTATATTTTTGTAAATTTTATTTTTAAAAATAATGTTTTAAAATCTAAATTTTATTATTATTTTTAATAAGATACTTCTTTTAGCAGAGAGTCAACAAGCTAAATCCCTTTGTTTGGCACTAAGGGGGTTAATAACATTTTTATAAAAAGGGGCATGATTTTTAATCCTTATAAAAAAACCAAAGAAGTTTAACTCAGTTTTTATTGCCTTAAGGAGTTTTAAAAAACCCTTAAGTTTTTTAATGCAAAAGTTCAATTTTAAGCTAAAAGGCTGAAGTGTTATCATTAGTTTTTATCATCTTAAAATCCATATATACAATAATCTTTGATAGCATTTAGAGTATAAAAATATTGATGATATATTTTTAAACATTGATTTTAAAGGTTCACTTATGCTCTAATGATAAAAAACCCTAAAATAAAAAGCTTGCTTAATACAAGCTTAATTACCGCCAAATTTAATGCGTAATTGGCTAAGCTTATCATCATAGCTAGTTATGAAAAATCGTTTATTGCTTTGCGTATAGCTAAGTTCATTATGCAAACTTGTCTCAGCGATTAACACATTAGAAGTTTTTTCTGTCCTATCAAAAGTGATAAGCTCTACTTGCTTGTTTAAGGCTTTCACTTCTTTAATTGCCTCTAAAAAATCGCAATCTCCGGCAATAAGAATCGCCACATCATACAAATCCTTATAAGCATTCAATACCAAATCAAGCGCTATTTTCACATCAACACCTTTTTGAATATAAGTCCAAGGCTTATTTCTAATGCTTGATGAAGATTGTTGCTCATTCCAAGTGGATTTTGTTTTTAAGGGAACTTTCTGTAATTGTGAAAGGCGCAAATCTATACAAGAGATTTCTTCTTGAAGTTTTTTAAAATATCGTTGCTGACTATGATAGGTTAATGGATTTTCTCTCTCATCTAACTCACATGAATAATAAAAAACCTTTTTCAACAAGCGATTTGCTAGGATATATTCTATGAGATTTCCCCATAAAATATTGTTTATGAGTATTCTATGCTCTCTAGGTTTATTTCTTAGAGTTCTCAAACTTTGGATAACATATTCAGCATCTATAAATACAAAAACTCTTTTTTCTAGCTCACCCTTTTGCATTATTTCATAAATATATAATTAGAGACTAACCTTAATTTATTGGCAAGTCTCTTAATTTTTAACAAAAACCTTATTTAACCTTTTCTAGGTATTCTTCGGTCTCAGTATTAACCTTAATGGTTTCACCCTCTAGCACATGAAAGGGCACTTGCACCACAGCACCGGTTTCTAAAGTGGCTGGTTTTTTACTCGCACTTGAAGTATCACCTTTAAAGTTTGGGGCAGTTTCTACAATTTTTAACGCTACAACTTGAGGCACATCTACAGAAATTGCTTTATCATTGTGTAATAAAACTTGCACTTGCATGCCCTCTAGCATCCATTTTGACGCATCGGCAACTTGAGAGTCATTTAAGGCAATTTGCTCATAACTCTCTACATCCATAAACTGATACGCATCACCATCATGATAGAGATATTGCATAGTCTTTTCCATTAAATTTGGCTCTTCGCATTTATCTCCAGCATGGAAAGTCTTTTCAATCACTTTGCCATCTAGGAATGATTTAATTTTTGCTCGCACAAAAGCAGCGCCTTTACCGGGCTTGACATGTTGGTATTCCACAATTCTATAGGGAACACCGCCCAATTCAATTTTCAAGCCTTTTTTAAGCTCGCTCATACCAATTGCCATTATTATTTCCTTGTAATATTAAATTTTATTAGAACTACCTAAGAGTCTCATGCGCTCTTTAACTACATTTTTGAGCGCTAATTGAGCGGGCGCAAAGAATTTTCTCAAATCAAACTGACTCTTATCTTCATTAGCAATTCTGCGCACTTCTGCCATAAAGGCAATTCTTAAATCTGTATCGGTATTAACCTTATTGATACCACCTTTTACAGACTCTTGCAAAAACTCAAAAGGCACGCCTTTAGAGCCTTTCAAATCGCCTCCGGCATCTAAATAGGCTTTCCTTACATTATCAGGAATCGCACTTGCTCCATGCAAAACTAAGGGGATATTTGTCAAGCGCTTAACTTCTTCTAGGCGCTCAAAATCCAATTTTGGCTCACCCTTAAACTTAAAGGCTCCATGGCTTGTGCCAATAGCTGGGGCTAGATAATCCACTTTAGATTTTTTAACAAACTCTTCAGCCTCTTTGGGATTAACCAATACGGCGTCCTTTTCATCTACAGAGATATTATCTTCAATACCCATTAAACGACCCAATTCCGCCTCTACACTCACGCCGGCATTGTGTGCCATTGTTACCACTTGAGAGGTTAATTCTAAGTTTTCCTCAAAAGCATAATGAGAGGCATCAATCATTACAGAAGTAAAACCTGCTTTTACAGCGTTTTGACAGCTCTCAAAAGTCGTGCCATGGTCTAAATGTAAGGCTACTGGGATATGAGGATAGCGAGCACTCATTGTTTTGACCATGCCAACTACCATATCAATCCCTAAGTATTTAATCGCTCCCTCACTTGCTTGCACAAATATAGGGGAATTTTCTTCAAACCCTGCCTCAAAAATAGCGTTTAGCATTTCAAAATTAACGAAGTTAAACGCCCCTACTCCATAACCCTCTTTATGGGCTTTTAATAAAATCTCATTGCCATTAACTAGCATAAGAAATCCTTATTATTACTTATTGATAACGATTTTAGCTTGCTTTTTAAGCTCCTCAATCTTCTTATTCATAAGCTCTTGGAATCTTCTTTCTTGGAGCATTCCTTGAATGGTAGGTTTAGCTTGCTCATAAGTGTAAGTAACAGGCTTATCTTTAGAAATCAAATAAATAATATGATAACCAAACTCTGTTTTTACAGGAGTTTTAGTATAAGTGCCGGGCATTAGAGCAAAAGCCGCTTTAGAAAAATCAGGAGTCATTTGGTTTTTTTGGAATTTTCCTAAATCACCACCATTTTGAGCGTTTTTGCTATTAGGGTCAATCGTATCACGATTAGCTAATTCAATAAACTTTTCTTGCACTTTGGTTTTAGGCTGTTTGTTAAGCTCAGAAATAATTCTTTTAGCCTCATCTTCACTCTTTACTAAAATATGTCTTGCATGCGCTTCTTGCTTGACAAACATTTGGTCTTTATTAGCGTTATAAAAATCTTGCATTTCTTTTTCAGGAATTTGGATTTTCTTTACTGCTTCAGCTTGACGCTTTGCCCAAAACTCTACTAAAGCTTGTTTTTTTACCGCATCAATCATTGCTTTAAATTCTGGCGTGTTATCTAATTTTTCTTTTTTAGCCTCTTTTTCTACTAAAAGTGTGCGAATGGCTTGGTCAATCAAAGCCGCTTTTTGGTCATCTTTAAGCTTGTCAAAATCAAAATTAGGGTTGCGTTGCTTAATCATGTCAAAATCACTTTTAGTGATTGGTGCGCCATCTACGGTTGCTAATACTCCAGCTGTAGGAGCGCTCTTTTTAGCTGTTGTTGCTGTGTTAGCAGGCTTGGCTACTAATAAGGTTGTGCTTAATGCACTCACTAATGCTAAACTTAAGATACTCTTTTTCATCGTGTATACCCCACTTAATCAAAAATTTGGAATTAAACTTTGCATTATAGCAAGTTTAAGCTGATTTTTATACTATTTTTCTTTAATATATAAAATTCATTAAAAATCAAGTTTTTAAGCTATTTTATGCTTAAATTCAATGTCTAATTTGCAAGAAATTCATGCTATTTCTAGGGGTTGTTATGGTTTCATTTTTATCGCTTTTGTCTAAAGGTTGGAAGGACTTTTTTAGTTTTAGAATGCTTGTTATTAACCTTGCTCCTGTAATGCTTGGGGTGCTATTTTGGAGTATGGCTTTTTACTATTTTAGCGATAATATCCTTTCATATTGCGAGCGCTTTTTGCCTCATTCTTGGAGTGCATTGGCGCATAGTGAAGGCTTTTTAGCAAGCTTATGGGCGTTTGTGTTTAAAGGCTTAGTTTATATGCTAATAATTTGGTTTGTTATCCTTTTGACCCTAATAGGCAATGTGTTTATGTCTATCTTTTATACCCCTTTGGTAATCTCTTATTTGCATAAAAAATATTATTTCCAAGTAGAGCGAGAAGAGTTTGGGAGCGTTACTTTTTCTATCAAATACTTTTTAAAATCTTTAATAATCATGTTAGTGATTATGGCGTTGCTAACCCCCCTATACTTTATCCCTATCATAGGGGTATTTCTCTCTTTAATCCCCCATTTTTTATTTTTTAAAAATACGATGAGTTTAGATGTGGGGAGTGCTATTTTCAAAGATTATGAAAAATATCAAACCTTGCTTAAACAATACAAAATGTCTCATTATCGCTTTTGTGCGTGTTGTTATCTATTTTCTTTAATCCCTTTTTTTAACTTTTTTGCGACTTTATTGCAAACGATTTTATTAGCGCATTATTTTTTCACTCTCAAAGAGAATAAAGATAATTAAATGCTAGATTTTTTACAAGAGTTAAACAGCACGCATGTGGGGGATTTTTTCTTATTGTTTTTGCGTGTTACGGGGGTATTGTCCTTTTTTCCCTTTTTTGAAAATAATTTAGTGCCTATTTCAGTGCGTGGGGCATTAAGCTTGTATGTTAGCGCTATTTTTTACCCTATAATCACGCACTATGATTTTACCTATACACCAGAAAGCTTTATTATCGCTTGCTTGTCAGAGTTATTTTTAGGGATTTGCGCCTCTATTTTTTTACAAATCGTGTTTGCAAGCCTAGTGTTTGCCACTGATAGCATTAGCTTTTCTATGGGGCTAACTATGGCAAGCGCTTATGACCCCATTTCTGGCTCACAAAAGCCCATTGTTGGGCAAGCTCTCTTATTATTAGCGATTTTAATCTTATTGGATTTATCCTTTCATCATCAAATTATTTTATTTGTAGAGCATAGTTTAAAAGCTGTGCCTTTAGGGCATTTTATTTTTGAGCCCTCATTAGCTAAATCTATTGTAAAGGCATTCGCACATTTATTTGTGATAGGCTTTTCTATGGCATTCCCTATTTTGTGCTTGGTGCTACTAAGTGATGTTATCTTTGGCATGATTATGAAAACACACCCCCAATTCAACCTGCTTGCTATTGGTTTTCCAATAAAAATTGCCATTGCTTTTGTGGGGATTATTTTAATCATTTCTGCTATTATGGAGCGTTTTAAAAATGAAGTGAGTTTGACTTTTAGCGCTATTAGCAAACTATTTTAAAAGGAAGTAAAAATGATTAGTTTTAAAAAGGCTCAAGAGATTAATGCAAATATTGCTACTAAAACTTTAGAAACAGAGATAGTCTCATTATTTGAAAGTGTGGGGCGTGTTATAGCTAGTGATATTATTTGTTCTAGCCCCCTACCCAAGTTTGACCAAAGCGCTATGGATGGCTATGGGTTTAAAATGCAAGATTTAGGCAAAAAAACTAAAGTAGTTAAAAATATTTTTGCCGGAGAAAATACCCATGCGTTAGAAATCAAAGAAAATGAATGCGTGAAAATTATGACAGGGGCTATGGTGCCAGAAGGGATAGATACCATTATTCCCATAGAGCTTATGCTAGAGAGTGATGAGAATTTTGCCCTAGCGCCTAAAGATTTTAAAAATAACGCTAATATTCGCAAACAAGGCAAAAACGCAAAGCTAAATAGCATTCTTATTGCAAAAGGCACACGACTAAATTATGGGCATATTGCTTTAATCGCCTCTCAAGGTCTTAAAGAAATTGAGGTGTATAGAAAGCTTAAAATTGCTATATTTAGTAGTGGTGATGAGCTTGTGGCTTTAGGAAAGAATGCTTTAGAATATCAAATTTATGATGTCAATTCCGTAGCTATAAAATCTATGCTTAAAGACTATTCTACGCAGTTTTTAGGGGTATTAAAAGATGATAAAGATTTACAGCTAGAGCAACTTGAATTAGAAGGCTATGATGTAATCATTTCAAGTGCGGGAGTAAGTGTTGGCGATAAGGACTTTTTTAAAAATACTTTGAGAGCTAAAAACGCAACATTCTATTATGAAAAAGTCAATTTAAAACCCGGAAAACCCATAACTCTAGCCAAACTTAAAGAAAGTTTAGTGATAGGTTTGCCCGGAAACCCCCTAAGCGCTCTTTTAGTTTTACGCACGCTTATTTTACCTCTTTTAGAACGCCTTTCATTAAATAAAGACTTCGCATTAAAAACTTTCAAAACTAAAATCAATGCCCCCTTAAAGCTCAAAGGCAAACGCACGCATTTAATTTTAGGCAATCATTCAAACAATGAATTTATCCCCTATAACAATAACCGCTATGAAGCTGGGGCTATCCAAGCTTTAGCACAAGTTAATGCTATCGCCTTAGTTGATGAGGGGATAGAATTAGTTGAAAATGAAATTGAAATTTTAAATTTTGAAAAATAAAAAATAGCAACACCTTAACATAATAAAGGTTCTGTTTTAATATTGATGTTTAATGCAATTAATCTAAGCTATGAAAAAATAGTTTATCAATGTCATATAACAGAGCCAAACCAAAATTAAGCACATTAAGTGCTTAATAGTTTAAAATTGCTTTAAAAACCTTTCTATTCTTTTTAAACTTTCTGTTTTACCTAAGATAAAAAGCGTTTCTTTTAACCCTATTCCGCCCCCTTTTGCTAATAAGGCTAATCTTAAGGGTTGCATAAAATGGCCTGCTTTAATCTGTTCTTTTTCAATGATATTGTGCATGGCATTTTCTAAAGTGCTCTCATCATCAAAATTAGCATTGTCTAACTCTAACTTAAATTTTTCCAATAATGGCACAACTATTGTCTTATCAAGCTTTTTAAAAATCTTTTCTTCATATTCTTTGGGAGCGTTTAAAACCTCATCAATTTTAAGGGCTAGTTCTTGTAAGGTTTGAGACCTTTCTTTAAGAGCGTCAAACAAACAATCTAATTGCATAGGATTTAAATGAGAAAGGCTACTGAAACTAAAATCTTTTAATAATTCTAGTAACTCTTTGGTGCTTTTATTTTTTAGATAATGGGCATTAAGCCATAACAATTTTTGTGTGTTAAACGCACTAGGTGAAGAGTTTAAATCTTTAGGGTCAAATAATTTTAATAATTCTTGCATGCTAAAAATTTCTTGGTCTTTGCAACTCCAGCCTAAACGCACTAAAAAGTTTAATAACGCCTCTTTTAAATACCCCATTTTAGGATAATCCATAACACTTGTTGCGCCATCTCGCTTGCTTAATTTATGCCCTTTTTCATTTAAAATCATAGGCACATGGAAAAAATTAGGAATTTTAAAATTCAAGGCCTCATAAAGCACAATTTGTTTAGGGGTATTAGAAAGGTGGTCATCACCTCTAATAACATCTGTTATCCCCATTAAAGCATCATCAATAGTAACGACAAAATTATAGGTAGGTGTGCCATCGCTTCGTGCAATGATAAAATCATCTAACTCGCTTGTATTCACACTCACTAAGCCCTTAACGCCGTCATTAAAGCTAATCGTTTTATTTTCTGGCACTTTAATTCTTACTACAGGCTCTATGTCTTTAGGGGGTGTGCCTTTAAAATCACGATAGCGATTATCATAACGAGGGGTTTCTTTTCTAGCTTTTTGCTCTTCTCTTAAAGTATCTAGCTCTTCCTTACTCATATAGCAATAATAGGCTTTATCTTCATCTAAGAGCTTTTGGATATATTCTTTATAGAGCTCAAAACGCTTAGATTGATAAAGTATTTCTCCGTCATGTTCTAAGCCTACCCATTCAAACGCCTTTAAAATAGCCTCTGTAGCCTCTATAGAATTACGGCTCAAATCCGTATCTTCAATGCGTAAATAAAACTTCCCTTGATTAGCTCGTGCAAAAAGATAATTAAATAAAGCTGTTCTTAACCCCCCTATATGCAAATGCCCTGTAGGAGAGGGTGCAAAGCGTGTAACAATACCACTCATCATTTTAACCTTAAAATATAAAATAGAAATGCTTGTATTGTATTCAAAAAGTCTTAAAAAATGGTTGCAAGAAAGCTTGGGAAAGAAAAATCTTTTTACATGACTTCAACAAAATATTGCCTATATTATAAGGATTATGTAGTAACCCAACTAGAAAAACGCCCATTTTTTTGATTTTTGTTGTAAAGTTAGTGTTTGATTTTAAAATAAGTTTTAAGGCTAATTATATGCGTGTTAAAAAAGTGATTTTATATTTGTCTCTAATTGGTGCTTGCTTTGGGGAGGAAAATGGAGCGTATGCAAGCGTAGGCTTTCAATATTCTCTTATGCATGCAGTGCAAAAAAATGATCCTTTTTCAAACCAACAACGCATTGCAACCATTATAAACGCTCAAAATAATATCGCTCAGCTTAAAAAGATTGAAAATCAAGTCAAGCAAATGCCAAAGACCTTTCAATATATCAATAGTCAGTTAAAAAAACCAACAACCCCACAAGAACAACAAGAGAGTTTAGAATATATTCAGTCTTTAGCCAAAAATATTGAAAAAGTTTTAGTCATAAGCCATAGCTCAAACCCTGCTTTAATCACAGAACTTCAAGCTATCTCACAAGCTAAAAACCTCCAAGAATTAGAACCATATTTATCACATTTGCCTAAACTAGAACAGCAATTCACACAAGCCCAAAATGCTATCCTCTCTAATCTATCTAATCAAATTGCTGAAATCTCTAATTCTATTAATGCTATGCCAACAAGTCCTTCAAGTGCAACTATCTCTAATATGTTTGGGGTAAGCTTGAACGTAGGCTATAAACACTTTTTTGGTAAAACTAAGCGTCATGGATTTCGCTACTATCTCTTTTATGACTATGGCTATTCTAACCCTAGTTTCATAGGTAATGGCATAACAAGTTTAGGAAAAATGAATAATAATGTCTATGGGCTTGGTATAGATTATCTTTTCAATTTCATAGACAATAACAAGACACATTTTACAACCGGTTTTTATTTTGGTTTTGCAATTTCTGGGAGCTCTTGGGTAGGAAAAGGTGCGAGCGCATGGATTAGTCAAATGGATTTTATTAATAATTATTTGCCTAATTATAGCGCTAATATGCACACAAGCTATTTTCAAATCCCTTTAGAATGGGGTATTCGCACCAATATAGACAGACACAATGGCTTTGAAATAGGCATTAAAATCCCCTTAGCGATTAATTCTTATTTTGAATCGCATGGCAAGGGGCTTAATTCAGCGCTTTTTTTCAAGCGCTCTGTTGTGTTTAATGTCAATTATGTCTATAATTTCTAACATATAAGATGTTTTCAAACGCTACTTCTATTGAAACCATCGCTCACTCGCTCAATATCTCTCATAGTAGCGTGCATAATTGGATAAAAACTAATCTCTTAGAGACCATAGAAATTGATAATAAAATTTATGTCAAAACAAGCTCTTTTTTGGATTTTTGTCATAATCATTTAGGAAAAAATAAGCTTAACAAATACGCTAACAAATCCTTAAAAGATACACACAATCATAAAGAACTCACTTTAAAATATCTCAAAAAATTAGAAAATGGCTCTCTTTTAGAAAATTTAGGTTCTTATTATGAAGAAGAACTTTCTAATGCAACCAGAAATTTGGAAGGCATTTACTACACCCCAAATACAATAGTGGAGCAACTTTTTACACTTCCTGAAGGTTTTGATGTGTCTAAGGCGACATTTTGCGACCCGTGCTGTGGGAGTGGGAATTTTATTATGCATGCCTTAAAACTAGGTTTCAAGGTTGAAAATATCTATGGCTATGATACAGATGCCTTTGCTATCGCCTTGACTAAACAACGCATTAAAGAGCGTTATCATTTAGATTGCCCTAATATTTTGCAAAAAGATTTTTTACATTTAGAACATACCCCACAATTTGATTGTATTTTCACTAATCCACCATGGGGTAAGAAATACCCTAAAAACCAAAAAGAAATTTTTAAACGGCGTTTTAATCTCTCTCAAAGCCTAGATAGTGCGTCGTTATTTTTTATGGCGGGTTTAAATTGCTTGAAAGAAAATGCACATTTAGGACTATTATTGCCAGAAAGTTGTTTGAATATTGATGTGTTTAGTGAAATGCGAGAAATCGCTCTCACTTTTCAAATCAAAAAATTAATTGATTTTAACAAACCTTTTAAAACCCTAATGACTAGGGCTGTGGGTTTAGTGCTTAAAAAAGCCCATAATAATGCCCCTAATAATGATGAAAAAATCTCTTGCTTTTATCAAAATAATGAATTTGAACGCTCGCCTTATTCTTTTTTCAATAACCCTAAAAAGATTTTTAATATCCATTGCTCTAGCAAAGAAAATGAAGTTTTAGACCACCTTTTTTCCATTCCCCATATAACTTTAAAAGATAACGCTCATTTTGCTTTGGGGATTGTTACAGGTAACAATAAAGAAAAATTATATTCTAAGCAAGAAAAAAATACCATTGCTATTTTTAGTGGTTCAGATATTTTAAAGGATAGCTTAAAACCCCCTAGTAAATTTATTAATACTGATTTATCTAAATGCCAGCAAGTCGCTCCCTTAAGTCTTTACAAGGCTAGAGAAAAAATCGTGTATAAATTCATTTCTTCAAAACTTGTCTTTTTTTGTGATACCAAGCAACGCCTTTTTTTAAATAGTGCAAACATGTTTGTTTTAAAAGAAAATTTTCCTATTCAATCTTACGCATTAAAAGAATTATTAAACAGCGATTTAATGCAATTTATTTTTGAAAAACTTTTTAGAACGCATAAGATTTTAAGAAAAGATTTAGAATGCTTACCCCTATTTACGCAGTTTATTAACGATACGTTTGATGAAAAAACTTATTTAAAATGCTTAGGAATCAAAAAATTAGATTCTAAACATTTTGCAATCAAACAATAAGGAAAAATCATGCATTTTGCTTGTCTTCTAGCCCTAGGGGATAATCTCATTACGCTTAGTCTTTTAAAAGAAATAGCCAATAAACAACAAAAACCTATTAAAATTTTAGGCACGCATTTAACCTTAAAAATTGCCAAGCTTTTGGAATGCGAAAAACATTTTGAAATCACGCCTATTTTTGAAAATGTGCCAGCTTTTTATGACATCAAAAAACAAGGTGTGTTTTTAGCTATGCGAGATTTTTATTCATTATTAAAAGCAATTAAAAAACACCACATCAAGCATTTGATTTTAGAAAAACAAGATTTTAGAAGCTCCCTTTTAACTAAGATTGGTAGCATTCAAATTTCTACCCCCCCCCCCAAGAAATTAAGAATATTTATCAAAACCGCCAAGAGTTATTTTCACAAATTTATAACCATGTTTTTGACAGCACTCAATATTCCATTAGCTTAGAAAACCCCAAAAAGATTTTGATTAACCCCTTTACTAGAGAAAATTATAGAAATATTTCTTTAGGGCATTTGCAAATTGTTTTAAAACTTTTAAAGCCCTTTTCTATCACGCTTTTAGATTTTGAAGAACGCTATCTTTTTTTAAAAGATGAAGTAACTCATTACTACACCAAAACAAGTTTAGAAGAAGTTAAAAATCTTATTTTAGAAAGTGATTTGTATATTGGGGGGGATTCGTTTTTAATCCATTTAGCTTACTACTTAAAGAAAAATTATTTTATCTTTTTCTATAGGGATAATGATGATTTTATGCCACCTAATTGCAAAAATGAATGTTTTTTAAAAGCGCATAAAAGCCATTTTATAGAAAAAGATTTAGTTAAAAAATTCCAGCATCTGGGGTTGCTATGAGCTTATATTGCATTATTTTTAGCTTTATTTAATTTATCTCAGTTTTTTAGAAAACTAAATAAGGTCTTAATTAAGATAAAAATTGAGAAACACAGCACGCTTTATTTGCTTTAAAAACCTTAAATTTTAATAAAAAACTTAAATAAGATGAGTGAGTTAAATGGTGTGCTCGGAGGGATTCAAACCCCCGACCTACAGGACCGCAACCTGTTGCTCTATTCAGCTGAGCTACGAGCACTCAATTAAAGTAGAGAGAAATTATAGCAAAAAAAAATAACTTTTAACTTAAATTATGATTATTTTCTATTATAATTCAAAGCATGCAAAAGTATTACCAAGATTTAATTGAGTATTTATGCGATTTTTTAGCCACAGAAGTAGGCTCTCGTGGTTTTAAAAAAATCGTTTATGGGTTAAGCGGAGGCTTAGATAGCGCTGTAGTAGGCGTGCTATGCCAAAAAGTTTTTAAGCATAATGCTCATGCACTCTTAATGCCCTCTTTAGTTTCTATGCCTAGTAGCAAGCAAGATGCCTTAGAATTATGCGAGCTTTTTAACATTATTTATACAGAATATTCTATCGCCCCTTATGATGAGACTTTTTCTAATACTTTTAAAAATGCCAACTCTACAAGAAAAGGGAATTTCTGCTCTCGTTTGCGCATGGCTTTTTTATACGATTATTCTTTAGAGCATAATGCCTTAGTGATTGGCACAAGCAATAAATCTGAAAGAATGCTTGGCTATGGCACTTTGCATGGGGATTTTGCATGTGCGATTAATCCTATTGGCGAACTTTTTAAAACAGAGATTCAGGCTTTAGCTAAAACACTCAATATCCCAAAACATATTATTTCTAAACCTCCAAGTGCGGATTTATTTGTAGGACAAAGCGATGAATTAGACTTAGGTTATCCTTATAGTGTGATTGACCCTTTATTAAAAGAAATTGAAAATTCTAAAAAACCTATCAATTCTAATGAACTCATAGCCTTAGGATATGATAAAACTCTTGTAGAAAGTATAGTTAAACGCATCCAAAAAAATGCCTTTAAATTAGAATTACCCACTATCGCACCTAGGTTTAAACCCTAAAAAATAGTATGAAAAAGCATTCTTTTTTAGAGCGTTATTTTTATACGCCAAATTTAGCACAAAAAGCTCTTATTTTTGCACTTTTGCCCTTTTCATTTATCTATCAAACTATCGCTACTTTGAAGCGTAAATTTTCTAAAAAACACCATTTTAATGTCCCCATTGTTAGCATAGGTAATATTATTGCTGGAGGGAGTGGGAAAACGCCCTTTATTTTAGAAGTAGCCAAGCAATATTCTAATGTGATGATTGTCTCTAGAGGTTATAAGCGCCATTCTAAAGGCTTAATTGTTGTAAGCTATCAAGGAAAATTTTTAGTCCCAGAGTATATTGCTGGAGATGAGGCTTATCTTATTGCATTAAGTTTAAAAAATGCAAGCGTGATTGTGAGTGAAAAACGAGACTTAGGGATTAAAAAGGCTATAGATATGGGGGCTAGTTGTGTGTTCTTAGATGATGGCTTTAGATTTAATTTCAATCAATTCAATGTGCTTTTAAAGCCAAAAAATCCCCCCTACTATCCTTTTTGCTTTCCTAGTGGGCTTTATAGAGAAAGTTTTTCTAGCTATAAAGAGGCGCATTTAATTGTAACAGAGGGCAAGGACTATTTAAGAAAAACCAATATCACAAACCCTACTAAACGCATGCTTTTAGTAACAGCGATTGCTAATCCTAGCAGACTAGATGAATTTTTACCCTCTAATATTGTAGGAAAATTGTATTTTAAAGACCATGCGAATTTCAATCTCAAGCTTTTAGAAAAGGAATTTCATAAACATAACGCCACTTCATTATTAGTTACCACTAAAGACTTGGTTAAGCTCAATGATTGTGTTTTGCCCTTAAGTATTTTAAATTTAAAATTAGAAATTTGTCCTTATATCTTAGAGTCTATTGAGAATTATATACGCTCTTATTCTTATAATACAACAACACATCTATAAAAGCCCCATTTCTAAAAATATACTCTTTCAAGCACCCCTCTAGCTGGTAAAAATGACGCTCATAAAAAGCAATGGCTTTTTGATTACTTTGCATAACTTCTAAATGCAAAGTAAAAAGCCCTAATTCTTCAAAAGCTATAAACTCTAAAGCTTTTAAGATTTCACTCCCTTTGTTTTTTAAAAAAGGGTTTTTATATATCCCTAAATATCCATGTTTATGCGTAAGGTTTAAGCGAGTAAGAGAGCCTACGCCCAAATAAATGTCATCTTGCTTGAATAAAAAATAGCGTTGGTTAGAAGACTTTTTAAGCTGTTCAATAAAATCAAGATGTGTTTTTAAAGAAATGCAAGAACTATACATCCATAGAGAAGTTTGCTCGTGATTGCGAAATTCCAAAACAAGCAATTTTTCTATATCACTCATTTGAGTGAAATTGATTATTTGGATATTTTGATAATACATATTTTTATTCAACGCTCTAAAAACTCCTTTAATGCTCGCTCTAAATGCTCTCCAAAATTTAGAGTTTTAAAAATATCAACTTGTCTTTTACGCTCTTTTAAAGGGATTAAATTTTCAAAATCTCTTTCTAAGGTCTCTAAACTTGTTATTTTAAAAGCCCCTAATTTTTCAAACTCTAGGCTTTGGGCTAGTTGGTTAGTGGCTATGGGTAAAATTAAGCTAGGCGTTTGGCTAAGCACAAGCTCATAAAGTGTCATGCCTCCCGCACTAATAGCCACATCACAAGATTTCATTAAATGGCTAAATTCTAAAAGGCTTAAATGGTTGTAGTAATGGATATTTTTAACTTCTTTTATAATATCTTGGCTAATTACATGCAAAATAACATTTTTATTTTCTAAAATTTCTACAATATCTTTGAGTATATCTTGCTTGCTCCCTCCTAAAGTAATCAATACATGCTCAACTTGTGAAACAATAGAGCGTTTATAACAAAAATCAAAAGATATAGGTAAAAACTCTGCCCCCAAATAATAAAAATAATCTTGGCTTAAATTTTTATAATAATTCTTTGCACCTAAAGTGCCATTGATAATGCTTGTATGTTTAGGATAAAAGCCCTCTTTATGCTCGCTATCTTCTATAACCATTAAAGCCTTAGCCTTTTTTCTAAAAGTATAAAAATCTTTTGAAACTAATTGATAACTATCTGTAATAATAAAATCTGTAGAGCCAATATTGTTTAAAAAAGAAAGGCAATCTTTTTGTTGTTTGTATGTATGAATACTTGATTTTATGCCTATTTTTTTTAAATACACCAATAGCTTTTCACAACGCCTCAAATGTCCTAAACCACTTTCTTTGAAAGCATCACAAAAGATTTTTACTTGCATGCTTTTAATAATCGTTCGTATTTAAGTTTAGCTAGTTCTAAATCTTCTAAAGTATCAATATCTTGGACTTCTAAGGGCGATAACACTAAAACACCAGATTGCTTATCAAAAATAGGGTATTGCTTTTTAAAAGCATAGGCTCGCCCCATATAAAATAATCCAGCATCATAATAGAGCTTAGGCAAATCTTGAGAGCGAGTGTTAAGATATTTTTTAAAAGGCATTTTCAATTCTAAGCTAAAAGAGCGAAAAGGCGAAGTGCTAAAGGGTGTACAAGCAAACACATAGTTCTTGCTATTATCTTGCATAAGCATTTCAAAAGCTTGCTTTAAATGATTAACTTGCAATAAGATAGAAGTGCCATACAAGCAACATACAATATCATCATCTTTTAAATTCAATTCTTGTGTGTGATAGGCTAAAACTTCTAAAGTTGTAGCAGTGTCATTAGCTAAAGATTTAGGGCGTAATTTTAAAAAGCTCGCTCCATAACTTTGAGCTATTAAAGCAAACTCTAAACTATCTGTGGAAATATACACATTTTCAAATAAGGCGCTTTGAAGAGCTATCTCAATAGGATAAGCTAACATAGGCTTATTAAAAAATGTATAAATATTTTTTTGCTTAATGCGCTTACTACCACTTCTAGCTAGAACAAATGCTACAACTCGCATTCAATCCCCCTAATTTTAATAAGGCATTTGAGTTTCCATTGCATCTGCAGCAAATTTCTTTTTATTGGAATTACTTAAATTCCCTAAATTAGTGTATTCAATTTTAGCATCAGCAAGGAATTTAGATTGGATAGTGTTGTTGCGTTCAATATCATAAGGTCTAATCACCCCACTCACTTTTAAAATCTGCTTTTCTCCATCTACAAGCACTTCTTTATTCCCATAAATGAAATAATTTCCATTTTCTAACACCTTAATAATGCGTGCACTCAATACCACATTCAAATCTTCGCTCTTTTTTTGCGAACCTCCCCCTTTAAAATTGGTATTGTTGCTAGATTTAGTGAAGTTGTAATTATTCTTATCATCTAAAAATTCAGCCTCTTTTTTCTTTCTCTCATTTTGTCCGTTATAAGTCAATCTTGGAGGCGTGGAATTACCTCCAGAGGCACTTTTATAATCTTTAGAGCTAGAATAAGATGCGCTTGATTTTTCTGAAATAATCACCGTGATTAAATCATTGGGTTTCATAGCCCTTCTATCAGCAAATAAGGGGCGCTCACCTTGTCCAAACAAACTCCCTAATTTATTAAGTTCAGGGATAAATTCTTTTGCTGGAGTCTCTTCTACATAATCAGGAGGGTTAAAATTAATCCCCGGCTCATTAGCCATTAATAAAACGCTAAATCCTAAACCTAGCAATACCTTATTCATCATCACACCCTAATTTAAAGCAAAATTAGCTTTTAGTATACTCTAATTATTAGCTATAAGCGTCTTGTTTTTTAGTTAAGTTATTGTAGAATTAACTAAATAAAATAAAATGCTTGATTGTTATTTAGGGAGATAAACGATTGAAAACACCACGCCTAATCAAAACGCTTGCAAGTATAGGCTTGCTATTAAGCACTCTATATGCAGATGAAATAACACCTTCGCCCTCTTGGACAAAGAACATGTATATGGGAGTGAATTACCAAACCGGCTCTATTAATCTTATGACCAACATTAATGGCACAAAGAAACTTACTAATATGGGCTCAAATGGTATTGGACTAATTATAGGTTATAATCATTTTTTTAATGCTGACCGTATTTTAGGCTTGCGCTATTTTGCTTTCTTAGATTGGGAGGGCTATGGCATGAAATATCCTAAAGGGTATTATGGTGGAAACAACATGATTACTTATGGTGTGGGCCTTGATGCAGTGTGGAACTTCTTCCAAGGGAGCTTTTATCAAGATGATATTAGTGTAGAGATTGGGGCTTTTGGGGGCATTGCTATTGCAGGTAATAGTTGGTATATTGGCAATAAGGGGCAAGAACTCTTAGGTATTACCAATCAAGGAGTAAGTGATACAAGTTTTCAATTTCTCTTTAATTTTGGTGTGAAAGCCTTATTTGTAGATGAGCATGAATTTGAAATCGGTTTTAAATTCCCCACTATCAACAATAAATACTATATTAGTGATGAGATTAAGGTTCAAATGCGTAGGGTTTTTGCCTTTTATGTAGGCTATAACTACCACTTTTAACTTTTAAAATTAAGGGGTTTTAAAACCCCACGCATTTTTCTAGCATTTTTCTAAAATAACTTCTAGCTTTTAATGCCACATTAGAATCATCAGTTTTTAACAACACTTCATAATTGTTTTCAAAGGCATTTTTGCTCCAATTAGCCGAACCTAAAAACACCACTTTATCATCTATGATAGCCATTTTTTGATGCATAATTCCATAGTAGTTATTACCTCTTTGAGCCATACGCCCCCTTAATAAACATGCTTTGATATTAGGATACTTTGCTAAATAGCCACTTGTAGAATTCCTACTATTATGATTGCTTTCATAATCATAAATGATTTGCACTTTTACCCCCCTACTTGCCACGCTTTTAATCACCTTGGCAATATCTTTATGCGTAAAGCTATAAATAGAAATCTTAATATTATTTTTAGCGCCATTGATACCAGAAATAAGTGCGTTTAATGCCTCTCTTTGCTCATAAGGTAAAAAGAACACGCTATTTTTAGCGTTTGCAAACCCTAAACAGCCTAAAACCATACTGATTGCTACAGCTTTTTTCAATCTATTTTTCATCAAAAACCTCCTTGATTAACTTGCATAAATGCTTGTAATGATTGAAATATTAAACAAACAAAATAGATTTTTGATTATAATAAAAGATTTAAAACAAGCATAATCATAAACTTGATGCGATGTTTCTTAAATTAAAAGGAGTCTAAATAATCATGAAAATTCTTTTATTCAACCAAAATACCATGATTAAAAAGCTGTTTGAAAGCGTTTCTAAGAAATTGGAGCTACCTATAGAGTATATAGAAAATAGTGCTGAAGTGTTAGCCCTCCTTAAAGAAAGTCATGAATGGCTCTTTTTTGCCGATGATGAATCTTTAGAAAAGCTAGACCAAGTTGATTGGACAGACTTAAGAGAAACTATCTCTCAAAATGTTTTAAGTGTGTGTATGCACAAACGCAATAATGAAAACCAACAAGCCTTTTTAGAAGGGTTTGATATTGGGGTTAAAAAGCCTTTTTTGCCTACTGAGATTCTAAAGTTAATCCAAAAAAAGCTCTCTTCTAACCCAGATGAACAAGCCAAAAATTCCAATTCCTCTCAAGAATTAGATGATGAGGTATTTGAAGAAATTCCCAAAGATTTAGACACTAATTGGGACGAATTAAAAGATTTAGGCAATTTAAAACCTATTGAACAAGAAGAAGAGAGCAAAGAAGAACAACTACTCCCTACTCCAAATGCAGATGAAACATTAGAGCAATTAGAACAAGTTGAAACGCAAGCAGAAGAGACCCAAGAACAAAGTGCTGAAATGCAAGCAGAAGAAGAAATGCAAGAAGTGGCTAAAGAACCTAAAGAAGAGCCACAAACAGAAGAAACAGAAAAAGAACCGCAAGAAGAGGTTGCCGAGCCACAACAAACAGAAGAAGTAGCTACAGAAGACACGCCAACAAAAGAGCCTACAATAGAGGAAGAACTACAAACAGAAGAAACAGCAGAACAAACCCAAGAAGAAAGCGTTGATGAGTCGGTTTCTTTGGGTGAAAAAGCCCCCACTTTAGAAGAACTAGCTGAAATGAAACAACTTGTGCAAGAGATTCAAGAATCACCACCTACAGAAGAGCCAAAAGAACAAAGTGCTGAAATGCAAGCAGAAGAAATGCAAGAAGTGGCAGAAGAAACCCAAGAAATAGCGAAAGACCCACAAGAAGTGGTGGAGGAAACAAAAGAGCTACAAATAGAAGAAACAGAAAAAGAGCCTACAATAGAGGAAGAACCACAAGAAGAAATTGCCAAGCCACAACAAACAGATGAAGTAGAAGAAGAACCACAAACAGAAGAAGTGGCTACAGAAGACACGCCGATAGAAGAGCCACAAGAAGTAGCAGATGAAGTGGTAGATGAAACCCAAGAAATAGAAGAAGACCCACAAACAGATGAAGTAGAAGAAGAACCACAAACAGAAGAAGTGGCTACAGAAGACACGCCGATAGAAGAGCCACAAGAAGTAGCAGATGAAACCCAAGAAATAGAAGAAGACCCACAAACAGAAGAGTTGACTGAAGAAATTCAAGAAGAAAATATTGAACCACAACAAACAGAAGAGGTAGCAGAAGAAAAAGTGGTAAAAGAAGAGCTACAAGAAGTAGCAGAAGAAACAGAAAAAGAGTCTGCGCTAGAAGAAACAAAAGAGCTACAAGAAGAGATTATCAAGCCACAACAAGCAGATGAAGTAGAAGAAGAAACACCGGCTACAGAAGAAAATACCACTCAAAACTACGAGCATATTGAAGATATTCCTGAACCTCTTATGGCTAAAGCTTTGGGCGAAGAATTAAAGGCTAATGAGGCAGAATCAATAGAAAGTTTAGAGCCACAACAAGATTCAAATGAAATCCCAAATACAGAAGAAATGCCCCTAGAAACCCCCAATATTGATTCTTCAGAGGCACTTGAATTACACATCAAGCAAAACTTGCAAGACTTATTTAAAAATTTAAATAATGAGTCTTTAGAAAGCCTTTTAAAAGGCAAGACATTAAGTATTAAAATTGCTTTAGAGGATAAATAATCTGCATGAATAATCACACCAATTTGCTGATTCTCTCAGGGCCTAGTGGCTCTGGGAAAAGCACCCTTACAAAACATTTACAAGAAAATATCCCACACATGTATTTTTCTATCTCCACCACAACACGCCAAAAGCGAGAGGGCGAAATAGAAAATTTACACTATTATTTTGTAAGCGAAGAAGAGTTTAAGCTTGGCATAGAGCAAGGACAATTTTTAGAATGGGCAATTGTGCATAATAATTACTATGGCACTTCTAAAGCCCCCGTAGAACAAGCTCTTAAAGAGGGTAAAATCGTTATTTTTGATATTGATGTGCAAGGGCATAGAGATATTAAAAAGCACTACCCTAACGCTTGTTCAGTCTTTATCAATACCAAAGACCAAGAGACCTTAAAACAACGCTTAATTTCAAGAGGCACAGACTCAAAAGAGATTATTCAAAAACGCTTAGTGCATGCTTATAATGAAATGCAATGCCTTAAAAGTTTTGATTATCTTATCATCAATGAAAATTTAGAAAAGTCCAAAGAGGCGATTTTAAGCATTGCAAAAACCTTAGCATACCGCCAAAAAGCGTTTAATTTTGAAAAGGTATGCCAAGAATGGAAAGCACATTAAAAATTAAAGCTTATTAGTTACCCTTAAAAAGGCTATAATAAGACTTTAAATTAAAAGAATATATCAAAGGAGATTTTTAATATGGGCGGATTTACAAGTATATGGCATTGGGTCATCGTCTTATTAGTGATTATTTTGTTATTTGGAGCTAAGAAAATTCCTGAACTTGCTAAAGGCTTAGGCAGTGGGATTAAGAATTTCAAAAAGGCTGTAAAAGATGATGAGGAAGATTTAAATTCTTCTAATGCTACTCAAAAGAGCCTTGATGAAAAAGCAAGCGCTACTCAAAACATCAATGCTACTCAAAAGCAAGAAAGTTAAGCATGCATACTCTTATTAAGAGCGTTTTAGAAGAAATTTTAGAAACAGAAGTTGTTATTGAATACCCCAAAAATAGAGAGCATGGGCATTATGCAACCCCGGTGGCTTTTAGTCTAGCAAAAGCTTTAAGAAAGCCCCCTTTAGCCATTGCTGAAGAATTAGCTAAACAAATTAGTGAGCATAAAAAATGCGAGGGCTTTTTTGATAGCGTTATTGCTTGCAAGGGATACATTAATTTCACGCTTTCTATAGATTTTATTGCAAATTTTGCTAACAAAGCTTTAGAATTAAAAGAAAATTTTGGCTCTAAGATAAACAACCCTAGAGCGCAAAAAATCTTTTTAGAATATGTAAGCGCTAATCCTACAGGACCTTTGCATATTGGGCATGCAAGAGGGGCAGTATTTGGCGATAGTCTAGCAAGAATCGCACGCTTTTTAGGGCATGAAGTCCTAACTGAATATTATGTGAATGATATGGGCGCACAAATTCGCTTATTAGGGGTGTCTGTATGGCTTGCTTATCAAGAGCATATTTTAAAACGCCAAGTAACTTACCCTGAAGTTTTTTACAAAGGCGAATACATTATAGAGGTTGCTAAAAGCGCTCAAAACGATTTAGAGCCAAGCCTTTTTGAGCAAGAGGAAGAGACTATTATTGAAGTTTTAAGCGATTATGCTAAAGATTTAATGCTTTTAGAGATTAAGAGCAATTTAGATGATTTAGGCATTAGCTTTGATTCCTTTGTGAGTGAAAAAGAAACCTTTAAGGATAAAGACGAAGTTTTTGAACGCCTTATAAAAGCTAACGCTCTCTATGAGCAAGATTCTAAAACTTGGCTTAAATCTTCTCAATATGGCGATGAAAGCGATAGAGTATTAATTAAAGAAGATAAGAGTTACACCTATCTAGCTGGCGATATTGTCTATCATGATAAGAAATTCAAGCAAGATTACACTAAATACATCAATATTTGGGGGGCTGACCACCATGGCTATATAGCAAGAGTGAAAGCTAGTCTTTCCTTTCTAGGCTATGAGGCTAACAAACTAGAAGTATTGCTCGCTCAAATGGTTCGCTTATTGCAAAATGGCGAACCTTATAAAATGAGTAAAAGAGCGGGTAACTTTATCCTAGTTAAAGATGTCATAGAAGATATTGGCAAAGACACTCTACGATTTATCTTTTTATCCAAGCGACTAGACACGCATTTAGAATTTGATGTTAATACTCTCAAAGCTCAAGATAGCTCAAACCCTGTCTATTATATCCATTATGCCAACACTCGCATTCACACCATGCTAGAAAAATCTCATTTTTCTAAAGAAGAGATTTTAAAAACCCCCTTAAACAATCTTAATACAGAAGAAAAATACCTACTTTTTAGCGCATTAAGCTTTTCTAAAATTGTGGAATCTTGTTTTGAAGAATACGGCTTGCAAAAAATGTGCGAATACTTAAAGACTCTAGCCCAAGAGTTTCATAGTTTTTATAATGCGTATAAAATTTTAGATACCCCTAAAGAAAAAGAACTTTTAAAAATTTGTCTTGTTGTAAGCTTAAGTTTAACCAACGCTTTCAAACTTTTAGGCATTGAGGCTAAGACTAAATTCTCAAATTAAGCTTTAATTAACTCTTTTATTATAATATTCCCCTTATTATTAATAATCAAGGAGAATATTCACTATGCTAACACGCATTATAGAGCATATGAACGCCCACCATGTGGAGGATATGAAAGGTTTATTAAAAAAGTTTGGTCAAGTAGAGCATGCCAACAATGTTAAGTTTTCAAGTGTGGATTCCCAAGGCATTGTTATTAGCTACAATGATGATAAAAATTTGCGCATTGAATTTACTAAAGAAATCAAAGACCCTAGAGAATACAAAGACGCTATTATTGAGCTTTGCCAAAGCGTGCCAAAAACCTATGATTTTGAGGCTATAGAGCAAGAAATCAAAGATTTTAAAAACAGCTTTGATTCTATTTGTTTAGCTACACTCCACCCAAATGGTCATGTAGTATGCTCTTATGCAAGCTTGATGAGCGATGGCGAGCAATATTATATCTATGTGAGTGAGGTTGCAGAGCATTTTGAAAGCTTAAAGCATAATCCTAATAATGTAGAAGTGATGTTTTTAGAAGATGAGAGCAAAGCCAAATCAGCCATTTTAAGAAAGCGTTTGCGCTACAAAACTAAAGTGCGCTTTATTGAAAGAGGGGCAGAATTTGATAAAGCCTTTGACGCTTTTATCGCTAAGACCGGAGGAGCTGGCGGGATTAAAACTATTCGCACCATGCAAGATTTCCATCTCATAGCATTAGATTTTGAAACAGGGCGCTATGTTAAAGGCTTTGGTCAAGCGTATGATATTGTAAATGGTAAAATTAGTTATGCAGGTGAAAAGGGCAACCCACACACTTTCGCTCATAAAAAGTAGTTTTTTAAAAGGCTCTTTTTTGGGTGTTATATAACATAAAAAATGCCAAAGGCATTTTTTAAATTAAATTATAAACATGCTTAAGCAAGTCTAGCTAAAATTTTTATTTAGCTCTATTGTGTATGGATAGCTAAAAATAAAAACGCTTTTAAGCGTTTTTATTTTAAATGGTAAAAAGCGCTTGATATAAATCATTTAACAGCATTTTAACTTGAATGCTTGCAGAAAAATAAAATTAATGTTTATCAAATACTTTTAAAATCAATTTTTAATTAAAAACAGAGTTTTTTATTTTTTAAAAAAGCTTGCTTTTTACTCTTTATTTTGATGATAAATTTTTTAAGAGAGATTTTTTAAAAAACGCCCTTATTACTTACAAAACTTGCGAAAAATTATCGCTTGAATAAAAATCAGTAACCCCCCCTTTATTCCCTATCTACACAACCCTAAAACAAATAAGGAATTTACAAGCATTTAAGTTTGGTTTAATATCAGTAAGGGTAAAATGCAAGGCGTTAGTCCATTTACATTTACATTTACATTTACATTTACATTTACATTTACATTTACATTTACATTTACATTTACATTTACATTTACATTTACATTTACATTTACATGCAAGTTAAATAATGTAAATCATTGTTAAATGAGGTAATGAAAATAATGTAGATTGCACTATAGTTTTTAATTAGACGATTTATTAAGGAGAACACATGATTAAACGAACCAAATCGTTTGTAGGTCGCTTAAGCTTAGTGGCAATCACTTGCTTAACTATCAGCCATGCAGAAGATGATGGAGGCTTTTTCACCGTTGGTTATGAATTAGGGCAAGTCATGCAAGATGTTAAAAACCCGGGGAAAAGTCAAGCAGACTATTTAACCGCACAAATGAATGCCAACTACACCAATAACTTCAGCTCTAATCAAGGCGCTAATATTGTAGGCTCATTGGGCAATACTTTCACCCAATATTTGTATTCACTCTTAGGGGCGTATTCTTTTCAAGGTATCACAGCTCAAGTAGGAGGAATGGGTTCTAGTGATGCTGATTATCAATTTGTCAATAGCATGTTAAATACAAACCAAAAAAACTCTGTCGTATCCATTCTTACTAACTTAGCCTCTGGTAAAGATACATTTAACACCACTTATGAGCATATGTTCCAAGAATTAAGTTACTTAAATAGTATCAACACTTTCTTAAGTGCTATGAATAACATTCTTAGCACTCCACACACTACATGGAATGGCGCTCCATATAGCGAAAAAGATAGCAAAGGAGTATCTCAAGGTAGCACAACTGCCCCTCAATCTGTTTATAACACCAATTATGTAAACTTCCTAAAAGAGCAAACCAAACTTCTTGGTAACGCCACACAAGGTATTATGGACGCTATTGAGGCATTAGGAAACTATAATACCACCAACAACACTGAGACGCTTACTAACGCTCAAGTGGTCTCTTTAGCTAATCAAGTCGTTAGCACAGCCCAAAATGCTTTAGATACCTTACAAAGTAATGCCAACGCCCTAAAACAAGCAAGCGAACCCACTAATGGAAGCCCTACTGCCATTCAAACAGCTCTTCAACAAGTAGGATGCCAAGGGAATTCAACCGCTTGTGGAGGTGTTACTTCAACGATTAAAAACAATAGCGCCTCCTTACAAGGCACTCTACTTCCCAATGCGCAATATACTATGGATAAGCTCATTGGTCTCATTCAAAAAGTAGAATCCACCCCCTATCTCCCAGAGTTTCGTGCTGGCAATAGCAGACAAACTAACATTATGAATGGCTTTTATACCAAATGGGGATACAAACAATTCTTTGGTAAAAAGCGTAATATTGGTCTAAGATACTATGGATTCTTCTCTTATAATGGAGCTAATATTGGCTTTAAATCTACTTATAATACCGTAGGTCTATACACTTATGGGGTAGGCACTGATGTGCTTTATAACATCTTTGAACGCTCTTATCAAAACAAGTCAGTGAATTTTGGTGTCTTTGGTGGGATTCAATTAGCAGGAGAGACCTTTAACTCTTCTTTGAAAAATAGCCAATATGTCAATAAGAAAGATATTCAAAGCACACATTTTCAATTCCTCTTTGATTTAGGCTTTCGTATGAACTTTGGTAAATTAGGTCAAAAGACTAAGCGCCATAGACAACACACTGTAGAAATTGGTGTGCAAGTGCCTACTATCTATAACACCTATTATAAGTCTGCTGGAACTACAGTGAGATACTTCCGTCCTTATAGCGTGTATTGGTCTTATGGGTATTCATTCTAAGAAAGGGGAAAAGAAAGATGAAAATAACAACAACAAAGTTTAACAAGGAAAATTCTGTGAAACATTTTAAAAACAATATCAAATTTTTAGCCCCTTTAAGCCTAGTGCTTTCTTTATCTCTAAGCCCCTTAAGTGCTGAAGAAGATGGAGGCTTTATGACCTTTGGTTATGAATTAGGTCAAGTGGTGCAGAGTGTGAAGAATCCTAATAAATACCAAGCTATGCAAGTGGCTAAGGAGTTGAATAGCGCTGTTACCGTGCATTTAGATGGTGGATACACACAAGTTGACCTTAAGGGCAATGGCGACTATCAAACCATTCCTCAACAAGGCTTAAATATTGTTGGACTTTTAGGTAACACCCTAATGACTACTTTAATCAAAGTCGCTGTTTTATCACCTGCTACGCTATTGCCAAACCCTAATGGTTCGCCTCTTTTTAACGCATATCAAGGGATTTCTAAAGCTTTAGGAGGGATTAATTACCCCTCTAGACATGGTGGTCCTAATCCTTCACAACAAGAAATGGAGCATAATTTTGGTAATTTTGTATGCTCAGGGATTACCACAATGGGTCCAAGCCCACTTTGTAAAAAGGATGGCAAAGAAGTGGGCGGTTTGGTTGAGCAACTTACACAAGCTGGCATTGTTCAATCTTACTTCCAATACATGGTATATTGGATGCAAAAAAATCCAGATGCGTATCAAAAAGCTGGCATTACTATGGGTTCTGGTGAGGGGTATAATCATCAAAATAATACAACCGTTGTAGAGGCACTTTCAAAAGAATTTGGTGGCATTTATAATGGAAAAGATGGTCAAGTTACTATGCAAAGCATGGTTGAGGGCGCTTATGTTGGGGCGATTGATGCTATTGAGGGCATCACTAAGGCTGCCTTGCAATTAAATAACTTCAATGCTGCTAATGCAAGCGGAACGCTAAGCACACAAGAATTTACAAGTCTTGTAGATGGCATTATCTCTACTTCTAGTCAAGCGTTAAAAAACCTAGAAATTGCGTCAATTACTAATGGTAAAATAGGGTTTAACCCCACTAATGCCCAAGCAGTAGGAACAGGTAGGTTTAATGACGGCTCTTTAGGGCAAATGAAAGCGCTCATTACCAACACTCAAAACACCCTTAATGCTGTCGTTCAAGCCAACGATAACCTCAAAGCCCACCCATGGCTAGGGCAATTTGCTGCTGGCAATAGCAAGCAAACTAATGCGATGAGCGGATTTTACACTAAGATTGGTTACAAACAATTCTTTGGTAAGAAAAAAGCCTTTGGTCTAAGATACTATGGATTCTTTTCTTATAATGGAGCAGGTGTAGGTAATGGTGCCAACTATAACACAGTTAATCTACTCACTTATGGTGTAGGAACAGACGCACTCTATAATGTGTTCTCTCGTTCATTTGGTTCTAGAAGTATTGATGCGGGATTCTTTACAGGGATTCAACTAGCTGGAGATAGCTATATCACCTCTTTAGCTAAGAGTGTTCAAGTAGATACTAAAAAGGTTACTGCGACTAAGTTTCAATTCCTCTTTGATGTGGGCATGCGTATGAACTTTGGTATCTTAAAAAAAGATATGAAAAAGCATAACCAACACTCTATTGAAATTGGGGTTCAAATCCCTACTATCTATAACACCTATTATAGTAGTGGTGGCACAGAAGTGAAATACTATCGCCCTTATTCTGTATATTGGGTTTATGGGTATGCGTTTTAAAATCTTAAACGCTTTTATTTACGCCTTTTAAGCTATCTTTTCTATCTAAAGCCCAGCTTTAGATAGAGTCTTACTTCTCTTATTTGGTTAAATATGCTAGTATTTTTAATATTTTATCAAACCTTACTATTCTAATCATATATACCTAGAATATTCATCATTAATTAGTGTTAAAAAATGTTTTTTCATAATATTATCCAAATAAAGACTTTTCTTATTTTTGTTAATTTTTGCTAATTGTATTTATGTTAAAATGTAGCATGGTTTTTTAGAGTAGTAGAAATTTTTTAAGGATAGTCTATGGTTATAGAGAATGAGAAACAACACTATCAAGCAATTGAAGAGCGCCTTAATTTAATTAGCTCATTTAACGCCCATAATGAGTATAAAGACTTGCAACAAGAATTTAAAAACGCCGGTATTTCTAGGCGTGATTTATTAAAATGGGCTGGCACTATGACTGCCACTTTGGCCTTGCCGGCTAGTTTTGCTCCCTTGACTTTAAAAGCTGTAGAAGTAGCTAACAGACTACCTGTGATTTGGCTACATATGGCAGAATGCACCGGCTGTAGCGAGAGCTTATTAAGAAGTGCTGACCCAACCATTGATAGTATTATCTTTGATTACATCAGTTTAGAATACCATGAGACTATTATGGTAGCAAGCGGTTTTCAAGCTGAAAAAAGCTTGCATGAGGCTATAGAAAAGCACAAAGATAATTATATTTTAATGGTAGAAGGGGGTATCCCACAAGGCAGTGAATACTTCCTCACTCAAGGCGCACAAGCTACTACAGGAGCACAGGAGTGCAGAAAAACAGCTAAGCATGCTGCCGCTATTTTTGCCATAGGCACATGCTCAAGCTTTGGAGGTGTGCAAGCGGCCTATCCTAATCCCTCTAACGCACAACCTTTACACAAAATTATTGATAAGCCCGTTATTAATGTGCCGGGTTGCCCGCCTAGTGAAAAAAATATCGTGGGTAATGTGCTTTATTACTTGATGTTTGGGACTCTTCCTAAGCTTGATGCCTATAATCGCCCCGCTTGGGCTTATGGCAATAGAATCCATGATTTATGCGAGAGAAGAGGGCATTTTGATGCGGGCGAGTTTGTAGAGCATTTTGGCGATGAAAATGCAGAAAAAGGCTTTTGCTTGTATAAGGTAGGCTGTAAAGGACCTTATACTTTCAATAATTGCTCCAAACTGCGCTTTAACTCGCACACTTCTTGGCCTATAGGGGCAGGGCATGGTTGCATAGGGTGTTCTGAGCCAAATTTTTGGGATACAATGAGTCCTTTTGAAGAGCCTTTGGCTAATCGCTCTATAAAGAGTGCTTTTAATGGCTTGGGGGCCGATAAAGTTGCTGATGAAGTTGGCACGACTTTACTTAGTGCAACCGCTATTGGCATTACTGCGCATGCACTTCTATCTAAAGTAATCAAAAATAAAGAGCAATAAAGGAAACCAACATGTCAAAAAGAATTATAGTAGACCCTATCACTAGGATTGAGGGGCATTTAAGAATTGAAGTCATAGTAGATGACAATAATGTCATTACGGATGCGTTTTCTTCTTCTACGCTTTTTAGAGGGCTAGAAACTATCATTAAAGGCAGAGACCCACGAGATGCGGGCTTTATTGCTCAAAGGATTTGTGGGGTATGCACTTATTCGCATTATAAAGCCGGCATTACTGCAGTAGAAGACGCTCTAGGCATAACACCCCCATTAAACGCACAATTAGTGCGCTCTTTAATGAATATAGGTCTTATCTTACATGACCATGTGGTGCATTTCTATACTTTGCATGGGCTTGATTGGTGCGATATACTAAGTGCTTTAAAAGCTGACCCCTCAAAAGCCTCAAAACTTTCTTTTAAATACACCCCTTATCCTATCAATACCGGTGAGGGCGAATTAAAGGCGGTTCAAAAACGCTTGAGTGATTTTGCTAAAAGTGGCTCTTTGGGGCCTTTTAATAATGGCTATTATGGGCATAAAACCTATCATTTAAGCCCTGAGCAAAACTTAATTGTGTTAAGCCACTATCTTAAACTTTTAGAAATCCAAAGAGAGGCGGCTAAGATGACCGCTATTTTTGGGGCTAAACAGCCCCACCCACAAAGCCTAACGGTTGGGGGTGTAACAAGTGTTATGGATATACTAGACCCTACAAGATTAGCTGAATGGAAGAGCAAGTTTGAAAAAGTAGCGCATTTTATCAATCATGCCTATTATGCTGATTTGATTATGGCAGGCGAAATGTTTGCTAAAGAGCCATCTGTTTTAAAGGGCTGTGGCTTGAGAGATTTTATCGCTTATGAAGAAGTGCTACTTGGAAGAGATAAATACCTTTTGAGTAGCGGAATTGTGCGTGATGGCGATATTTCTAAATTACACCCTATTGATGAAAATTTAATTAAAGAAGAAGTTACGCATTCTTGGTATCAATATGAAAACACTAAAGAGGCACAGCTCCACCCCTATGACGGACAAACTAATCCGCATTATACCGGCTTTAAAGACGGCGAGAGTATTGGCATTCATGGTAAGGAAATCCCCACTAAAGTGCTTAATACCAAAGATAAATATTCTTGGATAAAATCCCCTAGATATGATAGTAAGCCTATGGAAGTAGGCCCTTTAAGTGCGGTGGTGGTAGGACTAGCAGCAAAAAATCCTTATATTAGCGAAGTGGCAACCAAATTTTTAAAAGACAGCAAACTGCCTTTAGAGGCACTATTCTCTACGCTTGGCAGAACGGCGGCAAGGTGTATTGAGGCTAAAACGATTGCTGATAATGGTCTTTTAGCTTTTAAAGCTTTAATAGAAAATCTAAAGAGCGATAAAAGCACTTGTGCGCCCTATAAAATTGATAAAGATAAAGAATATAAAGGGCGTTATATTGGTCAAGTGCCACGAGGCATGCTGAGCCATTGGGTGCGTATTAAAAATGGTGTAGTAGAAAATTATCAAGCCGTAGTGCCCTCTACTTGGAATGCAGGGCCAAGGGATTCTAAAGGGCAAAGAGGAGCTTATGAAATGAGCTTGATTGGCACTAAAATTGATGATTTGACTCAACCTTTAGAAATCATTAGAACGATACATTCATTTGATCCTTGCATTGCATGTTCGGTGCATGTAATGGATTTTAAGGGGCAGTCTTTAGGCGAGTTTAAAGTAGAGCCTAATTTTGCTAGAATCTAAAATGCTTTAAAAGGAGCAAGCTATGACAAACCAAGAAGTGCTTTTACATAAAGAATTTTCGGGCTTTGTGCGCTTTTTTCATTGGGTTAGAGCCATAAGCATTTTTATTTTGATTGCTACGGGGTTTTATATTGCTTACCCTTTTTTGCAACCTAAATCTAGTTTTTATAAAGAGATGTATTTTTTACAAGCTTATATCCGCTCTTTTCATATTATGTTTGGATTTTTGCTCATTAGTGCGTTATGTTTTAGGATTTATCTTTTCTTTTTTGATAAAGGGAGCTTGTTGGAGCGTGCGAGCTTGGCGCAAGTTTTTAGCTTAAAAACATGGCTTAATCAAATTAAAGCGTATTTTTTTCTTAGCAATTCCCCCGCTCATCATGGAGCATACAATCCGGTGCAGTTTGTAGCGTATCTATTCTTAATAGCATTGATGATTTTAGTTAGCTTAAGTGGCGTAGTGCTGTATTCTCATGTATATCATTCAGGCTTAGGGGTTATTCTAGGCGATATATTTGGGTGGTTTGAAGTGCTTTGTGGGGGGTTAGCTAATGTGCGTTTTATCCACCACTTAGCGACTTGGGGATTTATCTTGTTTGTTCCGGTGCATGTTTATATGGTGTTTTTCCATTCTATTAGATATAAAGGCTCTGGGGTTGATGCAATGGTTAATGGCTACACTTATACCAAAGAATGAGCAAAATCCTAATTCTAGGCATTGGCAATATCCTTTTTGGCGATGAGGGTATTGGGGTGCACTTAGCCCACTATCTCAAAAGAAATTTTTCTTTTTCGCCTTCTATAGATATTGTAGATGGGGGGACTATGGCTCAACAACTCATTCCTTTAATCACTTCGTATGAAAAGGTTTTGATTTTAGATTGTGTGAGTGCAAAAGATGTTGAGATAGGCTCAGTCTATGCTTTTGATTTTAATCACGCTCCTAGAGAAATCACATGGGCTGGGAGTGCACATGAAGTAGAAATGCTACACACTCTAAGGCTTACGGAGTTTTTAGGGGATTTGCCTAAGACTTTTATTGTGGGGCTTGTGCCTTTTGTGATAGGAAGTGAAACGACTTTCAAGCTTTCAAAAGAAATTTTAAACGCTTTAAACACAGCCTTAAAAGCCATAGAAACACAATTAAAAACATGGGGAGTAACAATGCAACGCATTGATAATATTGCCTTAGAGAATATTGCTGAACTTTCTTACAAGGGCTTTTGAATGGGTTTTGTCTTTCTTTTTAAATGTGTTGATGAAGCAACGAACTTAGTTTTTATGCCCCTTTTAGAGCAAATGGCATTGAATTTACAAGCGAGTTTTTATAGCACCTATAAAGATAAAATAACTTCTTTTTATCTTCAAGCAAGTGCTGAGACTACCTTAGAATTTGCTCAAAAACTGAGTGAAGTCTTGCCCTTTTCTTTAGATTTTAGCTTTTTGTCTTTAAATGAAAATACAGAAACTTTAGATGAAAATCTTTTTAAAAATACTAGCCTTTCAAAGCCCTTATTTATGAACGCTAAAGAGCATAAAGATTTTTTAGATAGGAACTCATCTTTTTATGCTTCTACTCTAGACTTGGTTAAAAACATCACTTTTAATCAAAATGCCATTCATAGTCCTAAAGAGCTTGTAGAAAGTTTGACACAATTAAAAGAAGAGCTTAAAACACAAAATATTATCCCTATTCACACTTCTAGGGGAGAGCTATGCCTTTCTTTAAAAAAGCCCTCTCAAAAGGTAATTTTTAATTCTCTTTCTAGCGTTTTAACCTGCACCAAATTACTTTTAGAAGACGCTAAATATTTAGCAAGCTTAGAAAAACCTTGTATCAAAGCCTCCTTAAAAAGCGTGTTTAAAGATACTTTTAAAAATAATGAAGTGATGATTCAACTACCCTATGACCCTATATTAAATTTATTGTGTCAAATTTTACAAGATGAAAATATAGATTTTGTCTTTGTGCATGAACACTATTTTAAAGAAGTGCTTTTAGATTACAAAACGCTTTTTAACACCCCTAATCGCTTAATCACTCCCACTAAAAACTTTGTGCTAGAAAATAACCTAACAACCACCCATTTTAAAAACGAAATAGAGTTTTTAAGCACGACTTCACATTCTATTGTCCTATATCTTAGTTTCAAACACCCTACAAGATTATTATTAAATGCTAATAACTCTTTAAAAACGCTTTTAAATATTAATTTTGATTTAAATGGAATTTTTAATCTTCTCAAACAAGATGAAAAAGCGTCTAAAATGCTACAAAACTACGCCATTAAATTCCCTAATCTTTATGAGCGTTTAATAGAGCTTTCTAATCATCAGCTAGTGGGTGTGAATTTATTAGAGTTTTTTCAAATTTTAGGGTTTGTTTTAGGCTATAGCGATAGTTTTAAAACGCACAGCATTGTATCTTTGGCTAAAGAATTTTTACGCCCTAAAGGCCCTAGGATTGATTATAAAATTATTAATGATAACTCTTTTAAAATGGCTTTAAACTTTTCAAAGATTATTCATAGTGCGATGAGTTTTAGGTTAGCTGGCGTGGATAATGAAACTTTGAGTTTTGGTATTTTAGATTCTTTAGCGGAGTTTTTAGGAAACTTCATTTGGGATAACGCACAGAATTTTAGTATAGAAGAAGTAACTATTGCTGGAGATTTCTTTGGCGAAAAAGTGTTTTTGGATTTGTTTGTGCAATACTTTCCTAAAACCCTTAGTCTCAAAAATCCTCCTTTCTTAGATTTTGAATGATTTAGCATTGAGTTTGCCATTTTATATAAAGCTTAATTTACCATTAAGTATTAAAAAACAAGCTTATTTTTTAATGGGCTAATTTCTTAGTATTAAAGTTTGCAATCTATAACCCACCCCCATAAAAGCTCTATGAAAGCCATTAAGATTTTATTAAAATGTTTTACCAAAATACCATTAAATAAGCAAAAAATTAAGGATATTAGAATTATATTATATGTAATTAAAAGCTATGTATTTTTAAGCAAGAATGATATAAAAAACTCATTAAAAGAGAGCTAGAGCAAAGATTGCTCTAGCTAAAAACAAGAAAAATAAAATCCCTTAGCCTCTTGCTTTTAATGCCTCTAAAGCATGTTTTTTACCAATTTCAAAGGCTTTTTTATTGGTTTCGGCGACTTTTGCGGGAACTTTTTTAAGCATGGTATCTAACACAATATTTTCTTCCACACACTTTGTAAGCTCCACGGTAATGGCTAACGCCACTACAGATTGTGTGATAATATTACCCACTTCATCTTTGGCGATACTAATAATGGGGATTTTATAAATTTGATATTTTTCCTCATCTTCTTTAGTAGGCGTTACCAAATTAGGGTCAATAACAACAATGCCCCCCTCTTTAATATCGCTTTTAAACTGATTATAACTCACTTGTGCGACTGAAAGCATGAAATCAATCTCGCCCTCTTTAGCATAAGGAAAAATGATTTCATCTTTATCTAGCAAAATATCTACCTTAGTAGGCCCTCCACGCACTTGGGAAGTGTAAGTAGAAGTCTTAGTTCCATAGCCACCACTTACGATTTTAGCCTCTGCTAAGATTTCTCCAGCTAATAATACGCCTTGCCCCCCAACGCCTGTAAATCTTAATTGTGCTTCCATTATTTCTTTCCTTGTGCTTTTTCAATAATCTCTTGATACGCCTCACAATATTCTTTCCTGTTAGCGTCATGTTTTAAGACACCAGTAGGGAATTTACCCTCTCTTTCTTCAGGGCTCATTTCTTCAAATTTGCGCTTGCTAACTAATCGGCTTTCAATCCACTTTAGCATATCAGCGGCCTCGCCCATTTTATTCTTACGCCCTAAGTTAATATGGCAATTGCTATGAATATCAAAGAAACTAAAGCCCTTGTGCGAAAAGCCCTCTTTTAAAGTTTTTTCCAATCTTTGAGGGTCTAACACACTCTCTCTAGCTACAAAACTAGCTCCCGCAGCTGTGGTTAAAGCGCATGGGTCAAACTGATTATCAATATTTCCCCATTGAGCCGTAACCGTCCACATGCCATTTGGAGTGGTGGGCGAAGTTTGAGAATTAGTCAAACCATAAATGAAATTATCCACTAAGATAAAATTCAAATCAATGTTTCTTCTGCATGCATGCATGGTGTGATTACCCCCAATCGCAAAGCCATCGCCATCACCAGAAACCACAATCACATGCTTATTAGGGTTTGCTAATTTAATCCCTGTCGCATACGCTACAGCTCTACCATGTGTAGTATGAACAGTGTTGCAATTTACATACGAACTCATGCGGCCACTACAACCAATCCCACTCACCAAGCACACATCATCCATTTTCCAACCTAGTGCGTCAATAGTGCGGATAATGGATTTTAAAATCACGCCATCACCACAGCCCCAGCACCACAAAGTGGGCATTTTATCCACACGCAAGTATTCATCATAATTAAACGCCATTTTAAAGCTCCTTCAACTTTGCGATGATTTGTTTAGGCGAAATAGTGCGCCCATTTGCCTGACCAAAGAAATGCACTTTTCTTTGCATAACTCTTTCAATTTCTTCTAAATATTGCCCTTTATTCAATTCAATCACAAGGATTTTTTCGTATTTGTCCCCTATTTCTTTCAAGCGTTTGTTAGGGCTTGGCCATAAGGTCTTGGGTCTAAAGAAACCAACCTTTTGATTACTCTCTTTTTTATAATCTTTTAAAGCCTCTTTAACCGCTAAAGAAACAGAACCATAGGCAATAATGACAATTTCAGCACCCTCTAAGTCCATTTCTTCATTTTCATTGATAACATCTTGCTTGGATTCAATTTTATTAAACAATCTATCCATTAAATCCCCACCTATCTTAGCATCTTCAGTAGGAAAGCCAATAGGTCCATGGTGTAAGCCTGAAACATGGTAGCGATAGCCCTTAAAGAAAGGATTTAAAACGGCTGGCTCATCTTGATTTACTCCATAAGGCTTATAGTCTTTTTTATCGCCCATAAATTCCTTACGATTAATAGTCATTTTTTGCACTTCTTCTAAAGTAGGGATTTGCACCTTACCATACATATGCCCAACGGTTTCATCCATAAGCAAGAATACTGGAGTCATAAGCATTTCAGCTAGATTAAACGCACGAATTGTCTCTGTATAAGCCTCTTGTAAACTAGCAGGAGCGAGTGCAACTGATTTAAAATCCCCATGGATTGGGTGCTTTAAGAAATTCACATCACCTTGTGCCACTCGTGTTGGCATTCCAGTTGATGGGCCTGAACGCATAACATCAACAATCACTAATGGGATTTCTGCCATAAAGCCATAGCCAATTTGCTCCACCTTTAATGAAATGCCCGGACCAGAACTTGCAGTCATAGACTTAGTTCCGCTCATACTTGCCCCTAAAGACACGCTAATCCCACTAATCTCATCTTCCATTTGGATAAAATGTCCGCCATTTTTAGGCAACGCAACACTCATCGCATGCATAATATCCGAACTAGGCGTAATAGGATAACCCCCAAAAAATCTACACCCCACTTCAATAGCAGCCTTGGCTACCAACTCATTTCCATCAGATATGATTTCACGCATTACTTACCTCTCCCTTCTAAAATAGTCTCTTCTAAAAGCATGTAGTGATTTTCTTTAACTCTATCACGGCGTACCTCTGCCTCTTTTGAAACCTTAGCAAATTTGAAATCTTTCCTATCTGCCACATAAATCGCAAAATCAGGGCAGTGCAACTCGCATTGCGTGCAACCTATACAGCTCTCTGGATAAGCAACTTTTGCTACTTTTCCAAGGACTCTTTCTTTTTCAATACCCATACCAAGAACCCCAGCAGGACATACTGAAACACAAATATCGCAACCCTTACAGCGGTCTTCATTCACCCAAACAGGAACCCCATCAGGCGCACTCATTTTAGCCATTCAATCTCCTTCATGCTAAAAACCCTAAATTTAAAAAGGTTCTAACAATCAAAATTTTGCTTAAGATTGTAGCAAGGCTTGTTAAATAAATTCTAAAATTAGCCAACAATAAGAACAGAAAATTAAAATGAGAAAATACTTAACACTTTTTTACCATTTCTATACAAGAAAAGATATTTTTAATCTTAATTTTAAAAATGATTATTAGAAATCTTAATATTATTCAAATGCTCCTTATAGGTCGCACTGAAAGCATGTTTTTTATTTTTCATTTTAACAAAGTATAAAAAATTGGTTTCTTTGGGAAAAATAACCGCTTTGATAGCCTCTATACTCACACTTCCTACAGGATTTTTAGGCAAGCCTTTGAATTTATAAGTGTTATATGAAGTGTTATCTTCTCTCACACGCTCTTTGGTAATTTTGGTATGCGAAAATTCTTGATAATTCAAAGACCCATCCATTTGCAAGGGCATGTTCTTTTTTAAACGATTAAAAATCACACTTGCAACAACAGGCATTTCTTCAATATTGGCCGCCTCTTTTTGCACAATGGAGGCTATGATAATTTTTTCAAACCATTCTTCTTTGTGATAATATCCAAGCCATTCTTTGCTTAAAGTCTCATGCCTCTTCATAGATTGTTTGACTAGAGTTTGCATAATCCTATTAGCATCTTGACCTAAGAGCAAACTATAGGTATCTGGGAAAATAACGCCATCAGCTAGAACTTGCCCATTTAATCGTGGCGCAACGCTTTCATAGGCTAAATTTAAAAGCTCTACTTCTATATTATAAGTTGCACTCAAAGCTTGAGTAAAAAAATAGCGTGTCTCGCCCGGAATTAAGGTAATGCTTTTGCTTGCCATTTTTCCTTCTACTAAATGCGCTAAAAAGTCTCCCTTTCTTAAAACACTAGCCCCCATATCAATGTAGCCCTTTTTAGGCAAGCCAAAAAGTTTCAATAAAATTTTATCTAATTGATTAATATCTATACCATCATCTTGTAAAGATTTAAGCACTTTATTTAAAGAACCAGATGGCACAACAATGATTTTCTTAGAAGAAATTGGTATACTTAGATAAAAAAGAATGGAAATGAAAGCAAGAAAACACGCATCTAAGAAAGTATTTAATGTTGTTATTCTTTTTGTTGTAGTGCTTACTCTCTTATGTGCCATACACAAAACCCTTTCTAATGGTCTTCATATACAAAATTTAAAAATTGGAAAACTTAATATATCTGAATTATACCTAAAGCTTGACAATAAACTTTCTTTAAATATTGATAGTATTGACCTTTCTTCACTCCTAAAGAAACGACCTAATAGCAATAAACATTTAGATGTTAGCGATTTAATCAAGGGTATTCGCTATGGTATTTGGGCGGTCTCATATTTTGAAAAGTTTAAAATTAAAGAAATCGTGCTTGATGCCCAAAATAAAGCTCGTGTTTTTTTTGACGGGCATAAATATGAGCTAGAATTTCCCGGAATTAAAGGCGAATTTTCTTTAGAAGATAATAAGAATATCAAACTTAAGATTATCAACTTGCTTTTTAAGGATATGAAAGTTCAAGTAGATGGCAACGCCCATTATTCTCCCAAAGCTAAAAAAATGGCGTTTAATTTTATGATTAAGCCTTTAGATGAGCCAAGTGCTACGCTTTATTTACAAGGGTTAACTGATTTAAAAACCATAGAATTAAAAGCTAACACCTCTAAGATGAAAAGCATTGCTTTTTTAAAACCCCTTTTTCAAAAACAATCCCAAAAAAAACTAAAAACATGGATTTTTGATAAAATCCAATTTGCGGGCTTAAAAATTGATAGCGCTTTGATTAGGGCTAATTTAGCCAAGGGCAAATTACTCCCCTCGCTCTTAGAAAATTCTCGCATTAAAGCCACTCTTACTGATACTTCTGTGGTCTTTAACGACGGACTATCGCCTATTAAAATTAATAAAACCGAACTTTTACTTCAAAATAAGCAACTCCTTATAGAGCCCCAAAAAATCACTTACGAAACTATGGATTTATCCGGCTCTAGTGCTGTTCTATCCAACATGCTAGAGGCATCAAGATTGGAGATTTTTTTAAGAAATACGCCCAATTATTATGGTGATACCATTAAAGATTTGTTGAGTGCGTATAAGATTGCTCTGCCTTTAGATAAGATTAGCACCCCATCAAGCGCAAATTTAAAGCTTACTTTGCAATTTTTGAAAAATACAGCCCCCTTATTTAGCATTCAAGGCAATATAGAATTACAAGAGGGGGGGTTTATGCTCTATCATGTCCCTCTTTATACTCAAAGCGCTAATATTGATTTAGATATTACACCAGAATATCAATATATCTATATAGATACTATCCATACTCGCTACGAAAACATGTTGGATTTAGATACAAAAATCGCTTTAGATATTCACAAAAAAAAGCTTGCCTTAGACTCTAAAGTGCATAAAATCCAACTCAATACCAACAATAATATTAATATGCGCTCTTATAGCTTGAGTAATGCCGAAGATGAAATTTTGCCTAGCTTTGCTTTAGATTTAAAAAGCTTGCATACCATTATCCAAGCGGGCGAACACTCTGAAGTTTTTAGAAGAAAAATCATAGACACCATTAAGGCTCAAAGCGAGGATAAATTCAGCAAAAATGTCTTTTATGCCACACAAGATTCTCTTAAAAGCCTCTCTTTTAATTTTGATTTCTCTAATCCAAACCACATACAATGGAGTGTTCCTGAGCTTTTATTAGAAGGCGAACTAAAAAATAGCGTTTATTTTTTTAGAATTAAGGATTTGAAAAAAATTAAGCCTTACTCCCCCATTATGAACTATTTCACTTTAGAAGATGGCTCTTTAGAAGTTTCTACAAGCAATTTTTTAAATATAGACTTTTTGGCTAAAGATTTAAAGGTTAATTTACCCGCCTATTATGCAGACGGAACACATATTAATACCCTTTCTTTGCTTGGCTCTATCAATAAAGATGAAATCCATGTCTATACCCCTGATAAAAATGTTTCTGTAGTTATTAAGGGTGATAACAAAAATATTGCCATTAATAATATTGATTTTAATATTGACGAATTTTTAGATAGCAAAATGCCAGCCATTGTTAAAATGCTTTCAAAAGAGCGTAGAGAAAAACCCACTCAAAAAGAAATTCATGATGAAGATATCTTTATTGCCGCTAAACAACGCTATGAAAAAGCACGCAAAATCATTCCTATTGCCACACACATTCAAGCTAAAGATGTAGTTTTAGTGTATAAAAAAATGCCTATCCCCTTAGAAAACCTTGATATTGTCGCTCAAGACAATAGAGTGAAAGTAGATGGCAACTATAAAAATGGCATGATTTTTGCAGATTTAGTGCATGGAGCTTTATATCTTAAGGCGCATAATTTCAGTGGGGATTTTATTAACTCGGTTTTGCAAAAAGATTTTGTTGATGGCGGATTATACACGCTCATTGGGGCTTTCAAAGACCAAGTTTTTAATGGCGAACTAAAAGTCCAAAACACTAGCTTGAAAAACTTTGCCCTTATGCAAAACATGGTTAATCTCATCAATACTATTCCCTCACTTATCGTTTTTAAAAACCCTCATTGGGGTGCTAATGGCTATGATATTAAAAAGGGTTCTATTGTTTTTGGGGTTACTAAACAATACTTAGGATTAGAACAAATTAATATCATTGGAAAAACACTAGATATTGCAGGCAATGGTATTATAGAATTAGATAGAAATAAGCTAGATTTAAGCCTAGAAATCTCCACCATCAAAGCCTTGAGTAATGTCATTAGCAATATTCCTATTGTAGGCTATCTCATTTTAGGTAAAAATGGAAAGATTTCTACCAATGTAAGCGTGAAAGGCACACTAGATAACCCCACCACTAAAATTACTCTAGCTAAAGATATTGCGCAAGCCCCCTTAAAAATCTTACGCCGAATCTTTACACCTATTGATGTGATTGTGGGCGAAATCAAAAAGAATATTAGAGAAAAAGAAAGGAAATAATAATGACACTTAATGAAGCTCAAAAAAACCAAAAATATGAAATTACAGAAATTACTCATTGTGATGAGGCACTTAAAAAGCGTTTTCTATCCTTTGGCATTTTTAAAGGAGTAAAATGCACTCTTCTACACCATTCTATGCAAAAAGCTACCCTTTCTATTGCTATCAATTACACTCAAATTGCCCTAAGAGTGCATGAGGCTCAATGCTTGATAGTCAAACCCCTATAATGAGATAAAATCTATGAGTTTAAAAAAAACCAAACGCTATCAAAAAGCCCTAAAAATCAAAGCACTACTGCTAGAACATTATCCCAATCTTACCACAGAGCTAGTTCATAAAAACCCCTATGAACTACTCGTAGCTACAATCTTAAGCGCACAATGCACTGATGCTAGAGTAAATCTTGTAACCCCAAAACTCTTTGAGATTTATCCCACCATATATGATTTAGCTCAAGCACACTTAGAAGGGTTAAAAGAATTGCTTAAATCTATCTCTTATTACAACACTAAGAGTCAAAACCTTATTAAAATGGCTCAAAAAGTGGTGAAAGATTTTAATGGCAATATTCCCTCTACCCAAAATGAACTTATTACTCTAAATGGTGTAGGGCAAAAAACCGCCAATGTAGTGCTATCAGTATGTTTTAATGCCAATTGTATGGCGGTAGATACTCATGTATTTCGCACAACTCATCGTTTAGGCTTGAGCCAAGCCAATACACCCACAAAAACAGAAAATGATTTAAGCACACTTTTTGAAACCGAACTAGGCAAACTTCATCATGCCCTTATTTTATTTGGACGCTATACTTGCAAAGCTAAAAATCCGCTATGTGAAAAATGTTTTTTACAAGAATTTTGTATCTCTAAAGAAAGTTTTAAGGCTTAATAACTTTATTTATTGCAAGAATTATAGTATTATTAAGCTTTAGAGTCAGAGCAAAACTTAATTTTCTTGAAAGAAGTAAATTTCCATGCCAGAAACACCAGAGTCTAATAAGTTAGAAAACATCAATAAAGAGAAAGCACACAAAGAAAAAGAACTTGAACTTTCAACTTATTTAGAAGAACTTATTGATGACTACAAGGGGTTATTGGATATGGAAGTGGTATTTAGTGCGGAGTTGGGTTCTACACAAATCCCTTTATTGCAAATTTTGCGCTTTGAAAAAGGCTCAGTGATTGATTTGCAAAAACCAGCAGGAGAGAGTGTAGATACCTTTGTAAATGGGCGTGTTATAGGCAAGGGCGAAGTCATGGTATTTGAGCGTAATTTAGCAATTCGTTTAAACGAAATTCTTGATTCTAATGCCATTGTGTATTATCTAGCTAAAAATTCATGAGATTTTTATCTTTGTTGTTGAGTGCAATATTGATGTTATTAGCTAATGACACAGAGCCATTATCATTGAAAGATAACACCCCTATTAAGCTTGTTGATTGGCGAAATACCCTTATAGATATTTTGCCTAATCCAACTACACAAACGCCCACACCCACTCTTCTCTTAAAAGCTGTGCAAACCACACTTATCTTTGAAAAACCCTTAGATACAACTCCAAAAATTATGGAGGCTGAGGGGCAAAAAGTCATTGTATTAAAAGGTGTTGGTATGGATTCTAAAAAAACAATGGATTTTTCTCTTGCCTCTTTGAAATCTTTAGAGGCTTTTTCTTATCAAAACGATTTGTATCTTTTATCACAAAAAACAACAACTCCCCTAGATTTAGAAATCCAAGCATCAAGGAGTAAGGATTCTAAACAAGTGCGCTTTTTGTTTATTCCTAAAGGATTTAGCCTTATTTCTCAAACACCTCAAAAAAAACCTCAAATAGAGCTTAAAGAACCCATAGCACCAAAGGAGTCTATCCCTACACTTTCTGCGGTTTCTACAACACCCAAAGCACACCAAGTATTAGAAACACCTAAAGTGCATGTAGAAAGCCCTCTAAGTTCGCTTGGTTTGAAAGCCCCCTTAGATTTAAGCCATGCCTATAAGGCATTAGGAGTTATTCTCGCCCTACTAGGTGTTTTATATTTTGTTAAGAAAAAGTTTACCCCTAAAGAATCCTCTCTAGCTAAAAATTCTAAACTAGAGATAAATACCCTAAAACAAATTGATGCACGCCATAAAATTATTTCTATAGATATAGAATGGGAGCGTTATTTAGTGTTGCTTAGTGATAAACACAGTTTGCTTTTGGGAAAAACTAATATTAAACCCTCTAAAGAAGCTCTTATTAAAGAAGCTGAACTTAATGTTAAGAATTCAAAATTAGGAAATTTATATGCTAGATACTTCTAAAACACAGACTGAATTAGAACATGATTTTGATTCTAATAAAAATAATTCTCTTGATAATGCCTCTAATCAACCTAAATTAGGGCGTAATTTTGACCCCGTTGACTATTCTAATAGGAATTTTTTCCTCTCTTTTATTTTATCTGTGTTGCTCCATGCACTGATTTATTTCTTGTTCCAATATGTCTCACAAGCTCAAAGCAAACCAAAATTAGTAAAAGTTGACCCTAGCAATTTGCTTGTGTTAAAAAGAGGGCATTCACAAGACCCTACCAAGAACCAACCCGGTGCACCTAAGCCAACTCTATCTGGTCCAAAGCAACCCCCTACACCACCAACCCCACCCACACCTCCTACACCACCTAAGCCTCAACCAAAGCCTAAGCCTAAGCCCAAACCAAAGCCTAAGCCTAAGCCCACTCACCACAAAGCGCTTAAAAAAGTGGAAAAAGTAGAAGAGAAAAAAATTGAAAAAGTAGAAAAAAAGGTTGAGAAAAAACCTGTTGAGAAGAAGTTTGACCCCAACAAACTCTCTTTCTTGCCTACAGAAACTACACCTCCACAACAAGCAAGAAATGACAATAACAAAGGGTTAGACCAACAAACTAGAAAAGATATTGATGATTTATATGGGGAAGAATTTGGTGATTTAGGCACTGCTGAAAAAGACTTCATCAAAAGCAATTTGCGTGAAATTGGGCGTATCACACAAAAATATTTAGAATACCCCTCAGCTGCAGCTTATTTAGGACAAGATGGATTAAATGCAGTAGAATTTTACTTGCATCCTAATGGTGATATTAGCGGTCTTAAAATCATTATTGGCTCTGAATATAAAATGCTAGATGATAATACCCTTAAGACCATTCAAATTGCTTATAAAGATTATCCACGCCCTAAAACGACTACTCTAATTCGTATTAAAGTGCGTTATTTTATGTATCGCTAGGGAGGTATATCTTGCGCTTGACTTTACATGACCCAATAGACGCACACTTACATGTGCGTGAGGGGGAAATTCTAAAATCGGTTCTTCCCTACTCTTCTATACCTTTTAGTTCAGCAGTGATTATGCCTAATCTCAGTAAGCCTCTAATTAATACGCAAATCACGCTTGATTATAAAAAAGAGATTTTAAAAAATTCTTCCAATTTCAAGCCCTTAATGAGCCTATATTTTAATGATGATTTGACCTTAGAAGAATTACAACTAGCCAAAAAACAAGGTATTAAACTTTTAAAACTCTATCCTAAAGGCATGACTACAAACGCTCAAAATGGCACTTCTAATTTATTGAGTGAAAAAACCTTAGAGATTTTAGAAAACGCTCAAAAATTAGGCTTTATTCTATGTATCCATGCAGAACAAGAAGGCTTTTGCTTGGATAAAGAATTTTTGTGCCATAAGGCTATAGAGATTTTTGCAACAACTTTTCCACAGCTTAAAATTATTTTAGAACATTTAAGTGATAGGCGCAGTATTTCTTTGCTTGAAAAATACAATAATCTCTATGCCACTCTAACTTTGCACCACATTAGCATGACCTTAGATGATTTATTATCTCAAGCACTCAACCCGCATTGTTTTTGTAAGCCTTTAATTAAAACCAAAGAAGACCAAGACGCTTTATTATCCCTTGCCTTAAAAGCTCATAAAAAAGTTTCTTTTGGCTCAGATAGTGCTCCGCATTTTGTTTCTAAAAAACATAGCGATAACATTCCAGCTGGAATTTTCTCAGCCCCTATTTTACTACCTGCATTATGCGAGCTTTTTGAAAAACATAACGCTTTAGAAAAATTGCAAGCCTTTGTAAGTGATAACGCTAAAGCTATCTATAATTTAGAAAATTTACCTAAAAAGCAAGTCATTCTTTCTAAAAAATCTTTTGAAGTGCCAACACACACCAATTGCCATAAAGAACAAATTGCTATCTTAAGAGGGGGCGAAACGCTTTCTTGGAACATTCAAGAAATCTTTTAACACTTAAAAATCTGGCGTTTTTATTAGCGCTTTTAAGTGTTCTAACTTTTATTATCAATAAACACCAACACCCTAACTATACCTTTAATCCTAATAAACCCCTACTTACTCATAATAAGCCCTTTTTTTCAAAACTTGATATACCAAAGCCTAAAAATGCGCCTATGGTGCATGCAAGCTCTCTTATTAGCTTGCCTAATAAAACACTCTTAGTAGCATATTTTAGTGGGACTAGAGAGGGGGCTAAAGATGTGCAAATCAACGCTAATATCTATAACCCTAACACTAAAAAATGGAGCGAGGCTTTTATTCTTTTGACTAGAGAAACTCTTTCAAAAAGCGCTCATGAATACATTAAGAAACTAGGAAATCCCCTACTTTTTTGGCATCAAAATAAAATCTTGCTCTTTGTAGTGGGAGTTAGCATGGGTGGATGGGCAACTTCAAAAATCTATCAGCTTGAAAGCCCTTCTATTCACAAGCCCTTTAAATTAGTTAGAAGCCTTCATTTAAGCCCTTTTTTAAATTTAAGTCATTTGGTGCGCACCAAACCTTTAAATACTGATGATGGCGGTTTTATCTTACCCTTATACCATGAATTAGCTAGTCAATATCCCTTATTGCTCAAATTTGATTTTCAAGCTAATCCCACAGAGCTTTTTCGCCCAAACCTACTTCATGCCCAACTTCAGCCCTCAATCACGCCTTATAAAAAGTGTGCCATTATGGCTTTTAGGAATCATCATTTTTCAAATGCTTTAATGCTACAAACTTGTCTATCCCCCACCAAATGGCAATCTCTTTTGCCAACCAATCTCAAAAATTTAGATGATTCCTTAAATTTACTCAATCTCAATAACACGCTTTATTTGATTCATAATCCCGATAACCTTTCTTTGCGCCGTCAAAAATTGCTTATCTCGCAATTAAAAAATGATAACACCTTTCATACTTTAAGCGTTTTAGACAAAGCAGATGAAGTAAGCTACCCAAGCTCACTGATTGATAATAATTTTATTGATATTACTTATACTTATAACCGCCAAACAATTCGCCACATTCGTTTTAACTTAGCCTATCTCAATTCCCTTTTAAGTTTACAACCATGATTTTTGCGTTTTCTTTTTCATTGCTATGGCTTGCTGGCTTGCTTTTTATATTTAAAAACAAATCTTTTATAGTTAAAATCATTTGTTCTCTTTTAATTCTTTTAATAACTAATATCCCTATTATTTATCATTTATCACTTAATCAATGGATATTAAGCTTTACATCTTCTTTAAGTATATTAAGCATTCTTTTAGCCCTTTCCTACATAGCTTTTTCTTTGAATCTTTTAAAAACCCCTCCCCTAAAAGACTTTTATTCTAATCTTATAATGATTATTTTTAGCCTTTTGCTATTGGTTGATATTTTAGGTTTCTTGCCTTTTTCCATTTATCATCACTTCTACATGTCAATAGTATTTGCAGGGATTTTTTGTATTTGTTTATTTTTAAATAATGCTTTTCTAGGATTTTTAAGCTTACTCTCTCTTGCTAGTGCCTTATTGCCCTATCTTAATTATTTTCAAATCTTAGATACTTTATTTGATTTACCCTTATTTATTTTTACAAGCTTTAATGCTTTATATAATTTTAGAAAAAGGCTATAATAGCGCTTATGAAAACTTTACTACAGCCACTATCCAAACTCTTTTTAAAAGGTTTTTATTTTACCTTTTTTATGAGTTTGTTATTTGTTCTTAATCGCATTGTTTTTATCCTCTATACAGGTTATTATAAGCAAGCCATAGAAAATGCCACTTTAAGTGATATTATCAAAGTAGTGCTAGATGGGGGCAAATACGATAATCGTGTGGTAGCAGCTATGGCAATTATCTTTATGATAGTAGGACTTTTTGGACTATTAAACGCTAAACTTCAAAACAAAATGCTTAACTTTTTTGCTTGTTTTTGTGTTGCTGTTATTTTATTCTTTAACATTGCTAATGTTGTTTATTATGGCATTTATGGCAATGTCTTTGATGAAAATTTGCTAGAAGTATTGTTTGAAGATAAACTCACGCTTTTAAGCATGGGATTAAGCGGCGAGTATCCTATTATCTCTAGTTTTATTATTTTTATAATACTTTCAATTCTCATTTCACTAACCTATCTTAGACTTCAAAAAACCCTTTTTGTCAAACCGATTTCTTGGTATTCTTCTTTAAGCTGTAATCAAACCAAACCTCTTAAAACCTTTATTCTATTCATTCTTTTTTCACTCACGCAGATGTTATACATTAACGCACAATTTAGTTTTGTGGGAGCGAGCTTAGATTTTCACTTAGAGCCTGTTAGAGACCCATTCTTACGCAAAATTACACCCGGAGCCTTTCGCAGTTTTTATCTAGTGGTGCGTAATTATAGGCGTAGTCATAATCTTAAATTAAGTAATTTTACTAAAACCCCCTTAATAGAAGTGGTGCAAAAATATTTTAATATCCAAAAAGCCCCTCCCTATAATCTCTATGATTTGCTTGCTCAAACAAGCCACAACACATCTAATCAAAAAATTGAACATGTTTTTTATATTATTTCAGAATCTCTAAGCTCATGGCATTTTGATAAGAAATTTGATAGTCTAGGTTTAACAAGTGCCTTACAAAATTTAGCTAAAAGTGAGCATGGGTTTTTGCTCCCTACTTTTATTGAGAGCGCCCCTAGAACCGTTAAAAGCCTGGATGCGCAAATTACGGGCTTACCCTATATTAATGATAATAATCTAGTAAACTCTGGGGTTGCTATACCTAGCTTCCCTATGGCTATTGGCAATCAAATGAAAGCTTTAGGCTTTAAAAACAATTTTTATTATGCGGGTAGTGGGATTTGGAATAAGCTAGATAGTTTTACCAAAAAACAAGGTTTTGATGCGCTCTATTTTAACACGCATCTTTTAGAATATGCTAAAAATAAGCCCTATCCAAAACCTATAGAAAGTAATTGGGGTGTGCATGATAATATACTATTTGATTATATTATAGACAATACAAACTCTAATGAAAAAACCTTTAGCATGATAATGACCTTAAGCAACCATGTAACAAGAAATGTGAATCTTAAAGCCTTTAATGTGCCAACAGAAAAAATAGAAAATTTTGTAAAACAAACCCCTAAAACTGATAACTTGCCTGATGCTAATTTCTTAGGGCATATCTATTGGTATGATAAGGTGGTGGTAGATTTCATTAAAAAAGCTAGTCAAAAATTCCCTAACTCGCTTTTTATTATCACAGGAGACCATTTTGATAGAAGTTATGAATATGCTAAAAACGACCTTTATATGACTAAATCAGTGCCACTTATTCTCTATGCCCCTACTCTAAAACCTAAAATGATTAGTGAAGTGGGTTCGCATTTAGATATTGCCCCAACCATTATGGAATTAGTCGCCCCTAAAGATTTTAAGTTTGTGAGTTTTGGAAAGCCCTTGTTTTCTAATAACATTACAACTCCACCAAACCACCCTAATTACGCCCTAGGCTTTGAAGCCATTGCAACAAATCGTTACTTTTACAACCCAACTTTTGGCTTTCGCTATCTAAATAATTCTAAAGCATTAGAAGAGGATAAAATAACAGCCCCCAAACTCTATCAACAGCTAGAGTATCTAACAGCTCTTAGCTGGTATTTACTCTATGAGCAACCACTTATCCCTAAAAAGCCATAATAATTATGCAAACCACACAGAATTTAGAAAATTTTGATGTTTTTTTAGACGCAAGAACCCCAAAGGAATTTGAAGAATCTCATATCCCTAATGCTCTAAATTTTGCTGTTTTTAATGATGAAGAGCATGCGCTTATTGGCACAATTTACAAACAAGAATCCCCCTTAAAAGCAAAAATTTTAGGCTCAAGCCTAGCATGCCAAAATATCGCACACTATTTACAAAATAGTCTCAATGACAAAAACACTCCCCTAAAGCACAAAAACAAAATTTTAGTTTATTGTGCTAGAGGGGGTAAGCGAAGTTCTGCTCTTGGCATTATTCTAAAAGAGATTGGCTTTCAAGTCCAAAAGCTTGAAGGGGGCTATAAAACCTACCGCAACTTAGTTTTAAATGAGCTAAAAAAGCCATTCAACAAGCCATTAATTGTATTAGATGGCTTAACAGGTTGTGGCAAAACAGAGCTTATTGAATATTTTTCTTCTTTTAGCATTGATTTAGAAAATCTAGCCAAACACTATGGCTCTAGCTTTGGTAACCCCACAAACGCTAAACGCCCCACTCAAAAGATGTTTGAAAATCTCTTGTATAATGAAATCAAATTAAAAAAAGATGAGCCTCTTTTAATGATAGAAAAAGAGCCAAAAGCCCTTGGAGGTCTAGTTATCCCTAGTCCCCTTTTTAATGCGTATCAAAATTCCCCTTATACCATTTTTGTTAACGCTCCCTTAGAATCACGCATTAAGCGCTTGGTTAGCATGTACTCTCAGTTAAGAGATGATGTTTTTAATAAAGCGCTAAACACCATTAAACCCTATACCACTAGGGCTATTTTTCAAGATTTAAAAAACCTTTGGGAGCATAGAGATTTAGAAAAAATTGCTGAAATCCTAACGACAAAATATTATGATTTAGTTTATAAAAAATCTCCTAGTTCCTATAGCATTTCATTTAATACCTTAGAGCAAAGTGCTGAAGAAATCCTAGCCATTAGGGCTGAAATCTTGCATAATGCTTGCAAGTAAATTTTGGCTAATAGAATAATTTTTGCTAAAATAAGGCGATTTTAATTTTAATTGTATTTAAAGGATAGCCAATATGGCAGACAAGGGCTGTGTTTTGCTAGATGGACAAGCATTAGCTTGCTCTATAGAAGAAAACCTAAAACATGAAATCCATAGTATTGTTTCAAATTCTAATAAACGCCCTAAATTAGCCGTTATTTTAGTGGGCAAAGACCCAGCAAGCGTTACTTATGTCAATATGAAAGTCAAAGCATGTCAAAGAGTTGGCATAGATTTTGATTTGCAAAATTTAAAAGATACTATCACTCAAGAAGAGCTTTTAAATCTTATTGCAAACTTTAATGCTAATAAAGATATTTCAGGGATTTTGGTTCAATTACCCTTACCCAAACATATTGATTCTAAAAAAATTTTAGAGGCTATTGACCCCAAAAAAGATGTTGATGGCTTTCACCCTCTTAATGTGGGCAAGGTTTGTGTGCAAAAAGAGGCTTTTTTGAGCGCAACACCTATGGGAGTTATGCGCCTTTTAGAGCATTATCATATTGATGTTAAAGGCAAAGATGTCGCTATTATTGGTGCGAGCAATATTATAGGCAAACCCTTAAGCATGCTCATGCTTAATGCTGGAGCAACTATTAGCGTGTGTCATATCTTAACCAAAGATATTTCTTTTTATACTAAAAATGCTGATATTGTATGTGTGGGCGTAGGTAAGCCTAATCTCATCACAGCAGACATGCTCAAAAGTGGAGTGATAGTTATAGATATAGGCATCAATCGCTTAGATAATGGAAAAATTGTAGGCGATGTGGATTTTGAAAATGTCAAGCAAAAGGCAAGCTTTATCACACCTGTTCCTAAAGGTGTAGGTCCTATGACCATTATTTCTCTTTTAGAAAATACTCTTTTAGCTTTTCAAAAACAACAAAAGGATTAATGACTATTATGAAGTTTTTACGCTCTTTTTATCAATTTTGCTCTAGTTGGGTTGGCACGATTGTTATTGTATTATTAGTGGTATTCTTTATTGCACAAGCCTTTATTATCCCCTCTCGCTCTATGGTTGGCACTCTTTATGAGGGTGATATGCTTTTTGTTAAAAAATTTGCTTATGGAATCCCCATTCCAAAAATCCCATGGATTGAGCTCCCCATAATGCCTGATTTTAAGAATAATGGGCATTTAATTGAGGGCAAACACCCTAAGCGTGGCGAAATTGTTGTCTTTATCCCCCCTCATGAAAAAAAGTCTTATTATGTTAAAAGAAATTTTGCTATTGGGGGCGATGAAGTGCTTTTCACACAAGAGGGACTTTACTTACACCCTTTTGAAAGTGATAATGATACAAATTATATCGCCAAGCATTTTCCTAATGCTAAGACTAAAGAGTTTATGGGAAAAACCTTTGTATTAAACCCCTATGCCATTAAACATTTAGGCATTCATTACCAAAAGAACAATGAAACCTTTGAAGTTATGGCACAGCTTGCCAATCAAGGTGGAGGTGCTAATTTAAGCATGCAACTTATACAGATAGAGGGCGAAAGCGTTTTCTATAAAAAAATCAATCCTAACGAATTTTTTATGATAGGTGATAATAGGGACAATTCTAGCGATTCACGCTTTTGGGGAAGTATCCCTTATAAGAATGTTGTCGGCTCACCATGGCTGATTTATTTTAGCCTTAATCTAAAAAATAGCTTAGAAGTTGATGCCGAAAACAATCCTAAAAAGCGCTACTTGGTGCGTTGGGAGCGTATGTTTAAAACAATAGATGACATAGAAAAAGCTCTTAAAGAAAAACAACAAAAACCATCAACAACACCACTTCATTAAGATTTTTTATGCCATTAGGGGACTTTTCAATAGAAAGCATTATTTTAACTATAGTTAAAATCCTTGCTTTACTTCTTGCAATTATTGGACATGAAATCATGCATGGCTATAGCGCCTTATTATTTGGCGATACTACTGCCAAAAATGCCAAACGCCTAAGTTTAAACCCTATTAGGCACTTGGATATGATGGGTTCAGTGCTCTTGCCTGCTATTTTATTGATTTTTCAAGCACCTTTTTTATTTGGTTGGGCAAAGCCTGTTCCTATAGATATACGCTACATCATTGCAAGAAAGGGTGCTCTAGCTTGCGTAATCGTGAGTTTAGCTGGTGTGGCATACAATTTTCTTTTGGCTATTATCTTTGCCATAATAGCTCATTTTGTTTTTCAAAGTTTTGGTATTACTGATTTAAGGCTTGAAAATTTAGAGCTTTGGCAATTGATTCTAACAACTTTTTTGATTCAGTCAATACTATATAATATTGTCTTAGGAATTTTTAATAGTATCCCTATCCCACCCTTAGATGGCTCAAAAGCGCTTGGTTTTCTAGCTCTACATTTTAAAATTCCAAGCTTATTAGAATGGTTTTCTAAAATGGAGCGCTACTCTATGTTAATTGTTTTCTTATTTTTATTTATCCCACCTTTATCAGAATTTTTTATCCATGCACCCACACGATTTTTATTCTCTTTATTATTATCTTTATAAAAGGTTTAATAATACACTCTAATTTTATCAACAAGGATTTTTATGAATACCCTAGCTACCCCTCTAAATATCAATGAAATTTTTATTGGAAGCGACCATGCAGGTTATCAGCTTGCAAATTTTATTAAGCAATTCCTAGAAAAGAGAGGTTTTAAAGTGCATGCTTTTTTAGCTAAAGAGCGGGCTGATTATCCTGATTATGCCAAAATAGTTTGTGAAAAAACTCTCTATAATGAGCATAATTTTGGTATCTTAGTGTGTGCTACAGGAATAGGCATGAGCATGACAGCCAATCGTTTTAAAGGCATTAGAGCAGCCCTTTGCACTGATATGTATATGGCTAAAATGACTCGCTTACATAATAATGCTAATGTGTTGTGTTTGGGCGAAAGAATTAGTGGTTTAGGCGTTATAGAAAGCATTTTAGAAACTTTCTTTTCTACTGAATTTGAAGGCGGACGCCACTTAGGACGCATTCAAAAAATAGACCAAAATTAAAAAGAATAAAAGAATTGTGCTAAAATCTCTCAATAATATCTTCTAAGGAATAGCAATTAAAGATGTTTTCTGAATGGCTTTTATTTACTATTGCAATTGTTTTAGTCATTTATATGGGAGTGCGCACTTTCTTTTTCAAAACCGTTGCTAAGCGCCAAGAACGCACCACTGCCTCTATGAAACTCACTTTACAAGAAGCAGAAATTTTAATCCAAAAACACCAATTACAACTTCAAAGAGCATTAGGCAACATTGATATTCTTACTCAAGAAATGAGCTCCTTAAAAACAGAGTTAAAAACACTCAAACAGCGTAACACTCAATATAAGAGTGAATCAGATAAATACAAAAACCGCATTAAGGAGCTAGAGCAAAAAATAGAAGCCCTTCTTTAAAAAACGCTATAATGCAATAAAAAAGATATTAGAGGATAGGATTTACCATGAATGAAGCATTTAAAAAAGAACTTTTACAACACATTAGAGAGATAAAAGATTATCCTAAAAAAGGCATCTTATTTAAAGATATAACCACTCTTATCAACCACCATAAGTTATTTAAAGAGCTTATTGATAAGCTTAAAAAACGCTATGAAAACATGCCTATTGATTTTGTAGTAGGCATTGAGGCAAGAGGCTTTATTCTAGGCTCTGCTCTAGCCTATGCGCTTGGTGTAGGATTTGTCCCTATTAGAAAAAAGGGTAAATTGCCTAGCAAAATCATTTCTCAAACCTATGCTCTTGAATATGGCACAGATAGCATGGAAATTCATACAGACGCTTTTAGGGGTATTAAAGGGGCTAGAGTGTTACTTATAGATGATTTGATTGCAACAGGAGGCACCGCCCTAGCAAGCCTTAAGCTTATCAAATCTTTGCAAGCCATATGTGCTGAGGCTTGTTTTTTAATAGGGCTTAAAGAATTATCTGGTATTAAACTCATAGATGAGCAAGTCAAAACTTTTTGCGTGTTAGAGTGTTAGGGAAAACATGGAAGAATATATTATTAGCTTATGGAATCAGCATGCATCTACTTGGGGCTATCTCATCTTATTTGGTTGGAGTATTTTAGAGGGTGAAATTGGACTTATTCTAGCTGGCATTGCAAGCTATACAGGGCATATGCACTTAGGATTGGCTATTCTAGTTGCAGGGCTTGGAGGTTTTGTGGGAGACCAAATCTATTTTTATATTGGACGCACCAATAAAACCTATATCCAAAAAAAGCTAGAAAAACAACGGCGCAAATTAGCCTTGGCGCATTTATTATTGCAAAAATATGGGTGGTTTATCATCTTTATCCAACGCTACATGTATGGCATGCGCACAATTATTCCTATTAGTATAGGGCTAACACGCTATAGTGCTTTAAGATTTGCTATCATCAACTTAATCAGTGCCATGATATGGGCATCAATTACCATTGTTCTAGCTTGGCATTTAGGAGAGGCATTATTACAATCTTTAGGTTGGCTAAAAGAGCACCCTTATATGCTATTATTGCTCTTAGCGTCTTTTTTGGGCTTAGTAGCATGGTATTTTCAATACTACAGCAAAAAAGACAAGTAAAATGTTTTATAATATTTGTTTAAAATTTAAAGAAAGGTTATTCAATGTTACACATTAAATTAGAATCCACAACATTTGAGCAAGCACACGCCGATGTGAGCTTAGTTTTTATTTTCAATAAAGACCTTGAGCATGCTTGGGTAAAAAATAAGGAAGTCTTAAAAGCTTTTGATTATGAGGGTGAAGGCACATTCTTAGACCAACAAAATAAAATTTTATATGTAGGCGTTAAAGAGAATGATACCCATTTGTTACGAGAGGCTAGTTTTCAAGCCATTAGAGCCCTTAAAAAACTCCCTTTTAAAAACGCAAAAGTAGGTGTTTATAATTGTCATAAACCCTATACTGAAGACAAGGCTCTTCTAGAAAATCTCAAAGCACTTTTCTTGGGTTTAAAACTAGGTATGTATGAATATGATACCTATAAATCTAAGAAAAAAGAAGTGGCACTCAAAGAAGTTGTTGTTGCCCTAGATTTGCATACTCCTTGTGAAAAAGCATGTTCTAAAACCTTGCACGAAGTTGCTAAGAGTGCTTTAGACTATGCTAATATCTTAACTGAGAGCATGAATTTAGCTAAGGATTTAATCAATACACCCCCTATGATTGCTACTCCCATTTATATGGCTGAAGTGGCAGAAAAAGTTGCTAAAGAAAACCATTTAGAATTTCATGCTCACGATGAGAAATTTTTAGAAGAAAAGAAAATGAATGCTTTTCTAGCCGTTAATAAAGCATCTCTTTCTAGCAACCCACCACGCTTAATTCATTTAGCCTATAAGCCTAAAAATGCTACAAAAAAAATCGTGCTTGTTGGCAAGGGTCTAACCTATGATTGCGGTGGTTTGAGTTTAAAGCCAGCTGATTATATGGTTACTATGAAGGCTGATAAGAGTGGCGGTTGTGCGGTTATTGGTATTTTAAACGCTCTAGCTAAGCTTAAAGTAGATGCAGAAGTGCATGGCATTATTGGTGCTACGGAAAATATGATTGGCAAAGATGCCTATAAACCCGATGATATTCTAGTTTCTAAAGAGGGTAAAAGCATTGAAGTGCGTAATACCGATGCTGAAGGGCGCTTAGTTTTAGCTGATTGTTTGAGCTATGCACAAGATTTAAACCCTGATGTGTTGGTAGATTTTGCTACTCTAACAGGAGCTTGTGTGGTAGGGCTTGGCGAATTTACTTCTGCAGTTATGGGACATGATGAGGCATTAAAAAGTGCGTTTGAAACAGCCGGATTAGAATCAGGCGAACTCTTAGCCAAACTCCCCTTTAATCGCCATTTAGCTAAGCTTATTGAGAGTAAGATTGCTGATGTGTGCAATATTTCTACTTCACGCTATGGTGGTGCATTAACGGCTGGATTATTCTTAAGCGAATTTGTGCGTGAGGAATACAAGGATAAATGGTTACACATTGATATTGCAGGGCCTGCTTATGTAGAAAAAGAATGGGATATTAATAGCTTTGGGGCTAGTGGAGCTGGCATTAGAGCATGTGTAGCGTTCGTGCAAGATTTGTTAAAAAAGGCATAGAATGGGGCTTTCTGTAGGAATTGTAGGCTTACCTAATGTAGGTAAGTCTAGCGCTTTTAACGCACTCACAAAAACGCAAAACGCTCAGAGTGCGAACTATCCTTTTTGCACTATTGAGCCTAATAAAGCGATAGTCAATGTTCCTGACCCTCGCTTAGATGAGCTTGCTAAAATTATTAATCCTGAGCGTATTTTATATTCAGTTGTAGAATTTGTGGATATTGCAGGACTCATTAAGGGAGCTAGTAAAGGTGAGGGCTTAGGCAATCAATTTTTAGCTAACATTAAAGAATGCGAAGTGATTTTACATGTGGTGCGTTGCTTTGAAGATGGCAATATTACCCATGTCAATGATAAGATTGACCCTCTAAATGATATAGAAACCATTGAATTAGAGCTGATTTTAGCAGATATTGCCACTTTGGATAAAAGGATTGAGCGCTTACAAAAATCTCTTAAAAGCTCCAAAGACGCTAAGAATATTTTAGAATGTGCGCTTGCTTTAAAAACACATTTAGAAGAATTAAAGCCTGCCAAAAGCTTTGCCAAGAAAGATAGTGAAATCTTTTTGGATTTAGATAAAGAGTTACGCTTTTTATCCAATAAAAAAATGATTTATGTTGCCAATGTCAATGAAGAAAATCTAAGCACTCTAAATGAACATGCCCTTAAGGTAGAATCTCATGCGAAAGCTCAAAATTGCGAGTTTGTTGCCCTTTGTGCCAAATTAGAAGAAGAAATGGTCTCAATGGACGAAATGGAAGTTAAAGAATTTTTGCAAAGTTTAGGCGTTAATGAAAGCGGATTAGAAAAAACTATTCGTTTAAGCTTTAAAGAGCTAGGCTTAATTAGCTATTTTACAGCTGGTGTTAAAGAAGTGCGCTCTTGGACGATTAAAAAGGGTTCTAGCGCACCAAGTGCTGCTGGAGTGATTCATAAAGATTTTGAAAAAGGCTTTATTAGAGCCGAAACTATCGCTTATGAAGATTTTATCACCTATAAGGGTGAATTAGGTGCTAAAGAAAAGGGTGCGTTACGCATTGAAGGTAAGGATTATATCGTGCAAGATGGCGATGTATTACATTTTCGCTTTAATGTCTAAAAGGAATTTTCAATTCGTTTTAAAAAAGTCTATATAGAATTAAGCGATATTTGTGCCTTAAAGTGCAGTTTTTGTCCTAACCCCAAAAACCAACGAGGGATAATGAGCTTGGAGCTATTTCAAAACGCTTGCAAGCAAGTTTCTCCCCTAACCAATAAAATCACTTTACATGTTTTAGGAGACCCTTGCAAGCTAAAAGATTTAAAGCTTTATTTAGACATTGCTAAAAACTTCAATCTCAAAGTAGATTTGGTTACAAGTGGTGTGTATTTAAATGATTTTTCCTTGCTCTTGCACGAAATAATTTGGCAAATCTCAATTTCTTTAGATGCAGGGCTAGATTCACAAAACAAGCTCAATAAAGAGTGCTATATTAAGCGTATTTTAGAATTTTGTCATTATAAATTTGAAAAGAATAGTGAAGTTTTTTTGAATTTACGCATTCAAAGCGCTACTTTAAAAGAACACTTTAGTTTTATTGAGCCCTTTTTAAAGGCTTTTAATCCTATGTCTTTTGAATATTTGCAAACACATAAAAGAGTGCGCTTGTTTAAAAAAAGTTTTTTAAATATCCAACAAACTTTTGAATGGCCAAATCTTCAAACCACTCCCATAGCTAGTAGCCAACAACAATCTAATGCCCCTTATTGCTATGGCTTAATAGAACAAATCGCTATTTTAGCCAATGGAATTGTAGTGCCATGTTGCATGGACACTAATGCGAGTATTAATCTTGGCAACATTCATATAACCCCTCTACAAGCAATTTTAGAGAGTAAAAAAGCCCTAGCCATTAAAACACATTTTCTAAAAAATCAAGCCATTGAGCCACTATGTAAGCATTGCACTTATGCTAAGATACGCCAACAACAGCATTCTTAGCACTCGCATAACTCCCTATTTTTAGAAAAATAGCTTTCATACAATCGCAACAAAGCGATAAAAAATGCTGTAATTGTAGGCCCTACAGCAATACCCCAAAAGCCAAATTGCGAAATACCAGCAATCATAGAGAAAAAAATTAGCATTTCATTAATTTTAAGCGTGGTCTTAAACAACCTTTGTTTGATAAAAACAATTAAAATAGGTTTAATCACACTATCAATTAACCCCCCAATAAGAACTATAGAATACAACGCAATAAAAATAGCGCCATTAGTATGCCCATGATAGAGTTCAAACACCACCACCGGCACCCAAATTAACGCCCCCCCTACAACAGGCACTAAAGATGCCAAGCCATATAAAATTCCTAAAAATAATCCATCATGCCCAAACCAAACAATCATAGCGCCAAAAGCAAGCCCCTCTAAAAATACCGTAATCATAGAAGTTAAAAGCACAATACGCAAAATTCCAGCCACTTCTTGAAAAATCCCTTCACTTTGTTTAGATTCAAAAGGCAATACCCCCAAGAAATAATGATAAAAACGCTCGCTATAGTAAAAAAAGAAAAATAGTAACCCTAACACAAATGCTGTATCGCTAATAAGTTTTAAGCTGTATTTTCCAATATAGCTACTTACCTTTAGCAAAGAGCCTGTAATAGAAGAGGCGCTAATATTTTCTAAAAGTTTTCTAACCCCCTCACTAAGCGTGGGAAAATTTGATAGCTTTTCTGGCACTGCCACTTTAAACCAACTCACCAAATCTGAAAGATTATTAAAATTGATTTCAAAAATAAAGTTTGAACTTCTATAAGCAATAAAATATAATGGGACAACTAACACGCTTGCTAAAGTCAGCACACAAATAAGCGAGCTTAAAGCATTGGAAAAACGGCGATTCAAAAATACCTTAACTTGAAAAAGCCCCACGCACAAAAGCCCAGCAATCAAGGCATCCATCAAAAAATCTTGATACAGATATACCATCCAATAAAATCCGGTTCCAAAAAGAATCCAGAAAAAATACTGCGCTTTCAAAATTCACCCCTATATCTTAAACTTAAATTAGTAAAATGTTAGCTAAAAACCTTTGTTTTTAGATAATAATTTAATCAAAAGAGGTCTTATTGCACATGGTGTTTTATAAATATTCAGGTAGCGGAAATGATTTTTTAATCACGCACGCTTTTAAAGAACAAGATTTTTCACTCTTGGCTAAGCAAATATGCCATAGACATGAAGGGTTTGGTGCTGATGGATTAGTGGTGTTATTACCCCATACTCATTACCCTTATGCATGGGATTTTTATAATTCTGATGGTTCTAGGGCTAGTATGTGTGGGAATGCGAGTCGTTGCGTAGGATTACATGCTTATAAGTATCAATTAGCACCAAAAAACCATACCTTTTTAGCTGGAAAAAGAGAAATTTCTATCAGTATAGAAGAGCCAAACATTGTAGAAAGCAATTTAGGGCATTTTCAAATCTTAGAGAATATATCCCAACTACAAATAGCTAAACAAGCCACTTTGAAAAGTTTCTTAAAAGAAATCGCTACTTGGCATTTAATTGATACAGGTGTGCCTCATTTAGTGGGATTTGTCAAAGAAAAAACTTATTTAGATTCTTTAGATTTAAATGATTTAAAAGCCTTACGCCATTTATTTAATGCTAATGTAAATATTGCTTATATAAAAGATGAAAAAACTATTTTTCTACACACTTATGAACGAGGGGTTGAAAATATTACTTTAGCTTGTGGGACAGGCATGGGGGCTGTTTTTGTTATAGCGCATTTGAATTATCACCTAAATTCTAGTGCCACCTTAATCCCAACAAGTCAAGAACGCTTAAATTTATCCTTAAAAGATAAGCAGATTTTTTACAAAGGAAAGGTGTGTTATATTGGCATGAGTGTTACAGAGCCCAACCTCTTGTTGCCATAATGAAAAAACTTGTTTTCAATTTGGTATTAGACATGCTATCATTTAATCGCTATCTTTAGCGATTAAAAATATTTTTAAAGGATTTTTGATACATGCAAATACTCAAAACATTTTTAGAGGCGCTTGTAAAGCTTCAAAATTTAGGTGGCTATTTAATGCACATAGCTATTTTTATTATTTTTGTTTGGATTGGTGGGCTTAAATTTGTCGCCTATGAGGCTGAAGGAATCGCACCTTTTGTGGCTAACTCCCCTTTCTTTTCTTTTATGTATAAATTTGACAAACCCGAATACAAAGAACATAAAATGTCTGAAAGCCAATCTATGAAAGAAGAATTACAAGATGATTCCAAAATTATTGAAAATAAAGAATGGCATAAAGAAAATCGCACTTATTTGGTTTCTGAAATACTTGGCATTACAATTATCACTTTAGGCGTTTTAGTATTTTTAGGACTTTGGATGCCTTTAGCTGGAGTAATTGGGGGACTGCTAGTTGCTGGAATGACTATCACGACCTTATCTTTTTTATTCACTACGCCTGAAGTCTTTGTTAATCAACATTTCCCATGGTTATCTGGAGCTGGAAGATTGGTTGTCAAAGATTTAGCATTGTTTGCTGGAGGATTGATTGTAGCGGGATTTGATGCCAAACGCTACTTAGAGGGTAAGGGATTTTGCTTAATGAATCGTTCGTCTTTAGGAATTAAGGATAAAAATTGTTCTAGTAGATGTTGTTCTTAAATAATAAAACTCGCAAGACAATAAAAGCTTGCGAGTTTTGAGCTAAATTAGCTCTTCTTATAAATAATAGTCTTTAAAATATGGCGCTTAACAAATGAGTTAACGCTCTCTGCCTCTTCAGTAGCTAATTCTTTTAAAATATTATGCTCTTCCCTAGATAAATAGAAAGTAACCGAAAAGTTTCTTTTTAACTCATCTATAGAAACACGCTTACGACCCGGTCTCATGTTTTTATTTGTAGAATCCATATTATCTCCTTGTTTAAGTTATATAGTAACAATTATTCTAACATAAATTAAACACAATTTTTCACCAAAACTAAAACAACTTATTTTTTAATTTATATTCAAAGCATAACTATGGTAAAATATTCCCATTCACCCCACATTTAATCTTTTAATCTCAAAAATAACGGTGGTAATCCATGCTAAAAACAGCTTTGTTTAAAAAAATATCTTTATTGTCCTTGCTTGTAGCAAATGTCTATGCGTTTGATTGGAGTATTTTTAAATATAATTTAGGGTTCAATATGTTTATTATGGACCATGAGGGCATGACACCTTATTGGGTCAATACTAATACCACTCTAAAAAGTCGCCTCACGCCTGAATTTGGCATACAATTCAACACCAAATATGGCGAGCAAAGCCTCATTGTAGGAGCGTATTTTTTTCAAAACTTCCATAATTACAGCACCAATTTCCCTTCTTCTTGGGGGCCAACAATGTATTATAAAGCTAGGGGCAAGCACTTTAGCTTTTATGCAGGGATTTTTCCTAGAAAAAATCAATTAGGAAGTTATGGTTTAAACATCTTCTCCCCCTACTATTGGTTTATAGACCCAAATGCTAGAGGGTTTTTATTGCAATATCAAGACCACTATTCCCCCTTAAAGTCTTATTATGGGCATGCGGAATTTATGCTAGATTGGTTTGGGGGTAATTGCTATACAAATTGTAAATTTGGAAGAAACCCTTATGGCAACGCTATGGATAGATTTCAAATGAATGGTTCTGTAGATTATCATTTCTTCAAAGGCTATCTTGGACTTGGAGGGAATTTTGTATTGTTTCATAACGAAGATAAATACCTTTTAAATGGGGCTGATGGCTCTACTTTCAACACCCAAAAAGCCATTAATAGTAGCGCTATATATCTTTTAGATAGATTTTATTATAATGCTTATGTAGAGAGCAATTTGCTTGAGCTTGCACCCTTTATGGATAAACTCAACGCTCGTTTTGGCATGGTCTCTGAGGCCTCTAGATTACGCAATAAAGAAAAAAATGTGCCATTCACTAATAGTGTGGGCGGACAAGTAGATGTAGAAATGCAATTTAAGGGTTTTGGAGTGCATAATCTATTCTATTTTGCTCAAACACCAGAAATGCCCTACTATAACCAATACAAAGATATTGATTTATATTGCACACCATCTTATTGCCCTACCCCAATTTATCGTGGTGTGCCATTCTTTCAAGCTAACATGTATAATCGTTTTGATTTATACTATAATTGGAAAAATAGCTTTGCCTCAGTTAAAGTCAATTTTGTGCTTAATTCTATGCATGAGGGCTTTAGAAGCAATACGCCTTGGACACAATCTTATCAAGTCTATATGACTGTGGCTTTAGACCCCTATAACCTTATTAATATCATTGCTAGAAAAAAATGAGTTTTTCAGTATGTTTTCCAACAAAATAAATATTAAAAATTATTGTTTTATTGACAATATCCCCCTTAGTCTTATATAATGCCACTTCGTTTGTGGCGATTGTAGAATACACAATAACTTAAGCCATAGAAAAGAGGTGATATTAAGTGCCCGGAATTAAAGTAAGAGATGCTGATGCTTTTGATGAGGCTTACAGAAGATTCAAAAAGCAAACTGACCGCAACTTGGTTGTAACTGAGTGTCGTGCAAGAAGATTCTTTGAATCTAAAACTGAAAAGCGCAAAAAGCAAAAAATCAGTGCTAAGAAAAAAATCTTAAAGCGCCTTTATATGTTAAGACGCTATGAGTCAAGACTATAAGTTTGACAAGCCTAATGCTCCTTGTTTAATCAAGGGCTAGGGATTAAATTTTGAAGGATTATTGAGTAATGCAATTCACAGGAAAAAATGTTCTCATTACCGGAGCCTCCAAAGGCATTGGAGCAGAGATTGCTAGGACACTCGCCTCTATGGGGCTAAAAGTATGGATAAACTATCGCAGTAATGCTGAAGTAGCAGACGCTTTAAAAGCTGAGATTGAATCTCAAGGGTATCAAGCAGCTGTTATTAAGTTTGACGCAACTTCTGAAACTGATTTTGCTGAAGCGATACACACTATTATTGAAAGCGATGGAGCTTTATCTTACTTAGTCAATAATGCGGGTATTGTAAGAGACAAATTAGCTATCAAAATGAAGACAGAAGATTTTCATCATGTGATTGAAAATAACTTGACTTCAGCCTTTATTGGTTGTAGAGAGGCCTTAAAAGCTATGAGCAAGAGCCGTTTTGGAAGTGTGGTCAATATCGCTTCTATTATTGGCGAAAGAGGCAACATGGGACAAACCAACTACTCTGCAAGTAAGGGCGGTATGATTGCTATGAGTAAATCTTTTGCCTATGAAGGGGCTTTGAGAAATATTCGTTTCAATTGTGTAACACCGGGCTTTATAGAAACCGATATGAATGCCAATTTAAAAGATGACCTTAAAGCGGATTATGTTAAAAATATTCCCCTCAATAGACTAGGGTCTGCTAAAGAAGTGGCAGGAGCAGTAGCGTTTCTTTTAAGTGATTTATCTAGTTATATTACCGGAGAGACACTTAAGGTTAATGGTGGGCTTTATATGTAGTCCTTTGGGACAGCTTTTTAATGATATTGTTTGGTAAGTAACAAAAACCATGCTATCATTATGTTGTTTATTATTATTCTGAAATACAAAGAGGTTTCGTCAAATGGGGATTATTTACTTAATACTTTTTCTCATCGTGATTTATTTGTTATACAGGATTTTAGATGTTTTAGAGCATAAATAATAGCCCTAAAACATCTAATCGTATAGTTTTTTGCTTAGGCAAATATAAGTTTTTATTTAAGATAATATTTTTTAATTGAGGAGTTTTAAAATGGCTTTATTTGAAGATATTCAAGCAGTAATTACTGAGCAATTGAATGTAGATGCAGCGCAAGTTACTGAAGAGGCAGAGTTTGTTAAGGATTTAGGTGCAGATTCTTTAGATGTTGTAGAATTGATTATGGCTCTAGAAGAAAAATTTGGCATTGAAATTCCTGATGAGCAAGCAGAAAAAATCGTTAATGTTGGCGATGTTGTGAAGTATATTGAGAGCAATAAACTAGCATAACATACTTTAGTTGCGCTTGGAGATTTTAAATCTCCAAGCCTTGTTTATTAAAAATCTAGTTTTTTTATAATTTAAGTTTTGAAGTGAGGAGCTATTTGTGCGTCGGATTGTAGTAACTGGAATGGGAATGATCAATTCGCTAGGATTAAACAAGGAAGATTCGTTTTCAGCCATTATCAAGGGAGAATGCGGTATTAAAACTATAGAAAGCTTTGATGCGAGTGCATTTCCCGTGTGTATTGCTGGAGAAATCACTAACTTTGACCCTACAGAGGTGATGAATCCTAGAGATGTGAAGAAAGCAGGGCGTTTCATACAATTAGCCTTGAAAGCTACAAGAGAAGCTATGAAAGATAGTGGTATTTTAGACGCTCAAAATAAATGCCCCGAAGAATTAGCTAATCGCATGGGCGTAAGCTCTGGCTCTGGTATTGGTGGGTTAGGCAATATTGAGGCTAACTCTATCTATTGTTTTGAAAAGGGTCCTAGAAAGGTTAATCCTTTCTTCATTACTTCTGCGTTAGTGAATATGATTGGTGGTTTTACTTCTATTGAATTTGGCATTAAAGGACCCAATCTTTCTAGTGTAACTGCTTGTGCAGCCGGAACTCATGCCATTATTGAGGCTGTAAAAACCATTCTACTTGGTGGGGCTGACAGAATGCTTGTAGTAGGCGCAGAATCTACTATCTGTCCTGTTGGTATTGGTGGATTTGCTAGTATTAGAGCTCTTTCTACACGAAATGAAGAGCCTACTAGAGCCTCAAGACCTTTTGATAAAGAGCGTAACGGATTTGTTATGGGTGAGGGTGCTGGAGCATTAGTGCTTGAAGAATATGAGAGCGCTAAAAAACGAGGCGCTAAAATTTATGCCGAGTTTGCCGGATATGGTGAAAGTGGCGATGCTAATCATATCACTGCGCCAGCACCAGAGGGCGAAGGCGCTTTCAGAGCTATGAAAATGGCATTAGAAATGGCTCAAGTAGAAGTAGGCTATGTGAATGCGCATGGAACTAGCACTTATTATAACGACCTATACGAAACTATTGCTCTACGCAATGTCTTTGGTGGCAAAGATAAAGTTCCGCCGGTTAGCTCCACAAAAGGACAAATTGGACATTGCTTAGGTGCAGCGGGTGCTTTAGAGGCTGTTATTGCTATTATGGCAATGAATAAAGGGATTTTACCCCCTACAATCAATCAAGAGACTCCAGACCCAGAGTGCGACCTAGATTATATTCCAAATGTGGCTAGAGAAAAGCAAGTATCAGCAGTTATGAGTAACTCATTTGGTTTTGGTGGCACCAACGGTGTTGTGATTTTCAAAAAAGCCTAACACCAAACGCTTATAGATTAGGATTTTATAAATGGCAGTTTATTTAGACTTTGAAAATCATATCAAAGAAATTCAAAACGAGATTGAACTAGCGCTCATTAGGGGCGATGAGGATGCTAAGGAAATCTTGGAGGCACGACTAGATAAAGAAGTTAAAGCCATTTACTCTAATCTTAGCGATTTTCAAAAACTCCAACTCGCAAGACACCCCGATAGACCCTATGCCATGGATTATATTGACCTAATCTTAAAAGATAAATATGAAATCTTTGGCGATAGGCATTATGCTGATGATAAGGCTATTGTTTGCTTTATTGGTAAAATTGATAATATTCCAGCCGTAGTTATTGGCGAAGAAAAAGGGCGAGGCACTAAAAACAAGCTTTCAAGAAATTTTGGCATGCCAAACCCTGAGGGCTATCGTAAAGCTTTGAAAATGGCAAAATTTGCTGAAAAGTTTAACCTACCTATTCTTATGCTTGTAGACACTGCGGGTGCATATCCCGGACTTGGCGCAGAAGAAAGAGGACAGAGCGAGGCTATTGCAAAAAACTTACAAGAATTTTCTAATTTAAAAGTCCCTACGATTTCTGTAATTATTGGCGAGGGTGGCAGTGGTGGTGCACTAGCCATTGCAGTGGCTGACAGACTAGCCATGATGCAATATTCAATTTTTAGCGTGATTTCTCCTGAGGGTTGTGCGGCAATTTTATGGAATGACCCTAGTAAAACCGAAGTGGCTATCAAAGCAATGAAAATTACCCCCACTGATTTAAAAGAGGCAGGGCTAATTGATGATGTGATTTTAGAGCCTAGCAAGGGAGCTCATAGAGATAAACTTCTAGCTGCCAACACCATTAAAGAATATTTCTTAGATAGCTTACACTCCATTCAGCAAGACCCTCATTTTCTTGAAAAGCGCTATCAAAAACTCATGTCTTTTGGCTCATTTGTAGAATAGAGTCAATAAATCTTACAATCAAAATTAGCCTTTCAATTACTCAAAAACCAAATAAGCTACTTGCTAAACCTAGCGCATCAAGGAGCTTTTAAATCTCTATTCTCCCCTAATTTTACTTGCTTTTTATTTTTTCAACAATGAAATGTTTTTTACAAAAACACAAAGCTATATCACATGAAAGCCTATATCAAAAAATATTTTCTCAATAATCTATCTTATATTAATTAAAAAGTAATTTTTAACTATTTTTTAAATGGCTAGTTATTTTTCACATCTCGTTATGGCATTATTTTACAAACACCAAAACTAAGCCTCACAAAATAAATTTTTTCAATAACATTCCCCTATTACTTTAAAAAATCAATCTATAAAATAAAATTCTCTAAATAATTAAGACTGAGTTAAGGAAAATCCGCTTAAATTATCCTTTGGATTAATATTTGTCTTAGAAAGGGTGTGATGATAAAAAAAATAAAAGACGAATGGCTTTCAAACATTCATAAGGATTTGCTTTCTAGCTTTGTAGTGGGGCTTTCTATGATACCAGAGACTGCCGGATTTGCTATTATGGTTGGGTTAAGCCCTAGCATTGCCTTTTTTACAACCTTTTATATGGCGCTTATTTTGTCTCTATTTGGCGCTAGAAAGGCTATGATTAGTGCAGCAGCTGGCTCAGTAGCTTTAGTTTTAGTTGGAGTTTGCAAAGACTATGGGATAGAATATGTTGGTATTGCGACCATTATGGCAGGAATTATCCAAATCCTTTTTGGGATTTTTAAAATAGGAAAATTATTAAAATATATTCCCCAATCTGTAATGTTTGGCTTTGTGAACGCACTAGCTATCTTACTATTAAAAGAGCAATTCAAATTTTTTGAAAACCAATCTTATCCCATGTATATGCTAGTTCTTATAGGCATTCTTATCATTTATTTATTCCCACTAATCACTAAAAAAGTCCCCTCAAATCTAATTTGTATTATTGCAGTTAGTGCAATAGCTATTATTTTTGATATTCAAGTCCCAACTTTAGGCACTATAGAACAAGGCAAAATGGAATTTGAATTTATGGCATTACCTCATTTAGATATGCCTATTTTTCTAGGCTTGCTACCTTATGCCCTATCTTTAGCCCTTGTTGGGACTATAGAGAGCTTGCTTACGGCTAAGACTTTAGACAACATCATTGGAGATTCTAGCGACAAAAACAAAGAATCTCAAGCGCAAGGTCTAGGCAATATCACCTCAGGAATCTTAGGAGGCATGACAGGCTGTGCTTTAGTAGGTCAATCTATCATTAATGCCAAATCAGGTGCTACCACAAGGCTTTCTACATTCTTTGCAGGATTTTCTCTCATTATCCTAGTGCTTGTCTTTAACGAATATGTAACCAAAATCCCCATAGCAGCAGTTGTTGCTGTAATGATTATGATTTCTATAACAACCTTTAATCTCAAGTCTATTACCGAGATTACAAAAATTAGAATCCAAGATACGATTAACATGCTTATTGTGGTAGCTGTTGTATTAGCTACAGATAATCTAGCAATAGGTGTAGGCGTTGGGGTAGTAACCAATTCATTGCTAAACAAAATGACCTTTAAGAAATATTAGCTTTGATTACAATATTAAGGGGGAGGATAAAAATTCTAATCTATGAAAAATTTTTCCATTTTTGTCCAAACTATTTAAAAATAATCTTACTGCTTTTAAAAACAAAATATCAAATTTACAGACTTTTGCTAGTATTTGACTCTAAGCATTATGATTTTTCAATATGGTGCTTAAGATTTTTACTAAGAGAAAAAATGAAAGACATTAAAAAAACCCTTATTTTTATTTTTATGGTTGCACTAGGTTTTCAAGCTATTCAAGCTAGAGATTTTTCTAAGCTTAATGATAAAGAGCTTTTAAAACTAGCTGGAAGTCTTCCTTCTAGTGAGGCGATTGATTATCGTATGGAAGTGTCTAAACGCCTTAAAGCCTTGAATACTGAAGATGCTAAGAAGTTTCGTGCGAGTTTCAGTAGAATGGCTAAAAAAAATCTTTCAAAGATGAGTGAAGAAGATTTTAAAAAAATGCGTGAAGAAGTGCGTAAAGAATTAGAAAAGAAGACTAAAGGCTTAAGTGCTGAAGAAATCAAGTCTAAGGGGCTTGATGTGAGTGTGTGTAGCGGTGATGTGAGAAAAGTTTGGTGCAAGGCTAAAAAGATTGAAGATGAGGGGCATTGTGCGCCTAAGTGAGTTTATTAACTCTAGTAAAAATTTAATTTTAACAAAAAGGAATAAAAATGGTAAAAAAATGTGTTTTAGCGTTCTCTTTAGCAACGCTTATGTTGGCTCCTTTGGGTGCTATGGATTTTAGCAAAAAGAGTGATTTGGAACTAGCTAAAATGGCTGGTGTTGTAGCTCCAAAGGATATTGTGGATTATAAAAAAGAGCTTAGAAAGCGCTTGAAAGATATGAGCCAAGAAAAGCGTGCGAAGTTTCATAAACAATTGCACGAATACGCCATCAAGAACACTGATGATATGAGCGTAGAAGAGTTTGAAACGCATAGAAAGGCAGTGCAAGAGGAGCTTAGTAAGCATAATATGAAAGACTTAGATAAGGAGCTTGGGTTAAAGTCATGTGATTGTGGCAAGAAAAAAGATAAGAAAAAGAACGAACTTGGTGCGAAGTCTTGTGATTGTAATAAAAAACATGCTCATGAGCATAGCAAAGGCAAAGAACATAAAGAACACGAAAAGCACCAACAGCATGAAAAGGAAGAAAAAGCGGATAAAAAATAAGCTTTTTAAGCCAACTCTTTGTTGGCTCTTATTCTAATCTAATCCACTTTTGTGTTTATCTTTTAGTATTGGTTTTTAGGAATTAAGGCAATATTTTTGTGATAGATTTTTGTTTGATATGGTTATAGTTTTTTGAAAAAATTTGGCGTTTATTACCTAAAAAATACTAGCAAAAATGATGTCTTATTAGTTAGGGTGTTTTCGTAATCTCATTTATAATTTATAAAATCCTTTTAAAGTAATTATTGTCTTTTGTTTTTATTGGTTTTTAATAGGTTGTTAGGGCTTAGTAGATTCAATCAAGTTTTTATGTGCGTGAATGTTTAAGGTTTTACTTAAAAAAAGAACCCCACATACACACCAATAAACCAATTTTTGGGGGGCTGAATTTTTTAAATTAATGCGTTTGCCAACAACTGCAAAAATCAAAAAAAATGAGCTAAAAAAGTTTGTTTGGTCTTCTTATGCTTATATTCATGTTTTTGATGTTTTTCAAACAATCATAACCTTTATAACAATCACTTGATTTTAAGCCCAACTTTTTTATATTTAGCAACATCAACAAACAAGAAATTATAAAGAATATCTAAAGTGTTTTATTCATGGTATATCCTTTTTAAGAAAGCGTGTCATCTCATTTTGTCTTAGCACAAAAAACTAACACCCTTTAGTAGGCGCACAATGCCCCTCATCTTCAATCTTTTTAGCCTTGCACCAAACTTTTCTCACATCACCGCTACACACACTCACATCAAGCCCCTTAGACTTGATTTCTTCAGCACTTAAGCCTTTAGTCTTCTTTTCTAATTCTTTACGCACTTCTTCACGCATTTTTTTAAAATCTTCTTCACTCATCTTTGAAAGATTTTTTTTAGCCATTCTACTGAAACTCGCACGAAACTTCTTAGCATCTTCAGTATTCAAGGCTTTAAGGCGTTTAGACACTTCCATACGATAATCAATCGCCTCACTAGAAGGAAGACTTCCAGCTAGTTTTAAAAGCTCTTTATCATTAAGCTTAGAAAAATCTCTAGCTTGAATAGCTTGAAAACCTAGTGCAACCATAAAAATAAAAATAAGGGTTTTTTTAATGTCTTTCATTTTAATTTAATCCCCTTTTAAAAACAACTAATAGCTATCTTGAAATTTCAAAATAACCTTTAGGTGTTTTATAATAGCGTAAAAACTAAATTTTAGGGTTATGTTAACATAATATTGAAAACAAAATCAAAACCAATAAAAAATATTTTTCCTTTAATAAAAACTAAAAAACTAATCTTGATTATTAGTAATATTATGCTATTTTCGCTATAACTTTTGGTTTTTAGGCAAAATACTTGATTTTATGGAGTTTGGAGTGGCTTATGGGTTCAACTAATTATAAAAGTTATTTCTTAGGGCTTGGTGTTGTTGGAATTATTGTAGCACTCGCCCTTTATATCGCACAATTTGCGTTTTTTAAAAATAATCATATTTCTGCACTTTTAGTGGGGGTGTTGCTTGGACTTTTGGGGTCTTTTATCTATCCTAAATATTCTCATCATCTAAATAGTGGGGTGCAATTAAGTGCGAAAAAACTCTTGCGTTTAGGTGTAGTTCTCTATGGCTTTAAGGTAAGCATAACAGAAATTTTAAGCTATGGTTTTTCACCCCTACTAATTGCCCTAATTGTCGTTATTGTTATATTCTTTATAGGGGTGCTTTTAGGCAATAAGCTAGGACTTGATAAAGAAACCTCTATGCTTGTTTCTATAGGGAGTGCAGTTTGTGGGGCAGCAGCCGTGCTTGCCTTAGAAGGGGTGCTAAAATCCAAGCCTTTTAAAAGCGTTATAGCGGTTGGAACGGTTATTGTCTTTGGACTACTTTCTATGTTTCTATACCCTTTTGTCTATAATTTAGGCATTATCCCTTTAAACCCTATGCAAGAAGGCGTATATATCGGTGCGACCTTACATGAAGTAGCCAATGTTGTTGGGGCTAGTAGCTCTATTAACCTAGAAGCTGAAAAAGTAGCCATTACCATTAAAATGGTGCGTGTGATTTTACTTATCCCCCTATTACTTGGAGTTTCTTTTTACTTTTCAAAAAATAATAGCACTACAGAAAAAACCAAACTACAAATCCCATGGTTTGCATTCGCCTTTTTAGGTATGGTAGTGGTGCATTCTTATTTGCCCTTGCTTACAAAAGATGTCTTAAACCCTCAAACCTTAGAAAATAGTTTTGCTCTTTTGCGCCAAATTTCAGAAATTTTTCTTATTTTTGCAATGAGTGCCTTAGGACTTCAAGTAGATGTGAAAAACTTTGCCTCTAGTGGAGGTAAGGCTTTTTTACTAGCCTTGATTCTTTTAATCTTGTTGATTGGTGGGGGACTCTTTTTGGTTAAATGGTTAGTGTAAAATGCTAGTTTTTTTAAAGGGTTTTAGTTTAGCCCTTTCTTTGAATGCCGCCATAGGAGCACAAACTCTTTTTATTATAGAGCAAGGTATCGCTAAAAATCATGTGTTTTTAATCTGTTTGATATGCTTTGTTTGTGATATTTTTTTGATGAGTGCTGGAGTTTTTGGCGTGGGCTCGTTTTTAGCCAAGAACCCCTATGTAGCCCTAATTTTAAGCTTATGTGGAGCGCTCTTTACGGGCTATTATGCCCTTATGGCACTTCTAGGACTTTTAAAAACCTTTCAAGCTAAAAAGACTCAAACTTTTAGAACCCTATCATTAAGGAAAACTTTATTATTCACTTTAGCGGTTAGCTTGCTTAACCCTCAAATCTACTTAGAAATGGTATTTCTTATTGGTGCGAGTGCACTCCCATTTGATAATACCAACAAACTTATCTTTTTAATTGGCGCACTCTGTTCTTCCTTAGTATGGCTTGTTTTACTTGGGAATTTATCCTTTCGCTATGGCTCCATTTTACTCAATAATAAAAAGGCGTTTATAGGCATGAATGTTTTAATCCTAATAGTTATGGGGGCTATTTGCGCTACTTTAATGAGAGATTTTTTAATCGCCCTAGAAAGGCTATAATCTAAAACAAATACGCATAGCTCACAAAGATTTCTTGATTTCTAAAGGTTTTAAAATGTTGGCGCATGGTTTGTTGTTGCCACACATTACTAGAACCAAAATTTTTCCAACTTTGTGCATTCAAACTATAATAAGGGATTTTTAACCCTACATTCAAGCGATTATGTCTCCCCACATACAAAGAACCCCCAAAATTCACAAAAAACCCTCCACCAGCTGAAAAAAACTTATCGTTTTGCTGTGTATTTTGATTTTCCCATTTAGGACTCCATAATATTGCGTATTCTACTCCACCCCCAGCAAAAATACCCATTTTTAAAAACAACATTTTTTTAAGCTTTAAAGATTGTTTTAAAATCACATCAATAGGAATATTCACAAACACATTGAGATTAAGCCCAAACGCCATGAAATGCCCATTATTAAAAAGGAAGTTTTGGGGGCTTTTGGTCTCTTGCAAAATTAAAGCGCCTTGTTGCCCCGTATTAGGGTCATACGCCCTTAAATCACTAGGGTTATAATTTTTGTTAGCAAGTTTAGTGTTGCCCCCCACTTTTTTCCCTAATTGAGCGTTAGCATATTGTATATCCCCCCACACTCTTAATCCTAAAATGTGATATTTGTCTATGGATATTTCATCGCCAACTTGAAAACTATAGGATAGGTCTTGATTCCCCTTATAATGAGCCTGTAATTTTTCGCCATAACAAGCATCATTAGGACAAGTAGGATTATTTTTGTAGGCTTGCTGCCACATTGTAGTGCGTGTGCCAGCCCCTGTGCCTAATTTAAAGCCTAAATAAATATGATTTTTAGTTTTAAAAAAAGGCATTTTTTCTAGGGTATTATCGGTGTTTGCCAAAAGAACCCCTGCAAAACTAGCTAAAAAAATAACCGCTTTCAAACGCTTTTTTGATTCAATTCTACCCATAATGGCACTTCACTTTGCAACATCTCTTGACTAAAAAATTCTTCTATGCTCTCTCGCATGCTTTTTATCTCTGTAAGGGTATTGACACAATTACGAAAAGCACTCGCCCCCATTTCACCCTTAGCATAAGCATGCAAATTCTTCCTAAACATCACCACCCCCCTTTCTCCATAAAACTCCACCATTTTATCAAAATGCTCCAAAACCAAGTCTTTTTTCACTACGGCTGGTAACTCGGTGGTATTATTTCTAATTTGCCAAAATATCCAAGGGGCTCTTAAAGCTGCTCGCCCTATCATCAGCCCATTAGCATTAGTCTTTTTTAACACTTCAAAAGCTTTTTTAACGCTGTCAATTTCGCCATTTGCCATAACAGGCACTTTTAAAATTTCTTTCATTAAAGCAATGCTTTCATAATCAATCTTATCTTTTTGATACCTATCACTTCGTGTTCTTCCATGCACGACTACATAATCAATCGGAGCATCATTTAAAGCCTGAGCGATTTCTGTAGGGATTTTTTTATCAAAGCCTAAACGCACTTTCACGCTTGTGATTTTTTTAGTCGTGTTTTCTCTAATAATTTTTAAGAGTTTTACAAGATGATTCAAATCTTTTAATAACCCGCTACCATTACCATGATTAGCCACTTTAGGTGCTGGACAACCGCAATTAAAATCAATCCCACTTACATGTCCTAAGGCATTGATTTTTTCAACCGCTTCTTTAACAACACTTTCTTTAGAGCCTGAAATTTGTGCCATAAAGTTGTCTTCTAGGCTAGATTTTTCTAACATCTTAGAAGTCTTATCAAACGCATACACGAGCGAATGCGAACTAACCATTTCACTTGTCGTAACATCTACGCCAAATTTTTTCACCACACTTCTAAAAGGCAAGTCTGTATAACCAGCCAAGGGGGCTAAAAAAAGCCATTTTTTAGGATTATTCTTAAAGTCCATAAATTCTCGTATTAAAGTTTTTTGTTATATTGACACAATCAAGGTTAAAAGTGCTTTAAAAAAATTATAGCCATTTAAAAGCATTGCCTAAAAAGAAAGATAAGTTTTGGGCTTTAGCCCACTTCAAAACAACAATTCAAAGCGATAAGTTATTTTGAAGAAACTTTTTTATCAAAAATGAGAAGTGCCACTTCCACCATTCTCCATTCATACATATAATTAACAAACTTTATATCTCTAAGATGATAGCCACGCTGTTCTGCAATTCCTATCGTTGTATTAATTTTACTCTCAATACTGCTCCCTTCCATAAACTCTGTACGACACTCTATACGCTCAATATAAGTTTCATTATTCATTATTAATCTCCTATTTTTTATCAAATCAAGCTTGATTATAACACAACAGCATTTAAATCAATATCTACTTTTAACCCACTCAATAAGAAATTCCAAAGAATTACTTTTAGGGCTAATTATCACTAGGTCTAAGCATTTTTCTAAAATTTCGCCTATTTTTTTATTTTGATAGCCTAAACTTTTGAGTGTATCGCCCTTAAGAACTAGGTGTTCTTTTTTAAAAGGCTCGTTTAAATTTAACACTTCATTAAACAAGTATTTGATTTTTAAGGCATGTTTGTAGTTTTCTAAAAAATAAAATTCTAAGGCTAGATTAAAAGACTCTAAATCATAGTCTTTTAATAAAAATTTTAACTCTGTTTTATTATGGATATTTAAAAAGGCTTTGTGGCATTCTTTAGCTTTAGCAAATAAAGTGCAAGTTTTCTTAGGGTAGCGTAAATTTTCTAAACTCTGTTGGTGCTTAAAAAACCCTAGCAACCTTAACTCTAAATTTAAATTAGCTCCTTTTAAAAACTCTAAATTTTCTATTTTCTCTTCAATCACTAATTCAAAAATCTCTTTAAACTCTTTTATAACTTCATAGGCATTTTTCCCCATAAGAAGTTTGTTTAATTCGCTTTGCAAGCGTTCTTTTGAAAGGTGTTTTAACAAATCCTTACACTCAAAAATGGCTATTTGAGTGTTTTTCTCTATTTTAAATCCTAAGCTCGCACTAAATCTTAACGCCCTTAAAATCCTTAAAGCGTCTTCATAAAAACGCTTTTTAGCTTCACCCACACACTTAATCTCTTGATTTTTAATTGCAATTTGTCCCTTAAAAGGGTCAATAAACCCTTTTGTAGGGCTATAAGCTATGGCATTCATACTAAAATCACGCCGTTTTAAATCTTCTATCAAGCTATTGCTAAAAGCTAATTTTTTAGGCTTTCTGTGCTTGATATGCCCCTTTTCAATTCTAAAAGTCGTGATTTCATAGCCTTTATTGTTTTTAAAGGCTGTAAGTGTGCCGTGTTTGATACCGGTTTCTAGCACTTTAAAATGGTGTTTCAATAAGATTTCTTTACTTTCACTAGGCTTGGCATTTGTAGTTAGGTCATAATCTTTAGGCATAATTCCCATTAAATTATCACGCACACACCCCCCTACCAAATAAAGCTCGTAAGGGGATTTTTCATAAAGATTAAACAGCTCTTTTATTTCCTTGTCTAACTCAAACACGCTTATCACTCTTCAATTTTCTTTGTGTTATTATATCTCTTTAGTTTTTTTAAGGAATTTTTATGAAACAAGAAATTTGCGTTTTAAGCTTTAGTGGCGGACAAGATAGCACTACTCTAGCTGTATGGGCAACAAAGCACTTCAAAAAAGTCTATTTAGTAGGATTTGATTATGCACAAAAACACTCTATAGAATTAGAATGTGCTACAAAAATCGCTTCTCTTTTACAACTTCCCTATGAAATCATCAAATTAGATTTTTTAGAAAGTATCACACACTCCGCCCTTTTTAAAAGCTCTAAGGATTTAATAAAAAATTCACACACCCAGCATAAAGACTTACCCAGCTCTTTTGTGCCTAATCGTAATGCGATTTTTATCACACTTTTACATTCTTACGCTCAAAAACTAGGGGCTAGTAACATTGCCTTAGGGGTTTCACAAGCGGATTTTAGTGGCTACCCTGATTGTAAAGAAGATTTTATTAAAAGTATAGAAAATTCACTTAATCTAGGCTCAAATACCCATATCACTATTCATACCCCCCTAATGTTTTTGACTAAAGCACAAGAATTTCAAATGGCTAAAGATTTAGGAATCTTAGATTTAATCATTAAAGAAACGCACACTTGCTATCATGGCGAGCGAAAGACTTTGCATGCTTATGGTTATGGTTGCAATGAATGCCCCGCATGCAAATTAAGAAAAAAAGGCTATGAAGAGTTTCAATCAAACTTATAATTAAAGATTAATTAAAATTAAATCAAGCCAAAATGTGCTACATTTATTTAAATTTTTAATACCATTAGGAAATGTTATGTTGCACACAAATGATAACCATAAAAAAGTGTTTTTTAATCGCACAAACTCTAAAGATTTAAGATTGCAAGAATGGCTAGTTAAAGGAGGACTTACGCTAAGCACTTGGTGTTTAGCATATGCCCTAAGTGCTTGTGGGGCGAATGTGCCTGTAGAAGAAGTGGTAATCAAAGACCCCAAAGAGACTAAAGCCCAAGAAGTCGCTAGAGAAGAAAAAGCCATAGCCCAAGAAAATGCCACTATTGATGCACACACCACTCCTACCATTAATCATTTTAATAATTATGGCTCTTTAAATGGCTTTTACAATTCCCAAGACAATCTTAATTCCCCCATGCAAAATGGAATGTATGGGGGCTATTACATGCCCTATGGCATGATGCCTTATGGCTATGGCATGATGCCCGGATATTTCCCCTATTCTTTCTATTGATACTTAATGCCCCCATACTTCTTTGGCGAAGTTTGGGCAACTATTTTTGTTTAATAGATTAATAAAGTTCTATCAAAAAGAATAAGCTTATAAGGCTTTTTATAAAAATGCCTCAAGTTTATAAGCTTTATGGTGATTTTTTAAGTCCATGTAAGCATTTAATAGAGCGTATTCTTCAAAAGGTAAAGTAGCTAAACGCTCTTTGGCTAGGTCATTCATCTCTAGTTCTAACAACACAAATAAAAACGCCTTTTGGGCTTGTTCATCTTCATCGCTTAAAAATTCAAAAAATTTGAACCACTTATCAGGAATCAAAAAGCTCTGTGCCATTTGAGCAAGACGCAAGTAATCGTTTTTATCATAATGCACTTCAAGACATAATTGTGATATTTTTGAAACATCTAACGCAAGATTTTTTTCAAAAAAAGCCTTTAAAAAATGGCGCACACATTCCTTATCCAAAAATCCTTGCATTAAATTTAAAGCTTTTAAAATTTCTTTTTCACTCCCCTTTTGAGTGATTTCTATAAAAGCATAACGGCGTAAATCTAAGGGAATTTGCTCGTTTTTAAGGGTCTCTAGTGCGTTTTTGAGGTCATGCTGAATAAGAGCAACTAGGCGTTTAGGAAAATACGCATGCTCATAAGAAAGGGTGTGTTTGGCATGTTCTTTAGGCTCTTTTAACTCGCCATTTTCAATATTTTGATAATGCGAAAAAAGGTTATCCACCTTTTCACATCCGCTTGTAGGCGTATTTAAATCCGCCTTTAAATCATAACGAGCTAGAATTTGAGAAAGATTTTCCATATACTTATTAGCAAACTTGGTTTTTAAAAAAGTTTTTTGAGTGTCTTGTGCCATAATTTGGTTAAGCAATTTTTCAAAATCTTGTTTTTCACGCCAAGAGCGGATTTTATTACTTGCATTATGCTTGAATAAAAACACCCATGACAAAAATGCAAATGCCCCTAAAACCCCCATAAGCCATATAGCAATAGGCAAATTAATGCTCTTAGTCCCCATATTAAAGGTAAAAGAATGCGAATCTATGCTATAGACAAACACTCCAAAACCTACGATAAATAAAAACGCAAATACAATATAATAGCGCATTACAACGCCTCCTATTTATGATATGGGTGCTGATAAATGATACTTAAAGCCCGATAGATTTGTTCACATAACACAACTTTAGCCACTTCATGGCTAAAAGTCATCTCACTCAAGCTCCAAGTCTCGCAACGCCTTAAAAAATTCTCTTCAAACCCGTATGCTCCAGCAATAAAAAAATTAATATTAAGTGTATCTTGCAAAATTTTGCTAAACACATGGCTACTACCCCTTTTACCTCTAGGGTGTAAGGCAATATTTTTTGCTTTAGGGTTAAGATATGGCTCAAAAACTAAAGAATAAGAATTTTGAGCTAACTCTTTAGAAACCTTTTGTGCGTTTAGCACTGATTTGGGAAGTAAATCTATCAATTCTAATTCGCAAGAAAATTGCTTACATTGTTTTTTATAAGTTTCAAGCAACTCTATAGATGAACCTTTGGTAATAGAATACACCACGCAACGCATTAAAAAATCCCCTAAAAACCCTTTATATTCGCATGTGTAGTCATTGCAATCAAATCGCTTATGGTTTTACGCAAATCTTTTCTATGCACAATCATATCAATTAAGCCATGCTCTAATAAAAACTCAGCCGTTTGAAAGCCCTCTGGTAAATCTGCTCCAATGGTTTGCTTAATCACTCTAGCTCCAGCAAAGCCAATCATTGCTCCAGGTTCTGCAATAATCAAATCCCCTAAAAATGCAAAAGACGCACTAACTCCCCCAAAAGTAGGGTCGCTCAATAACGAAATAAAAGGCAATTTAGCCTCACTAAGTCTATTTAGAGCCGCACTTGTTTTTGCCATTTGCATTAAAGAATAAGTGGATTCTTGCATTCTAGCACCCCCACTTGCTGAAACAATTAAGAGTGCTTCTCTTTTAGCAACCGCCCTATTGATAGCTCGCACGATTTTTTCCCCCTCAACTGAGCCTAAACTCCCCCCCATAAAGCTAAAATCAAACACCACAATTTGCAAAGGCATGCGATTGATTGTAGCCTCACCACTAATAACTGAGCTAGGACGACCCGTCTTAGTCTCATACTTTTTAACTCGTTGCTTATAACTCTCTTTATCTACGAAATTAAGAGGGTCATTAGGACGCAATTCCTTATCAAACTCTTCAAAGCTCCCTGCATCGCACAAAAACTCCAAACGCTCCATAGCATTCATACGAAAATGATAATGGCATTTCAAGCACACATGATTTTTAGAAAACACTTCCTTATAATACATCAAAGCATAACACTTAGGGCATTTAATCCAATGCGTTGGTTGCTCATTTTTACTTGGTGCTTTTCGCAATTTATCTATTTTAAAATTCTTAAAGAAGTCTGCAAAGCCCATTCTCTTCCTTATTTTGCAGTTTTTATCAAATTGTATCTAAGTTTTGCTTATAATTAGGGTAAAAATAGCTTTAAGAGTGGATATGCAAGGATTTCTTTTAGAAACAAGAAGTATAAAAGATGAAGATTTAATCGTTTCTGTTATCACAGAGAGCGAATTAAAAACCCTATATCGTTTCTATGGCAAACGCCATAGTATTCTAAATGTTGGGCGCAAAATTGATTTTGAAGAAGAAAATGATGATAAATTTTTGCCTAAATTAAGAAATGTCTTACATTTAGGCTACTTATGGGAAAGAGAAATGGAGCGCTTGTATTATTGGCAACGCTTTTGTGTGCTACTTAAAAAGCACTTAGAAGGCGTGCATAACCTAGATAGAATCTATTTTGATACTTTAGATAAAGGCGCTATTAAGCTTTCTAAACAGCATCCCTTAAGAGTTATGTTAGAAATGCATGCGATTCTTTTAGATTTTGAGGGGCGTGCACAAATAGAGGGGACATGTTTTTTATGCGAAGAGCAACTTAAAGAAGATGTAGCTTTAGCGCAAGGATTTGTTCTAGCACACCCACATTGTCTTAAGTCTAAAAGTTTTAAACTAGAAAAAATAGAACGCTTATTTCGCACTCAAAGTAGCATTCATTTAGAAATACATGAGTTAGAAGAATTATGGCGCACACTTAATCTAGGGTTTTAAAAAGGATAAAAAATGAAATTTAAATTTTTAAATATGGATAATGAAAGCGGTTTTATTTTGATTCAAAATGAATTAAAAAAACTTAATATTCAAGCTGAAGTGAGCAAAAATTTTATTGAACTTAAGGGTGAAAATATTCCTATAGCTAAAAACTACCTTCAAACGCTTTTTGGCGATAATATTTTAGAATTAGATTCTCAAAATAAAGGCGTAAGCTGTTTATTAGAACGATTAAAAAATTTAGATTCAAAAGTAGCTGTCGCAGAGAGTTGCACAGGTGGGCTACTATCTTATGCTTTTAGCTCAGTTAGTGGGGCATCAGCGGTGTTTATGGGGGGTATTGTATGCTATGATGAAGAAGTTAAGCAAAATTTATTAAAGGTTAATGCCACTACCCTAAAGGCCTTTAGTGTTTATAGTGAAGAATGCGTTAAGGAAATGCTTATAGGCGTATTTTTAAATTTTAAAGTTCATTACGCCCTAGCTATTAGTGGGGTAGCTGGCCCTAATGGAGGCAATAGTGCTAATCCGGTTGGCACGGTGTATATTGGGGCTCAAAAAATTAATACTCCCCCACTCATTGAGCGTTGCTTTTTTCAAGGCAATAGAGAAGAAATCCAAAAAGAAAGCGTAGAGCATGCCTTAAACATGCTTGCTAGGATTTTATGATTATTAAATAGAATTTCTTAACATGATTAACAATAAGATATAAAATTACTCAAATTTTATTAAAAACTCTTTTTGTTTTTGATTGGCTAATATCTTAGAAAATCAAGATAGTTTATCAACACAATATCTAAAAATGTTTTATGATAATAAAAACTGAAATCTATTTAGGGGTATTCTTATTAAAACTATAAGGGGATACTTTTTAGCTACTTTAGACTTAAGCTTATCTTTAGTCTAAAGTAAAATTTTTGATAATCGGTATCTACAAAAAGAATATTTTTAAGACTTTGCTTTCTGTCTTAAATTATGAATGCTCTCACCCCCAAGCCCATAATTATTCGCATCAACTTCATCTATAAGCACAACAATAGAGGCTCTGTTTTTATTCAACACTTTCACCATTAAATCCGTTGCCCCTTCAATAAGTTGCTTTTTTTGCTCTGTTGTAGGCTGTCCATCTTCTGGCACAAGTTTGATATTGATAAATGGCATAAAATCTCCTTGTATTTAAAATATTTAAACTATAGCAACTTTATTTTAACCCCCCTAAAAATCAAAAGAAAATTTCTAATAACCCAAAAAAATTTGTTACCTTTACATCATTTGAGATTTTGTAATAGAAGTTTCTAATTTTTTTGGATTTTAATATTTATCTTGTTAAAATGAGTTGTTTTACTTTTAATTAAAAAGTCATTTTCGTATAGAATGATAAAAGCAAATCCCAAACAAAAAGTAAAAAATGTATGCATTAATTTTTTATAAAATATTAATGGTTCTTTTAAAATTTATAAAAGGTCTTCAATGAGTAGTCTATCCACTCTATTAGCAGAGTTTGATAAAAAATTTTCTAACCTAACCATCATTGACAAAGAATGGTATCAAAACAATATTGGCGTTAAATCTTTCTGCAAAAAAGCAAGCAAAAAGGATAGTAAGGGTAAATTCAGCGAAGAATATGTTCGAGCAAGGTTTATATACGCACTAGTTTATAGTGGTATGTATCAAAAAGAATACATCTGCGTAGAATTTGGATTTCCAAAGGGCAATGGTGGAAAAAGTTTAAATCCTGATATTATTGTTTTTAAAAATAAAAATTGGGAAAAAGACTACGAAGATGCCAAGGCTAATAAAAATTTTTCAAAAATTCGTCAAAATGTTTTGGTTATTTTTGAGGCAAAGAAGAATGGCAAGTCGGTAGCTGATGCTATAGAGAATCAATTACGTTGCGCAATGGAACTCAATACTTCTAAGGATAGAATTTTTGGCGTTTATTTTGATGACCAACCAGACATTCTTATTTTTAAAAAAATTGGCAATTCAGAAATACGTCGTTTTAACGAAAGTAGCGAATTGCAACAAGATGGTATTTATGGTTGGAATTTAGACAAGCGTGATTTGCTTATTGATTTGCCTAGCCAAAAAGATTTTATTGAAAACAATAAGAGTATTTCTGATTTAAGCAAATTAAAACTTGATAGTTTAGATGCCATTGACGAAGTCAATTTTACAGAACTTATGAACAGACTAAAACGAGCTAATGATAGCATTCAGCCAACAAGCCCAGAGCGAGATTTGATTGTTGAATTTTTAACACTAAAAGTTTTTGATGAAAAACGCTCAAAACGAGATAATCGCTATTTAGACTTCTATATCAAAGATGATGAAAAGCGTCAAGAAGGTCTAGCAGAAAAATCATTTAGAGAGCGTATCAATAATCTTTATACTTCAGCACAAAAAGAATATCCAAAAGTTTTAGATCCACAAAAACGCATTTTTTCTTATGATAGCCAATTGCGCCCCAACAAAGGAGGCAATGATGAACGCTTTTTAATAGCTTTGGTTGAAATATTTCAAAAACGAGCTATTTTAAAAGCTAAAAACGAGAGCTTTAATCAAATTATTTTTAATAATTTTGGTAGCGAAAAACAAAAAGCTGATAAGGGACAATTTTTTACTCCAATCCCCGTAGTAAAAAATATTATTAAAATGCTAAATCCTATTAGAGGTGAAGAATTGTGCGACCCCTGTTGTGGTATTTGTGATTTTCCCGCTATGGCCTTTAGGCATTCTCACAGAAAAGAGGCAGATTTCCCACCCAATGCCTCAAATTTCTATGGTTTTGATTTAGAAAGCGGTAATCTCAAGTTGGCTGAACTTAATCTTGTGTTAAATGGTGATGGTGGGGCAATCTTAGAGCAAATGGACTCACTCGCACAAAAACTACTTATTAATGACAAAGTTATGAAAAAAGGCGATTTTACAACTAGCAACTATGACATGAAAACTTGGGAAAACTTGCATGACAAAGACAAAGATATAAAAAGGTTTAAGATAATTGCCACTAACCCACCTTTTGGAAAAGGGCGAGATTTGAAAACGGGGGCAAATGGAACATGGGATTTACCGAAAGAAACAATCAAGCTTTATGAAACATTTCATAATAAACTTGACCTTGATGCTAGTGGAAATCAATGCTATCCAAATTCTATGGATATGGGAGCTTTATTTCTTGAAAATGCGTATAAATGTTTGGAATATGGCGGAAGAATGGCAATCGTTCTATCCAATTCTATTGCAAGCATAAAAGAATGGCAGAATGTTCGCAAGTGGTTTATTGAGCGCATGAGAATTGTAGGGATTTTTGATTTGCCAAGCAATACTTTTGGTGAAACAGGCGTAGCCACTACAGTAATTATTGCCTATAAGCCTAAACTAGATGAGCAATTTTTGCTTACACAAGACTACCAAGTTTTTATCAAAGAAATAGTCAATATTGGATATGAAGTCAAAACCAAGCAGAGAGCCGTGCATTTTGAACCTCAATATATTATTGATGAAGAAACTTTTGAAAAAACAAGCATACTGCATGAGGACTTTTCTAGTTTGCAAAAAGAGTGGAAAAGCTTTTTGCAATACCAAGAAGAAGAGATTAAACAAGCATTTCATTTGGATATGATGGAGTAGTTTGTGAGAAGTTATATAAAATCCACAAAAACAATAAGAAATTTTTCCATTAAAGATTTTTGTATGCACTCTTTTTCCGCAAGAGATTATCGGATACTATCAATTAAAAATAATAATATTGTTGAGCTTGTTGACTTGTTAGAAAGAAAAGTAAAAGTTGGAAAAGAAATAGGGTCTGAGTCTTATATGAAAAAATCATTGCATAGATTTTTAAAAACAGCAAACCTATCAAATAATTTTTTGCTTGATGAAAGCTCTATTGAATTTTGCAAACCTGAAAATAAAGTTTTTCCAAAAAAAAATGAAATTCTTATTGCAAAAGATGGTGGTGGTGGTGGATTAGGCGAGGTAGCTCTATACCCTTATTGTAACAAGGATAATAGAGATAGTCTATCTGCCGGAATAATTGCTATTAAGGTTAAAACTGAAAAACATTACTATGTTCTAGGTTTTTTAAAATCTCAACATTTTAAAGATTATATTGATTTAAATACAGCTCAAGGTTCTACTATAAGACATTCAAAGTTAATTGCCTTGCAATATAAAATCCCATTTCCAACTATCAACAACAATCAAAAACCACAAGATGTTGAGACCTTGGTTTCTTTGATTGTCCAAAACATTATTGACAAAGAACAACAAATTAAAAACAAAAATACCCTTATAGATGACTTGATAGAAGAAGAATTACAAACTAATCAACAACAAAATTCTTTTTCTTATTCTTATCCTACCATTAATGAAATCAAAGAAGAAACTCGCCTTGATACAGGATTATATGAAAAAGAATTTAAAAAAATGGATTTTTTAATTAGGAATTATGAAAATGGATTTTTTAAATTATTGTCAAAATATGAAGCAAATAGAGGAAATAATTTGGCAATAAGCATAATTGGAGAGAGTATTTACTCAGAGACCCAAAAGGATAACTTCTATAGATTGTTTACTAATGTTGAATTGAGTAATGATAGAACTATCTCAAATTATCGTTGGCTAGGTAATAAAAATAAATTAAAACTTATCCCTCCTAAAACTATCTTTCTAAGTGCAGATGGAACAGTTGGAAGATGCATTTATCTCAATGATATGGGATATACAATTACAAATTATCATCCTTGGAATATCAATAGAATAAGAAAAACAGAAAGTGAATTTGAGGATGTTTTCGTTGCTATGTTTTTAGGATTCTTATATAAAAAGAATTTCTATGAAAAAATTAAAGATAAGGCAAATGGTGGAGGCATAAAATTAAACCATTTAGAAAGATATATAAAAATCCCAAACTTCCCAAAATATAAACAGCAAGAAATTGCCAAAGAATACTACAACCCTCTAGGTAAAAATAACATTCTGACCTTGCAAAATTATCTTGAAAAAGAAAAAGAGCGCAATAAAAATATAGGAATTTTCCAACTTAATATGGAAGTTTTTGAATTAAAAGAGAGGTTATCGGACTTAATCCACAAAATTATTACAGAAGAAAAAATAGAGATTGTCCTAGACTATTAGTGTAATGCTATTTTAATAGCCACGGGCAAACCCTTTCTATCTTACTTCATAAGTAAACTTTCCAAATTCTTATTATAAAGCTTTTCTCAAGCTTTATAATAGATATAATTAAGGACTAATAGGCTCTTTGATAATCTCTAAAACGCTTTGAATAATTTCAATATCTAGCTTTTTCATCTTTATTTTTTACTCGCTAGATACTCTTCATAACTCCCTTTAAAATCAATAATTTTAGCTCCCTTGCTACTTGGCACTAATTCAATAATCCTATTCGCATACGCATCAATGAGTTCTCTGTCATGGCTGACACAAATTACTGCCCCATCAAATTTAAAGAGTGCTTCACCTAAGGCAATAATAGCTTCTAAATCTAAGTGATTGGTTGGCTCATCTAAGATTAAAAAATTCCCCCCTTCTAGCATAAGCTTAGACAACACCATTCTGTGCTTTTCTCCCCCACTTAACGCATTCACGCATTTTTCTTGTTCTTCGCCATTAAAGAGCATTCTTCCTAATGCGTTTCTCACTTCGGAACTTTCAATCTTTTTGTTGAAATTAAAGAGCCATTGATACAAGGTTTCTTCTCCGCTAATTTCTTCGCTCACATTTTGTGGGAAGTAGCCTTTTTGAACGGTTGCCCCCCATTTCACTACGCCATTATCGGGCTTTAATTCTTCTACTAGAATTTTACAAAGCGTAGATTTACCCACGCCATTTGGCCCTATCAAAGCGATTTTATCCTTAGGCATGATTTTTAAACTCACTTTATCTAAAATGATTTGCCCATCATAACTTTTAGAAATGTTTTCACATTCTAAGGCCTCATTACCAATGGTGCGTTTAGGCTTAAAAATAATACTAGGGTCTCTTCTACAAGATACTGCCAAGCTTTGAATATCTAATTTATCTAATTGTTTTTGGCGGCTTGTGGCTTGCTTAGCCTTGCTCGCATTAGCACTAAAACGAGCGATAAATTTTTCTAATTCTTCTTTTTCTTTGAGTTTTTTATTGCGTTCAGCCTCTTGCTGTTTAGCAATTAGAGTAGATGCGATATACCAATCATCATAATTCCCGCTAAACTCACGCACCGTGTGGAAATCCAAGTCTAAAATATGCGTGCATACCGCATTCAAAAAATGCCTGTCATGGCTAATAACCACCATAGTGCCATCATGGCGTTTGAGATTGTCTTCTAACCAATCAATGGCGTTTAAATCTAGGTTGTTAGTAGGCTCATCTAAGAGCAAAATATCTGGTTTAGGAAAGAGCACTTGGGCTAAGAGTATCTTAAATTTATCGCTACTTGGCAAGGTTCTCATCAAATCATTGTGCTTAGAGCTAGGAATGCCTAAATCTTCTAGGATTTTTTCAATCACCACTTCGCATTCATACATAGGGTCTTCTTCTACACAAATGGTCTCTAACTCCCCTAGTCTCATATTCACTTTATCATCGCTCAAATCCCCCTCTGTATATAAGCGCTCTTTTTCTTTAATAGCCTCATACAAACGCTTATTACCAATCATTACCGCATCTTTAAGGCTTAATTCTTCAAAAGCGTATTGGTCTTGCCCTAAAACCCCCATTTTCATGCCACTTGTAATGATTACTTCCCCACTACTACTTTCAATGCTCTTGCTTAAAATTTTTAAAAAAGTGGATTTTCCTGCCCCATTAGCCCCAATAAGTCCGTAGCGTTTGTTTCTGTCTAGTTTGATATTCACATTTTCAAACAATTTTTTAGTCGCATAGCGTTGCGTTAAATTTATGGTTTGTAACATTTTGCCATTTCCTTGTCGTTTTTATTATATTTTTTACAAAAAGGTTATTGTAGCACAGCTTGTATTTTTTGATATAATCACACTAAAATTGAGTGAAGTCCTTTAGAGCTTAAAGGGCATAACAAAATGATATTTTGTTTCAAATTTAAAACAAGGGAATTATTATGTTTGGGAATAAGCAACTCCAAGTTAAAATCAACGAAAAAAATGCTGAAATTGCCAATTTAAGAAAAGAGCTCAATCTCTGCCAAAGTCTCTTAGATATGTGCTTGCATGAGGGATTTATTGGTATCAAAAACAATAAAATAGTGTTTAAAAGTGGGCATTTAGCAGACTTAAGAGATTTAGATAACCAAATTTCTCACTTCAAAGCTAATGCTGAAGATATTCAACTTGAAAATACCACCTATTCCTCAAAAAGCCAAAATATTGATGGGGTGCAGTATTTTTCTCTTGCCAAAAAGAGTGATTGCGTAGGGCAATACCACCAAAATGATTTATTTAAGACTTTTTTTGCAAGTCTTAAAGAGGGCTTGGAGGGTGCGCAATCAAGCTTACAAAATATCCACCAAGAAACTAGCGAACTTGTAAGTGCGAGTGAAACTAGCGAAAAGCATTCTAATGAAGGGTTAGAGGCTGTTGGTCAAGCTAGTCAAAACCTTGAATCACTTTATGAAAAAATGCAAAATGCCACTTCGTTAGCCGACTCGCTTAATCAGCGCAGTAATGAAATCACTCAAGTTATTTCTCTTATTGATGATATTGCAGAACAAACCAACCTCTTAGCCTTAAATGCTGCCATTGAGGCTGCAAGAGCGGGCGAGCATGGTAGAGGCTTTGCGGTGGTGGCTGATGAAGTAAGAAAATTAGCTGAAAAAACCCAAAAAGCTACTAAAGAAATTGCTGTAGTGGTTAAAAGCATGCAACAAGAGGCTAGTGATATTCAAACCAATACCCATGATGTTAATTCTATTGTAGGTTCTATCAAAAATGATGTGGAAGTCATTCAAGACAAGGTTCAAAGCAATCAAATTACAGCAAAAGCAGCTAAATATACTATTTACAATATCAACAATCGTGTATTCTGCGGACTAGCTAAAATTGACCATGTGGTATTCAAAAACAATCTCTATGGCATGGTCTTTGGCTTAAATTCCTTTAATATTACAAGTCATAAAGGCTGTCGTTTAGGTAAATGGTATTATGAGGGTGCTGGTAAAGAGACTTTCTCTAACACTTCAGGTTATAGGGCGCTTGAAAGCTATCATGCTAATGTGCATACTGAGGCTAACGAATTAGTAAAAGCTGTTCAAGAAGAACACACCACAGACTTGAAATACTTAGAAGACAAAGTGCATGTGATAGAAGAAAATGCCAAGCATGTAAAAGACAACATTGACAAAATGTTTGTTGAAAAGCAAGATGAATTGCATAAAATCATTGAAGAAATTCAAAAAGGCAACTAAAATTGGTTAAAAAAGGGCGCTAAGACTTATGTTTTCTAAAGAGTTGCGTGCCTTGCATCGTTTCAAGCGCTATCGCAAAAGAGAGTTATTTGACTTTTCTTTAAAAGATTATGCCTCTAATGACTACTTGGGTTTAAGCACTCAAAAAGGCTTGCTTGAAGATGTTTTTAAGCAACTTCAAACCTTTGATACTCACTCCCCAAAAGCCTCCATGCTTGTGAATGGTTACCACCCCTTGCATGCTAGTTTGGAAGAAAAACTAGCCAATCTCTTTAACTTTGAAAGTGCTCTTTTAGTAGGGAGTGGTTTTTTAGGCAATTTAGCCTTAATAGATACTCTCATAGTTAAAAATGCCCTATTATTTATGGACGAGCATTACCATGCAAGCGGAGTTTTTAGCACCAAAAACAAACTTAAGCAAAGCACTTTTTTTCAACATAATAATGCTAAAGATTTAGAAAATAAACTCGCTAATGCCTCTAAAGATAAGCTAAAATTTGTCGCTATTGAAGGCGTGTATTCTATGGATGCAAGTATTGCTCCTTTAAGCATTTATGAAATCGTAAAAAAAACTCCCAACACTTTCTTAATAATAGATGAGGCTCATAGCTTTGGTGCGATTGGCAAAAGTCTATTAGGATTTTTAGAACACCACAACATTACAGAGCGAAAAAATATTATCAAACTTAGCACTTTTTCTAAAGCGCTTGCAAGCTATGGAGCTTGTATCTTAGCCTCAAAAGAGGTGATAGAATTTCTAATCAATCGGGCTAAAAGCGTGATTTACACTACCGCATTAAGCTTGCTAGATACCGCTTTAAGTTTAGCGCATTTAGAATACTTCCTAACACACCAACAAGAGTTAAAAACCGCCCTTAAAGAGCACCAACAAGTCATTTTTGACACTTTAGGCATCACTATGCTTGCTGGGTTTTTCACTCTACCCTTTAAGAATAATGATGATTTATTAAAAGCCCATGCCCATTTAAAAGAAAAAGGGTTTTTAGCAGGAGCGATTCGCCCCCCTACGACTTCTAAACCCCTTTTGCGTATCTCTTTGTCTCTCAAAAATAGCTTAGAAGATACTTTAAGGCTAGGCACTATTCTTCAAAACTTACCCCATTATCAACATTAATAAGGAGTCTTTTAAAATGATTTTTTGGTTAAAGAATCTCTCATGTTAAAAAAAATTTTTTATACCTTTATGGCAATCATTTTCATTGCTCTTGGTGCATCTATTATTCTTATTATGCAAGTTTGGGTTAGCACTGATAAAGATATTGCTAAAATTAAGGACTACCACCCTAGTATTGCCTCACAGATTTTAGATAGAAAAGGGCGTTTAGTTGCTAATGTTTATGATAAAGAGTTTCGTTTCTATGCCCATTTTAATGAAATCCCTGCTAGATTAGTTGAAAGCTTGCTGGCTGTAGAAGACACGCTCTTTTTTGAGCATGGAGGGATTAATTTGGATGCGATTATGCGTGCTGTAATTAAGAATGCCAAAAGCGGGCGCTATACTGAGGGAGGTAGCACTCTAACCCAACAATTAGTTAAAAACATGGTGCTTACACGAGAAAAGACCCTTACTAGAAAACTCAAAGAGGCGATTATATCCTTGCGTATTGAAAAGGTTTTAAGCAAGGAAGAAATTTTGGAGCGCTATTTGAATCAAACTTTCTTTGGGCATGGATATTATGGGGTAAAAACGGCAAGCTTAGGGTATTTTAAAAAGCCACTTGATAAACTCAGCCTTAAAGAAATTGCTATGCTAGTATCCCTACCTCGTGCCCCAAGCTTTTATGACCCCACAAAAAATTTAGATTTTTCACTCGCACGAGCTAATGACATTATAAGACGCTTGTATTCTTTAGGCTGGATTTCTTCTACAGAATTAAAACATGCATTAGGCGAAGTGCCTATTGTATATAATGAAAGCACTACACAAAATAGCGCCCCTTATGTCGTAGATGAAGTGCTTAAGCAACTAGACCATTTAGATGGTCTAAGAACCAAAGGTTATACCATTAAGCTTACTTTAGATTTAGATTACCAACGCTTAGCTTTAGAATCTTTGCGCTTTGGACATCAAAGAATGCTAGAAAAAATTGCCCAAGAGCGCTCTAAGGACAAAAAAAAAGATAATGACCCCCAAGAAGAATTAGAAGACAATCTCAACGCTAGTATGGTTGTTACTGACACTCAAAGTGGTAAAATCCTTGCTCTAGTAGGCGGAATTGATTACAAAAAAAGCGCTTTTAATCGTGCCACTCAAGCCAAGCGACAATTTGGAAGTGCTATCAAGCCTTTCATTTATCAAATCGCTTTTGATAATGGCTATTCTACCACTTCTAAAATTCCTGATGTAGCTAGAAACTTTGAGAACGCTAATCGCACCACCGATAGCACCCAAAACCATGCATGGCATCCTAGCAATTATTCACGCAATTTCTTAGGGCTTGTAACTTTACAAGAGGCTTTAAGCCACTCTTTAAATCTAGCAACCATAAATTTAAGCGACCAACTTGGCTTTGAAAAAGTCTATAATTCTTTAAGTGATATGGGTTTTAAAAATCTTCCAAAAGATTTGTCTATTGTATTAGGAAGTTTTGTCATTTCGCCCCTTGATGCCGCACAACAATATTCGCTTTTTTCTAATTATGGTTTAATGCTTAAGCCCATGCTTATTGAAAGCATTACAAATTCTAGTGGCGAAACTAAAACTTTCACACCCCTTGAAATCAAGCGCACGACTTCTAAAGAACAAGCCTTTTTGACCCTTTCAGCACTAATCAACACGGTGGAAAATGGCACCGGCAAACAAGCTCGTTTGCATAATATTGAAGTGGCAGGAAAAACAGGAACTTCCAACAATAATATAGATGCTTGGTTTATTGGCTTTACCCCAACTATACAAAGCGTGATTTGGTTTGGCAGAGATAATAACACACCTATTGGTAAAAAGGCTACAGGTGGGGTAGTGAGCACACCGGTATATGCGCATTTTATGCGTAATATCCTAGCTATTGAGCCATCATTAAAAAGGAAGTTTGATGTCCCTTTGAATGTGCGTAAAGAAATTATAGACAAAATCCCCTACTACTCTACTTCCCCTATTATCTCCACACCAAAAGAAGAAAATAACACCGATGAGCGCCTGCTCTTCTAAAGGTGTGCTTAAATCAACTCCATAGCACCTTTAAAGAGTATTTTTAAAAGCTATCTTTAAAAATTATCTATAAATCTTGCCTATCATTGAATATTTTTAAACCCTAAAAGTATTCTTTATTAAAAACACTACTATCAATACAAATATCTAAACTTAAATTACAAAATATTTTTAACATCTTATAAGTCTATTAATTGATATTGAAAAATTTCTTTTTGGGTATTTTTGTAATGCCTTATTTTTATCAATTCATTTATCATATATTTAATAATAACCATATTTTTATAGAAAAACATTACTTAACGAGACACCAAAAAACATAAAGTCGCATTAATTTTTATTACAAAATCCCTCAATATTCTTTAAAAAAGTATGACAATTCTTAAAAATTCTTTAATAAAAAACTAATATTGCTTAAAATTATCTCAGTTTTACCACTATTACAAGCCTAATTATAAGAAAAAGCTAAAAATCAACAAAATATTATGCTAATATAAACAAAACTTGGTTATTTTATCAACCTTGAAAATTACACTTCTTGTATAAAGGAACAAAAATGAAAAGACTAGCTAGAAACCATCACAACAAAAGATGTTTAAGAAAATCATCAATTCTTATTTGCACTGGCTTGCTCTACAAATTGAAAATTTTTAACTTTAGTGAAGGGTAATAATGAAAAATAATGTTACATCTGTTAAAAATATAGCAACACTAATTATATTATTCTCTCAAATGGAAGCTTTTGATTTAGGCAAGATTGCCAAAGTCAAAGCTGGTGCTGAATCCTTTTCTAAAATCGGTTTCAATAACAAACCTATCAATACCAACAAGGGGCTTTACCCTACTGAAACTTTTATGACTATCATGGCTTACATGCAATTAGATTTTAACGAGTTATTGCCTAAAAACGCTACAGCCAATGGGCACCATTTAGAAGGGAGCTTAGGGGGTTGGGGTGGAGCCATTATCTATGATAGCACTAAAGACTTTATCAACGAAGTAACCGGCAAGCCCTATGGAGCTATGGGGTGGAACTATGTGGGTATGTGGGCAGGACTTGTAGGGCAAAAATCTTGGAACTGCGGTTTAGCCACAGGGAATTTAACGCAAGGTGCATATAATAATATGACACAAGCTCAGATGACCCAAATGTCTGATAAAGAGGCCTTACAAGCCTCTAGTTGTGCGCAAACTATGGCTAATCACACTAGAAACTATGTGATTTATAACGCTTACTTGCATTATAAATATAAAGATATTTTTGAATTTAGGGGCGGAAGATACGAATCTCCTGCAGATTATATGTCTGGCTATACACAAGGATTTGATATGACCCTAAATTTAGGACGCTTTAAGTTTTGGTGGTTTAGCTCTTTTGGGCGTGGCTTTGCTTACAACGAATGGCTCTATAATTTCTATTCGCCCAAAACCTACACCTTAGCTAATGGTAAAGTTATCAATCCCGGGGTGCATGCCTTTTATGCTACTTGGAGTTATAAGGGTTTTATGATTCAACCCTTTTTCTATTTTTCCCCTGCTAATGAATATAGCCCAAACTTTACCATTACTTATGATAGCAACCCCCACTTTCATGGCTTGGGGTTTCGCTCACAAACTGACATTACCTTGCTAAATCCTATCTATCCTAAGCGCTATTGGGACACTTATCAATTCGGCATGTTAGCAGGAACGCATGGTAATAGCTTGATGATTAAGCAAAAGTTTGAGTGGAATGAATACAACTTTGGCGCAGGTATTTATAAGGCTTGGGGGAATGCCAACTGGATGATAGGCTATCATGGTAACCGCTTAGGCTTTGACTTTTGGACTAATAGCGTGTATGCAAATACCATTAACTCACTTTCTTACATGATGGATGCAGATGCTTTTACCGTATTTGCCTTTGGTGGTGGCGTGCATAGAAGACTTGTTTGGGGGTTGCTAGGGCGTTTAACCTATGGGCCAAGAGCCAATGAGCAAAGTTTAGCGCTCAACTTGGGGTATAAATTCTCCAAAAACTTCTCTGCTGATATTAAATTTGAATATTATAATGTATTAATGCATCAAGGGTATAAAATGGGTTGGAATGGGCCAAAGCTAGATAGCCAACCCGCCACAGACCAAGATAGAAGTCATATCTTTACTGAATTAGTATGGAAACTCTAAGATAACTCTATTTGCGTAAAATTTTTACGCAAATAGGTGGTTTAATTTTTTTATACAGCCTTAAAACTAAAAATAAAATTTAAGCTCTGTATGGAGCAAACATTATCTTATAAAAAGTCTTGCTATATATAACAAACATATGGCATAAAGTTTTTACAATCAAACAAAAACCTTTGGAAAAAATAACCTTTTTAGCTATTAGCACCCAATTAAAAATAATTTACAATCTTAATACTTAAAAACAAAAATATTAAAAACAACTTTCAGCCAAGATTATCAAAAAACAAGCAATAATTCTTGCTTAAAAAATCCCAACAACCTTAGCTACAATTATGCTATCTAGCATTACAATTAAAAATAGTTATATAAAATTTTTATTTTATTTTATTTCTAATATTTAGAATTTATACACTTTTAATATATAATAAAAATATAAAAATCAATACTATTACTAAGAATTATTTACAGAAATTTAAGATAAGAAAAGTCTCACAAGGTTCTATTCCGCTTAAATATTGATACTTAAAAATATTCTTAATAAATAAGGTTTAATTTATTATTCTTGTAACTCCCTTTTTATCATTCTTTTTTAAAGAAGTTTATCTTTAAACTTCACTCTCATAGCTTAGATTTTTTGATTTAGCTCTAAATTTCATCTAGTCTTTTTAAAATTCTAAGAAACACCTAGCCCAAGCACTTACAAAGCTATCGCTTAACGCTTTTAGTATTAAGCCATTTTATGCTTTATTGTCAATGCTCAATTAAGAACAAAGCCTTTCAAAAATAAAGAGCTATAAGCACTCTTTGAATCAAAAGAATCCTTATAGCAATAAAGAATAAAGGGACTTTAGATTGGCAACACTCTAATGTTTCTATCTAATAGCTCTTGCAAAGCGTTTTCAATAGCAAATAAAGTTCCTGTAGTAGCACTCATGCACCCATCGCATGCGCCTATGTAGCGGATATACACATCAATGTAGTCATCGCTTTCTTTAATGTCTAAAATCTCCATATCTCCCCCATCCATCATTAGCATGGGGCGGATATTTTCATCAATGACTTTATCCACTGCCTTAATCTTTTGCACCATAGTCATTTCTCTAAAAGCCAATTCTCCATTTTGAGATTTATTAGCTGTAGCCTTAAGTTTTTCAGCCTCCATTTCTTCACGCACTTCTTTGAGAATATCTACCAAGTAATAATCTCTAGCCTCATGCCCACCGGGTCTAATACAGCTCCCACAAAAGCCACCAGCTTTTGTGTAGTTGGTAATTTCTTCAATCGTTTTTAAGTCATTGAGCTTGATTACTTCTCTTAGAGTGCTTAAGCTTACTCTAGCACACTCACACACAATGATTTCTTCTTCAAAATCCTCGGCATTTTTGCCCAAGTATAAACCCGCAGCTTGCTTAATCACATCATAAGCCATAACTGAGCAGTGCATTTTTTGCCCCGGAACTGCTGGGGTATCTGGGTTATCTCTTAAGCCTTTTTCTACATCTAAATTAGTGATTTTTACTGCCTCTTGGACTTTCTTACCCAAACATAATTCAACCATCATATCAGAGCTTGCAATCGCTGTCCCACAACCAAAGCTCTTAAACTTCGCATCAATAATCGTGTCTGTATTTTCATCTACAAGCCAATACAATCTCACTGCGTCTCCACAAGCCTCTGCACCATAATCTGCCACAATAAGCTTTGCGTTTTTTTCCTTAGCTTGCTCCTCTGTTAAAACTCCTAAATGCGTAGGGTTATCCATACGCCTTTGCACTTCTTTAGAATACGCATCCCATAATGCCCCACCAACTAAATCGTGTTTTGCCATTATTTTAAATTTCCTTTATTTATTTTTAATAAGAACTTGAAATATTTCTTAATCTTGTTGTTGCTTTAGAAAAGACTTCAATGGTTTTATCAATTTCAGCCTCAGTTGTAAAACGACTCAATGATAATCTAATTGCCGTATGAGCTAATTCTTTACTAGCCCCAATGGCTACCATTACCGGATTTGCCTCTAAATCCTCGCTCGCACACGCACTTCCGGTTGAGGCAGCGATATTGGCACGATTTAAATCCCACAGCATAGCCTCTCCTTCAATCCCTCTTACGCTAACTAAAGTTGTATTAGGCACACGATGAATCCTATCGCCCACAACCATAACATCAGGAATTTGTAAAAGAGCGTCTTCTAATTTATCACGCAATTTTCCTACCACTTCTCTTTCATAGTCCAAATGCTCTATGGCTAGTTTCATAGCCTCCCCCATGCCCACAATATAAGGCACATTCAAAGTCCCACTGCGTCTGCCTCGCATATGTTCTCCGCCATGAAAAAGAGGGGTTAATTCTACCCCACTTCTAATATATAGCCCTCCAATACCTTTTGGCCCATGGAATTTGTGAGCGCTAAAAGAGAGAAAATCCACATTAGCTTTCACTACATCTACCGGAATTTTGCCAATGGCTTGCACAGCGTCAGTATGAAATAACACGCCTTTTTCTTTACAAATAGCCCCAATTTCTTCAATAGGAAAAATAAGACCCGTTTCATTATTAGCCCACATCACGCTCACTAAAGCAGTTTTAGGTGTTATTGCCTCTTTGACCCGCTCTGCAGAAACTCTCCCATGCTCATTGATAGGCAAGTAAGTAACTTCTACTCCCAAACTTTCTAAAAAACTACAAGTCGCCCTAACAGCCGGATGCTCTGCAACGGTTGTAATAATATGATTCTTGCCTTTTTTTAAGCATTCATCAAAATACACGCCCTTTAAAACCCAATTATTACTTTCTGTCGCACAAGAAGTGATAACTACATCATCTACATCTCTAGCATTAATGCCTGCATAAAGCTTGTCTAAAGCCTCAGCTATCACGGGGTGAGTTTCAGTGCCAAATTTATGCAAAGAGCTAGGATTTCCATAATGCTCTGTTAAAAATGGCTCCATAATTTCTTTGACTTTGGGGTCAATTTTGGTCGTAGCGTTGTTATCTAAATATATTCGTTGTTGTAACACTGCGGTATTTTCTCCTTAAATTTTTTAAGCGATTGTTCCCATTTAGGTTTAATACTTGATAAATACAAAAAACTTTCTTAATTTCAACTTAAAAATACAACAACCTTTATTAAAAATACGCTGATTTTAAAAAATACCCCCATAGCAAGCCCTATACTAGAAAGTAAGGCAAGAAATAATGCTAAGAATTAAGGGGTCTTCCTCGCCTATCTTTTAGGGCATCTATCCCACCTTTTTGATAACGCTTTTCCCATACATAGAGTTTTTGCAACTGCCTAGAAACTTCTTTTTTAGTCGGTTTAATCCCCTTAACATTATAAAGAACGGTAACAATAAGGGGCTTAGGAATATTATATTGTTGGATAAACTCCAAGCAATCTTTTTTGGAGTTTGGGTCTTGCTTATTCCTAGTAATATCCACATGCCCTAAATGCTCTAAAATAAAAAGACGCTTTTCTTCATCTTCTTTGGATAACTCTGGCGCTAACTCTATCTCTTCACTAACGCCTCTTAAAAACCTATGACTAGCCCCCAAAGAGGTCTCACTAGGTTTGATTAAACTAGTAAATAATGCCTCTTGTGGTGCAAGCCACATACGAGTGCTTAAAGTATTTTCTAGCAATACAAACACTTTCCTTTGCTGTTCCAATAGCGCATCTATTTTGGCGCATAAATTATCTATTCTCTTTTCCATTCGCAAATAATAGCAAGAAACAAGAAACCAATAATTAATTAAATGTCAAAAAATTATAGTCATTTCTTTATAATTCTTATTTTGTATTGCTATATTTATTTGTTTCATACCCCTATTTCTTGGACTTTGTATGCTAAAATACCCTTAAAATTCGTTATTAAACCAAGGAGACAAAATTTATGCAATTTTTTAGCGTATGTATAGAAACTGACCCTAAAGGCTATTTAGATGCCAAGTTTGGTGGGAATGCCCCTAAAGAATTTTTAAATGAAAATGGCTTACCCACTTATTCGCCTAAAATTTCATGGCAAAAGATAGAAAATGCTAAAAGCTATGCTTTAGAGCTTATAGACCATGATGCCCAACAAGTGTGTGGCATGACTTTTATTCATTGGGTTGTAGGCAATATTTCTAACAATGTTTTAGAAGAAAACGCTTCAATAATGAATAAAGAAATCATTCAAGGGGTCAATTCGCTCACTCAAGGCTTTGTGCGTTCAACTCTTAATGAAAGTGAAAAACAACATTCTAATGCAAATAATAGTGTCTATATTGGTCCTATGCCCCCTAATGGCGATCATCATTACCTTATCCAAGTGTATGCTCTAGACATTCCTAAACTTGAATTACAACCCTTTTTTTTCTTAGGCGATTTGCATGACAAAATGCGTGGTCATATTATTGCTATGGGAAGAACAGAATTTTTATATAAACAATGTATTAGATAAATATGCAGAGCTTATAGCTCTGTGGTATCAAATAAAATCAAAATAGCTCATATTAAAAATTTTTAAATGCGAATGTTTTAATTGTCTTTTATGGCAAAATTGGTTTTATTAGTCAAAGATGCTTTTTATGTTTATCAAATCACTTCATTCAGCTAAAAGCAATCATAAAAAACGCCATAATTTTAAGCCCTTATAATGCCAATGTCTCATTAGCGCAATTTTAGGACTATAGGGCTCTTCTATGCGCTCTATAGTAGAAATCTGCTCATTATCAGCAATAGCAAACGATTTCAACACTAAATTTCTTACTCCATGAATAAAAGTAGCGTCCATTAAAGTATCCACAGGAGTAATCCATTTTTGACTATGCCCTAAAAAGATTTGAGCTACTTTGGGTGTGATAACATACCCTTGAGTGCCTACCCCATAACTATAGGCATTAATAATTCCTATGTGTTTTTGTATTTCTTGATTTTCATTGATTAGGGGCTCACTTCTTATATTTGGGTCATACAATAAATGCATTAAGCGCACATATCCCAATTCTTGAATATACTTTTCTAAAAAATCTAAGCTCTCGTTAAAATTTTCTTTTAAAAAAATATCATCTTCTAAAATACAAATAGGCTCGTTGAGTTCTATACATTTTTTCCATAGCATATAATGGCTTGCATAACACCCAAGCTCGCCTAAATCCATAAACTTTGCATGGTATTTTAAGGCATAATAAAATTTAGAAATCTCACTCACTAAATCTGTCTTAATCCCTATACTTCTCACATTTTGCGTAATGAAATAAGGGTGCAAGTGCTCTTTAACTAATGAATGTAACCCCCCCCCCCCGAATTTTTAGAATAAATAGCATCAAAAATTTCTACAGAATGATTACTCGTTTTAAGGGCATTGATGATAGCATTAGTATCCCTAAAAGCTAAATGAAACTCATCGCATACTTTCTTACTCAAAGAAATGATAAAAATACGCATCCTTAGAATCCTTATAATAGCAATTTTATAAAATTCTATAATCTTATTTAAACAATGACTCCAAACACAGATAATATAGCAAAATTCCATGAACTGATGTTTCTAAAATAAGCAACAAATAGAGCCAAAAACAATATATTTGAAATGCTTAAAATTCTTAAAATTCTATTTAAATTGGAGTATTAGTTAGCAATAATAATTGCCTATACAATCAAAATTATTTAAAAACTAAAAAATTCTTTAAAGGAGTTATGTCTATTATTCATCTCTTCTAAAATATCTTGCAAAAAAAGTTTCATTGCATTGTTAAAAAAATAAAACAAAAACATCATAAAGCTATTTGATTAGATAAGATTTATTTATGATTTTTTAGCTATTAACCCAATAAACTACTGCCAATAATTCAGCTATTATCAACACTACTCTCTAGACTTATCTAATAAAAACTAATTTCAAAAAAATAGAAACAAAAACCCTAAGAAGAAGATTCTTAGGATTGAAATGAAGAAATCTTAATGATTTTCCAAATAAGAAATAACACCCAATGCTGCAGTCGCACCATCACTTGCCGCACAAACCACTTGCTTAGGCGCAAAAATACGAATATCCCCTGCTGCAAATAAACCTTGAACATCTGTTTTCATGGATAAATCTACAATTACAGAGCCATATTCATCACACTTACATAGCATTGAGCCATCAACTTGTTTTAATACAGCGTTATTCACATCATAACCCACAAAAACAAAGATACCCGGCACAACCAATTCCCTTGTTTCGTTAGTAGCGGTATTTTTAATACTTAAAGAAGATACGCCAGCACTATCGCCCTTGATTTCTTCTACCACATAAGGGGTTAGAAATTCAATTTTATCATTCTTTTTGGCATGCTCTAAAGTGATAGGCGCACATCTAAAGCCATCTCTTCTGTGAATGAGATAAACTTTTTTGCAGATATTAGCCAAGTAAATCGCCTCTTCTACAGCAGTATCTCCACCGCCAAGCACGGCTACTTCTTTATTCTTGTAAAAAAAGCCATCGCATGTGGCACAAGTGCTTACGCCTTTACCCCAAAATTCTGACTCTCCTTTAATGCCGGTGCGCTTAGGGCTACCACCAGTAGCAATAATCACACTCTTAGCCTCAAAAGTCTTACCATCTTCTGCATGAATAACAAAATGAGAATCTTTTTTAGAAACTCTTTGAATGGCTGTCATTTCATGCTTTAAGCCAAAGCGAAAGCATTGCTCTTGCCATGGTTGCATAAAATCTAGTCCGCTCAAAACTTCCTTAACACCCGGATAGTTCTCAATCTCGCTACTGCCTGTGATTTGCCCACCGGGCATGCCCTTTTCAAACAGCACGACATTTTTAACCCCACCTCTAGTCGCATAAAGTCCCGCACTCAATCCTGCAGGACCACCTCCAATAATAGCGCAATCTAACATAACGCTTAACCTAAAAGTTTATCTAGTTGCTCTTTTAGGGCAACCTTAGTTTGTGCGCCAATAAGTTGATGAACCACCTCACCATTTTTCATAAATAAAATAGTAGGGATACTTCTAATGCCAAACTTAGCTGAAAGCTCTTCTTCTTCATCGGTATTGACTTTGCAAATTTTAGCTTTATTTTCATACTCACTAGCTAATTCATCAATCACAGGGGATAACATCTTACAAGGTCCACACCATGGAGCCCAAAAATCTACCAACGCAACACCCTCTTTAATAGTGCTTTCAAAATTTTCTTGAGTTAATTCAATATAATGACTCATAATTACTCCTAAATTACTTTAATTTGATTAACGAACTAATCATAGCTTAAAAATACTAATGTAATAAGATTTATTTTTAAATAAGTCTAAAAAGTGATATTTTCTACCAACTCAAAATTACCATTTTTCACAATAAGAGCGTCAATACAAAAATCACTATTGGGGTCTTTTTGAGACAAATAATAACGAATAGTTTTGATTATTTTTTTCATTTTTTTAGGTGTAATCGCATAAATAGGCTCAAAGTTTTTCCCACTTTTAACCTCAACAAAATGTAAAACCCCTCTTTTAAAAGCAATAATATCAATCTCACCAAATCTTGAGAAGAAATTTCTCTCTATGATTTCAAATCCTAGTGTTTTTAAAAAATCACAAGCCTCTTCTTCAGCTTTTAAGCCTTTTTCTCTATGTTTGTTATTTAAAAATCTCATTCTGTTATTAAGCGAATCATTTTAGGGGTATCTAGCACGCTAGATAGATTTTCAAGCTCTTTGAGAGCGTTTAAAATTGTCTTTTCATTAGTTAAATGCGTAGAGAGCAAGATTTTTGCCCTATTAGCTTGTGAGATTTCCTTTTGCAAGACATTGTTAAGCGAAATATCATTTTGTGCTAAAATTGCACTAATTTGAGATAAAACGCCTTTTTCATCATTGACTAACAAACGCACATAATAAGCACTCTCTATGCTTTCTTGTGGTTTTAATGGTAGGCTTTGGGGGCATTCAAATCCTAGCATCAAAGAGCTTTTTTCTCTTGCAATTTCTATAATATCACTAATAACCGCACTCGCTGTTGCCTCTCCCCCAGCTCCAGCTCCATAATACAAAGTCTCGCCCACTTTATCACCCACAATACTTATGGCATTCATTACGCCATCTACTTTAGAGAGCATGCGCTCATTTTTTATCATGCTTGGATGCACTCTTAATTCAATACAATCTTTATGTTTTTTGGCAACACCTAATAGCTTAATGTTATAGCCAAACTCTTTAGCAAAATCTATGTCATCTTGCTCTATTTTTTCAATACCCTCAATTAAAATTTCTTCTAATCTAGCATCAATACCATAGGCTAAAGAGGCTAAAATCAATAGTTTATGGGCCGCATCAATACCCTTAATATCAAATTCAGGATTCATTTCAGCATAGCCTAAATCTTGAGCGTCTTTTAAGGCGTCTTTGAAACTTCTATTGTGGTTAAACATTTGTGTGAGAATGTAGTTGCTTGTACCATTTAAAATCCCTTTTAAAGAAAGAATGTGATTAGCACTCAAACCATCTTTTAAAGCCTTGATTACAGGAATACCCCCACACACGCTTGCTTCAAACCCTATAGGGGTGTTTTGAGCAATTTGTTCTAATTCATAGCGGTGATACGCAAGCATGGCTTTATTGGCTGTAACAAAGGCTTTTTGTTTAACTAAAGTTTTTTTAGCTAATTCATAAGGCACTTCAACCCCACCCATAAGCTCTATTACAATATCTATCTCTGTATCTTCTACTAAACTTTCCAAATCATTACTGATTTCAAAAGGGTAGCCTTGATATTTTTCTACATCACGCACAATAGCTTTTTTAATAACAATTTCTACCCCAGCCCTATCTCTAATAATTTCTTTATTATCTTCTAAAATTTTAACAACCGCACTCCCTACGCACCCTAATCCAACTATTCCTACACACAATCTTTTTTTCATCTCATTTTCCTTATATTCGTTTTCTTAAAACAGCGTTTTTTTCTTGCTCGCTTGCTTTTTCAATCGCCTCAAAACTTCCAAAATAATCTAGTAATTTTTTCACACTTGCTTTTCCTATGCCTTTTTCTTCTAAAAGAGCGATTTTTTTAACGCTTGCTTGTTTTTGGGCTCTATGAAAGCTTATGGCATATCTATGGCTTTCATCACGCAATTTTTGCACCCATTGCAAACGCTTATCGCTTGGTAATAAGGCTAGAGTTTGTGAGCTTGTATGAATCATATCTTTAGCCCCCCCTTTAGAGCGATAGGCCTTAAAATCTCTTTTTTCCTTAGAAATAGCTATCACTTCTACAGAACTCCCACTGCTTGCAATCACTTCTAAAGCAATCTTTAGTTGCGCTTTACCGCCATCTATTACCCATAAATCTGGTGGGGGATTTTTATCAAAACTCAAAGCCCTTCTAGTGAGTAATTCAGTCATTTGAGCGTATTCATTCTCGCCCTCTAAATGATAGCGTCTGTAAGAATCTTTTTGAAATTCCTTATTTTCATACACAATCATTCCCCCCACACAATGCTTATTAGCATGATGACTTGTATCAAAAACTTCCACCCTATAAGGCAATAAGCGTAATGAAAATAATTCTTGAATATTTAACAAAAGCTCTTCTTCGTCTAAAAATTCCAAAGCCTTAGCATTAAAAATTTCTTTAGCGTTTGTCATAGCAATTTGAATTAAAGCAAATTTATCGCCCCTTTTAGGCACCACTAAAGAAACTTTTTTATGATACCTATTATTTAAAAAAGTCTCTAATTCTAATAAGGTTTCATCATTACAGCTTTGGGCTAAAAGAATTTGCTCTGGCACAAAGGGCAAATGAGCTTGATAATGATTTAAAATCGCTTGCTTGATAACTTCTTCAATATCAAAATCATTTTGAGAGTGCAATCTTTCAAAGGCTGAAGAAATGATTTTCCCCTCTCGCATAAACATCTTCACTAATACCGCATTATGCCCTTCACTATAAAACGCAAAAATATCTAAATCATAAAGCTTAGCCAAATCCATGCGCAAATTGGGAGCAATTTTTTTAATCCTAGTAATTCTATCTCTATAAATAAGCGCCTCTTCAAAACGCAAATGATTAGATAAACGCTCCATTTTTAATGCTAGTTCTTTAACCAACAAATCTTTATTTTCAATCATCTCTAAGGCTCTTTGAGCGATTTTCAAATATTCCTCTTTAGTGATTTTATTTTCGCATGGGGCTTTGCAACGCTCTATTTGATAAAATAAGCATGCTTTTTTGTCTTTAATACAATTTTTCTTTTGAACCAAAGGAAGCAATTCATACAAGCTATCTAAAATATCCTTTGCTCCGCTAGTAAAAGGGCCAAAAACCTTTATGTTAGATTGTTTTAGGACTTTTCGTGTGATTAAAGGGATAGGAAAATCAACTGAAAAATCCATATAAATATAAGGGTAAGTTTTATCATCTCTTAAAAGGATATTGTATTTAGGTTTAAGTTGCTTAATCAAAGAATTTTCTAAAATTAAAGCGTCTTGTTCATGCTCTACTAAAATGGTTTGCAAACTTCTAATTTGATGTGCCATAATTTGAATACGAGGGCTATTACGCTTATTTACAAACACTTCATCATCTTGAATAGAAAAATAACTTCTCACACGCTTTTTTAAATTCTTAGCCTTGCCAATATAAAGTAGTTGGTTGTCTTTGTCAAAATATTGATACACCCCACTACATTCAGGCAAGTTCTTTAAACTAGCAAGCAAACTAGACATTATTAATTCTCAAAGAGTCTGCGCTGATACCCAATCAGCGAGCGAGCCTTTTCAAACAAGGCATGTAAAGTCTCATCTTGAATAGAATTATGAAAATTACCTAAAGCACTAGGGCAATAAAATTGGTTCAAATTTTTAATGGGAGCATTAAAATCGGCTTTTTCTAATGAGTCTTTAGGCACATAACCTATAATCTCTAAATCTGTTCTTAATTCCAACATTTGAACATTTTCTTTTAAAAATCTCCCCACTCTCTTAGAATGTTCTTTATTAAACTCCTTGCATGCCCAAATGCTTTCAAAAGCAAACAACAATTTATCATCTTTAATAGCAACAACTTTGAGATTTTCTTGTAAACTTAAGGGTAACAAAACCTTAAGGCGCTTGAGTTTGGAAAATTCCTCAAGCTTTTTAAGGCGACAAGACTTTTTTTTAACCAATAAGGAGAAAATATTTTGTTCCATAAACTTATCTTAGCATGCTTTTATGCGCTCGTAGTAACAACCTTTTATGGCTGTGGGTATAAAGCGCCACCATTTTATAAAAAACCAACTCCAAAAACACAAAGCAATACCAACTCTTCTATGCAAACCCCAACCGATAACACCACACCAGAATTTTTAAAAGAGCCTTAAAATTTAAGGCTCAACTTATCAATCAAACCTTAATATCTCTGTAGAAAGCTTTTTAGCTTCGCTCTCATCATGCGTTACCATAATAAAGGTAGCTTGAGAGTGCGTGTGCATGTCTTTAATTAAATCTTGCAAATTCTTACGATTAGAACTATCCAAGGCACTAAAAGGCTCATCTAGTAAAATAAGCTCTGGCTTATGGATAATCCCCCTAACAATGCCCACCCTTTGAGCTTGACCCCCGCTTAATTCATTAGGAAACTTGTCTAAAATACTCTCATCTAAGCCCACTTTTAACGCTAAATTTACAGCTTCTTTTTGAGCCACCTGTTTGTCTATGCCCTGTAAATTCAAGCAAAAAGTCATGTTTTGCAACACATTTAAATGGGGAAACAAGGAATTACCTTGAGCGATATAGCCGATTTTTTGTCTTAAATGAGTATTCTTTAAATCAAGAGTCTCATTAAAGACTTTAACACTCCCTAAACTTGGTTTCAATAGCCCCAAAATCAAAGCTAAAAGCGTGCTTTTACCACTCCCACTCTCCCCTAAAACGCATAAAAAATCCCTTTCTTTAATGCTTAGATTAAACTCTTTAAAGATAACACGATTTTGATAGCTAAAAGACACATTTTCTATTTTAACCACTTCTTCCATCTGTTATAACCCAATACTTTCTAAAAAACTCTCAGCCACAGCCTTGGGGCTTTTTTTCAACACTTCTACTTGGTAATTTAAATCTTGCATTCTCTCATCAGTAATCTTTGAATTTAATTTTTCTAAAATTTCTAAAACCTTAGGATACTTTTTGACAACTTCTTTTCTTATAACAATGCCAGCTTTATAGTTAGGAAAGAATCCCTTGTCATCTGTAAGCACTTTTAAATGCAATTCTTTGATTTGAGCGTCCGTAGTAAACACATCTAGGGCGTTGATTTTTTGAGACACAAAGCTTTTATAACGCAAATTAATATCCATTTCATGCAAGCTCTTAAACTTAAAGCCATAGGCTTTCATTAAGCCCTTAAACGCATCATCTCTTTCAAAAAAGTCAAATTCCGCCCCAAAGTCAAAATGCTCGCTATAAAGGGCTAAATCGCTAAAAGTTTGAATAGAGTATTTTTGAGCATTTTCCTTAGAAATGGCTAAGGAATAAGTGTTATTAAAGCCCAAAAGCCCCACCCATAAAAGATTAAATTCTTTCTCATAACGCCTTTTAATTTCTTTAAAATCTACTTTTTCTTTCAACGGATTTTTGAGTGTATTCACCCATGCGGTGCCGGTATATTCCACATACATATCAAAATCGCCCTTAAGCAATGCCGGATGAATATTGATAGTCCCCCCACCAATGCCAAAGGCTCGCTTAATAGGCAAATGAGCGTGCTTTTCTAACAAAGTGCTTAAAATCTCCCCCAAAATATATTGCTCGCTACTGAGTTTGGTTGCTACGACTAAAGGCTTTTGCTCTGTCGTGTTCTTAGGCACTAGCCATAACACACTCGCTATGAGCAAGAATACAAATAACGCCAAATTAGTATAGACCTTTATCTTTTGTTTTTTAGTAGCGTTTTGAGAACACAAGCGTTGCAAAGCGTTTTCGTGCTGAAATACACTCACAAACTTATCCGCTAACACACTAAATAACGCAATGATGAAACTACCCACAACTAAGAGCATGGTATTTTGAGTGTTTAGCCCCCTAAAAATCGCTTGTCCCAATCCCCCAGCCCCAATCAATGCTCCAATTCCAGCCATAGCCACTAGCATTACCACCGCAATTCTTAAGCCCACTAAAATTTGTGGGATAGCCAATAAAAAACGCACTCTAAAAAACAACTCTTTTTGATTGCACCCTAGCCCAATAGAAGCCTTAATCACTTCTTCTCTCACATCTTTTAAGGCGTTATAGGTGCTATGAACAATCGGTAATAAGCCATATAAGACCAATACCACAAGAGCGTTTTTTAACCCCACACCAATTAAAGGAATGAATAATGCAAACAACGCAAGCGAAGGAATGGTATAGAGAAAATTCACTATAGGGAGCAAGAATATTCTAGCCTTTGAGCTATAGAACACAAAAACCCCAATCAAAACCCCAAAAACCAGCACCATTAGGCTAGAAAGCGAGACAATCACAAAATGCTGTGCGATTAAATCTATAAAGTAAAACAACCGCTCATAAAATTCTTGTATAAAATGTTTTAAAGCACTCATACCTATCATTATAACCAAACTCATTAAAATTGGATTTGTTATTGGTTTATTTTTTATTTTACCAATCACCATATAATAAGAAAATGACTGAGTTTATTTATATAAAAGACCCTAAAAATCCTAATGTAATCTTGCATGACCATATTCAAGTTACAACAACGCCTAATATAGAGTGCATAGTGTGTAATGTAGAAAATCCTAAAGCTAAAGTGATTGCCAAAGAAGTGAATTTTTTTGTTCAAAATTCTGCACAAGGCGTTTTAGAATTAGCTCAAAGTTTAAGTCTCTTATACGAAGTGAATGCTTTAAAATTTGATTTTGACAACACTAAAATTAGCTTTATAGAAAAGCAAGAGCAAGAGTTGCAAGAAGTAAGTGAGCATTTTAGCTATAACGCAAGCATTTGCCAGTATCACCAACGACAAGTTGAATGCTGTGCTAAATGCACTGAAGTATGCCCTAGTCTAGCTATCACTAAAATGGATAAAGAAATCGCTCTTAAAAATAATCTAACATGCGAAGATAACCGCCATTTAATCATCAATCATAGTGCATGCATAGATTGTGCTAAATGCGTGAGCGTGTGTCCTAGTGGGGCGTTAGTGGATAATAAGATGAATTTAGAAGGCTTTGAAGAAATCTCTAAATTATACAAAGGCACTATTCCCCTACTCTTAGATAGAGATTTAGAAAATTTAAAAGTCAATCTTAAAAAAGAAGTTTTGCCCCTATGCTTAAATCTTAATGTATTGGAACAAACCTATTTGCTCACGCTTTTACAAGAAAGTGGCTCTCAAATCGTGCTTTTTGCTCCAAAACTCAATGACTTAAGCATAGGCACATTAGAGAGCATTCAGCTTTTAAATGAAATTTATCAAACTATCTATAAAATAGACGCTATTTTAGTAGCAAGCAATTTAGAAAACTTACAAGCTCATTTAAATAACGCTCAACTTCTTTTGCAAACTCATTTCACGCCCCCTAAGATTATACAACATACTAAAAGAGATAGCCTTTCTGAAAGACTTAGTTTTATGGTAGGTCAAACACATTATAAAGAAAAAACAAGTTGTGGGGAGTTTATCCGCTACGGACATATTGAAATCAAAGATAATTGCACCTTGTGTTTGTCATGTGTAGGGGCGTGTAATACGAATGCCTTAAGTATTGATGGTAATAACTACACTTTAAGTTTTCAAGCAAGTTTATGCACCACTTGTGGGTATTGCGAGAATATTTGTCCTGAAAAAGATTGCTTGAAATTATTTAGAGATGGTATCAGTTTAGAGCCTAATTATTTTAAACCTATAGTTCTAGCTAAAGATGAAATTTTTAAATGCAAGATGTGTTCTAAGCCTATTGGCACCCAAAAAAGTGTGCTAAAAATCGCTAACATGATGACCCCCATTTTTAAAGATGATAAGAGAAAAATCGCTTCACTTTATGCATGCGCTGATTGTAAAATCAAAATTATGCTAGAAGATTTTTTAGATATTAATTCCATTCTAAAGTAGTAATAATGCAAGTAGATGAAAATGTATTTAAAGCCAGAGCGTTGTATTATAGGCTTTGGCATTATTTAGTGAGTTTCATAGAAGAAGAAAAAGATTTTTTAATCTTGCAAGAATTAGTTAATCACTTATCATCATTTGCTTTTGATGAAACTTCACAAAACGCATGGCAAAACTTAAAAACGACTTTAAATTTTGAAAGTTTTAAAAACGAGCAAAATTTAGTGCTATTCTCCCCTACCTATAATCTTGTGCCATTAAGCGCGTCCTTTTATATAGATAAGCAAGAAAACGCCCTTTCACGCTTAAAGGCGATTGAAATTTTAAAGCTCTCAGAGCTAGAAATCACTAGCCCCTTAATCAAACAAAAAATCAGTGAAGATGATTTGAGTTTTTTAACGCTTTTAATGAACGCTTTATTGTTTGAATGTATCAACAAGGATAAAAAGGCTTATGTTTTGCATGAGAGATTGTTTAAAGAATTGTTTCATTTGTTCTGTGATGACTTTTTACACAGATTGCAAACGCACCCAAAGAGCGTTTGTTATCTTAATTTTGCTAGTATTTTGAGAGCCTTTATAAAACATGAAAGATTATTTTTTAATCTTCATTGAAAGGATAGAGTATGCAAAGACGAAGCGCACTCAAAAAAGCAATCCTTGCTTTAGGTGGCATTGCTTTGGCAAGTGAGAGCTTAAAGGCGGTTATGCCAGAAAAGAAATTCACTAACACTACAAGTGATAGTGATGGCGTGGTTATAGGCAAGAGCAACAAAAAAGAAATTCTTTATCGCAAAACCCAAGCGTGGGAAGATTTCTATAAAGTTGCTTGGTAATGAAAGGAAGTAGTATGGAACAAAGACCAATGAGTAGACGCTCCTTTTTAAAAATGGGAGCTATTGGAGCAGGTGCGAGTGTAAGCCTTGCTTTTGGGGAAAATCAAGTCAAAAAGACTGATAAGATACTAGACCCAAATGCTGGGGTTAAGAGAGTCAAAACCATTTGTAGCATTTGCTCTGCAGGCTGTGGGATTATTGCTGAGGTTAAAGATGGGGTTTGGATACGCCAAGATGTCGCACAAGATCATCCTATTAGTGCAGGAAGTCATTGCTGTAAAGGGGTAGATCAAATAGATTTAGTTAAATCTAAAATGCGTCTTAAATACCCTTTGAAAAAAGAAAATGGCGAATACAAACGCATTAGCTATGAGCAAGCTATTAATGAAATTAGCGAAAAAATGCTTAAAATGAGACAAGAGCATGGCCCAGATAGCATGATGTTTTTAGGAAGTGCCAAATTTAATTCTCAACAAGCCTATTACTTTAGGAAATTTGCGGCCTTTTATGGGACTAATAATATTGACCATGTAGCAAGGATTTGACACAGCACAACAGTCGCCGGTGTGGCGAATACTTGGGGGTATGGTGCGATGACAAATCACTTTGGAGATATTGTAGGGCATTCTAAAGCAATCTTGATGATAGGCTTAAATTCTGCGGTAAGTAATCCTATAGGCTTTAAGCATATTTTACAAGCTAAGGATAGGAATAACGCCAAGCTTATTGTGATTGACCCGGTTTTTACCAAATCTGCGGCTAAGGCAGACATTTATGTGCGTATTCGCTCTGGCACAGATATTGCCTTTATTTATGGCATGTTGCATTTAATCTTTAAGCATGGCTGGGAAGATAAAGAAGTCATTAGAACTCGTGCCTATGGCATAGATGCAATTAAAAAAGAGGCTATGTGCTATAATCCAGAAGTCGTAGAAGATATTACGGGTGTTAAAAAAGAATTGCTCTATCAAGTAACCGAGCTATTTGCTAGAACTAAACCCGCCACGCTTTTATGGGCATTAGGCATTACCCAACATAGCGTAGGTAGCTCTAACACACGCATTTTATCTATTTTGCAACTTGTCCTAGGCAACATGGGCAAAAAAGGTGGGGGTTGTAATATTGTTAGAGGGCATGATAATGTGCAAGGCTCCACGGATATGTGCTGTTTGGCTGATAGTTTGCCCGCTTATTATGGCTTAAGTGAGGCTAGTTGGAAATACTTTGCAAAATGTTGGGGTGTGAGTTATGAATTTTTGCAAAAACGCTTTTTTTCGCCTGAGTGGATGCATAAAAAAGGTTTTTCACTCTCTATGTTTTATCAAGGAATTTTACAAGAGGAAAAAACCTACTCCACTAGCCCTATTAAAGGCTTATGGGTGCAGGGTAATGGCATCTCTAGCCTAGCGCATAACACCGAAATTGCACGAGCGATTGACAAATTAGATTTAATGGTGATTGCTGAACCCTTTTTAAATGAGGCAGCCATTCTAAGTGATAAAAAGGACAATATTTATATTTTACCTATAGCTACTCAGTTTGAAAATGAGGGCATTGTCGTAGCAACTAATCGTTCTGCTCAATGGCGCTCTCAAGTAGTCAAACCCTTATATGAAAGTAAACTTGACCATGAACTCATGTTTTTAATGGCAAAAAAGTTTGGGTTCTATGAAGAATATACTAAAGCTTTGATGTGTGATTTTGATAGTAATGGCGAATTAGTTAAAACTAGAGATTCCTTTGATTTTGCTATAGATGCTTGCAAAGAAATGGCAAGAACGCTTAAAGTGATTGGTTTAGGGGGTTGGACGCCAGAGAGATTAAAAGCCCAACAAGAAAATTGGCACATGTTTGATTACTTGACTTTAGAGGGCAAAGGGTCTATGAAAGGGCAATTCTATGGCTTGCCATGGCCAGCATGGACATCTAAACACCCCGGAACCCCTATTTTATATGATGTGAGTGTGCCAACTAAAGAAGGGGGCATGGGCTTTAGAAACCGCTTTGGACTTGAGCATAATGGGCATGATTTATTAGCAGATAAAAGCGTGAGTATCAAAGGCTCTCATATTAAGGGGGGCTATCCAGAGCTTACTAAGGCCAATATTGAAAAAGTGCTAGGCATTAAGCTAAGCGAGCATGAGAAAAAAATCATGGGGGAAAATTGGAAAGTGGATACGAGCGGGCTGATTCAAAAATATGCTGATGAAAAAGGTGTGTGTGTCTATGGAAATGCTAGAGCTAGAGCGATTGTGTGGCAATTTGATGATAAAATCCCTAAGCATAGAGAACCCTTGCACTCTCCACGCCCTGATTTAGCCAAGAAATACCCCACTTTTAAAGACCAAAAAAATAATTTTAGGGTAGATGTGCGTTATATTAGCGAACAGACCAAGCAAGAGTGGGTAAAAGATTTTCCTATTATTGTTGCTAGTATGCGTTTGGTTAATTTAAGTGGGGCTGGCATGCTAGAGAGAACAAGCAAGTATCTCTCACATATTACACCTGAAATGTTTTGTCATATCCACCCTGATTTAGCCTTAAATCATAGTATTAAAGATGGGGATATGATGTGGATACACTCCCCCCAAGGCACTAAAATTAAAGTTAAAGCCATTCATAGCTATTCAGTAACCGCTGATAGGATTTGTATGCCCTATAGCTTTGCTGGGATTTTACAAGGGGTGGATTTATCTCATCGCTATCCTAAAGGCACGAAGCCTTACACCATTGGTGAAAGCTCAAATACTATTACTAACTATGGCTTTGACCCAGTTACGCAAATTCCGGAATTTAATGCCGGATTATGCAGAATTGAAAAGGCTTAATTTTGGTATTAAAGAATATGTTAGCATTCAAAAGGATTGAAAAATGATACCCACTAAATATAAAGGACTGACTTTTTCCTTTTTGATGTCGTTTTTGATGTGCTTTGTAATGAGTGGGGTTATTACTTTTTTAAATCTTGGCGTTAATGATTTTTTAAGCCATTGGGCTAAAAGCTTTGCAAGTGCCTTTATTGTGGCATTCCCTACAGTTCTTATTGTATTACCTATGGTGCGTAAAATCGTAGATAAAATCGTTAAATAAGGAAGAATTATGGCAAATCTTGTGTATAAAGACGCTCCAAAAACTGAGATAAACTCAAATCGCATGAAATTTTATTGCGATGATAATCGTTGCATTAGTTGCTATGCATGCAGTGTGGCTTGTAGCCATTCTAATGCATTAGAGGTGGGCTTAAATCGCCGTAAAGTCGTTACGCTTTATGAAGGCATTGAGGGCAAGGAAAAATCTATTTCTATTGCATGCCAGCATTGCACAGACGCCCCTTGCGCTCAAGTATGTCCGGTGGATTGCTTTTATATAAGAGTTGATGGCATTGTGTTGCATAATAAAGAAACCTGTATAGGTTGTGGGTATTGCCTATATGCATGCCCTTTTGGTGCGCCGCAATTCCCACGAGATGGAGCGTTTAGTATTAGAGGGGTTATGGATAAATGCACCATGTGTGCGGGAGGCCCAGCAGAAACCAACTCTGAAAAAGAAATGAAACTTTATGGAGTTAATCGCATTGCTAATGGGCAAGTGCCTATGTGTGCAGCCACTTGTGCGACTAACGCTCTTTTGGTTGGTGATGCAAATAGCGTGGCAGAAGTCTATAGAAAAAGAGTGATGACTAAATATGCCAACGCACAAGATTTTAAAACTAAGCTCAAGCACCAACTTGAAGACGCAACTTCATCTACTCGCCCCTAAACCACCAAAAAAGGATTAGCATGAAAAAGATTAAAGCCGCTCTTTTGTTTTTAGGGGGGTTATGCCCCTTTTTAAGTGCTACGCCCCTAGATTCAGAAAGGGTTCTAGGGATTTTAAACTATGGACAAACTCAAACACAACAATTAGGCACAATATGGACTCTTTTGCAAGGGCAATATTTTACATGGCTATATGTAGCGGTATTTTTTGGCGTGATTTTAGGCTTTGTGGCTCATTATTTAGCTATTGGAGCAAAAACCTTTAATCATAACGAAACAAAAATCACTTTTTTTAATCTTTTTAATCGCATTATCCATTGGATTAGCGCTATAGGCTTTATTTTATTAGTGCCAACTGGACTGATTATGATTTGGGGCGATTTTTTTGGCGGTGGGGCGTTTGTTAGGGTGTGTAGAATTTTACACTCTATTGGGTGCGTGATTTTTACCATAGCAGTGTTGCCTATGTTTTTAATGTGGGTTAAGGACATGTTTTTTAAAGTAGCGGATTTACAATGGCTACTCATTATGGGAGGCTATCTCTCTAAAGAAAAGAGAGAGGTGCCGGCTTATAAATTTAATGCCGGACAGAAAATGTGGTTTTGGGTAGCGACCTTAGGGGGCTTAGTAATGATTGCTAGTGGGGCGATTTTGTATTTTAATAACCTTAACTTAAGCTTTCTAGCCTCTAGTTTAGGTATTTATCAAATTTCACTTTTAAGATTAGTGGCACTCATTCATAATTTCTTAGGTTTAGTCATTATAGGGCTATTCATCACGCATTTATACATGTCTCTTTTTGCCATTAAAGGCTCTTTGCATTCTATGATAAATGGCAAAAAAGAAATAGAAGAAGTTAAGATTTTGCATAGTTTGTATTATAAGGAAAAGATTAAGGGGTAGTGAGTGTAATACAACTCTTTTTAAGGTTGTGATACCTTAAATAGATTTGTTTTCCCAATGAATGCCACCATGATAAAAATTGCTTGTTTTTTTAAAAAAACTCTTTTCATATTTACTCAGATTTTCATAAAACCTACTTGAAATTCTCATGTTCCTAAGATTCCCACTCTTCTCGTTACAAAGTTTTGAGGCTATGCTTACAGGACCAAGCCATATTTCCTTATTATCACCACGAACCCCTACTTTTTTAGTATAAATTGTCCCTATGTCAATACCAATGCGAACTTTTATCTCATGCTTATAGTTAAAAAAATGATTGATTGTTACAGCACAATCAAAAGCATCTTTTAAACTATTCTTGCTATCAAAAAGGGCAAATCCCCCATCGCCTTGAAAATCCGTATATTTGGTTTCGTAACGATGAAAAATCCTAATTAAAGTATCCCCATACCAAGCAAAAAATTCCTTTTCTTTTTGAGTAGGATTGATGGCAAATCTAGTGGAATTTTCTAAATCCACAAACACACAAGCCACATTATCAGCCTCTATCCATTCATCTGTTTCTAATCTTATCTTGCTGAGCGGAATTGACTCACAAAACAACATTTTCGGCTTATTACAATATTCTTCAAAACTTTGTAATGTTTCTATAAATTCTAATCCCATTTTTAAACTAACTCCAATAATATAGTCTTAAAATAATGCAAGAATTGTAAAAGACATCACAACAAAAATCAAGAAAAATATAAAACTATATTCAAAATTATTGTGTTTGCAATTGGTAATATTAGATAACACTTGAATTTGATTGGCTAAATCTTTAAGTTGCTTGTCATTGGTTGTTTTGGTGCAATGAGCCTTTTTTTTAATAAGTTCCACTATCTTATCACCACTAATCGTTGCAAGATATTTATAAAAATAAATATTCTCTGAAACTTGATTTTTTACAACAACTTCACGATTATCAGTCTTTGGAAACAATGCCAAAAGAATAAAAACAACCGAAAAAAATAAAAATATCAATGGAATAAAAATCAATATATATTGACAAGTATTTATAATTTTTTCAGAATTTCCCATTAAAAAACGCGCTAATAATCCAAGAACAACCAAGTTGATACTCAACAAAATATTAACTTTTGTTTCTATAAAACTTTAACTGCTCAAAAATATGCTTGTGTATATCCAACATAGAATCATAAGCTACCTTATTATCCTTATCACTTAAATCTTTATCATCTAAACTTTCTTCACCCATTTATTGCCTTATGATTATTTTTAAACCAAATATATCATAAAAAAGTTTTTACTCATAACTCAAACCGCTAATTTTTTCTATTAACTCCACACTTTTAATGCTTAAGGCTATCACTCTTAAAAAAGTTTCAAAAATGTATTTGCCCCCTTTAAAATCATTAGGATTGTCTGTAATAAAATCGCCCTCTTTATTTTTGGCTTTTTTAGAGATTTTAATACTCATATTTTTCATGTAACTTTCTACAACACTATTGCCACAGAGCTTGTATTCAAAAGCCACACTAGGAATATCAGTGATAGTGATATGATTGTTATAAATAACGCACTCTTTAGTGGTTTTATCTATAAATTTCATCTTTTCTACTTCATAAGTTTTAGGGTCATTAACATCGCCTATAATTTCAAAGCTCTCATGCTTTAAAGGGCTTGTTTCGTAGTTTAGGTGCAAGTTGGCTAATTCTTTCCCTAATTCACTAATAATTTTAAAATCTTTGCTTAAGGGGATTTTGGGGTCTTCTTTTTGCAAATAGATTTTATAGGTCTCTTTAAAACCTTTGTGGTGTAAAATGCCATAAGTGTAGTAAAAAATGTCTTCATAGCTGATTGTATTATCATTGTAATGCTCTCTAAACTTATTGAGATAGTCTTTACTAATAGCGTATTCTTGTGTGCCGTTTTCATAAGTATAAAGGGGGTAGGCGGTCATACCACCTGAAATTCCAGATAAATTCATATCTATTATATTATTTAACATAAGAACACTAAATTTAAGTTGAGAGATACAAATAATCTTATTTTCACTTTCTTGTGTAGGAAAAATATTAGAAAATTCTCGTGGTCTATCTATCCATTCTTTTTTAAAATATAAGTAAGTTTTAACAAAAGGGCGGTAAGTTGCCACTCGCACATGTTTATTGTCGTAATTTTCTAATATTTCTTGCCTTACAAAACGCTTTTTTAAATCATCACCCCAACGAACAATACCATTTATAGTAATTTCACTATCTAAAAACTTGTAGTAATCCGCTTTTTTAATGTTGCTAGGGATTTTAGATTTAAAGTTTTCGTAATCAAATCTCGCTAAATCGTTACGATAAGTTTCTAGGCTTGTTTCTATAGTGTTTTGCAAGGTTTTTTGTGAAAAGTTATAAGCCCATTCATCTCGGCTCGTTGCTACTCCCAAAGAATTAAGGGTAAAAAGAGCGTTGGTTGTGTCAGCTGACTTTTTTAAGCACATAAGTGAAGAGTATACCCCCCCCCCCCCCGAATTTCGTTGGTTGAGCCAGTCGTATTGTGCGTTAGGCACAATTTCTGTAAATTCAAGGTTAAAAAGGCTTTTATTTTCTGTTAAAAAGCGTAATTTGTCCTTTTTCTTCAAATTATCGCCGATGTCATAATAATAGAGTTTGTGGGTATTTAGGCTAGGGTTTTTCATGCCTAAAAATAAGCACACTCCGGCTTTAATATCAAAGACATTTTCGCCCTCATTTTGCTTTAAATTTTGCTGTTGGCTTTGTAAATCCCCCCTTAAATCTAGGATATAAAGCTCGTTAAAATCTTCTAAAAGGCGTTTTCTAAAGCCTACCCCTGCCTTACTATCTAAGAAACTGCTATTGACCACAAAACTCACAATGCCCTTATCGCCTATTTTTTGCGTTGCCATAAAAATCGCTTGAATATAGGTGTCTCGTGTGGTATGCCCCTCGTTTTTATTGAACCCACCGGTATAAGCTTTTTTAATCGCTTTTTCTAAATTAGGGTGCTTTAAATTAGCGTTATTTTCATTAACATCGCCTTGTTTAGAACTATAAGGCGGGTTAGAACAAACTATGGTGATATAGTTTTGTGCGACTTTGTCTTTAAGCTTTTTGTTTTCGCTTAGTGGGGTTGGCTCATCTTTAAAATCGGGTAATAAGGTTTTTTGATTTTTCAAATACGCCTCTTCTTCTAAATAATCCAAACTATCGCATAAAATCACATTTTTAAATAAGGGGGCATTTTTATCGTATTCTTGTAAGGTTTGAGTGATTTTTAAAATCGCTGTGTGATAGCTTAAGAGCATGATTTCTTGAGCGTAAAAATCGTTTGCTTTTTCAAAAACGATTTCTTTTTTAAAAAAGGCGTTTTCTTGGCTTAAAAGCCTGCTGATAAACGCTCCAGTGCCTGTGAATGGGTCTAAAATCTTCACTTCTTTGTTTTCAAAACTCAAATTAAAATGCTTTGAGAGTAAAAAGTTTGTGGAATGCAATAAAAAGTCTATGATTTCTAAGGGCGTGAGATTGATGCCATGCTTTTGCTTTTCTTTCTTATAAACGCCATCTATAAAAGCCTCATGCAAAGCATTGAGTAATTTAAGCTTGTTGCTATCACTTTTAGCACTTTTTGCTTGGCGTTCTACTTCTCTATAGTAGTCTTTTAAATCTTTTGTTTCGCCCTCATTAAGACCCTCTTTTTTAAGTTTAGCAATTTGTTCTTCTAAGGCCTTAGAAATAGGCTCATCAAAATGACCTAAAATGCTTTTATAAATGGGGTTTAGGATTAAATGGCTTGCGAGCATATCAAGACTCTCTTTTTTATCAATGTTATGATGAATGTTTTTTCTTAATACTTTTAAAAAGTCTGTGATAATAATGCCATTAGTTTTTCTATCAATATCTCTTAAGCGTTCTTTAATAGGTTCAATTTTAGTGGCTGCCTTTTTGCCAAAGTTTTCCCAATAGAGACTATCGCCGATTTTTTCAGCAATAACTGAATGGAGCTTTTGGGCTAGTCTAAAGCCCTCTTCAAAATTGATTTTTGGTGGCTTAGTTTTAGTTTTTTCGCCACTGCTTGAGCGCTCACTCATTGGTGGGGCGATATAAATGTTATCAGCGATGAACCTGTCATCTATACTTCTTAAGGCTCCTAAAACTTCCCATACCACTCTAAAGCTCGTGCTTTTAACATATTCGTTCAAACTTCTGTTATACTCATTAGAGTAAGCGACCGGTAAAATGATGTAACCATGCGTTTTATTAGGGTTATTCTTATCTAGTCTAATAGCCCTACCAATACTTTGAGCGATGTCAATCTTACTCTCTTTGCTATCAAAAAAGATGACACTATCAAGGCTAGGCACATCTACGCCCTCAGATAGACACCTAGCGTTGCTTAAAATTTTGCAAGTGGTGTTACTATCTGCTTTGTGCGATAACCATTCTAATTTGTGTGCTCTTAAAGTGGCGTTCATCTCGCCATCAATATGGTCTATTTCTAAATCAAAGGGGGCTAAATTAGGGGCATAAAGTTGCTTGTAATATTCTATGAGCTTGCAAGCGTGATTGGTAATCTTTTTGCTGGTGCTTTTAAAAGTGCTAAAGCTTATGGCTTGTTTGCTAGTAGTAGTATCGCCTAAATCAACTAAAGTTGAATTTTGATTGTTAGTAGTGTCTAGAACTTGGATATTGAACCGACTAAGTGCTTTATACATGCCTAGAATTTTAGCCACAAACTCATAATCTATCTCATCTTCAGCTTGGACTTTTTTGTGCGCCTCTTCTTTTAAGTGGTGTTTTTTATTATAAATATTCACTATATCAGCGATTTCTTTGGTGTCTGTCATTAAAACAAGCACTTTATAATCGCACAATCTTTTTTCAGCAATGGCTTGTCCAAACCCATAATAAAAAATCTCTTTGCCAAAGATTTCTTCATTGTCCATGCTTAAAAATTCTATTTCTTGGGGGTCTTTATTCTTTTTGATTTTTGGCACTTTAGGAGTGGCTGTCATATAAAGGCGTTTGTTAGCTTTTAAGAAATCATTATCATGGCATTTGGCAAACACATTATCTTTAGCTTGTTTTTTATCCACGCTTGGCACACTTTTATGCGCCTCATCACATATCATTAATTCAAATGTTAAGCTAGGCTCTAAATTTTGGGCTTTAGAGATGACTTCAATAGATTGATAAGTGCTAAAGACAATCAAACGCTCATTAGGTTTTTTATGTTTAAAAGCTTTGATTAAATCTTGTGGGTTTGTGCTAGCTTTATTTAAAATGTAGCCATCAAGCATTTCATCAGCATCTTTTTTATCCTTGCTTACTTTACCCACATCTTCATCACTACAAATAAGCGCATAGGAACAAGAAGTGTTTTTAGCCCTATTGGCTCTAAACTCTCTAAAAGTTTGCCCTACTAGCATAATACTTGGGGCTAGAAAAAGAATGTTGGAATTATTTGGGGTTAATTGCTCTATGATTTGCAAGCTTGTATAAGTCTTGCCTGTCCCGCATGCCATAATAAGCTTGCCCCTTGTCTCATTATGAATATAATAATGCTCTTTAACTTTGTTAATTGCCTCTATTTGATAAGGGTGCAAGGTTTTTGAATTTTCTTTAATGGCATGGTTTTTGACTAAATATTGATAATCAATATCTAATTTTTTGATTTGGTCTCTATCAATCACTTCTATAGGAATATGATTCATCTTTTGAATATTATTGAGCTGTTGTTGCACGGGTTCTGTAATACCATTTGTGGCGATTAATATCCCCTCTTTAAAACGGATTTTTTTATTGCTAGGGCTTTCAAAACCACTTTGTAAAAGCGTGAAAAAATTAGTAATATTGCTCTCTAATTTAATAGGGTTTTTGTGGTATTTGCACTGCACGCCTATATATTCGTTATTTTTGGTTGTAATGACTATATCTATGCCACAATCTTTGCCATTCTTTTCTTTAAAATTATCCCATAAATCAATGCTTACAAAATCTCTACTATCTTTGCTAGATAATTTAGTCAAAAAATATTTAGATAAAATCTCAAATAAAGTGCCTTTGATGACATTATCGGTTTGTGGTTTTAAAAATTGCTCTTCAAATTCTAAGAAAGTCATTAGCTATTTCCCTTAATCTATGATAATAGTAAATTATACCATTCAAAATCTTTCTAGCAAATAATTGCCTTTATATCAAAATTATCTTATTTCATGTATAAATTTTAATAAAAAATTATTTACCATAAAAAATTAAAATAATTCATATAGAAAGTCTTAAACTTTTAACAAGATATAAAGTTATAGAAATGGATACATTTTTTAAAAAATTTAATAGACATCATTCCAAATAAAAAGATTTTTGAGGCTTTTTGAAAATTGCTTAAAAAAAATTAATAAAAATCCTACCAAAAATACCAACCCCAAAAAGGGCAGAAAAAAGTTTTATCTAAAAGGTTTTAAAAACCTTTAAGTCTTGAGGCATTATCACATGCTTGTTTCATACCAAGCCTGCAACCTTTATCATAGATTCTTATAGCGTTATCGTTGTCCTTATTGTTATAATAGATTCCAGCTAGAGCAAAGCACCCTCTATCATCGCCCATATCACAACCCCTCTCGTAATTGTCCAAAGCTTTTCTCATATCCTTGCCTACCGCATCACCTTGAGCATACATATAACCTACCCTAGAACAACTGACTCCACTTCCCATTTCGCAAGCTTTTTGAAAATATTCTAAAGCAGTATGGTAGTTTTTCTTAATATATTCGCCTTGCATATACATAACCCCCAAGCTTGCACAACCCTCACGACTATTCAATTCGCAAGCCCTTTTTAAATATTCATGCGCTTGCTCTAAATCTTGGAATACCCCCTCGCCGTATTTAAACATAATGCCTATTGAATGGCAAGCATCGCCACTTTTCAAATCGCATGCTTTTCTATAGAAAATCACTGATTGCAAATAACTCTTTTTAACTTTTAGCCCCTCTTCATAAATAGTGCCTAAGATATAGCACCCTTCGCCCACTCCCATAATACAGCTTTTTCTATAAAAGACAATCGCCTCGTTGTAATTCCCAAGCACTCTTCTATCATAGATAATCCCTATATTAAAGCATGCTCTAGGGTCTTTTAAGGTGCAAGCCTTACGATAAAAATTGATAGCTTTTTGATAATCTTGCTTGACTCCAAGCCCCTCATCATAGAGTCCGCCTAAACCAGAGCAACCCTCCTTGCTATTCATCTCACATGCTTTTTCATAAAAATTGAATGCTTTTTTATAATCTGGTCTAGTGCCTTGACCATTTTCATAGATAACCCCCAAGTGCGCACAAGCATCACTTACGCCATCATTACAAGCTTTTTTAAAATTAGTCGTAGCTTTCCAATAATCGCCATTCTCATAGGCTTTATTGCCTTTTTCTAAATTGCTATTTTCAACAGCCATGGCAAAATGCACCCAAAGGCTACTTAACAGCAATGCTTTAGCTACTGCCTTTAAAACTCTAAGATTCCATTTCATTTTTAACCTTTTTTGATAAAACCTATTTAGCCCTAATTCTAATCCCTTATCTTAGAAAATAAAGCAATCTAACTTGGTATTCTAACATATAAATTTAAATATTAACCGCAACATCTAGGGCAATATTTTAAAATAAAAAACATTAAGAATATTATTTTATTATCTAATGGGTTTTAGAAGTGATGTAAAGATAAATCGCTTGCACTTCTTCTAAATTGAGATTGTATTTAGGCATCATACCCTTACCCAAACTCAAAGCGTCTTTAAAAGTTTTAAAATCCAAGTCATTGATTTTAGGGGCATAGAGGGCTTTCTCGCTATCTTTTTCATAATAAGAAGTGATTTTTTGCCCCTCCCCCTTAATGCCATGACATTTTACACAAGTAATACCCCTAGGGTTTTTATAAAGGGCTAATCCGTATTCAAAATCTGAGATAAAGTCGTTCTCTTTAGCATTTAAGCTTAACAGAGTTATTGCTAACATGATAACAAAACGCATTAAAATAATTGAGCCTTGTCTAAAATCTCTCTAGCCCCACTAGCTATAAACTCTTCTAAAAGCTCTTCAACCAATAAAAACGCTCTAACTTTTTTCCCTTGTTTTTCTTTAGAAATGACTTGCTCTCCATTAGGTAAGCCCAAAATCGCTTGGATTTTGACTTCATCATTAATGATGCTTGCATGCACACCTATAGGAATTTGACACCCCCCATCAAGGGCTTTGACAAACTCTCTTTCTAAATTACAGCAAAACGCACTTTCTTCATCATTGAGTTTTTGAAGGGTTGAAAAATGCTTGTGGCTTTTTAGCATTTCTACCCCTAACGCCCCCTGTCCCATGCTAGGAATCATTTCATCAACGCTAAAAGCTTTGCGATATTTTGCTCCTTTAATTTCTAAGCGTTGCAACCCTGCCTCAGCTAAAATGATAGCATCAAACGCACCTAGTTCAAGCTTTTTTAAACGGGTTTGGACATTCCCCCTTAAGCTCTCTGTGTCTAAATCTTTGCGTTTAAATTTGAGTTGCATGGAGCGTCTTAAAGAAGTGGTGCCAACTTTTGCCCCCTTAGGCAAGCTCATTAAATCAGAGTATTTAATACTTAAAAAAGTGTCTCTCACATCAGCTCTTTTAGTGATACACGCCAAGTCTAATTCGTTTTCAAACACTACCGGCACATCTTTTAAAGAATGCACGGCTAAATCAATTTCCCCACTTAATAGCAATTCTTCTAATTCCTTAGTAAATAACCCCTTACCCCCAATCTTATTCAAAGGCGTGTCTAAAATCTTATCACCCTTAGTTTTGATTATTTTAATCTCGCTTTCTATAGAGCATTCTGTTTTTAGGCGTTGTTTAATGTAATTCGCTTGCCATAAAGCAAGTTCGCTCCCCCTAGAGCCAATCAATAATTTTTCCATTTTATTAACCCCCCTACTCACTCTCTAGCATTTCTAAAATTCTAACTTCTAATTCAGTGTCTTTAAGCATTTGTTTTTCTAAATTAGAGCGTTTGATACACTCAAATTCTTTACTCTCTAAAGTTTGCTTCCCAATAATAAGAGCGAATCGCTCCCCAATAAGCTCAAAATCTCTCATTTTTGCCCCAAAACGCACATCTCTATCGTCTAATAAAACATCAACACCTTTTTTAAGCAATCTTTCATATACTTCAAAAGCGAGCTGTTGTTGAGACTCATCTTTCACATTAGAAACCACGATAACCACATCAAAGGGGGCGGTATTTTTTGTCCATACACAACCTAAATTATCGCTCTTTTGCTCTAAAATCGCACTAAGCAACCTACTAATGCCTATCCCATAACAACCCATTTCAAAAAATTGCTCTTTGCCATTTTTATCCAAGAAACTTGCTTTCAAGCTTTTAGCATAGCCTTGCCCAAGTTTGAAAATATGCCCCACTTCCAAACTCTTATGATACTTCAATGCCCCCTTACAACAAGGGCAATTATCACTCTCTTTGACTTGGATAATATCTCTATAAACAAGGTTTTCAAACTCTTCTAAATTCACACCCACTACATGAAAATCTTTTTCATTAGCCCCAGCAATTAAGCAATCACAATCTTTTAAATCTTCATCAAAAACAATATAAGAAACATGCTTTTTCAAACCATAAGGCCCTACAAAGCCAGCTACTAGCCCAGCTTTTTCTAAATCATCCTTACTCGCATCGACTAATTCTAAAGCATTTGCTCCTAAAGCATTCAAAGCGTTTAGGGCTTTTGTCTCTTCTAAATTGTCATCGCCCCTAGTAAAAAAACACGCTAAAGTTTCTTTGTCTTTATGAATGACCTTTTTAACAACCGCTTTTAACACAAAATAAGGCTCTATTTTAAAGAACTCTGCAACACTTTGAATGCTTGTAACATTAGGGGTAGGAAACTTAGCGAAATTTGCTTTTGGCACATTCAAAGGCTCTAATCTTTTGGAGCGTTTAGCGATTTCAATATTAGCTGCATAATCGCAATTTTGACACACCACAATCGTGTCTTCCCCACATTCTGTAAGAACAACAAATTCCCTACTTTTATTCCCCCCAATCGCCCCACTATCAGCTTCTACAATGCGAAAATCTAACCCCAAATCACTTAAAATTTCTTTATAAGCACTTTCTGTGTTTAAAAACTCTTTATCCAAGCTCTCAATATTTTCATGAAAGCTATAGCCGTCTTTCATAATAAATTCTCTCGCTCTCACAAGCCCAAAGCGTGGGCGGATTTCATCACGAAATTTAGTGTGGATTTGATAGAGATGGATAGGTAATTGCTTGTAGCTTTTTAAATAAGTGCCAGCAATTTGGGTGATATTCTCTTCTAAAGTAGGGCTTAAAACAAAATCATTGTCTTTTCTGTCTTTAAAAATTAGTAGTTCTTTACCATATTTATCCAAACGCCCTGATTTTTCCCATAAACTCGCCGGAACCACAAAACTCATCAATAATTCTTGCGCCCCATGCTCTTGCATGCGCTTATGCGTGATTTTTTCTATTTTATTGATAACCTTTTTAGCTAAAGGCAAAAGATTATAAACACCACTTCCAATTTGATGGATATACCCTGCTTGGGCTAAGTGCTTATGGCTTTTTAACACAGCGTCTTTAGGGGGTTCTTTGAGGGTTGGAGCAAATAATTTTGAAAATAACATTCTTATTCCTTATAGTAATCGCATTTGTAAAGATTTAAATTTTTGGCACTTTCTGCTTTATCTAAGTTAAACAAGCTTTTAATCGTGCCTACAAGCACATCAGATTCTTCTTTGTGAGCGTTCTTTTTTAAAGTGATTGTAGGATTATGCAAAAAAGTATTGAAAGCATTATGCAAAATCTTTTCAATATTATTCTCATATTCTTTAGGCACATAGCGTTTTTTAATGGCTTTTTGCAATTCCTTTTGAGCTGAAATTCTAGCTAACTCTCTTAATTCTTTGATTAAAGGTTCTACTTCAAGACTTTGAATCCATTGATAAAATTCCATAGTAGAAAGCCCTATGATTTCATAAGCCTTGTAGCTACTCTCACGCCTATTTTCTACATTTTCTCTAACCATTGGTTCTAAATCATCTACGCTATACAAAAAGATATTATCCAATATAGGTTTTTCAATATCTCTTGGCACAGCCAAATCAAACCAAAAACGCCTAAAAGGCGTTTCTTCTAGCATTGAATTTTGCACCACATAAGTAGGCGAAGAAGTCGCCGAAAATAGAAGGGCATATTCGTTGATACAAGTTTTTAAATGTTCTATTGTTTTAAATTCTACTTTACTAGGCTCTTCTAGCTCTTCTAAAAAATGCTTGAATTTATCAATATTGCGCCCTAAAACTAAAATTTCAAACTTCTTGGCTAAAAGGTGCTTAATAACTAACTTAGAAGTCTCTCCAAGCCCTATAACAAGAGCTTTTTTAGGTATGATTTGCTCTTTTTCAAAAATAGTGTTTGCCTCTTTTACAGCGATTGAAGAAACAGAAATACTTTGCTTAGAAATACAAGTTGCATTCCTTACTTTAGCCGCACATTTAAAGGCAAAATGCAATAATCGTGTGAGATTCTTAGCACAAAACCCCTCTTCAAAGGCGAATTTATAGGCATTTTTCATTTGCCCTGTAATTTGGGTTTCTCCAACAACCATACTATCCAAACTACTACACACACAAAATACATGATGAACGGCACTTTCATTCACATGAAATAAAGCGCACTTATCCAAACTAGCAACACTTAAACCCTTAAGACTTGATAATATTTTTAAAAGAGCTATTTTTAACTCATTAGTGCTTTGGTGATTAAAAGCGCTTGCATAAATTTCAAAGCGATTGCAAGTAGATAACACCATGCATTCTTTAATACTTGGACAAGTGTCTTTAATGCTTTGTAAAAAATCTTTTAAGGCTTTTGGCGAGCTAAAGGCTAATTTTTCACGCATTTCTATACTCATGTTTTTATGCGTAAAAGCTAGAACAAGATAACAAAAAGAATGCGTTACTGAATCTAGCATTTAAAAAACCCTTTGAGTAACATTGTGTGCCAATTCTTCTAAAATCGCATTATTCTCGCCTTCAATAGCTTTTAGGGCTTTTTTAGAATAAGTTTTAGCCACTTCAAGAGTTTGTTCTACAATCTTATATTGTGCAAACTTTTTTTTAGTCCATTCTATGACTTCTTGTTTATCGCTTTTAAAATACGAAATCAAAAGTTTGCGTTCATTTTCTGCTAATTTATCATATAAAAGCAAGTAAGGTAGCGTGGTTTTCCCCTCTTTAAAATCATTAAAATTGGGCTTACCTAAGGTTTGAGCGTCTTGGGTTACATCTAACAAATCATCTATAATTTGAAATGCCATGCCAAAATTTAGCCCAAAGCTCGCATAAACCTCTCTATTCTTACCAAGTAGAATAGCCACACTCTCTAGGCTTGCTTGCATAAAAGAGGCGGTTTTATCCTCTAAAATACGCCAATATTTTTCTTTTTCTGTATTAAAACTCTCACTTATAACCACATCTTCAATTTCGCCTCTTGAGAGTCTCAAAACCGCATTTGAAAGGATTTGCGCAATAACTTCGCCCATTTTAGATAATTCAAAAAAGGCTTTAGAATAAAACACATCGCCAAGCATAATGGCGTTTTTATTGCCAAAAAGAGCGTTAATGCTAGGGAGCTTTCGGCGTGTTGTTGCCTCATCAATCACATCATCATGCAATAAAGAGGCGGTTTGTATCATCTCTACAATAGCGCATAAATTAAGCGTTTTTTCCCATTTTTCAGCACTTATCTTTTCATCTAATAAAGCCAACATGAGCTTTGAGCGCAACATTTTCCCAAAACCAATTTTAGAAAATAGTTCTTCAATGGGCGGACTTTTTAAATCTTTAACCCAACAAGCAACTTTTTCTTGGACTACATTTAACGCCCTTTCTTTATCTAGCATATATAATTTTTCCTTATTGAGCAGTTTCAAGGGAAAGATTTTTAGACGCTAAAAGCCTTAAAGTAGCTTTATTGTCTTTAAAGTCTTTAAATACGACTGACAAATGGCTATTATGCGCAAAGCTCTCTTGAGAGACTGCAATATTATAAGTATTTCTTGAATAATCCGCATATAAAATAAATTGATGAGGAAAATTATTAAAACGCATGGTTACTACTAAACCCTTATTTTCATATAAAGTCCAATATAATGCTAACTTTTTTGAGGGTGCTTGAGCAGAGGTATCTTGGATAGCCCCAATAAAAACTTCATCTTTTTTCAATTCCAAAGTTTGATCTATCCCATAGTCAAGCGCAAATGCCCTTAGGGCAAAAACAAGCACAAAAATACAGCCAATAATTTTATTCATTCTCGCTAAGAATGTTTGCCATAGACTGGATAGCAATATCATTTTGCTTGGTTTCTACTTTTTGTTGAATGCCCTCATTACTTGTCAAAGTATTAGCAAAAAATCTAAATTTCTCTTCTAAATTCTCTTCTTCTATAAAAGTCTCTAAAAGAGCTAAAAGCTCTAAAAGCCTCTCTAGCTCTTTTTTAGAAAGTTTTTTACTAGCGTTAAAAAGAATATCATTCCATTTGTCTAAAGGACTTCCTTCAAAAATTTCAAGGTTAGAATAATCTTTCATCGCTTTATTACCCACTCTTTTAGCCTAAATGCGCCTTAAGCATCCAAATAGACTTTTCTAATTTAGCCAATTTTTCATCAGCATAAGCAATAGTTACTTTATCATTCTCTTTTTCAGCTACTTCTGAAAGTTTTTTAAACTCTTTTAATAAATGCTCGTAGTCTTTTAAAATATCTTCAAAAATTTCTTTAGAATGAAAACTTGTTTTAGTCTCTTCTTTCACATGCGCTAATTTAAGAGCTTCAGTTAGAGTAACTACAGGGTGATGCCCTAGTTGCACAATTCTTTCAGCTACATCATCAAACATTTCGGCAAATTCCTCATAAATCTCTTCAGTAGCCTTATGCACATGGAAAAAATCATGCCCTTTAACATTCCAATGAAAGTTATGCACTTTCATAAATAATACAATAGAGTCTGCTTGTAAGTGTTTCAAAATTTCAATTGTTTTCATTTGGTAATCCTTTTATAATCTATTAAATCTCTTATACATGTCGCATAAAAGACCTTAAGCATTATCCTACAAAAAAAGAGTTAATAGAATGTTTTTTATTGTTATAAACTCTCAAAATTAAAAAGAATTGGCAATTTTAATCTCAAAAGTTTTACTAGCACTCTCTAAAAGCGTGATACTTCCCTCATGGGCTTTAACCACTTGCAAAGAAAGGGCTAATCCCAATCCATTCCCTTTAAGCTTAGTTGTTTCAAAAGGCTCAAACAAGGCGTTTTTATTCTCTACTTCCTTGCCATCATCAGTGATTCTAAACACTATAAAATCATTTTGAATAGATGCTGTGATTTTAACTTCCCCTTGTTCGCTCTCTTCTAAAGCCTCAATCGCATCAATAGCGTTGTATAGGAAATTTTGTAACACAATCCCCATTAAATCCGTGTCAAAAACCCCCTCTTCTTCGCTAAAGTCCAAGATAAAATCAATTTCTTTAGAATAGGTATAGCAACTTAAAGCCTCTTTTAAATCATTTTCAAGCACTTTTAAACTTTGCTTGGTGCGATTAGCTTGAATACCTTTAGAAAAAAGTAAGGTTGCTTTAATAATCCTTTCTACACGCCATAAAGCTTTTTGTAATTCTAAAACAATGGGCTTAGTTTTTTCATTAGCATGTTTTAATAACACTGAGGCTAAAAGCGAGATAGAACCTACAGGGTTTCTAATTTCATGGGCTAAATGAGCAGAGATTTTTCCCATAGATGCGAGACGCTCTTGGCGTTTTTGCATAGTAATATCAGTAGCAGTAATAATTTGCTTGCTTTGAATGCTATTTTGCTGGAACAAATAGCTTTTAGTCTCATGCTCTACTTCAGTATTAAACCCCTCTAATTTAGCTTTATTAAAAATTTCATCGTTTTGACTTGCCAAAGAGTTTTTATAAAAAAAGCTCCCATTTTCATTCACTACCCAAATAGCTTGGGGCAAAATCTCTATGACCCACTCATAAAGAGCTTTGTAATCTTTAAACTCTTTTTCTACTTTATAGCTTTGCAAGATAAATTCATTTAAAAGCGCTAGTAACTCTTGCATATCCTTTTTACCCGAAAAGCTTTCTAGCAAGTTTTCTTCATTATCCTTGCTTTTAAAGCTCTCCAAAAAGATAGCATTATCCTCTAATTTATTAGGCAATAAGCTTTTTAATGAAGGTTTTAAATGGCGCTTAAAGCGCTTAGGTTTTTTCATGATTTTTGTTTTTCTTGCTCTTTTAAGAAATTAAATAACATTTCACTATAACCAAAATTACCACTCAATTCTTTAGCTAATGAATCCTTATACATGGAAGTGTAAATGTCTGCACCCGGTGCTTTAGGATATAAAGGATTATCCATTTTCATAGCTGTATCAAGCATAAATTTTAATAATAATGCCTCAAAAGAATCCGTTTGCTCTTTCAATAACTTGTCATCTTTAGCGCCATTTTTTGCTAAAGCATTTAATTTTTCTTGACTGGCTAATTTTCCTATTGCATATTGTTCTAACATCGCTTTGTTATTATTTATCACATAACCTCCATTTCCACACTGATTGCACCACTTTTTTTCATAGCCTCTAAGATTGAAATGATTCCCTTAGAACTCACGCCAATTTTTTGCAATGCCTTAACCACGCTTGCAATCGTAATTTTCCCCCCATTAGAACTAAGGGTGTTTTTCTTGGTATCTAAGGACATATTATTATCTAAATCTTGTGTATTTTTAGAATCTTCTAGGGGGTCTTTGGTGATTTTAAGCGTAATATCATTGCTTGTAACTACTATAGGATGCACCACAACATCTACCCCAGAAACAATAGTTCCAGACTTTTCATCTACAATAATCTTATTATTAGAGCTATAAGAAATAGGTGTTTCTTGCACCAAGGCTAAAAACTCCACCATAGAAAAACGCTCAGGGCGCACAAGTTTAATGGTTTTTGGGTCTAATGCTTTGGCTACACCCTTACCAAACACTTGATTTAAGGTATTTTGCACTTGAATAGCATTTTTAAAATTAGGGCTTTTTAAACTCAATGTCATAGCATTTTTATGGTATAAGTCATAAGAAACTTCTCTTTCAATAGTAGCTCCATTGATAATGGTTGCCGAAAGCAAATTATTAGAATTTCCTAAAGTAATAGCCCCTTGGGCGAGAGCATAAATATTTCCATCTACTGCATTTAAAGGGGTCATCACTAAAGTCCCCCCTTGAATAGACTTCGCATCTCCAATAGAAGAAATCTTAATATCAATCTTATCACCTTGTCTTGCAAAGGGAGGTAAAGATGCTGTAATCATCACCGCAGCGACATTCTTAGACTTAATATCATCAGCAGAAATTTTGACATTCACGCTTTCTAGCATGTTTGAAACCGATTGCATGGTGAATTTTGAGCCTGACTTATCCCCTGTGCCATTTAAGCCAATCACAAGCCCATAGCCAATAAGCTGGTTATCTCTAATCCCAACAATACTAGCTATATCGCCAATTTTTTCGGCTAATAGCCCTTGTAATGCCAATAGCCCTATCATTAAAATTTTATTGCAACGCTTCAAAAAAAGCACCCTATAACACCTTAAATATCTCTAATTTTTGATAGTGATTTTAACACAACTTGACTTAAAGCTAAGAATAATCATTTAATCCCTAAGCTAGAGAGCCTTTAGCATAATAACTCTGTAATTTTATGTTATACTTTCAAGCATTAGAACTAGATGAAAATTTGATATTTTCTAAATATTCAACAAATAGATAATATCCATTAAATATTTAAGTCTTAAAAACGCATTCTTACCAAAATGCCATAACCTAGTTTTATTAAGATTAACAACATATACGAGGTAATAAACCCCCCATGACACATAACACTAATACAACTAAGCACACTCAAGACTATTCCAAAGAAACTGAGTTGTTTGATGAGCTCCCCACCGAATTAGATGATGACAACGACAATAACAAAAAACCAAGTTTTAATGATTTAGGCTTAAAAGCCCAAGTATTAAAATCAATTCAAGAGGCAGGTTTTACTTCTCCAAGTCCCATTCAAGAAAAGGCCATTCCAGCTGTCTTGCAAGGTAGAGATGTAGTTGCACAAGCCCAAACCGGCACGGGAAAAACCGCTGCTTTTGCTCTCCCCATCATCAATAACCTTAAAAACAATCACACCATAGAGGCCTTAATCATCACACCTACTAGAGAACTAGCTATGCAAATTAGTGATGAGATTTTTAAATTAGGCAAGCACACTCGCACCAAAACCGTGTGCGTCTATGGCGGTCAAAGCATTAAAAGACAATGCGAATTTATTGAAAAAAACCCTCAAGTGATGATTGCAACCCCCGGAAGATTATTAGACCATTTAAAAAATGAGCGCATTTCACGCTTTGTGCCAAGAGTGGTTGTCTTAGATGAAAGCGATGAAATGCTAGATATGGGCTTTTTAGATGATATTGAAGAAATTTTTGACTATCTTCCCAGCGAGGCTCAAATTTTGCTCTTTTCAGCTACTATGCCAGAGCCGATTAAAAAACTCGCTGATAAGATTTTAGAAAATCCTATTAAAATCCATATTGCCCCCTCAAATATCACTAACACAGATATTTCGCAACGCTTTTATGTGATTAATGAGCATGAGAGATCTGAGGCTATCATGCGCCTTTTAGACACGCAATCTCTAGCTAAAAGCATTATTTTCACACGCACCAAAAAAGAGGCTAATGAACTCAATCAAATCCTTAATGCCAAAAATTATAAATGCACCGCTTTACATGGGGATATGGAGCAAAGAGAACGCCGAGCCTCTATTATGGCATTCAAAAAGAATGAAGTAGATGTTTTAGTGGCCACTGATGTAGCAAGTCGTGGGTTAGATATTAGTGATGTAAGCCATGTGTTTAACTACCATTTGCCCCTTAATACTGAAAGCTATATCCATCGCATTGGAAGAACCGGAAGAGCAGGGAAAAAGGGGGTTGCTATCACTCTAGTAACCCCCCTAGAGTATAAAGAGCTTTTACGCATGCAAAAAGATATTGGCTCAAAAATTGAGCTTTTTGAAATCCCCTCAATGGACGAAAACCAGATTGTCAAAACCTTGCAAAACGCTAAAGTTTCTGAAGGAATTGTAAGCCTTTATGAGCAACTTAAAGAAGAGTTTGAACCCTCTCAACTCATTTTAAAGCTTTTAAGCTTACAATTTGAAACTAACAAAATTGGGCTTAACCAACAAGAACTCCATGCCATTCAAAATCCTAAAGAATCAAGAGAGAGAAAAGAAAATAAACAGCATAATAAGCACCGCTCTAAAGGGCATAGCCCAAAAAGAGGCTATTCTAAGGATAAGCACCATAAAAAGTCTAATCGTAACCACTCTAAAAACCATAGGCGCCCCTAGCCTATGGAATTTAGCAAGTTGCAATTAGCATTAAAATATTTTAAAATTAAGGAACATTCATGCCAATTGATTTGAACGAACATTTAAAAAAGAAAAGCTCTCAAAAACCCTCTAATCATTCTAATTCCACGCCTCCTAATGAGCCAAGAGAGCGCTTTAGCCCCCCTAATAATTTTTTTAGCTCTAAAAAATTTTCAGCTCTAATTATCATTTCTATACTAGGAATTTTAGCCTATATTGCCAAACCCTTTGAAGTCATTAGCTCAGGAGAAATTGGCATTAAAATCACGGCTGGAAAATATGAATCTACCCCCTTACAGCCGGGAATCCATTTTTTTGTGCCAATCATTCAAGACATTTTAATTGTAGATACTAGAATCAGAAACATTAATTTTTCACGCACAGAAGACATGGGCGTAGCCGGTAAAAATCAAGGCATTTTTAGAAACGACGCCATTAATGTTATGGATAGTAGGGGCTTGACCGTTTCTATTGAGCTTACCGTGCAATATCGCCTAAACCCCCAAACCACCCCCCAAACTATCGCTACTTATGGCTTATCTTGGGAGCAAAAAATCATCAATCCCGTGGTGCGTGATGTGGTGCGTTCTGTCGTAGGGCGCTATCCGGCTGAAGATTTACCCATTAAACGCAATGAAATTGCTGCTCTTATCAATAGCGGTATTAACAAAGAAGTCTCCAAACTTCCTAACACCCCTGTAGAGTTAAGCTCCATTCAATTAAGAGAAATTGTCTTACCCGCTAAGATTAAAGAGCAAATTGAAAAGGTGCAAATCGCACGCCAAGAATCTGAGCGTGTGAAATACGAAGTGGAACGCTCCAAACAAGAGGCTCAAAAACAAGCTGCTTTAGCTAAGGGTGAGGCAGATGCTAACAGAATTAAAGCTCAAGGTGTAGCGGATGCGATTGTGATTGAGGCTAAGGCAAAATCTCAAGCCAATTTAAGTATTTCACAAAGTTTGAGTGATAAGCTTTTAAAATTACGCCAAATTGAAGTGCAAGGCAAATTTAATGAGGCTTTAAAAACTAATAATAACGCTCAAATCATGCTAACTCCGGGTGGAGCAGTGCCTAATATTTGGATTGACACTAAGAGCAAGGTTAAATCTAGTATCGCTAATACTAAAGAATAATAAGATTATTGCCCAATGCTAAATAATGCCCATATCCAAGCCGTGCAAGCGTTCTTGGAGACTTTCAAAGACTTTTTGAGTAACACTACTTTAGTGAGTGCTCTAATCTTTGGGGTATTGGCATTATTTTGCGCCCTTTTATTGCTTGTAACTTTACTTTCAAGAAATCGTGTTATATCCATTGTGAGTGTGCTATTATTTTTTGGTGCGTTTTTAAGCATGCCCTTTATGCTTAAGCAAATCCTAACTAAATATCTCTATCCTATAGAAACACAATTAGTGCAGGCTAACCCCCTTTCTTACACAAACGCCTTTTCCTTGCAAGTAGAAGTTAAAAATACCGGCAAATTTATTTTGCAAAAATGTTTTTTACGCTTAGAAATCCTTAAAACACCGCATAATTTTGTTGAAGAATACGCTTTTAAATGGTTTGTTAAAAAGACTTATGAAAAAACTTTTGAAGGAAAAATCTTTCCTAAAGAGTCCAAATCATTCTCACTTTTTATTGATGATTACCCCTATGCAAAAACAAGCCCCTATCAAGTCTCATTATCGTGTTTATAATTTATTCTACAATCTCAAAATAACTTTAAGCAAAATTTAAAATTTAACAAACAAAAACACTATAAGATATAATAAAATGATTACTACACATCAATATTTTATTGATAATAAGTAAAAATAACAAACATTTGATTTCATGCACAGGCTCTTTATATCTGTTTTATGTTAAGGGTCTTTAAGCTAATTTTAGTCTGTTTGTATGGTTTTATAAGCGTTATAGAACTTGCTAAAATCCCAAAAAAATCTTTCTAAAAAACAAGCTTAAAGAATATTTTATGCGCTATAAAAACATAGAAAATAAACACCAAAATGATTTGTTTAAACAACAATCAAAACATGGCTCTATTAAAAGCGTTTTACATCAATAGCTTATTTAAGTAGAGCCTTTTAATTTTTTGTAACTCTGTAGAATCAAAAATAAAAATATTCAAAGAATAAGATAAAGAATGCCAAAAACCCAAAGGATTTTAGCTCTCTTTCTCTTACTTTAGCCTACGATAAGCTTATGCAAAGTAGCGATGATACTTAGCGCATAAATTAATAGCAATAATACTTTATGCACCTTTTCATTAGCCAACATAATGAGCCTAATCCCAATCCCCACACCTAAAAACGCTCCAATACCCGTAATAACTCCCGCTTGAATAGTTATGTTATTCAACACCCCTCCATTATAGAGCGAAACAACTCCAGATAATGAGGCAAACACCACAAAGAACAAGCCCAAAGGCACAATTTTCTTAGAATCGTATTTTAAAAAATAGCCTAGAAATGGCACCATTAAAATCCCTCCACCCATACCTAATGGAATAGAAAAAATCCCCGTAACAAACCCAGCAAGCATTAAAATCCCATGCGTTTTATCAATATGTAAAATAGGCAAGGTGCTTTTAGGTGCTTTTATCATGCTTTCTTTAGAGTGCATAGCAAAATGCGCCTCTTCAAAATGCTTAGGCTCTTTTTTGTCGCTAGAAAAGGCGTATTTAACAAAGGTATAGCATACCACCACCACAAACACCCCCATTAAAATCCTATCATCAATCACTTTTAATACAAAGCTCCCCAAAATCGCACCCATTAACCCTCCAAGCGCTGCAAAAGAGCCCTCTTTCAAATCCAATAAGCCCTTTTTATAATTGATAATAGAGCCAACAACTGATGAAAAGAGCATTTGCATTAAAGAAATTCCTACCGCATGGCTGTAGCTAAAGTGCGCAAAAATAGCGCTAGGCACGACAATTTCGCCCCCACCAATACCAAAAAATCCCGCTGTAATTCCCGTAAACAAACCCACGAGAGCTAAAATAAAAGCCGTTGTTTCTTCCATAACACTTCCTAAGATGTTAATTTTTTTATTAAAGTATTATTATACGAATAATTAGCCAAATTTATGCTAAATTTTAACAAGAGCTTGCATTATAGCAAACTTCCCATAAACAAATCCTTTTTAAAATATTCATTTAATTTTTAATTATCTAGTTATTTTTAAGCCTAGTATATAAAAGAGTTTTGACCCCCCAATAAAATCCCCTTTAATTTGAAAAAATCTTCAATAAAGTCGCCATAAAAGACAAGCTATAAACCCCTAAAAGCAAGATTTTATGAGTTTGCTTGCTTAACATTCCCACAAGCTTAATCCCCACACTTACCCCAATAAGCGAACCAATGCCCACCATAATACCCACTAAAAAAACTTCATGATTTATCACTTGATGATGAGCTAAAGATAAAGTCCCAGAAACAGAAGAAAATAATACAAAAAATAGCCCCAAAGCCACGCATTTTTTAGAATCATACCCTAAAAAGCGATGCATCAATGGCACCATAAGCATACCCCCTCCAATTCCTAGAGTAATCGCAAAAACTCCAGTAATAGCGCCAATAAGCACTAATTTCAGGTGTTGGTTTTTATGATTATTGATTTTAAAGGTTGTTTGAGCTTGCAATGAAGAATTTTCTTTTTTAAAGGCAAATTGCACGATAGAATACAGCACCAAAAACGCAAAAATAATCATTAAGATTTTAGAAGATACCATATTCAAAATCAATCCGCTAAAGCTCGCCCCTATTAACCCCCCTACTCCTACATATAAGCCCAAAGAAAAGTCTAAAGCCTTTTTTTTGAAATTCAAATACGAGCCAAAGAGAGAGGAAAACACCATTTGCAAGATAGAAACCCCAATCGCCTCTTCAAAGGTATGCCCCATTGTTAGCATAATCGGCACTACGACCATTCCCCCTCCAATACCAAAAACCCCTGATAACACCCCAGTAATAAGCCCAATAACAACATACAGCAAGTAAATATCCATAAAAAACCCCTTAAAATAAAAGACCTCTTATAACTATACTCTAAGTTTAATAGCTTTCAATGAAAATGTTTTGATTTTAAAAATAACTGATTGAATAATTTAAACAAGCTATAAAAGCTATAAAATTACTTTTTTAAACTAATTAGACAAACTAAGGGTTTAAATAATCAAGTAATTTAGGGGGGTCTGTAATAAAAGCCAATATTTGCTTATTTTGTTTTTAAAATATATTATAAAAAGTAAAATATAAAGGGTTTTTATAAACCCCTCTATCTCCCCCTCCTTTTAAAAAAACTAGGATTATTTTTGATAGGCTTTGATAGCGCTCTCTAAAACTTTAATCGCACTTTCTTTATTCTCAAAGCCTTTGACCTTAACCCATTTGTTAGGCTCTAAGTCCTTGTAGGTCTCAAAAAAATGCTTGATTTTATCCAAAATGTGTTTAGAAACTCCATCAATATCTTTAATATTCGCATAAGTAGGGTCAATCTTATCTATAGGTAGAGCAAGCAATTTTTCGTCCATTCCGCTTTCATCTTCCATGTTCAACACCCCAATCAAGCGAGTCTTGACTACACTTCCAGCTTGAAAAGCCACATCGCTTAATACAAGCACATCTACCGGGTCGCCATCTGCTCCTAAAGTGTTAGGCACAAAGCCATAGTTTGCTGGATAGTTTTGCGCCCCATAAAGCACTCTATCTACCATTAAAACCCCACTATCTTTGTCTAGCTCATACTTGATATTAGAATGCTTGGATATTTCAATCACTACATGCAAGCTGTTAGCATCATGACTTACTTCTAATTTGTCTAAATTCATTTTAATCTCCTCAAAAATATGCCTTTTTAAATGGCATTAAATCAAGCTTGGATTTTATCATAAAATGCCCCTTTAGGCTCACAACTCAAATAATAATCATACCCATTAATTAAAAATTCACCACATAGTTAAAATACAAATTAACATTATCTCTATAGATAATAGTCTCTTTATAATCTTTTAGATTACTTGTAAAATAATCATTAGTAATTAAAGGAATCTTAAACCCTAATTCAATCCCACTATGCTTAGAGAAATTACTTCTAAAGCCTATAACTAGAGGAAGTTGAAAGACACTAGTATTTATATGTGCTTTTCCCCCTAAAGCTTTAATATCTTTTGCATAATCATTTAATAGAGCATAGTTTGAATTATCCCAAGTAGAACCTAGCAATTCTATTCCTAATAGAATACCTGTAGTATAGAGACTATTCTTACTCTCATAGAAGTTATATAAGAAATCAAAACCTGCTCCATAAGTATGGTGATTAGTTTTTATTAGATTATTGTTGTTATTGTTGTTATTGCTATTGTTAGAATACATATAAGAGTAAGTAGCATAACCTCTAATACCAAAATGCTTTTTCTTACCAAAGAAGTATTTATAACCTATTTGGATATCTAGTCCATAAGCTGAGCTATTAGTTCTTTGGGTTTGAGTAGTAGGCTGTGTATAGGTAATAGAGCTTGTGGCTACTTGGGAGATATTAGTTTGTGCTTGATGAACTACTTTACTAGCGTTTTGAATAACACTAAGAGTATTAGCTAATAGCTTTAAGTTCTCTTTATTGTCATTGCCATTAGACACACTACTATCTATAGAATTTTGTATTTGTGTAGCTAATGTGTTTAAAACCTCATTAGCATTAGACATTTGGTTGTTTAAAGAAGTAAGGCTTACTTTAGAGTTGTTGTTTAATGTATCACTAACTTGTTTAATAAGACTAAAGGCATTATTCAAGTCTTTAGTAATCTCCTTGTAAGCTTTTGTATTCTCATATGAATTAAGCATAGGGTTTTGATTTGTTTCTAATGCTGTTTTTAACTCACTAAGGTTATTTTGTAATTGCAAGAGAGAAGTGGTGGTTTGATTTATTTTAAAGGAATTTGGAGCTAGAGTGATAGGTGTTCCATTGATAGCTATTTTAGTTGGGGTTGTTGGGTTAGGGTTAGAGCCACTATTGGGAATTGTGGTTGAGTGAGTGGTTTTAGGTTGTGGGGATTGGTTGTTATGTGGGGTTGGAATGCTTGGTGTTGAGTGAGTGGCTTGTTGGTGAGGGTTATTTGCTATATGCGGATTATTGTTATTTGTTTCCTTGTTGGAGCTATCGCTATGATGAGCTATAACCTTATTATGCTTATTATGATTTTCTTGATTACCATTACCACTTATTACATGTGGATTATTAGTGTTTTGATTTTGCTTTGCTTGTGCTATCTTTACATCATTTTGTAGTGTGGTTTGTTCATTAGCAAATGCTTGTTCGGCATTAGCTAGAGAGCTTTCATCGCCTGCAATCTTATTGTGGTATGTATCAAAGTTGCTTGTACCTATTGCTTGTTGCTCGTTACTTAAGTCTTGTTGTAAGGCTTGTTGAGCTTTAGTAATGTTTTGAGAGTCTGTGTTAAGTTGTTTTAAATCTTTGGCAACACTAGAGCTATTTTGGGCAATACTCTCATCGTTAGCTTGTGCTGTAGTGTTAGCTTGTGTATCAGTGTTTGCTGTGTTTAAGTCTTGTTGAGCGCTAGAATTATCTTTGTTGTAAGTTTGAGTGTTGGCTTGTTTAAGGGCTTGTTCTTTTTCTTTAGCCTTTTGTTCCTCTTGTGCTATCTTTACATCATTTTGTAGTGTGGTTTGTTCATTAGTAAATGCTTGTTCAGCATTGGCTAGATTTTGTTCATCGCTTGCAATATTATTGTGGTATGTATCAAAGTTGCTTGTACCTATTGCTTGTTGCTCGTTACTTAAGTCTTGTTGTAGGGTGTTTTGAGCACTAGCTACTGCTTTAGCGTCTTTGGCTAGTTGTGTTAAATCATTACCTACTGTTGTAGGGTTAGAGGTAGCAAGAGTTTTATCACTAGCTTGTGCTGTAGTGTTGGCTTGTGTATCAGTGTTTGCTGTATTTAAGTCTTTTTGAGCGCTAGAGTAGTCTTGGTTATAAGTTTCAGTGTTGGCTTGCTTGGGGCTAAGTTTAGTGATTTTTTCAACACTAACACTAATGGAGTTATTAGTAAAAGTTTCTTGCAAGGTAATGTCTTTACCATTAACATTATCATAAGTTACATCATAGGTTTCATCAATAGAATTAGCTTGAGCTAGTGTAGCGTTGTTATTAAGAGTGTTAGAGACAATCTTATCTAAACTGCCTTTAATGCCATCAATTTCTATAAGCTTGTATAAATCACTTAGGTTGCCATAATTAATAGTCCCGCTTGTATCAATAATGCTATAAATGTTATTTATATCCAAAGAATAGTTTAGATTTAAAGCACTATTGCTAGCAAAGTCAATATTATCGCCATTAGAGTTATGCCCTCCATAATTATCAAAAGGTGAATTGCTAGAATTTAGAGTATCAATGCCTTGAAAGGTTATAGTGCCATTATTAAAACTAAAGTTTCCACTACCACTCAAGGTGGCACTATCGAATATAACATTGCCACTAAAAGTTGAACTACCACCATTAAATGTAACCCCATTAGTAAAAGTATTATTACCATTGAAAGTTAGGGTGTTTTTGCAAGGAATAGTGTTACCACTAGAGTTGTAGCAATTATTACCGCTACTAGCATTATTAAAAGTAACATTATTAAAAGTGTTTTGACTCTTTGAAGTGCCAAAGGTAATGCTGTTGTTGTGATAACCATTCTGTTTGCCATTATTAAAGGTAACATTATCAAATTGGTTATTAGCACCCTTGAAAGTTAGAGTGGAGCCATTATAAGTATTGATGGCATTTTGTATAACATTATTAAATGTTACATTGCCATTAAAAGTAGAACTACCACCATTAAAAGTAACGCCATTAGTGAAAGTGTTAGTGCCATTGAAAGTAGAACTACCACCATTAAAAGTAACGCCATTAGTGAAAGTGTTAGTGCCATTGAAAGTTAGGGTGGTGCAAGGAATATAGTTGCCATTATCGTCTTGGCAATTATTTCCACCAGCATTATTAAAAGTAACATCATTGAAAGTATTATGACTATTACCATTTGAAGTACCAAAGGTGATACTGTTGTTATAACCATTTTGCTGACCATTATTAAAGGCAACATTATTAAATTGGTTGTTATTGCCACTGAAAGTTAGAGTAGAGCCACCATAATTATTGATAGTGTTTTTGGCAGAGCCATTGAAAGTGATTGAACTATTAAAAATTGAACTACTATCATTAAATGTAACGCCATTAGTAAAAGTGTTAGCACCATTAAAAGTTAGAGTATTATTACTATAAAAATTATTAAATGTAACACCATTAGTGAAAGTGTTATTACCATTGAAAGTTAGGGTGTTGTTGCAAGCAATACTAACACCACTAGAATTTTGGCAACTATAAGCATTACTATTAAAAGTAACATCATTGAAGGTATTTTGACTATTTGAAATACCAAAGGTAATGCTGTTATTAGAGCTACCATTTTGCTGACCATTATTAAAGGTAGTATTCTTAAATTGGTTAGCTCCCCTAAAAATTATGGTAGAACCATTAGAATTATCAATGGTAATTCCATTAAGAGTAACATTGGTGTCAAAAATACCTCTACCGCCATTAAAGGTTGCACTACCATTACTAAAACTAACCCCATCAGTAAAAGTGTTAGTACCATTGAAAGTTAGGGTATTGTTGCAAGTAATAGTGCCTCCATCAAAGTCTTGACAATTATTACTATTAGCATTGTTAAAAATAACATCATTAAAAGTATTTTGACCCTTTGAAGCGCCAAAGGTAATACTGTTATTAGAGCTACCATTTTGTTTTCCATTGTAAAAAGTAGTGTTCTTAAATTGGTTGTTGGCTCCATTGAAAGTTAGAGCAGAGCCACCATAGTTATTGATAGTGTTTTGTTTAGAACCATTAAAAGTGATTGAATTATTAAAAGTAGAACGACCACCATTAAAAGTAACTCCATTAGTGAAAGTGTTAGTGCCATTGAAAGTTAGGGTGGTGCAAGGAATATAGTTGCCATTATCGTCATAGCACGTATCACCACTACTAGCATTATTAAAAATAACATCATTAAAAGTGTTATTATCATTGAAAGTTAGGGTTGTGCCTAGGGTTGTGCAAGGAATATTGCCACTATCGTCTTGGCAATTATTACCACTACTAGCATTATTAAAAATAACATCATTAAAAGTGTTATTACCATTGAAAGTTAGGGTGGCGCAAGGAATATAGTTGCCATTATCGTCTTGGCAATTATTACCACTACTAGCATTATTAAAAATAACATCATTAAAAGTATTTTGACTATTTGAAATACCAAAGGTAATGCTGTTACCAGAATAACCATAATAACCATTTTGCTGACTATTATTAAAAGTAGTATTGTTAAATTGATTGTTGGCACCTTTGAAAGTTAGATTAGAGCGACCATAGTTATTGATAGTGTTTTTGGCAGAGCCATTAAAGATTGCATTGCCATTGAAAGTAGAACTACCACCATTAAATGTAACGCCATTAGTGAAAGTGTTGGTTCCATTAAATGTATTGATACCGCTATTAAATGTAACTCCATTAGTGAAAGTGTTATTACCATTGAAAGTTAGAGTTCTATAATAATTATTATTATTAAAAGTAACATCATTAAAAGCATTTTGACTATTTGAAGTGCCAAAGGTAATTCTGTTGCTGTCATAATTTGTTTGTTTGCCATTGTTAAAAATAGAATTATTAAATTGATTGTTAGCACCATTGAAAGTTAGGCTAGAACCACCATAGTTATTGATAGTATTTTTTGCAGAGCCATTGAAAGTGATTGAGTTATTAAAAGTTGAACTACCGCCATTAAATATGACACCATTAGCGAAAGTGTTGGTGCCATTAAACACATTGCTACCACCATTAAATGCAACTCCATTAGTGAAAATATTAGTTCCATTGAAAGTTAGGGTGTCGTTACAAGCAATAGCGTTACCATAAGAAATTTGGCAATTATTGCCATTAGCATTGTTAAAAGTAACATCATTAAAAGTATTTTTACTATTTGAAACGCCAAAGGTAATGCTGTTGTTGTAGCTACCATTTTGCTGACCATTATTAAAGGTAGTATTCTTAAATTGGTTATTAATCCCATTAAAAACTAGTGTAGAACTATGATTGCCATTGTAGTTATCAATAGTCCCATTATACAAATTAACCGAGTTGCTAAAAGTTTTACCAGCATAATTAACGCTTTGTCCTTTAAGATTATCAAGGGGAACGCTAGTAGCAAACTGATTGTTACTATCAAACATTAAAAAAGATTTTGGTTTAAGCAAGATAGATTTTGTATTTTTACTTGCTTTATCACAAAAGATTGTGGAGCAATCTTTTGCCAACACTTCCTTTCCACCTAAAAACACGCTTAAGACTAATGAGGCTTTTAAGAATTTCTTATTAAATATCATTGCTTGAACTTTCATTTTTATAATATTCCTTTTTCTTTTATTTAGAAATTTAATCAATGGCTTTTATTTAAAAAAAGCCTCTAGTTATATATGACTACTAAGCCTAAAAAACAAAATTGATAAAAACTATTTTTTATTTATGTGTATGTGTGTGGATAATATTTTGTGCGTTTAGCACAAAAAGAAGTTATATAAGTCTATGTAGGTAATTGGAATAAATAGAGTGTTAGTTTCTTCTTAAGAGAGAGAGAGAGAGACGGAATTTTTGAGATTAATAATCATTTCTTGTTTTACCTTGCATTCATTTTGTTGCACACTATTGCCTTTTTTTGATTTTATAAAAGCTATTGTAACCAAAAAAACACTAATGCTAAAAAAGAAAATTAAAAAATAAAGCTCTATTTGTAAATCATGTTGATTGAAAAAAATTTTATATTCTAAAAACTTGAAAGATAAAAAAAATAGAGTTGGTGTAATTTTTTATAAAAAGAATCAATTCAATTTATAAGCCCCAATAAGAAAGCCTAAGCTCGCTTATTAAAGCCTTATTTTAGGATTTAAATTGATTGATAGTGGCATCTAATTCATTAGTAGCATTACCAAGATTAGTAGCAACTTCTGTCATTGTAGCAGTCTCTTCTGAAGTTTTAATGTTGATTTTTTCAATATCTACAATTTCTCTTGCAATTTCAGAGAGGTTATGCCCGGTTTCTACAAACGCATCAATAGTGATATTAGCATCTTGAACCACTACGCCTAAGTCTCTTCCCATTTGGTCAAATTGCTCTTGAACCCCTAAGCTTACTTCGCTTAATTCCTCCATTTTTTGCGAATTAAGATTCATTTGTGAGCTTACATCACTAATTTCTTGCACAATTAAGCCTATAGTAGAGTTAATTTCACTTAAGGATTTTTGTGTTCTTTGAGCTAGGTTTCTCACTTCATCAGCCACTACTGCAAAGCCTCTTCCATGCTCACCTGCTCTTGCAGCCTCAATAGCGGCATTTAAGGCTAATAAATTGGTTTGGTCAGCAATATCATTGATAATATGCAAGACTGATTTCACATCATCAGCATTCTTGCTTAATTGCTCTACTTTATTGGCTAACTCTTCTTCAGTATGAGCCGCATCGCTAATTTGTTGGAATAAATCCGTAATAGAGGCATTAGTCCCATGAATAATGTTTTGAGTATTAGTGAGATTCTTTTGGCTATCTTTGGCTTTTTGCACCGAAGTATCCATGCGCTCATTAATGGCTTGAGTCTTTTCTTTAATCGCACTTATCATGACATTTCTTTCATTCATGCCTTCTGCTGTCGCACTAATATTGGTGCTTAGAACTTTTGCCATTTCCTTATTAGAATCACTATTTTTCTTAATCACATTCACAAAGGATTGGATATTTTCTACAAAAGCATTGATTTGGATATTTGCTTTTCCAATCTCATCATTAGGATTAATGATTTCAATGCGCTTGGTTAAGTCCTTATCTCCTTGACTAAATTCAGAAATATTTAGAGACATTTTAGATAGGCGTTTAATTATTGTATAAAACACCACAAAAGCTGATAAAACAACTGCAATAATTACAATCCCTACAATCAACAAGGATACGCTTTCAGCGCTTTTCATAATATCTTTTTTTGCCATAAGCTCTAAAGCACCGGTTTGCTTTTCAATATCAGAAAAATAAGCCGTAACAACAATAATCATATCGCTTATGGGGTCATATTTACTATAAGCAATTTTAGGCTCTGGCACGCCACCCTCAGATTTAGGCATTTTATAGTAGGTATAGCCCCCACCTTTATTAGCCTCTTCTACATAGCCACGCACATAATAGACATTATCTTGGCTTTTTGCTTGCAAACCACTTTTACCCACAGTATCTGGGTTAACTGGGTCAAAAAGCACCACACCCTTTTTATCCACAGCTACCATATAAACCATGCCTTTGGCATTGTTGATTTGCTTATAATAATTAAGCGTAAGCTCTAAGGCCTTTTTCTTATCATAACTCGTATAATAGTTATTAATCGCATGCTCAATGAGCCATTCAGTATAGGCGAGACTATTTTTCCTATTTTTGACATTTTGACTATCTACAAGCTCAATAAAATCTCTTGACAAATTATGTTGCTTGTAATTAGTAATGAAAATAACAAATGTTCCTAATAATGTCAAAGCTAAGAACACAATCCCAATAATCTTAATTCCTAAGCGCACGCTTCCTTCCTTTTATCAATTTTAGGATTTTTATCATACTAAAATCCTAAAATATAAGTTTTACAACAATTTTTTTAAAAAAATGTATCTCTATTCTAGCATAAAAAAACTATTTTAATACAACAACAATGATTATTATTTGTATTTGTATTTGTATTTGTATTTGTATTTGTATTTGTATTTGTATTTGTATTTGTATTTGTATTTGTATTTGTATTTGTATTTGTATTTTACAATATATAATTATATAAAAAGTAAAAATAACAATTTTTATACAAAAATTACAAAATATTCTTAAACTACGCCTTAATTAAAAAGCGTAGTTTTGATTTGAAAAGGTATGAAAAGATTTAGGAGGTTAATTGATATAAAAAAAGTCAAAAGTCTCTAAAAATCTTTGCAAGATTTCAAATAAGCATATTTTTCATAAAATTTTTTAAAAGCCTTTTGGCGCTTTCTTGCATTAAGCGCATAATAAAAAAGATTTTTAAAATACGACTTTTTAGGTGCTTTAGGCAAAGCATAAGACTTTAAAAGCTCAGGTTTTTGATTTGCAATAGTGCTATTTAAAGAATGCTCATTTAATGATAAGGCACAAGGAATATAAGTTATACTAGCTATATCTGTGTAAGCAGGATTATCCATAAACATATCTACTGGCTCTATCATTTTAAAATTCCTAGTGGCATCTACAAAAGCTTTTGCTCCCTTAGGTGTAAGATAATAACCTGCAGTTTTTCCAACATATACACTTGTGAGATAAAAACGCTCTAAAAAGAAAGTCTCTTTTTCATGCTTTTTATAATGGCTTCTTTGTAAGTTTTTAATTATTCTTGAAAAACGATAAACAATTGAATATAAAGATAAATGAAATATTCTATTAAAAATTTTATATATTATAAAGTATAAAACCCTATGCACCATATGAGCCAAGAAACTTCCTTGAATAGGTTGTGATTCTTCATTGGGTGGGGGGGGGGGGGTAATCCCATTATCATAAATAGGCAAAGCATTTAAATATGTATGATGATAGCCCCAATAATCCCCACAAAATCTCACAAATTCAAAAGGACTCTTCAAGCAATCTTTTAAAGCTTGAATAAAATTAGGTTCTAGCGCTACATCATCTTCCAAAATAATGATAGGTTCGTTCAATTCTAGGCATTTTTTCCATAAAAAATAATGGCTTAGAAAACACCCCAATTCTTGAGGCAATAATCCTCCATCGCAACAATCAGAATGGAACCAATCAGACTTTAATAAACTTTTAGGCTCATAAAACTCTCTAACTAATTCTTCAAAATCCTTATGTTTAGGACTAATGGCATCAAAGATATGAAAAGCACAATGTCCCTCAAAATCAATATTGGCTTGAGAAACTAATTCCTCAGTATCCAAACGCCTTTTGCTATCTTTTAAGGAAATAATATAAACCTGTGTCATTAGCTATGCTTTAAAATATACTCTTGCATTTCACTCACAATTTCTTCAATACTTCTTTCGCCATTGATAGTTTTATGCAAATTCTTAGCCTTGTAGAAGTTTTGAATACTAGCTAATGGGTCTAAAAACACTCGCATACGATTATTAAACACCACTTCGTTATCATCAGCCCCTCTTGAGCGCCCTAAAACTCTCTCTTTAGCAACACTTTCGCTTACCTCTACTTCAATCACGCTTTTTAAAATAACCTCATCTTGAGCGTTTAATTCCTTATCTAAAGCGTTCATTTGCTCCACACTTCTAGGATAACCATCAATTAAAATCATCTCTTTATCAGAACTTTTAATCGCTGAAAGAATCGTTTCTACTACGATATTTAAAGGCACTAATTCACCTTTAGAAGTAAAACTCTCAATGAGTAAGCCTCTCTCTGTTTTTTTAGCGCTCTCAGCTCTCAATAAATCCCCCGTGGAAAAATGAGCGATTTTTTCGCTATTATTTTTAGCAATCATCTCTGCATCAGTGGTTTTACCGCTACCGGGGGCTCCAATAATTAAAAATAGTTGTTTCAAATGTTGTCCTTTTTTAAAATTTATTTAGGGTTTCTTAAGCGAATGTGTAATTCTCTTAGTTGCTCTTCACTTACAGAACTTGGCGCATCAGTCAATAGACATGAGGCTTTTTGCGTTTTAGGGAATGCTATCACATCTCTAATGCTACTAGATTTAGTCATAAGCATAATCAATCTATCAAAGCCTATCGCAAAACCCCCATGTGGGGGTGCACCAAATTTTAATGCCTCTAGTAAAAAGCCAAATTTATTTTGTGCCTCAACCTCACTAATATTAAGTTTCTCAAAGACTTTCTTTTGAATCTCTTCTTTATGAATCCTAATACTTCCCCCACCAAGCTCCACACCATTAAGCACCACATCATAAGCGATAGAATTGATTTCTTCTAAATCTTGGCACTCTAAATTTTTAGGCATAGTAAAGGGATGGTGTAAAGCATGATAGCCATTATCAATCTTTTCAAACATAGGAAAATCCACTACCCATAAGAAATTTAAGGCATCTTTATCAATGAGATTAAGCATTTCAGCCACTTTCAAGCGCAAACGCCCCATGTAATCTAATACGATTTTCTTATCCCCTGCTCCAAAAAAGACAATATCCCCAACTTGTGCGTTAGTTCTCTCTAAAATAGTCTTAAGCCCAAGTTCACTTAAAAATTTAGCTAAAGGCCCCTTAATCTCATTGTCTTTAATTTGCAAATACGCTAACCCTTGCGCTCCGAATTTACGCACAAATTCTTCTAATTCTTTCAAAGTGCTACGACTAAATTTCTCATCAGCCCCCTTGACATTCAAAGCTTTAATGCGTTTATTTTTAGAATCTTGTGCGATATTAGAAAAAATAGGGCTTGAGCTATCCATAAAACAATCCCCTACTTCTACTAAGGGCAACTCAAAACGCAAATCCGGTTTATCGCTCCCATAATTTTCCATAGCCTCGCTATAAGGCATGCGTTTAAAAGGCGTAGAGATAGCATGCCCTGCTACTTTAAAAATCTCTTGTAATAAATCTTCTACCACGCCCATCACATCATTTTCATCACAAAAACTCATTTCGGCATCAATTTGCGTAAATTCTGGCTGTCTATCAGCTCTCAAATCTTCATCTCTAAAGCAACGAGCGATTTGAAAATACCTATCCATTCCCCCTACCATTAAAAGTTGCTTGAATAATTGCGGGCTTTGTGGGAGAGCAAAAAATGCGCCATCATGCACTCTGCTAGGCACTAAATAATCTCTTGCGCCCTCTGGAGTAGTCTTAGATAAAATAGGTGTTTCAATTTCTAAAAAGCCTTTTTTAGCCAAAACATTACGAGTAGCTAGAGCTACATCACTGCGTAATTTAAAGACTTCATAAGACTCTTTGGAGCGTAAATCTAAGTAGCGATATTTCAAGCGTAAGTCTTCATTCACGCTTTTATCGCCAATTTCAATAGGTGGGGTAGCGCTCTTATTTTCAATCACTAAATCTTCTAAAACGACTTCAATTTTCCCACTCCTTAATTTAGGGTTTTCTAACCCCTCCCCTCTTAAACGCACCTTTCCTTTGGCTACTAGCACAAATTCATTGCGCACTTCCAAAGCTTTCTCATAAGCTAAAGAGCTAGGGTCGCACACTAATTGCACCAAACCACTTTTATCTCTTAAATCAATAAAAATTACGCCCCCATGGTCTCTATAAGTATTGCACCACCCAGCAACCTTGACACTTTTTTCAACATCTTTTTCGCAAATTTCTGCACATAAATGACTTCGCATTTATTTATAACTCCTTGTTTTATTTAATATTCATTTAAATATTATGAAAGCGCTCTTTTGAGCATTTCATGGATTTCAAGAACATTGGATTTTACCACAAAACCATCAGCCTCCAAAGATTGAGCTAATTGGCGATTAGCATCGCTACTCATGGAGGAATTAACAATTACAGGAAGTTGCTCTGTTTTTTCGTTTTTCTTAATGGTCTTTAAGACTTCAAAGCCAGAAATTACAGGCATTTCTAAATCCGTAATCACTACCCCTACTTTTTTATAATTCTCATTTTCATAGAGATAATCTAATAATTCTTGTCCGTTTGCAAAAGCTAGATAGCTTAAATTTAATGCTTGCACAATTTTTTCTAAAGCCTTAAGAGCTGTTAGGGAATCTTCAGCAATTAAAATCATCTTTTGACTTTTTATGGCCTCCATACAACGCAAGGTTAATTCATCTAAATCTTTCATGGTGGGGAAAACATCACAAATCATTTTTTCTACATCTAAGATTTGTATCACTCTCTCACTATCAAAGCGTGTGATAGCGCTCACTTTGCTTTCAACATTAATGCCTTGTTTATCCCCTGTGCTAATTTCTTGCCAACTCTTATGCACAATGCTTTTAATCTCTAATACTTTTAATGCAATCAAATGGTTAGAAAAATAACACACTATTACAAGATTTTTATTATCAACAATGCCATGCTCTTTAAGAGAGCTTTCTGAAGAGTTGATATCATAATGAAGCCATCTTCTTACATCAATTAAAGGGATAGATTCTCCCCTAACCGTAAGAAAACCAAGCATCATACCATCAGTGCCTCCAATGGTCTCTGTAATGTCCTCATCATAATGAATAATTTCTCTTACCTTAAAAATATTCATACCATAGAGTTGGGCATCTTCACCCTTATCTAACTTGAAACACAAAAACTGAGCCTCATTATTTAAATGCAATGAAGTTGTTTTTTGGACATCCATTCAATTCCCTTAGTCATCACAAATATTTGACTGCAATTCTACAATGTAATACCTTATATTTTGCATATAAATATGAAAACTTTATATCAAATTATTTTATTAACTATTCATTATCTTAATAAATCAATAGACGATTAGTTTAATCCAAAATTAATATTTTATTGATTACGATAATAAATTATTTTTTAATTTTATTTTTTTTGGAGATTGATTATGCAATATATACCAACACGATTAAATAAAACCACAAACTTATCATTATCCTTTCTTTTGGCTTTCTTTGGAACTTTTGATTTAGCAGAGGCTAAAGAAGATAGCGAAAATAGCAAGAATAAAAAATCACACACTTTAGGTAAGGTTACCACACAAGCCCAAAGAATCTTTAACTACAACAATCAAACTCATGTATCCATTAAAGAATTAGAACGAAGACAAGCTAATCAAATTAGTGATATGTTTAGAAGAAACCCTAATATCAATGTAGGTGGCGGAAGCTTAATGGCGCAAAAAATCTATGTGCGTGGCATTGAAGATAGGCTTGCTAGAGTTACTGTAGATGGTGCAGCTCAAATGGGGGCAAGCTATGGGCATCAAGGTAATACTATAATTGACCCGGGCATGCTAAAAGAAGTGATTGTTACTAAAGGAGCTGCCCAAGCAAGTGCAGGCCCCATGGCTTTAATTGGTGCGATTAAAATGGAAACTAAAAGTGCGAGAGATTTTATTCCTAAGGGTAAAAATTACGCCATTAGTGGGGCAACAAGCTTTTATACCAACTTTGGAGATAGAGAAAACATAACAGGTGCTTATCAAAATGAGCATTTTGATATATTACTATATTATACTCATCAAAATATATTCTATTATAGAGATGGCAATAATGCTATGAAAAATCTTTTTAATCCCACAGAAAACGATAAAGTCTCAGGCTCTCCAAGCGAACAAAATAATGTCCTAGTCAAAGCGAATGCTTACTTGAGTGAAAGAGATACGCTCACTTTAAGTTACAACCTAACAAGAGATAACGCTAAAAGACCTTTGAGGGCGAATTTTACAGGAACTTTCTTGCCTTATAGTTGCGATGATTTTAACGATTATAATAAAAGAGGCGAGGTAGGTAAGTGTTTGTTTGAAAATGATGCGAGGTTATTTAAAACTGATAGTGTTAATATGGTCAATAACATTAGTCTAGCTTATGAAAGAGAGGGAGGGACAAACTTTAATGACCCTAAATTAAAAATTGATGCGTATGGAAGTGTTAGAAATGTCAAAATCAACCCTCTTTTTTCGCCAAATGATATTGCTAAAACCATTAGCTACACAGCACCAAATGCACAAAATGATGATTCAAATCTATGTGTTGCACAAGGGGGTATTTATAATGCTACAACTCAAACCTGCTCTATTAGTTTTAGAAACCTTGGAGGAGGTTCTGTAGTAGCTAAAAAAGACTTAAACATTATTAATGCGGGTGCGAATGTTAATGTCGCTCATACTCTCAATCATAATAGTGAAAATCTTTTTGAATATGGCTTGAATTACCAAAATTTAACCACTTTTGACAAGGCTATTCCTAAAAGCGAATTGGTTAAACCCGGAGATAGCCCTAATGCTTGTAAGCAAGTAACAGGGCCTAATGACCCTAATTTGACCAATGGACATTGTCAAAGAAATGGCGAAACAGCTAATGTTATAGGTGTGTATGCTCAAGCTAACTACACTTTTCACCCTATGGTAACTTGGGGTGCTGGAACACGCTATGATGTCTATACTTTCGTAGATAAAGATTGGCAATTGCATGTAACTCAAGGTTTTAGCCCTAGCACAGCTTTGATTATCTCGCCTTTAAAAAATTTAAATTTTAGACTTTCTTATGCGTATGTTACTAGAGGTCCTTTGCCTGTTGGCTTAGTATGGATGCGTCAAGACAATTTACGCTATGATAAGCATCTAAAACCAGAAATTGGTCAAAACTTTGAATTTAACATTGAATACAACAGCGAATATTTTGATTTTAGAGCTGCAGGCTTTACGCAATTGATTTCAAACTACATTAATAAATTCACTTCTACTCTCTATGTTACCAACATTAAAGATATTATTTATATTCCCGGATATGAAGTCTCTGGCACAGGTAAGTATAAGGGCTTTTCTCTAGGACTAAGTGTGGGGCGTTCTTGGCCTAGCTTAAAAGGGCATATGATAGCAGATGCTTATGAATTAGCTGCAACTACCGGCAATACTTTTATTCTCACAGCTAGTTATAATATCTCTCGCATAGGACTAAGTTTCACTTGGCTTTCAAGATTTGTTACTACCTTAGATTATTGTGCGTATAATATGTATCGTAATGGCCCCACAGATATTGACAGACAGCCTAGTAATTGCGCTAAAAAACCCGGCATTTTCCATGTGCATAAACCCGGCTATGGAATTAGCAGTTTCTTTGTAACCTATAAACCCACACAAAAGAAATATCAAGGCTTGAGTGTCAATTTAGTGTTTAATAACATTTTCAATAAACAATACATCAACCAAGCAAGCCCCGTGATGAGTCCTGATGAGCCTAATCAAGACAAATATGCAAGAGGTATGGCAGAACCCGGATTTAATGCACGCTTTGAAGTAGCCTATAAGTTTTAAACCACTATAATAACGCCCTATTTTAGTTATAAGGGCGTTATTAACATGATAAAAAATCAAGAAGAATATTTAGAAAGAATTGCATATTTAAATGAATTATCTCACCATTACTATGTGCTAGATGAGCCCTTAGTAAGCGATGCTACTTATGATGAACTCTATAAAGAATTAAAAGATTATGAAGAAAAAAATCCTAGCCAAGTTCAGGCTAATTCCCCTACTCAAAAAGTTGGAGCTACTACATTAAATCAGTTTAATAAAAACCCCCATTTGGTGCGGATGTGGAGCTTAGATGATGTGTTTAATAATAGCGAATTACAAACTTGGCTTAATCGCATTTTAAAAATCTATCCTAACACTAAGTTTGTGTGTTCGCCTAAACTTGATGGGGTTTCGCTCAATCTTTTATACAATAAGGGCAAATTAGTGAGTGCGACTACTAGGGGCAATGGCTTAGAAGGGGAGTTAGTTACAATGAATGCAAAAAATATCGCTAACATTCCCCACACTATTTCTTATGATGAAGAAATAGAAATTAGGGGCGAAGTGATTATCTTTAAAGATGATTTTGAAACTTTAAATAAAGAACGCTTAGAGTCTAATGAACCCCTATTTGCTAACCCTAGAAACGCTGCTGCGGGGAGTTTGAGACAGCTTGATAGTAGTATCACAAAAAAGCGTAAATTGCAATTTATTCCCTGGGGTGTGGGCAAGCATTCTTTAAATTTTCTAAGCTTTAAGGAATGTTTGGATTTTATTGTCTCTTTGGGTTTTAGTGCGATTGAATATCTAAGTTTAAATAAAAACCACGAAGAGATAGAGCAAAGCTATCACACGCTTATTAAAGAAAGAGATAAGTTTAAAGCCCTTTTAGATGGCATGGTAATAGTCGTTGATGCATTAAGCACACAAAATGAGCTAGGCTATACCCAAAAATCCCCTAAATTTGCCTGTGCTTATAAATTTCCAGCCTTAGAAAAACACACGAGGATTTTAGAAGTGATTAACCAAGTGGGGCGTAGTGGGGCTGTAACTCCTGTAGCTCTTTTAGAGCCTGTAGAAATTGCTGGGGCACTGATTACTAAAGCGACTTTACACAATTATTCTGAAATTGAAAAAAAGAATATTATGCTTAATGATATGGTTGTAGTTATTAGAAGTGGTGATGTGATTCCTAAAATCATTAAACCTTTAGAACATTATAGAGATGGCTCACAACACCCCATTATTCGTCCTACACATTGCCCTATATGTTCGCATGAGCTTTTATGTGAAGAGATTTTTACTTATTGTCAAAACATCAATTGTTCCGCAAGACTTAAAGAAAGCTTGATTCATTTTGCTTCTAAGGACGCCCTAAATATTCAAGGCTTAGGCGATAAAGTCATAGAGCAACTTTTTGAAGAAAAGCTTATTCTTAATGCCCTAGACTTATATACTTTAAAATTAGACGATTTAATGCAACTAGACAAATTCAAAATCAAAAAGGCTCAAAACCTATTAGATGCTATCAATAAGAGTAAGAACCCCCCTTTGTGGCGACTCATTAATGCTTTAGGGATTGAGCATATCGGTAAGGGAGCGAGTAAAACTCTAGCAAAATATGGTTTGAATGTATTAGAAAAAAGCGAAGAAGAGTTTTTAAAGATAGAAGGTTTTGGGGTTGAAATGGCACATTCTTTGGCGAATTTTTATGTGAGCAATAAAGAATTTATTAAAGCTTTATTTGACTTATTGAAACCTATTGCTGAAGAAAAACAAGAGATTTTAAACCACTCTATTTTTAACCATAAAACCATTGTTCTAACTGGAACGCTTTCTAAACCAAGGCAAGAATACGCTCAAATGCTAGAAAACTTAGGGGCAAAAATTGCTTCAAGCGTGAGCGCTAAAACGGATTTTCTCATCGCTGGAGAAAACGCTGGCTCAAAACTTACTCTAGCACAAAAACATGGCGTTACTATTTTGAATGAAGAAGAATTATTGGAAAAACTCAACGAGCAAGCAAGCTAAAAGACTATAAAGACCTTAGCCTTATTTACAGACATTGTTCCTTTTTAATGGTGGTAATCAAGGGGTTTTAAGAATATTTGATATTTTTATATACCCTGTGATTTTAGCTTTTCTGCTACACTAACCCATATCAAACAATTACTTTATTCTAATTAAATATTGATACCCAAAAAAATATTCTTAATAAAATGGTTTAATTTCTTTTTCTTATAGTTCTTTTATTAGTCCTTTATCTTTAAGAAAGCTTAAAATCTTATCCTGTAGTTGAGATTTCTCTTGATTGCAAAAATTCATTTTCTTAAGGGGGATTTTTTAAGGGCTTATGCCTTGCTTTTTGCTGATTAAATTTATCCTTATCTTCTTATAGTTTTTAAAAATAACAAAAAGCATTAGAGATGCTTTTGAGATTTTAAAAACTTAAAAATACCTAGTTTAAGCGCTTACAAGATTATTGTTTAACAATTTTAGTATTAGGCTCTTTTTGTTCGCTTTATCATCAATGCTTAGTTAAAAACAAAAACAATTATCCCAATCATCAACACAAAAAATACACCACCAACAAAAATTTTTATCTTTTAGTATTTTTCAAATGCTCCATATCATGCTGTAGCTATTTAAAATGAATTAAGAGTCATTTTCCTATAGAAAGATATTTTTGACATGCCTTAAGTTGTTTTCAAAGTTGTCCCTATGGATAAGGGGGTGCTAAAAGCTCGTTCTTTCAACTACTTTGACGCCCCTTGATTAGAAAATTAAGCTTAAAATTCTATGGCATTATCCTTAGAATCAATATCGCTATTGCCTTGCCCATCTGAATTCCTATAATCTCTTAGAGACTTAAACACTTCAGCTTTTATCGCCTCTATCGCATCGCCCCTATTGTCTTGCTCTACTTGCAAATTCTTAGTCAAAATGACTTTATCTTGACAATCTTTCACTACAAGATTGACTCCAATATAATCGCCTCCATTTTGAGTATAAATAGTTGTTTGCAAACTATAGAGATGAGGCTCGTTGCTTTCTTGCATTAAACGCATATAAGAGCTATAGATAGCCTCCTTGATTTCCTCATCAACTCCATTAGAAAAGCTCAAACGCACCTTAGGCTTAGGCGTATTGTCCAAATACACTTTTTGATAGCGCTCTAAGGGACTAACTGCTTTATCAAAAGCGCTTAAAATGCTTTGCATAGGCTCTAGCTTTTCAAAAATCTTTTGCATCTTAGACGCCTCTTTTAGAAAAACGCCTTGACAAGACTTGGGCAAAAGAGGGGCTAATTGCGCCCTTAGAGCTAAATAACGCCTTTCTAAATCATTTAAAAATTTTTGCTTATTAAGCTTAAGAATAGTGTAATACAAGCCATTTTTACTCATTCCTTGTCGCACAACTTCTGCATTAAAAAGCGCTAAAGAATCCGTATTTAGTTCAATATTTTGTGCATTCTTAGTAGTAATATGATTATTTTCAAGCTTGGTTGAAAGCGTAGTTTTAGACTTCACATGCACCAAGATAGAACTTGCCAAATCATTTAGCGCCTTTTGTTTAGAGCTTTCTCTATCTCTACCCTCCCCATTGCCATAGAAATAAGCGTTGTCTTGCTTATAGTGCATATACCATTTAGGTGCTTTATCATATTCTTTGGCTTGCATAGCACTTAAAAGAATAGCCCCCAATAAACAAGTAGCACAAGTTCTACTCAACATCAACATAGCTGTTTTCAAGGCTCTTCTCCTTTGACATTTTTTATAAAACTCTTTTTAATCTCAAGTAGCACATAAACCTCTTTGGAACCAATATAGCGTGCTTTGATATTTTTAGCGCTCATTTCTATTGTTGCGGAAGTATCGCTATGCAAGAATGAGAGAATTTTCTCTGTTGCTTGAGTTTTAGCTAAATCTAGCGCATATTCTGTATTACTAGATGTTATAAGACCTTTTCCACAAGCTAAAACACTCTCTTTTTGGACTACAACAATGCACTTTTGAGCCCATTTAGGTAGGCTCTTGGCGCATAGAACTCCCAACAATAATAAAAAGACTAAAAACCGCATAGCTACCCATTAAGTGCTTGCTAGACTATTTTTTCTTTTTATTCATGCCAAGCTCATCACGAACTTTTTGCATAATCTCTCTATCTAAACCAACTAGCACAAATACTCTATCCTTACCCACATATCTTGCTAACATTTTGGTTGCAACTAATTCTTTATCAACTGCTTGCTCAATATGTCTAGTGGTAGTTTGCGATAAATGAGATTCATTAGCGCTAATGTCTTCTTTGAGCTCTTTTTTGAGCTGAGATTTTAAATTTTCAGCTAAATCAGCTTTAGCCTTAGTTTTAGCCGTATCAGTTGCAAACTCTACATTGCCATCAATAATTTTTTCTTCAGCCCTACCTAAGAACACACCTGAATATTCTTTGCCTTGGCTTTTAGCAATCTTATTCAAATCGCCATAAACCCAATCAGGCGCTCCCTTAATGGCTTGTCTGTATTCTTGATTACTCTTGCTTACACCAGACTTAGGAGTAATAGAGCAACCCGCAATTGCTAAAATCGCTGTAGCACTCAAACCTAAAACCAACTTCAAATTCATTTTCATAAAAACTCCTTAATTAAAATTAAAATGAAACATTTCTGTTGCTTGTAATTTTGGCAATATCATAGGTATCACTCCATACTTGCAAGCCACTTTTTAAATCCACCAATTCCAGCGAAAAAACAAATACAACCTTTTGTTTAGTGGCTGAGACACGAGCATTCCTTTGGGTAACCTTACCCATTAAGGATAATTCGGGCGCTTTCAAATGCCCCTTAGAAATTGTGGTATCTTGGTCAAAATCCGCATTATTTCTTAAAGCTCGTGATTTTTCAATCATACTATCAGTCATGCCCCCTGTCCCCGAAACAGAACGAGTAACATAAAAGCGGTTATTAGAACCCTTTTTTAAATCTTGTAAGACTAAATTCGTGAGTTGTTGCACATCAAAATGCTCTGTAGTATCATTAATCACATCAGATACCGCAACAATCCTTTTTCCCTTAGCCATAAGCGCTTTTACGCTCTCATCTGCCAACATGGAATTAACAGCTCTTTTAGCTGAATCTTGAACATCTTCAAAATCCAATCCACCTGTTACATAGCGCTTGGTCTTTTTATCATTTTGACTCACATAAGTTGCAGTCTCTGAGCAACCCACCCAAACTAAGGCACTTGCCAACATTAAAGCCTTGATTTTAAACCTTATCAAACCTATCTTCCTTAAAAATTAACTGAATGGTTACTTCAAAACTATTCTAGTATAAAATAGACATTTTATAGTAACATTTCAAGCAAATTGCTCCCAAATTGCTCTCTCACAATGAAAAAAAGAGTGCCAATGCCATTATGACACTCCCTAAAAAAACGCTTAAAAGCATTTTTTTGGCATTCTTGGTAGCTATCATTAAAAAAGCACTTAGATAAAACAAAAGCAAAAACACACAAAAAATTCCCAAAAGCACCTTAAAAATAATGCCAACTTTAGCTTTGTGGAGCATAACAAGTGCGCCTATAAAACCTCTTTTTATCGTTTTAATAGTAATCTTGCTATCCTTATTTTCCAAACTAACTTCATGCAAGGGCGTGCCTATAATAAGCATTCCTCTATACTCTCTAGGTTCTATTTTTTTAGGTAAAGTTAAATGATTTTCTTTTAAGAAGTTAAGTAAAAATTCTAGGCGTTCGCTCTTAGCTATAGACTTTTCTACAATCCATTCTTGAATACTAGCGTTAGTGTTTTGACGCACTCCAAAGAGCATCAAAAAGCCACTTAGAGCAAAGAGCAACACCAAAGGGAAGAAAAAGGTTGTTGCATAAATATGAAACAATCGCATTACTGAATGATATGACTCACAAATTTAGAAAAATTATCTAAGATTAAGCCCCCTTTTCTAAAACCTAACGCACAAGGCTCATAAGCAAAAAACACATTAGGTTGGTAATACACACCATTATGCGCATTCAATTCATAAAACTCTTGATAGATTGGCTTATGATTAGAATAAATGCCCTCTGTCTTAAACACTGATTGCATAGAAGTATCAAAAATTTCACTATTAGCCCCTTCTCTACCAAAGGCTACCTTTTTAATCTGCTTTTTATTTTTTAAAGGTTCATAGCTTGTTTCTAGTAATAATGGGTGGTTAGGGTATTTATCCCATAAAAGCTTTAAAAAACGCTTAGATTGAAAGAGGATTGTGTAGGCTGGATTTAAAAAAATGGTGTTTTTGTTTTCCATCATGCTTTGCATTAAAAGGGCTAGTTCAGGCTCATCAATGGCAATATTCTCCCAAGGCAAAAGCTTGAATAAAAATTCATAGTTCACACCATTTTTGAATACGCCCTCTTTGGCATTAAATTCCACTTCATCAATATAGGAAAACTCTGTTTCAAACCCCACACTTTGTGCAATGTCTTGCAAAAAGCGCACAGTGCGTTCTTCTTCGGCGTTATCCTTAATGCTTGAAAAAAGGATTTTCCACCCCTCATACATTTCATCAAAACTACTTGTATCTTCGCCTAAAGTAATCATGCGCTTAAAATTTTCACCAATAGCCTCATAGAGATTATTAAATTGTGCGTTCTCATCATAGCCATTAGCTTTGAGTAACGCCCATTGCACTACAGCACTTTCATAAAGCATGGTTGGAGTATCAGCATTAAATTCTAATAATTTAATTGGCTTTCCATCTAATCCCCCCGCTAAATCAAAACGCCCATAAATATGCCAATGCACCTCTTCTTCAAAACTTTGTTTAATCATAGGAATCAGCGCATTAGGAATATCTAGTTCAAAAAAACGCTCATTAGCGATAACATCTTCAGCAGTCTCTACGAACATATCATAAAGCTCATTACAAGCATCATAGTAGACATCAGCCTCTTTTTGGGAAATAGCCACCATTTCATCAGCAATATAAGGCGAATTATCATTATCGGTATGCCATTCTAAACCGATTTCTTCTAAAGTCTCATTATCTAAAGGATTTAAAGGAATTACTTGCATAAACCATCCTTGAATTTAAGTTAAAATTTAAAAAACCTTTTTAAACCAAATCCAACACTACCAAGGGCTTACCCCCCAAAACCACCCCTTGAGTTTGAAGTTGAGCTAAAAGAATTTGATGGCTTACTAGAGCCAAAAAATCCGCTTTTACCCCTACTTGTCGTAGCACTAGGTGCGCTTGTAGAAGTCCCTTTATTGAAAGAATTTTGCGAGCGCTGATAAGCTTGGGGGGATTTATAGTTGCGTTGTGTATTTTGCTGATAATTAGGGTTATTAAATAGCTTATTGCCAATATAACTTCCTAAAATCGCTCCTGCAGCACTACCTAAAATCGCACTCCCTAATCCAAAACCACTGCTCTCGCTCCCATTATTAGGCTGAGTGAGCTTGCTTGTGCCATTATCAATTTTAGCCTCTTCTTCTTTGATGAGTTTTTGAATTTCTTCATCGCTTAAAACCCTTTCATTGCCTTGTAAGTCTCGCACCACAATATGTGTTTTTGCGCTTGGGTATTCTTCGGCAACTTTATAGGTTTTATCTGGTTGCTCTTCTAAAATAACAAAAGCACCTTTTTTAACACTCTCTGTAAGGTTTTTAGTTTGTTGTTGGCTTTCATCATTAGCATTGCCTTTACACCCTACAATACTTACCATAACTAGCGCACTTAAACCCCCAACAATCGCATAGTCAGAGATTTTTCTATAAGGCTTTTTCATTTTTTAGCCTTATATTCATATAAGAAAGGCACATATTTAATCACGCCAGAATCAAAAATCTTCTTAGTGATTGTTTCTACTTTAGTGCGCATACCTGCTGGCTCTTTTTGTGCGTTAATATCATATTGAGTGGAATATACTTTCTCAATGATAGAAATTTTATCTTCTATATTTGCCCCTCTAGCTCTTGCTTGTGTCATTTCCTCTTGAATGATAGCAGCCTTTTTAGCCGAATTAGCTCCAAGCCAACCCACAATAACCATTCTTATAGTATTTTCTTTTAAATGCTCTCTTAGCTTAGTGAGCTCTTTTTGACAATGCGGACACATAGGGTCTGATACAATATAAAGAATTTTATCTCTATTCTTCACATCACTTGATGGAAACTCTATCACATAATCGCTAGGAATCTCTTCAAAAATGGCATTTAATTTACCACTATTTTGTTGCGCTACATTAAAAGATTGGATTTTTTGATTTAGCTCATTAACCATTTGCACATCAGAATCTTTACTGCTAAAAAATAAATTGCTAAGCCCTACAACCAAATTACCATCTTTACTAACTAAAAGGGGAATATGATATTTCGTATCAGGGTCTTCTACAACAGCAATTTTAAATTCGCTTGTAGATTTTAATGTTTTTAGCTCTAAAACATTGATTTTTTTACCCGTTTGTTTCTCAACAACTTTCTTTAAATTGCTTTGCATTAGCTTTTCTTGGGGGTTACTTTTTGTTGGGGTTGCATTCGCTCCTATTGCAAGTAATGCGCTTAACATAACAGCTCTTAATATCATTTAAACAAACTCCTCAATAATAAAAATCTTGAATCATCATTTTCCTAAAAATCTTAGAAATGACAAGTTAAAAATGTGAGTATAATACCACAAAAAAGCCCATTTTAAAGGTTTAAAGATGATTATAATTCCCGCTCGCTTAAAATCTAGTCGTTTTGAAAATAAAGTATTAGCTGATATTTATGGGCTACCTATGATAGTCCGCTCAGCTAAAAATGCCTTATTGGTAGATGACTGCATAGTGGCTTGTGATGATGAAAGTATTTTAGAAATTTGCCAACAACACCACATTAAAGCTGTGCTTACTTCAAAACACCATAATAGTGGGACAGAACGCTGTTTAGAGGCGGCTCAAATTCTAGGGCTTAACAATAATGAAATTATTTTAAATTTACAAGGCGATGAGCCTTTTTTAGAGACTTCTATCATACAAACCTTACTTGAGATTACTAAAAAAGCTCCATTTATGGCAACTTGTGCCAAAGTAATTAATGAAGAAGAGGCCAAAAGCCCTAATTTAGTCAAAGTGGTGCTAGATAGCAATAATTATGCTTTATATTTTTCACGCTCTATTATCCCTTATTTGCGCAATGATTCTAAACGCCAAACCCCTCTTTTAGGGCATATTGGTGTTTATGGTTTTTTTAAAGAAAGCCTAGAAGAATTATGTTCTTTCAAACCTTGTGCGTTAGAAAATATAGAAAAATTGGAGCAATTAAGGGCTTTATATTATCAAAAAAGTATTGCAGTTAGCATAGTTGAAAGCCAAAGCATAGGAATTGACACTAAAGAAGATTTAAAAAAAGCTCTTAATTTCTTTAAAAATAAATCTTAGATAGCTTATGGGGCTATGCCAATTTTAAGCGCTTTTACTCCCACTTGAGATTGTCAAATCAATTTAAATCAAAATTAGTTTGACAACTCATAGATATTTGCCTTGAATAATAGAGGTTATTTTTCAACTCTATGTTATCTGTGTTATAATCGCTACTATTTTAGAAAACTTGTTCTACATGAACAATTTGATTAAAAGGCACTTATAATGAAAATTTGTAATGATGAAAGCAGTATTAAAAAATTTTGGGATTTTTGCAAAGATAACGAAGTAGAATTTGTAGATTTTAGATTCACTGACATTAAAGGCACATGGAATCATATGACTTATTCTTTCAATGCCTTAAATGACGACATGCTTAAAGAAGGGATTCCTTTTGATGCAAGCTCTTTTAAGGCTTGGCAAAGTATAGAGCAATCAGACATGCTCTTGATTCCAGATTTGGTGCGTTATTTTATTGACCCTTTTAGCGCTGATGTAAGTGCGGTTGTTTTTTGTGATATCTATGATGTGTATAAAAATCAGCCTTATGAAAAATGCCCTAGAAGTATCGCTAAAAAAGCCTTACAGCACTTAAAGGATTCTAATTTAGGCGATGTGGCATATTTTGGCGCAGAAAATGAATTTTTTATCTTTGATTCTATTAAGATTAAAGATGCCTCAAACTGCCAATATTATGAAGTAGATAGCGAAGAGGGCGAATGGAACAGAGATAAAAGCTTTGAGGGTGGTGTGAATTATGGTCATAGACCAGGTAAGCAAGGGGGTTATCTACCTGTGCCACCAATGGATTCTATGATGGATATTCGCACTGAAATTGTTAAGGTTTTAAATCAAGTTGGCTTAGAAACCTTTGTAGTCCATCATGAAGTAGCTCAAGGACAAGGCGAAGTGGGCGTAAAATTTGGGGATTTAGTAGAGGCGGCTGATAATGTGCAAAAACTCAAATATGTAGTTAAAATGGTCGCTCATTTAAATGGCAAAACTGCAACTTTTATGCCAAAACCCCTTTATGGTGATAGCGGAAGTGGCATGCATACCCATGTAAGCATTTGGAAAAATAACGAAAACCTTTTTAGCGGTGATACCTACAAAGGTTTAAGCGAATTTGCTTTGCACTTTTTAGGTGGAGTTTTATACCATGCTAGAGGTTTAGCTGCTTTTACCAATGCCTCAACCAACTCTTATAAACGCTTAATTCCGGGATTTGAAGCCCCCTCTATCTTAACTTATTCCGCACAAAATAGAAGCGCAAGCGTGCGTATTCCCTATGGAATTTCAAATAAGAGCGCACGATTAGAATTTAGATTCCCAGATAGCTCTTCAAACCCCTACTTAGCCTTTTCAGCCATTCTTATGGCGGGCATTGATGGGTTTTTGAAAAAGCAAAATCCGGGCGAACCTATGGATATCAATCTTTTCAAGCTAACCTTAGATGAAATTAGAGAAAAAGGCATCAAGCAAATGCCCCACACTCTAAGAAGTGCGTTAGAAGAAATGCTTGCAGACAAAGATTATTTAAAAGAGGGACAAATCTTTAGCGAAGAATTTATCCAAGCTTATCAGTCCCTTAAATTTCATACTGAAGTATTTCCTTGGGAAAGCAAGCCTCACCCCTTTGAATTTATCACAACCTATTCTTGTTAAGGAGTTATAATGCGAACAGAATATTTAAAAAACAGAAAAAACCCACAAACTCAGCTCTACTATGCTAAAAATGGGATTATTACCGAAGAAATGGCTTATATTGCCAATATTGAAAGCATAGAGGCAGAAGTTGTTAGAAAAGAAATTGCTAAAGGGCGCTTGATTGTCCCAGCTAATATCAATCATACCAACTTAAACCCTATGGGTATAGGCATAGCCTTACGCACCAAAATCAATGCTAATATTGGAAGTTCAGCCATTATTCATAGCATTGATGAAGAAGTAGAAAAGCTAAATATATCCATTAAATATGGTGCTGATACGGTTATGGATTTATCCACAGGTGGAGATTTAGACGAAATCAGAAAGGCTATCATTGCTCATTCTAGTGTGCCTATTGGAACCGTGCCTATGTATCAAATCTTACATGATGTCAATAACGATGTGATGAAACTTGATATTCCCACCATGCTAAAAACTTTAGAAAAGCAAGCCAAACAAGGGGTAAGCTACTTTACTATCCATTGTGGGTTTTTACTAGAGCATATGCCCTATGTAAGTAAGCGAAAAATGGGAATTGTGAGTCGTGGAGGGAGCTTAATGGCATCTTGGATGATGCACTATCATAAAGAAAATCCTTTCTACACTGCTTTTGATGATATTTTGGCTATTTGCAAGGAATATGATGTCAGTTTGAGCTTGGGTGATTCTTTGCGTCCGGGTTGTCTAGCCGATGCAAGCGATACAGCGCAATTTGCAGAATTAAAAGTCTTAGGAGAACTTGCTAAAAGAGCTTATGAAAAAGATGTGCAAGTGATGATTGAAGGCCCCGGTCATGTGCCTTTAAATCAAATTGAAAGAAATGTAAGATTACAAAGAGAATATTGTAATGATGCGCCTTTTTATGTTTTAGGGCCATTGGTTACTGATATTGCAGCTGGATATGACCATATCGCTAGTGCTATTGGCGCATGCTTAGCGGCTTATAAAGGAGTGGCTATGCTATGCTATGTAACCCCTAAAGAGCACTTGGGCTTACCTAATGCCAAAGATGTAAGAGAGGGCATTATTGCGTATAAAATCGCTGCTCATGCTGCTGATATTGCTAGAGGAAGAGTGGGTGCGAGAGTGAGAGATGACTTGATGAGTGATGCAAGATATGCGTTTGAATGGAACAAGCAATTTGAACTAGCCTTAGACCCAGAAAGAGCTAAAGAATATCACGATGAAGCATTACCAGAAGAAGTCTTTAAGGGAGCAGAATTTTGCTCTATGTGTGGTCCTAAGTTCTGTAGCTACAAAGTAAGCCAAGATATTTTCAAAAACTATCAAGCAGGATAAATAACCATAAAACCATGTGCTAAAGCACATGGTTTTATCATAGTCTAATGCAAAAACTTGTATCAATCTTTTTATCTTACCCTCTCACAGCTTTTTATAATCAATATCTTAAAAAAACAAAAAGTTTAATAACCCTTAAGCTCTCTTATCAATAATTTATTTTTATTAAAACTCCCCCTAGAAAAACACTTAACACACCTTGACATTCATATGAGCGCATTAAGTTTGTGTATTGACAAAAGCTAAGCAAAAAATGATTAGAGTTTGGGCATTATTTTAAAAAATGTTGTATTTTAAGACAAAACAAAAGAATTAAGATTTTGTGTTTGTATAGATATATAGGGTTTGCTTAGGGGGTTTATTAAATACCCCAAACATAAGAGTTTTTAAAATATTGGTTTATGTGTTCTTATTTTTCAAAAATCTAAAAAGCCATAAAGCTTTTTAAACTATTAGCCTTATTGCTTGTTCCCTTAATCCTAAAACCCCCACACATACCCAACATAATAAACATACTCTCTTTTATAATTCACTTTATAATTAGCTACATCAATATATCTTTGACTAAGCATAGGAATCTTTACTCCTAATTCAATACCATGATGACTAAGAATATTAGTTCTTAATCCAAAATCAAACAAACATTGAAAATGAGTCGCTCTAATTTTATCTTTCATACTACTAGAATAATTTCTAGTAGCTAACCATGAATTACCAGCAATTTGAAAACCACCAAAGATTCCATAACTAGCTAGTTTATTTTCAAAGATATTCACTAGAATATCTAAACCTACACCATAAGTAAGCATGTTCATATTAACTTGATTAGTGTTTCTTTGACTTAAGACTCCATAGTTATAATCTAAGAAAGCATAATATCTTAATCCAAATTGTCCGTATTTCTTTTTACTTTCTCTATTGCCTTTAATATAATGATTAAACATTTGTTTATAGCCACCCTTGATTCCAAAGCCTAGCATATAACCTTGTTGTTTGCTTTCTATAACTTTATCATTGTTAGTGAATGTAGTCGTAGGTGAGCTTAAGTAGTTCATGTTATTAAACATACTCGCTAAAGTGCTCAGACTTGCTAAGGCTATGGGTTTAGAAACTTGTAGAGTATTGTAGGTAGCTTGGTGTTGTTGAGAGAGAGTATTAGTAGAGTTGGTGGGTAGAGCCATAAAAGTAAAATGCAAGGTTTGTTGGTCAGCTTTGGGTAGAGATGTGTTGATATTGTTAAGGATTTGCTTGATTTGGTTTTTATTAAGGTAACTTCCACCTTGTTGGTAATGTGGGTTATTTTTCCATTGCTCGTTATAGAAATTACCAAAGCTTTGAATTGCCACACCTATTTCTTTAGGATTATGAGAGTTAAGGGCGTTAGCTATGTTGCCCATATTGTTCCACCAATCTGAAACAGCATGATAGAGTTGTTGTGGGGTTTTTATTTTAGGCGTATATTGGTATTCACTGCAGTTGCCACTGCAACCATCAGCAGGCACAAATGAACCACTAATAACAACGCTTGAATTTTCCTTAACACCATTTTTTGTTTGACCACTAAGAACAGTAATATGCACTGTAGTTGGGCTATTCATAACAATACCCCACATCCATGCACTTAGTTGCATGTTAAAATTAGAGCTTTGGGCATCATAAATAGGAATATCTGTAAGCATTTTATCAATAATATTAAGGGCTTGTTGCTTATCATTTGAATTGGCTAAAGCACTAATCTTATTTTTTAATGTTGTCATGGCTGAAGTAAAAGCACTTGCACTACCTATAGCGTCGGCAGTCTCCATAGTTTTTTGAAATTCATTGCTGGCTTTATTAAGGAGTTGCTTATAGGTTGGAATAAGTTTGGGGTCTATCTTTTCTATTAAATTTTGCAAAGTAGGAGGTGATACAAGTTTGCCACAATCATTAGACTTAAAAGCACAACCATTATAAACTTCATTACTAAAGAAATTGACATATTGTTTTCTAAAGTGTTGGAACGCATAGCTTAGTGCGTAAGCGTAATTCACATCTTTTTGATTTTTAGCTATGCCTTGTAGCATTTGAAAGAGCATAAGAGAGTTGATACCAAAGTTAGGGGTCAAATAGGCATGTGGAGTTATTTTTGCACCTTCATTTTCGCTCCACCCTATAAGCCCATTTTGTAAAATCTCTTTATCTGTAATGGTGTCATTCCTACCGATAGTGTTTGCATTCAAATCATCAATGATTGTTTTTAAACTTTCAGTTATGCTTGAGCTATTGAATGCTTGATTAGAGTTTAAAGCACTTAAAATACTTTGAACCTTTGTTTTTATGGTATTTAGAGTTATGTTATGCTGAAATCCTTGTTGATAATATTGACCATTCATCATGCCATTTAACTCTTCTAAATAACCCTCCAAATACCCCTTAATAGATGAAAGTCTTAAACTATCAAGGCTTTTAAGCACTTCTGTAGTAGAGGTAGGGCTAGAATGAGTGGCGTAGTTATTTGTTATAAGTGTTGGTTGTTCTTTAGAATGTGTTTGAATAAGATTAGTAGTTGGATTATTTTTTATAAGTTGCAATAATTCATTGGTTTGAATCATCACTAAACCTAAGCTCATAATGCCCACACCATTTTGAGTGATTCCTGCATTTAATTGCAAGCTTTTAGCTAGATTTTCTATTTGAGGGTTTTTAAACAAGCTAGGGTCTTGTTGTAAAGCTTGTAAAACATTGATAGCTTGTTTTTGAATGTTTAGTTGAGCGAGTTGTGTTTTTTGCTCTGCTGTAGCACTACTACCTAAAGTGTTTATTTGGTTTTGTAAATTTGTGATTTGACTAGAGACACCATTAGAAAGCGTGTCTAATTGATTAGAGTTTAGTAAAGGCACCTTTAGGGGAGAATATATACCCCCCCCCCAAAGAATCGTTGGGGTTGTAGTTAGGATTAGTCATAGAAGAGTTTTCTTTCATTTGTGCCATTTGATAGTTAGCTCCAAGAAAGAAAGAGCTTTCTTCAGCCATTAAAGAACTAGCTAGACTTAAACTTAAGGCACTAAAAAGTTTTATGGTGTGATGAGACATAAGAATTTCCTTTTTTAAAATGATTTTACGAATGAAAATAAGCTTGAATTGTAGCAGAAAATGGAGATAAGGGGAGAAAAAATTGAAAATTTTAAAAAATTAGGAAGAGGGTTAAACTCCAAATAGGTTTATACCCTTCCAAATAAACTTAAAATTTGGCGCTTAAAGTAGTCATTAAATGGCTTCTATCTGAATAAAGGGCTTTAGAGCCGGGTGTTGGCATATAGCTACCCACCATATAACCTGAATGAGTCATCACTCCAAAATATTCTAATTTTAAATTTGCGGATAAATTCTTAGTGATTTTATAACCCACATTCACTGCTACGCTCGCCTCATTAGCAATCGTGCTACTTGTCCAGCGCCATAATGTGCCCCATAAAAACTTCTTATGCACGCCTCCGCCAAAGACCCACCCTGAAATCGCATCTTCTGTAACCACATGGCTCATAGACTGACCAATATCATAAACGCTATTAGCCCAAAAATCTATGCCTAAAGGATTTCCTGTAGTTCCAATGTAGGCATTAGCGTTCTTCCAAACCTTATAAAATGCCCCACCAAAATTAAACTCGTTATAATCAAATCGCTGTCTAATAAGCAAACTTTGCCCAGCTGTTCCCGCTCTAGCCGCATAGCGATAATTGCCACGCACTAAAGGCGCATGCACAGGAAGTAAAATTATCGCTTTAGTTTCAGACCTAAAGCCCACGCCATCAAAATTAGGGTTTGTATCATAGCCTAAGATAACACCCGGGCTATAGTAAGTCCCCGGAGAAAATTGGAAAAAAGGATTAATGCTAATACCTTTTCTTTCATAAGTGTAGCTTAAAAGATGAATACCATAATTCACGGTTCTTCGCACACTACCATCGGCATATTTTAATTGAACGGTTCTTGGAGAATAGAAATCATAGAGATATTGCCCATAAGCAAATGCCCTTCCCCATGAGCTAAACCACCACATTTTGTGTGTTCCTTCACTCTTATCTTTGAATTTAGTGCTAATCTCAAAGCCTTGTGTATAGCCACTCATATAAGGCGCACTAGATTCATAACGACCGCCTTTAATCTTTAAAATATCTTTATAGCGATATTCCAAATACGCATTATTAAAGACATAGTTACGGCGAATTTTATTCATTTTGGCATTCCCACATGCCTCTGAATCAATCACTTTACCATCACTTCCTAAAGCACATTGATGGATACTGCCCCCATCTAATTGAGCTGATTTACCCCCTAGATAACCATTCCAATAACCAATATAGTTGTAAATGACAGAGCCACCTTGATTAAACTTCGTGCTATCATAAGCCACCCCACCAATTGTGCCCCCTACTTTAGCCTCTAAAGAATGCCCTGAATTTTTAAGATGATTAGAGAGCATGTCTAAAAAAATATTTCCTTGACCTACAGTTGTTACAAAAGTTTCTGTAGGATAAATTCCTTTCTCTACATTAATTTTATTATTATTAAAACCCACTTTAGAAAAAGACTCAGCCTGAATACTAATCTTATAATCATACGCTCCTAAACTTGAAAGCAAGCCTAAAGAGCACAACCCATAAAAAACTTTATTCCTCAAAAGCGCACTATTTTTCATGTTTAAATTCCTTATCATTATCAAGTAGCACCTATTCTTTAAGAAAGGCAACAAAAACACAATTCCCATTAACAACAGCTTTTAAATGACTAATTTTTAAATTAAAGAACAATAGCTAAGTTATCCGTTGATTTACTTTCCAAGAAACTTAACTACACTAAAGATTATAATTGAAAATTTTTAAATTTGCATTAAAAATGAGATAAACAAAGAGAGATTAAAAAGAATTTATGATAATTTTTCACACATTAGCTTAAGAAAGCTTAAGTTTTTCAAACCTAATTTCTTAAGGCAATTTTATTTTGAAGATGCGAGTAAAAATTCCAATACCGCCATGCGTATTGCTACGCCATTTTTAACTTGCTCTAAGACCTTACAGCGCTCATCTTCTAGCATGGCACTTTCTATGTCAATATCCCTATGCACTGGGCCTGGGTGCAAGATTATCACTTCTTTATTCTTGGCATATTTTTCTAGCCTTTCTTTAGTAATACAATAAGTGTTGCCATAATCTTGTAAGCTTGCAAAAATGGGTGTATTATGGCGCTCAGTCTGGGTTCTTAGACTCATAATAATATCTGCAAATTCAAGCGCCTCTTCAATCTTATGCGTAGTTCTTAAAGAAGTTGTAGGGAGCATAGAGCTTGGAGCACACAACATCATCTCAAGCCCAAATCTTTGAAGTAACTTAATGTTACTATTTGCTACTCTTGAATTTTTTACATCACCTATAAAAGCGATTTTCTTTCCTTTCAAATTTTCTAATTTATTACCAAAATGCTTATAAATGGTGAGTAAATCTAATAATGCTTGAGTAGGATGAGCGCTCACACCACTTCCGGCATTTATAAGTGGACATTGAGAAAACTCTACTAATTTAAAAGGTGCACTTGAAAAAGCATGGCGCATAATCATCGCACTTGGTTGCATAGCATGAATATTTTTAAAAGTATCTATTAAGGTCTCCCCCTTTGAAGTAGAGCTAGTTTGCATGTTTAGTTTGACAAATTTTGCCCCTAATCTTAAGCTTGCAATCTCAAAGCTAGACACTGTTCTAGTGGAATTTTCAAAAAACAAAGCCACGATAATTTTATCTTGCATTTTTTCTTTTGTCTCTAAAGACACCGCATTAAAATCATCGCTATATCTGCTTGCTTTTTCTAATAAGAACTTAATTTCATCAACGCTTAAATCGCTTGTTTGGAGCAAATGACGGCATTTTTTTGGCATAAAACCCCCTTTTGGCTATAATAATGACTTATTTTAGCTAAATTTAGTGGTGTTTTTAAGGGCTATAAGCCTTAAAAATTGCTCTTCATCTTAACAAGGGATTTGATTTTGCAAAACTTCTTGAAAACTTGCTTTTTTTTGCTCTTTTTTTGTGGGTGTGTGAGTAATTTTAGCGAAGACACTTACACGCTAGATTTTGTGCAAGAAAAAAAGATTCAAGCAAGCAGAAAAGGCGAAATTACTCAAGACAATGTCCCTATCATCACTGCTATTGCTACGCATTTAAATGATGTGGATAATGGCACTTATCACTACCATGAGTATTTTTTAGTGGAAATTTTCACGCAAAATCAAGAATGGCTTAATAATGATTATATCTCTTATAAGCTTTTTGGCAGAAAGCCTATTGGTGTTGAACCTTTATGGGAGCGTGAAGTCAATAAGGAAGAATTTGATGGCATTTTAGAGACTACAAACAAATGGAGCAGAGCCTTTTTGCTTGCCTTTCCTAAATTAGATTATTTAGCAGTCAAAGAGGCTAAATTAGAACTAGATGCTTATAATCTAGGCACGATTATTTTTAATTTTGCCTATCAAGTTCCTTTGCCACAATTCTAAAAAATGCGATTAGATTACACCTTATTTAACAAAAAATTAGTGAGTAGCAGAGAAAAGGCTAAGGCTTTAATTTTAAAAAAACAAGTTTTAGTCAATAAGGTAGTAATCTCTAAACCATCTTTTATCATTAAAGATAGCGATGAAGTTGAGTTAATCGCTAAAAATCTGTTTGTCAGTAGAGCTGGGGAAAAATTAGGGGCTTTTTTAGAAACCCATAACATAGATTTTAAGAATAAGATTATTTTAGATGTAGGAGCGAGTAAGGGGGGCTTTAGCGAAGTCTCTCTTTTAAAAGGAGCTCAAAAAGTGCTGTGCGTTGATGTGGGGAAAATGCAATTAGATGAGAGTTTGAAAAATAACAAGCGCATAGAGTGTTATGAAGAATGCGATATTAGAGCCTTTAAAACACTAGAAAAAATTGATTTATTGCTTTGTGATGTGAGCTTTATTTCATTATATTGTATTTTAGAAGCGATTTTAGCTTTAAGCGGTGAGTTTTTGGTGCTTTTCAAACCACAATTTGAAGTGGGTAGAGAGATTAAACGCAATAAAAAGGGGGTTGTTATGGATACAAAAGCCATTTTTAACGCCTTAGAAAACTTTAAAAACTATTTAAAAACACAGAATATGCAAGTCTTAAATATTCAAGAAAGCTTAGTGAAAGGTAAAAACGGGAATGTTGAATTTTTTATCCATTTCAAGCGAACCTAAGATTAAAAGCCTAGCTATCGGTAAATTTGATGGCTTGCATTTAGGGCATAAGGCTCTTTTTAGAGAATTAAAAGAACCAAAAGCGCTTTTAATCATAGAAAAAGAAAATTACACTAGACCATATTTAACCCCCCTAAACTATCGCTCTAAACTCATTGATATGCCCTTATTTTTTGTGTTTTTGGAAAAAATTTCGCATTTGAGTGCTTTAGAATTTTTAGAGCTTTTAAAAAACAAGTTTCCACATTTAGAACGCCTAGTGGTAGGCTATGATTTTAGGTTTGGATACAAACGAGAAAATGATGCCTTATTTTTAAAAGAGCATTTCAAAGAGACTATTATTGTGCCTGAAGTGAAGATTGAAAATGTTAGCGTGCATTCTAAAATGATAAAACTAGCCTTAAATAATGGGGACTTGCTTTTAGCTAACAAACTCTTAGGTAGGCATTATGAAGTGCTTGGAGAAGTCATTAAGGGACAAGGCTTAGGGCATAAAGAATTAGTGCCTACTTTAAATTTGAAAACAAAAGATTTTATTCTTCCTAGCTTTGGAGTGTATGCAAGCTTAGCTAAGATTGAGAATCAAATTGATAAAAGCGTGAGTTTTTTGGGCAATCGCTTGAGCACGGATAAAAACTTCGCCATAGAATGCCATGTGCTTGATAGGACAATAGAAAACCCACCTAAAGAACTCACTCTGCAATTTGTAGAAAAGATAAGAGATAACATGCCCTTTAATTCCTTAAAAGAGCTTAAAAACCAAATTCAAAAAGACATTTTAATTGCCAAAGAGATTTTAGGTAATTTGTGTTAAAATGAACCCTAAAAAACTTTAAAAATGGAAAAATTTATGCAATTTAGTAACGCTGATTTAGAACAATTAAAAAACATGGCTACCACACTACGCTTTTTGTGTGCAGACATGGTGGATAAGGCTAATAGTGGGCATCCTGGCGTGTGCTTGGGGTTAGCTGATATAATGGTAGTTTTAGGCTTGCATTTAAATCTTAATCCTACTAACCCTAAATGGCTTAATAGAGATAGATTAGTTTTTAGTGGGGGGCATGCAAGTGCGTTAGCTTATAGCCTACTGCATTTATGGGGTTTTAATTTAAGCCTAGAAGATTTAAAGAATTTTAGGCAATTAGATTCTATTACTCCGGGACACCCCGAATTACACCACACAGAAGGCATTGAAATCACTACAGGTCCTTTAGGGCAAGGCTTTGCTAATGCTGTGGGCTTTAGCATGGCTAGTAAATACGCTCAAAACCTTTTGAATAAAGAAGTCATTTCTCATAAGATTTATTGTTTGTGCGGGGATGGGGATTTGCAAGAAGGCATTAGCTATGAGAGTGCGTCTCTAGCGGGACATCATAACCTTAATAATCTTATTGTAATTTATGATAGCAACCAAATTAGTATTGAAGGCTCTACTCAAATCAGCTTTAGCGAAGATGTCAAAAAGCGTTTTTTAGCCCAAAATTGGGAAGTGCTAGAATGCGATGGGCATAACTATCAAGCCATTAATGACGCCTTGAAAGAGGCTAAAAAAGCCACTAAACCCACTCTTTTAATCGCCCACACAATTATTGGCAAGGGGGCTATTGGCTTAGAAGGAAGTGAAAAAACGCATGGTTCACCCTTAAATAAAGAAGTTTTAAAACAATCCAAAGAAAACGCTCATTTCAATCCTAATGAAAGTTTTGTCATTGATTCAAAAGTTAGAATGCATTTTGAAGATGTAAAGGTTAGGGGCATTAGCTTAGAAGCTTTATGGGAAAAATCCTTAAGCCCTAGCCTAAAAGAAAAAATTCATGCTTTAAAGAATTTTGATTTTAATACTATCAACTACCCCACTTTTAAAGAAGGCGAGAGCCTAGCCACTAGAGTGAGTAATGGAATGATTTTAAACGCTATTGCTAAAGAATATGAAGGCTTTTTAGGGGGGAGTGCGGATTTAGCCCCTTCTAATAACACGCATTTAAAACATTCTAGTGATTTTCCATTAGGACAAAACTTGCATTTTGGAATTAGAGAGCATGCCATGGGGGCTATTACTAATGCTCTAGCTACTTATGGCTTATTTGTGCCATTTTGTGCGACCTTTTTTGTATTTAGCGATTATTTAATGCCAAGCATGCGTTTAAGCGCTTTGATGAAGTTAAAAGCCCTTTTTATTTTTACGCATGATAGTATCGGTGTGGGTGAAGATGGAGCTACACACCAGCCTATAGAGCAACTAAGCCATTTACGCTCTTTAGTTAATTTCTATGCTTTTAGACCAAGCGATGCTTTTGAAAATACCGCTTGCATGCAGGTGGCATTAAGCCTAAATGCCCCTAGTGGCTTTATTTTATCTCGCCAAAACTTGCCTGTGCTTAATGAAGTGTCTAAGGAGCAAGTTTTAAAAGGGGCGTATGTTAAACGCCACGCTAAAAACCCTGTAATCACGCTTGTTGCAAGTGGGAGCGAAGTATCTCTCGCTCTAGAGAGTGCTAAAAAATTAGAACAAGTTAATATCCAAGCTCAAGTAGTGAGTGTGCCATGCTTTGACTTACTCATAGAACAAGATGAAAGCTATTTTAAAGAGCTTTTTAAGGGTAAAGTCTTAGTCGTTGAGGCAAGTCGTGGTTTAGAATGGTATCGTTTTGCTGATAAAGTCATTAGCATGGATTGTTTTGGAAGTTCAGGTAAGGGCGATAAGCTCTTTGAAAAATTTGGCTTTAATATTGAAAATATTATTACTCAAACTAAAGAATTACTCAACGCATGAATTTAGAAAAACTTTTTTCACAAAAAGCCCCCCTATTTGTTTTTAGCTCTACAAGGCGTTTAAAAAACTTCTATTTAGAGCAAGGCGAAGGGTTTTTGCCAAATGCCATGAGTATGGGGGGCTTTTTTGAACAAGCTTTTTATGTGCCTAATAAAAAGAAAATTCCTCAAAGCGTGCGTCAAATTTTAATGATAGACACCATTAAAGAAATTGCTAGAGAAAAAAGTGCTATGCTTGAAGGGCTTTTGCTTTTTGAAAACAGCTTTTTGGGATACTTAGAAAGCACTTCTTTTTTATTTGATTTGTTTGATGAATTAAGCTCAGCTTGCATTAAACTTAATGAAATTTCTCTTAAAGACACTTACTTAGACTACGAACAGCATTTAGAAGTCTTAGAAATGATTTATCAACGCTATGTCAAAAAGCTAGAAAAACTAGGGCTTTATGACAAGATTATGCAAGAAAAACCAAAGCTTTTAGAAGAATTTTTCACCCATTTTTCATCTATTGAATGGCATTTAGACGGCTTTATGAGCGTTTTTGAAAGACAATGTTTGCTAGAAGTCGCCCACTTAGTGCCTATTACTCTACACATCACTTGCGATAAATACAATCAAAAATTTTTAGAATTTTTAAATTTGAAATTAGAAGTAGATTGTGATTATTCTATAGATTTTAAAAGTCAAAAAATCCTTTCTGCAACTCCTAATACCAAAAAAATAGAACCACGCCTTTATGCAAACTCTAGCCCCTTAAAACAAAGTGCCTTGATTTTACAAACCATAGAAGAGTATTTGCAAAAAAATAACGACCCTAATAAAATGGCGATTATCACTCCAGATGCTGATTTTTTGCCTTTTTTAAAACTCTTAGACAAGCATAATAATTTGAATTTTGCTATGGGCTTGGGGGCTAAAAATTGCCCTTATTACACAGAGCTTAAGAATGAATTAGAAAAATTAGAAGAGAATGATTTTAATAATAACTTGACCCCCTTAGTTCATTTAGAAAATCTCACGCTTTCACTTTTAGAAAAGCAAAGCTCCAAAGAACGCACCCTTTTAAAAGAAACACATTCTAAAATCATGCACCACTATCATTTATTACAAGATACGCTTAAAAACTATAGTTTTAAGGATTTATTGCGTTTGTATTTGCAAGAGTTTGAAGAGAATTATCGCCTAGATGATTCTAGTGGAGGTAAGGTGCGTGTTATGGATACCCTAGAAACAAGGGGCATGCATTTTGAAAAAATCGTTATTGCTAATTTTAATGAAGCTAATGTGCCTAATCTTAAAGATTGCGACTTGTTTTTAAACTCTAATTTGAGAAAATTACTTGGCTTGCCCACTTTATTAGATAAGAAAAACTTACAAAAACACTACTATTACCAGCTCTTTAAAAACTCTAAAGAAATTGTGCTTTCTTATATAGAGAGCGAAACTTCAAAAGTCTCTAGCATGCTTTTGGAATTAGAACTAGACTTAGAGCCTATAAGAGACGCTTACACGCTTTTTGCAAAAAGCACTCTTAAAGCCTATCAAGAAGAAGAAATCATTGACACTATTTCTAAAGATTTTTGTTTTAGTGCTAGTTCACTAAACACTTTTTTAACTTGTAAGCGTCAATTCTATTATTACTATATCAAGCAATTTAGAGAAAGCCCCAAAGAAGAAACTAATAGTGCTGTGGGTAGTTTGCTCCATGAATTGTTAAAAATGGCGTATGAAAACAACAAAAACCCCCATTTATTAGAAGAAAGGCTTACTCAGCTCTTGGAAAAAAAAGAAAATATCACCCAAAAAGAGCGTTTAGACACTCTTGTAGCCATTAAAAAAATCCAAGCCTTTTATGCTAACGAGCAACAACGCTTTAACCAACAAATCAATATCCTTGAGCTTGAAAAAGGCTTTGAAACAACCATTAATGGCATTACTTTCAAAGGACGCATAGATAGAATTGATGAAGATAATCATCATAGCACCCTTTTACTAGACTATAAATTCAAATCCAAAGTAGAACCAAGCGTAATTAAAACTTCTATAGATGAAATGCTTGAAACTTGCACGGATTATCAAATGGCTATTTATGCGTTTGCTCTTAAAAATCTAGGTTATAAAGAGCCTATAAAAGCGTTCTTTTATGATTTAAGAAGGGGTGAGTTAGTGGAAGAAGAGGAGCTTATCTTAAGGGCTAAAATGAATTATTTAGAGCATACTCTTATCCCCCTACTCAAGCAAGAAATTGATTTTTCTAAGACTTTAGAAACTAAAGCTTGTGATTTTTGCTCTTTTAAAGATATGTGTAATAGATGAAATCTAAAAAACTTTACTTAGCTTTAATTTTGGGGGCGATTTTAGTGTTTCTAACCCTGTCTTCATGGCTAGGCAATAGCGGATTAGTGGGGCGTTTTGGGGTGTGGTTTGCTACGCTTAATAAAGAATATTTTGGGTATTTAGCGCTTTTTAATTTGCCTTATTTAATCTATTTTTTAGTCTTTTTATACAAAAGCGCCCCCCCTATTTCTACCATAGAAAAAACACTTGAAAAAACTTTGGGGCATTTATTAGGGGTTTTATCCCTATTGCTCTTACAATCTAACCTTTTTGATAAAGGCGAAATTGGTAATAGCGTGTGCTTGTTCTTACGCCCTTTTATAGGGAATTTTGGCATTGATATACTCATTTTTTTAATGGCATTAATTTCTTATCTCATTTTGTTTAAATTGCCTTCAAAGAGTATTTTTACCCCCTATATTCTAAAATTACAATCCTTTTTAAAACAAGTTTATGAGCAATGTTTGCAAGCTTTTATCCCTAAAAGAGATTCACATTTGCCTCATAGTTTAGATGAATTAGAATTACCCCCTATTGAAAAAACAAAACCACAAATCACAAAAGAAGATTTGCAAGAATCAAACGAGCCTAAAGAACCCTTAAATAACGACCCCCTTATTGCTATTCCTACTCCCTATAATAGCACCCTAAACAACCTAGAATCCCCCAAAGGCTCAGTTCAAATCTCTTCTAATGTGCCTACTGATTTTGTGATTTATCCTAATAGAAATAAGCTCATTGATAAAGATTACAACCAAGCAGAAAGTCAAGCCAAGCAAGTTACCCCGCCACAAGTTAGCCCAAAGGCTCAAATTAGCCCAACAACGCACACCCAAAAAGAGATTACAACAGAAGTTAAAAAAGAAAAAGCGCCTATTAAAAAAGAAGAAACAAGCCCTAAAGAAGACATGACATTACTTGAAACTTCTTTTGAAAAAGAAAATCATCAAAAAACACATGATAATGAAAATATAAACGACACCATTACAAACACCTTAGAAGAAAGCCCTAAAACCCCTAAAGAAAAAGAACTCTTAGAACAACCCAATTTAATGCAAACCCAAAAAGAAGAAAGCAAAATACAAGATGAGAGAAACCAAGAAAACCCAAACATCATAAATAAGCAAGAGCCAACCACAGAAAGCACCAACACCCCTAAAAAACATGTTTTAATCAAAGAGTTAAGCGAAAATAGAGAAATGCTAGATGCCCTAGACTATAATGAAAAGATAGAAAAACCCAAAGATTACGAACTTCCCTCTATAACCTTACTAAATACAATCCCCACACAATCTATCTCACTAGATGAAAACGAAATTGACCAAAAAATCCAAGATTTATTAAGCAAACTCCGCACCTTTAAAATTGATGGCGATATTGTGCGCACCTATTCAGGCCCTATTGTTACAACCTTTGAGTTTCGCCCAGCCCCTAATGTGAAAGTGAGCCGTATTTCTGGCTTAAGCGATGATTTAGCCATGACTTTATGTGCGGAATCTATTCGTATCCAAGCCCCTATTAAGGGCAAAGATGTAGTCGGCATTGAGATTCCTAATTCTCAAAGCCAAATCATTTATCTAAGAGAGATTTTAGAGAGCGAATTGTTTCAAAAATCTAGCTCGCCCTTAACTCTAGCTCTAGGCAAGGACATTGTGGGTAACCCTTTCATCACGGATTTAAAAAAGCTCCCCCACCTACTTATTGCTGGCACTACAGGAAGTGGTAAAAGCGTGGGGGTGAATGCGATGATTTTATCCTTGCTCTATAAAAACCCCCCTGAGCAATTAAAGCTTGTGATGATAGACCCCAAAATGGTAGAATTTAGCATTTATGCAGATATTCCGCATTTACTCACCCCTATTATTACTGACCCCAAAAAAGCTATAGGAGCCTTGCAAAGCGTAGCTAAAGAAATGGAAAGAAGATACTCTTTAATGAGTGAATACAAGGTTAAAACCATAGATTCTTATAACGAACAAGCCAAAAATAATGGCGTTGAGCCATTCCCCTATTTGGTTGTGGTGATTGATGAATTAGCGGATTTAATGATGACAGGGGGCAAAGAGGCAGAATTTCCTATCGCACGAATTGCGCAAATGGGGCGAGCGAGTGGCCTGCATTTAATTGTAGCGACCCAACGCCCAAGCGTAGATGTCGTAACCGGTTTGATTAAAACCAACTTACCCTCAAGAGTGAGCTTTAGAGTAGGCACTAAAATTGATTCTAAAGTGATTTTAGATACTGATGGGGCTCAGAGTTTGTTAGGAAGAGGTGATATGCTCTTTACCCCACCTGGGAGTGTAGGGCTTGTAAGATTGCATGCGCCTTTTGCTAGTGAAGAAGAGATTAAAAACATTGTAGACTTCATTAAAGCCCAAAGAGAAGTAGAATACGATAAAAATTTCTTATTAGAAGAATCTCGCATGCCTTTAAGTGCCTCTAGCAATCAAAATGGGGATATTATGGAGAGAGCTAAAGCCGTGATTTTAGAAGAAAAAAACACTTCCACAAGCTTTTTGCAACGAAAGCTAAAAATCGGCTACAACCAAGCTGCCACCATTACTGATGAATTAGAGGCCCAAGGCTTTTTATCCCCAAGGAACGCTAAAGGGAATAGAGAGATTTTAGGCTGACTTTTGACTTTTTAATCGTTTGCTTACTTTTTTATATCATAATGGAGTGTTCGTATTTTATGGTTGTTTGTCCCATATTGATAAAATTGGTAGCTCTAGGGAAAATAAAATACAAAAATAGAAACCAAGAATCATTGCATTAAAACTCCATATTAAATAAATATTATAGAATAAATAAAAATAATAACCATAAAAACATTTTTTGTTACTCTTTGTTTAGAAAAATATATTACTATCACTTTCTTAAGCAGAAATTCAAGGGTAAAATATTTAATGATTGTTATAAACAAAAGCATTTTTCCACTAATCACCCCCCCCCCCAAGAGAAAACTAGACACACGCCATTTATTGGGTGATTTATGGCTTTAAAGTCTATCACTCAAAGTTTAAACAAACAAGAGCTAAAAACACTCTTAGAATTTGTAGAAGAAAATGCAAGCTTTTTTGCTCATATCTTGCATGAATTGGATAAGAACTTCACTCAAAATAGCGCTCTTTTAAAATTTGAGCTTGATGCTAAAGGGGATTTGAAGGTCTCTAATGCCAATAGCGTTATCAAAAAATATGAAGATTCGTATAAAAAATTAGAACAAGAGTTTGAAGATTTCAAATCAAAAGGCAAAGAGCTTAACAAAGAATATAAAAAACTTAAACAACAACTCCAATCTCAAGAAAATATTAAAAAGAATTTAGAAAAAGAGCTTGAAAACATAAAGGCTAAAAACAAAAGCCTAAATTCAAGACATAAAAGAGAGCAAGCCCATTTAAAAAAACAAAACACACAAGATTTATCAAGCCAACTACAGCTTGAAAAACATAACTATGAAAAATTACAAGAAGAATACTCTCAATTAGAACAAGATTATAAAGAGCTAAAAGAAATCAAATTTATGCTTGAAAAAACCCACCATAATCAAAAAGAACAAGGAATAAAAGTGCATGAAAAATACGAAGTAAAAATAGAGGCATTGGAAAGAAAAATTGACTTTTTAAAAACAATGAACGCTAATTTGGAGTCTAAAAATCAAGCGTTACAACAAGAACTTAACGCCTTGAAAAAGTCTCTTGATAACCAAATATGCCAAACATCTCTAGCAAATGAAATAAGCACTCAAAATAATGAGTCAAGTTTCATCGCTAAGAGCATAGATATTGCAGAAAAACCAACTACAGAGTTACAACCCAAAAGAAAGCCTAAATGGCGCAGATAAGGAGAAAAAATGAAAGTTAATGAACATGTAGCAAAATGCTATGGAATGAATGCAGAGCAAAAAGAAGAAAAAAATGGAGAAAGAGAAATGAAAAACAATCTGCCAGATAATGCAAACCTCAAGAAAAAAGAGAGTGAAACAAATAATAATAATGCCCTAGCCTCTCAAGAAACAGCCCCAAACCAACACGCACCAACAATGCCAAAAATAGAGATAGAAATAGGAAAGAGTATTGAAAAATATTTGCCTAGTCTTATATCTAATCTTGAAGAAAAAATCAAAAGCTACCTACACCATGAACTAAGCGAGATTGAAGCAAGAGTTAACACAAAGTTGGAAAATCAAAATAACAAGATTAATGATTTCTTTAACAATGTTCAGCAAGAAGGTTTTTTAGACAAATTTCTAGCACCTTTTTCTAAAAAAGACCCAAAAAGACTAGAGCAAAAATATGATGAGCTAAAGCACGAGTATAAAAAGCTAGAAAAAGAACATGATAAATGTAAAACAATGGGGAATAAGCTTAACAAAGAATATAATCAGTTTAAAAAAGATTATGAAAGTTTGGAAAAAGAAATCAACAAGCTTGAGAGCCAAACCAAAGACCTTGCACGAGAGCTAAAAGATAAAGAGAACAAACTACACCAAGAGAAAATTCGCGCAACAAGTTTAGAAAATGACAAAGAGCATTTAAAAAAGACTCTCAATCAACAAGAAAATGAGATTAAAAGGCTTGATAGTGATTTGAACTATACAAAGAGTGAATTAAAAGCTACGCAAAACGATTTGCAGACTACTAAAGACAATTTAAAAGACACGCAACAAGAGTTGCAAGACACTACAGAGACACTAAAAAACACAACAAGCTTACTCAAAAATACCGAGCAAAATTTATTCGCCTTAGAACAACAGCACGAAAACTTAAGAAAAGAATTTTTTGTCAATTTGTATGAGGGCTACAAACAACTAGATAGTGATTTTAAAAAATGCTTTTTAACTATCAAGGACAATAACGCTATCAATTTCTTTAAAACGCTCTATGCCCCTAATGTTTTAGGGAATTTTTATGAACAAATCAAAGCCAGAGCCAAAAAGAACGAAGACATCACACCCTTAAAAGCTTATTTTGAAAAACTTTTTGAAGTCTTCACACAAGATTTTAATCTTGAAAGACTTATTACACAACAAGGAGATAGATATGAATCTAGCAAGCATGTTAGCATAGGAGCAAGCGGAATGAGTGGCAATCCTATAAAAGAAGTGCTTTTATTAGGGTTTAAAGATAGCACAAAAACTTATCAAAGCCTTGTAAAGATTTAAAAAGGCTTTTTGTGAAAGCTTTTTGTGAGCGTTTAATAGCTTATGTCATTAATTTTATTAAAAGGAAAGTAAGAATGCAAGAATATGAAGATATTATCAAAGCTGAAGAGCTTGTTTTAGAACTATTAGAAGATGAAGACGAACCGCTTTATCAAGAGCTCAAAACATTAGCTAATAATTCAGAAAATGAGAGCTCTAAGACTCGTAAAGATTGGAACAAAAAAGATACAGAAGAAATTCATAATATTGAAGCCAATGAATCTTTTATGGATTTATTTTTAGAGATTGATACAAGGGCGATTAGAACCCCTAAATACCCCAAATCCACTTTAGAAGATTTTAATGTGGGGCATTGGGATTTATACCCTTATAAAGGCAGTGATAACGCTGAAAAAAGAGTGAAGTTTCTTTTAGACAACTCTAATAAGATTATTTATGCTAGAAATGCTTGTAAAGATGTGCAGAAAAATGCCTATGTTGCTATTGACTTTGGCACTAAAAGCACGGTGGTGGGCATTTGGCAAAATGGCGAAAAACGCCTTCTAAAATTAGGGAGCGATATCCAAACCAACCCTAAAGATTATGAAAACCCCACGATTTTAGAATTTTGCGATATTGATAGCTTTCTAAACGCCTATTACAATAAAGAGCATAGACCCTACACAAACTATGAAGATTTAATCATCGCTCATGATGCTTATCATAACTTCAAAGAATCTAGTAGCGATGAGCCTAATGAATTTTATCGTTTCTTTTCTAAGCTCAAACAATGGGCAGGGAGCAATCAAAGCATTAGTATTGTAGATAAGATATTGCGTGAAAGCGAAGAGCGCTATGAGATTAAAAGCATTTTTGATGAAGACAGCTATATTAACCCCATTGAATTATACGCTTATTATATAGGGCGCTTTATCAACCAAATGAATACGGGCGTGTATATCAACTATCTTTTGAGCTATCCGGTCAAATACGAAAAGAAAAATAGAGAAAAGATTTTAGAAAGCTTTGAAAAAGGACTTAAAAAGTCTTTGCCCCATGGCGTGCTAGACAAACACCAATTAAGCGTAGAATTTGTGGCTACTGAGCCTGCGGCTTATGCGATTTCTGCGTTAGACAAATACGGCTTTTATAGTGAAAAATACGCAGAAAGCAAAACCTTTTATGGCGTGTTTGACTTTGGCGGTGGCACGACAGACTTTGACTTTGGCGTGTGGCTAGAGAGCGATAAAAAAGGCAAGGAATTTAAACTCGTGCATTTTGCTCAAGGGGGCAATGAAAAACTAGGGGGCGAAAACCTTTTAGAACTCTTAGCTTATAATATTTTTATCGCTCATATTGATATAATGCAACAAAATAATATTTGTATTTGCATGCCTAATTTTGATGTGAAGACTCCCGGTGGCTTAGAAAATAGCATTTTACGAAACGCCCCTACTATGCAAGCTAGAAAAAACTTAGCTTTGATTGCAGAATGCTTAAGACCTTTAGTAGAAGAGTATTTTAACATAGACAATATTAAAAAATTAGAGCAAGGCTTAGACATAGGCTTAGACCCAGCTAGTTTTAGCGTAACCTTAGAAAATAACGAGGGGCAATCTTTAAGTATCCCGCTAGATAGAATTGACTTTAACAAGTGCTATAAAACCTTGCAAAAACGAATCCATCAAGGCGTTATGGGCTTTTTTGAGGCTTTTAGAAAAGCAAGTGATTATATGCAAGGCTTAGATAAATTGCATATCTTTTTAGGGGGCAATGCGAGTAGGTCGCCTATTGTTGTGAGAGAATTTTTAGCCATTATTAAAGAAAAAGAGCAAGAGAGCAAAGAAAAGCTAGATTTCACGCTCTATCCACCCTTAGGCACTAAAGAGGCTATCAGTGTGCAAAAAAAGCTTGGGGTTTATGAGCATGAAGGGCATTTCACTAGAGTGGTTACTTGCAAAAGTGGTGTAGCCTTTGGATTATTAGAATGCAGAAAATCTAGCAAGATTGAGATTATCTCTGAGATTAAAGAAGATGATGAGGCAGGGTTTAAATTCTATATTGGCACTGATAGAATGAAAAAATTCTCTAAAATTATTGATAAAGGCGTGTTTGAGAGCAAGTATATAGACTTCTTGGATTATATGAGCGATAACAACATTGACATTTATTATACAAGCGATGATTTTGGGGCGTCTAACCAACTAGCCATTAAAGATGAGAGGGTTAAAAACATCACTTATACAGCACAAGATTTTGAAGAAGACTATCAAGTGAAAATTAAAATCATCAATGCTAATAGTATTGTGGTGGGTATCTTTGATAGCAGTGATAAATTAGTTGAAGAAAGCGAAGTGCTAGAGCTAAATTAAGATGCAAGAGCTAGATATTTTGCTCAAAGAGCTAAAGAGCAAGGAATTTATAGAGCTTTTAGAAAGCTTGGAGGGGGTTAAAAAAGAAAGTTTTAAAGAATCTGTGCATAGAATGCTAAAGAGTGAAAAAAGCCCTATGCAACAATATTTAAACCAATAATAAGGAGAATAAAATGAGCGATAGCGTTTTTGATGATTATTTTGGAGATAATGAAGAAAAGAAACAAGAAGTCTTTAGCGAGGGCGATGAAGAGGCACTAAATCCTAATACAAGAGTGCCGGTGTGCTTGTGTTTGGATATTAGTAGTTCTATGAGTGGAGCTCCTATTGATGAGTTAAACAAAGGGGTGCAAGAATTTTATAAAGCAATCAATGATGATGATGACGCTAAAGATAGTGCGGAAGTGTGCATTGTAACTTTTAATAGCAGCACTCAAGTTTTAGAGCCTTTTAGCTCTATTAAAGGCAATTTCACGCCCCCTACCCTTTATGCAAGTGGTATGACTGCTATGGGAGCTGGCGTAGAATTAGCCTTAAATGAGTTAGAAAAAAGAAAGGCTTACTACAAATCTAATGGCATAGATTATTATCAGCCCTTTATGGTGCTAATGACTGATGGCGAACCTACGGATTACATCAACCAAGCTACGCAAAAAACTTGTGATTTAGAGGCTCAAAAAAAGCTTACTATCTTACCTATTGGCATAGGTGGGGCTAATATGCAAATTCTAGGACAATTTAGCCAATTAAGACAACCTATGAAATTGCATGGGCTTGACTTTAAAGCCTTTTTCCAATGGCTCTCAAAAAGTGTGAGTGTTGTGTCTAGTTCTACGGCTGGAAATGCTGTAAATTTACCTAATCCTAGTGGTTGGGGAAGTGTCGTGCCATAAAGGATTAAAAATGAAATGCGATAATTTTAGCGTTGCTATTCAAGGCAAGGGGCATATCAAAACTAACACCCCTTGTCAAGATAAAGTCTATTTTTTAACTAAAAATAATGTGAGTGCAATAGCTTTAAGTGATGGGGCAGGAAGTGCTAAATTATCGCATTTTGGAGCTAAGTGCGTTACACAAAATATTTGTGCGTATTTATGCGAACATTTTAATGAGCTTTATGGTAATGAAAATGGTCTCAAAATCAAGCAAGATTTATTAGATTTTTTATTAGAGAAATTAAGTTTTTTACAAGAAGAACTAAATTGTGAAAAAAAAGATTTATCCTGCACCTTGCTTTTTGTGGCTATTTGTGATAACAAATATATCATAGGACATATTGGCGATGGCGTGATTAGCTATGTTAATAAAAATAAAGAATTTAAGGCTATTTCTTGCGAAGAAAAGGAAAGCGAGGCAAATTTAACGATATTTGTAACTTCAAAATACGCCCTAAATGACATGCGTTTGTTTAAGGGGGAGTTAAATAATATCTTAGGTTTTGTGCTATTTAGTGATGGGTCTCAAGTAAGTTTGTATAATAGGCATAAAAATATTTTTGCGAAGTCTTTAGACAATATTTTTAAGTTTTATAAAACATACGGCTCTTATAAAAAGGGCAGAAAAAAATTAAGAGAGCTTTTAGAAAATTATTGTCTCAACACTTTAAGGAAAAACACCACTGATGATTGCTCACTTAATTTTTTGTTTGTTAGGCAAGTCCAAGAAAATACAATAGAACTATCTTTAAAGAAACGCTTAGAGATTTTTAAAAAGTGTAAAAAATTAGAACCCACTTTAAAACGCATGCATAAGGCTATCAAAAATAATAGCCCCTTTTATTATCAAAAGCTTTTAAAAGAAATCAATGAAACTAACGCTACTCATTTGTCTAAACAACAAATGTTAGAAATAAACAAGCCAAATAAAAGACTAGAGCTAATCTCAAAACGCATGCAAAAAGTTGCTAAAAGTAATTGCCCACATTGTGCTTTAAAATTTTTAAAAGAAATGGCTAACAATTCTAATGAATAGCTATTTCACAACAAAAAATCAAAAAATAGAGCTTTCTAAAAAACTTAATAAAGGTGGTGAGGGAGAAGTTTATGAAATAATCAATAGTGCGAGTAGCTTAGGCTTTTCTTTTAATGCGCATCAAATTCATCAAAACACGCCTTTAGAGTTAAAAAATTTTAAGACTAAGATTAAAGAGAAAGCCTTGCAACAATCCATTACGCACTATGCGAATAAATCCAAGAATTTTAACAAAGAAAATTTAGATTTTTTTAGCGCTAAACTTTTAAAAGCCCCTACGCAGAAAACTTTTAGTTCGCCTAAAATAAAAGCTTTAGAGCAAATTTTACATAAAATTGGGTCATCTCAAACTAGCACACAAACTATTGAGCTAGTGGCTAAAATCTTTACCTTTAATGATGACAATAAAACTCCACAAGAAAAAGAACAAAAATTACAAGAATTAGAACAAAAACTAAATTTTATGCTCCAAAACCCTATAAACGACACAGCGATTTACTACCCCCTAAAATTGCTTTATGACGGGCAAAGAAGATTTAAGGGCTACTTAATGCTAAAAGCAAATGGCATGATGTTTAAAGATGTGTTTGCAGGGAATAAAATCAAAACAGCTTTTCCTAATATCACCAAAAGAGATTTAATTATTATCGCTCTTAATTGGCTTAAAAAAATAGAGATTTTACATGCTAAAAACATCTTAGTGGGCGATATTAACCCTAAAAATATCATGATGAATGAAAACTACGAAGTCTTTTTGATAGACACTGACAGCTATCAAATGGGCTCGTTTTTATGTAAAGTTGGTTTTGGGGCTTTTGTTTCTAAAGAACTTTTAGAGAGTGGAGCGAAGAGTAAGAATGGTAAGGAGCATTATACAAAAACTAGAGATTTAAGCGATGAATATTATGCCATAGCTGTGATGATATTTTATATTTTAATGCTAGGTTTTAGCCCCTATTCACATAAAAATGAAGATAAAGAAAGAGAAAATAAGCCCGAAGAAAACACTTTAAAAGGTTATTTCCCTTATTCAGTGCAAAAGATAAATGGTGGTTATGGCGATAAAATCCCTGCTATAAAAGGCAAAAAATTTTTAGAACATTGCTGGTCGCATTTGCACGATGACATTAAGCTTGCTTTTTATGAAAGCTTTAACCCACAAGGGCGTTATTATGCCCCAAACAATAGATTAAGCCCCAAAGCTTGGATAAATCTTTTAGAAATCTATCAAAGAGATTTGAACAACTTAATCCAAAAAGATAGCTTAGCTAATAGCGTCATTCCTTCTAGATTAAGGAATTATTAGGCTTAAATTCTAAAAGAAAGGTTTTAAAAAATGCAAAGTATCAATATAAAAGAAAATAGAATCTCTGGATACAAAATCTTGCATAATTGGCACACAAACAAAACTTTTATCGCTAGAAAAATGGGCGTGCATTATGTCATCAAACATGTGCCTTATTCTTTAAACCATGATGTCCTAATGGGTAAGATTAGAAGTTTGCAACAAATCACACATCAAAATTTGAATAATATTGTGGATTATTTCCCCTTAGAAGAAGAAATTATTCTAGGCACTGCAACCCTATCCAAAGGGCTTTTTATCGTTCATAAATACCAAGATACAGAATTGTTTCACAATTATTTTGAAAAGCATATTGATAATGGGGTTTTAAACAGAAATGTTAGTGTAATCTTCTTAAAATCTTTAATCAAACTTTGTGAAGTCTTAAAATATATCCATAAACATAACCATGCGCATGGCAATATTAAGGCAGAAAATGTGTGTTTTAACAAACAAAATCAAGAAATATTTTTGCTAGACTTTGGATTAACCCATTTAAAAGATGATAAAACCCTAGATTTTAAACAAGATTTTTATCAAATGGCTTTAATGGTCTTAAAACTTTTTAGCTCTTCATTAGACATTAAAAAAGCTCGTTTATTTAAATTTGAAAATCTTTTGCAAGACATCTTATCAAAAATGATAGCTAGAGACTATCAAAATACTGATGCAATCATAGATGATTTAAAAAATTTGTCTAAGAAATTAAATCAAACTCTAAGCTCTGCTAAAAAGCCAAAGAGTTGTAAAGAATTAGAAAATCTTAAAACGGGTTATGTTACCAATAAAGATGAGAACTTGCTTTTCTTGGATTATTTGTTTAATTATGCCAAACAAGAAATCATCATCGCCTCTCCATGGATTAATACAAGTGTGATTAAAAGACGAGAAAAACAAATCAAAAATGCTTTAAATAGAGGGGTGCATATCACTATTCATTATGGCATGAAAAATCAAGTGAAAGAGGATATTAAAGATGAGGCGAAACAAATTTTAGACAAACTTCAAAAACAATATAGCACCTTACAAATTTATAAAAATGAAATCGGCGACCACTCTAAAGTCATCATTTGTGATAAAAAATGGATGGTTGTAGGCAGTTATAATTGGCTCTCTTTCTTAGGTAAGGACAAGAGAGGAGAAACTGGCACTTTCAATAAAGAAAAAGACCAAATTTTAAAAATGATTGATGAATTAAACATGAAAAAACACCAATAATCACTCTATTAGCTATAATTGGTTGTCAAATTGCAATCCGTATTGATAGGCATTTGAAAGCCCTTTTGCCAATTATCTTTAAAATAAATCTCTGTCTTGCCTTTCTTATATCTACAGGTATTGATGAGTGTTTTTGAAGGCTCTTTTTTTAATAGATTAGATTATCTCTAAAAATTTTCATCAAAAAGCAAGCCCTACACACGCTAAAACGCTTGTTTATAGGCATTATCCTTATATAAACATAGCTTGAATTATGAGAGAATATAAATAATGTTTTAATTTTTCAAGTTAAGCAAAGAGCCATAGATTTTCTTGCTCTCTTTTTTTAATTCTTTATTCTTTTAAGCCATTCTTTCTAATTTTTAATCAAGTTTGTAGCTCAAATTATCCATTCAAATAGTTTTAAAAAATTGCTTTCTGTTTGCTTGCTCACCACATCTTGCCCACCATATAAGAGCTTGGTTTTGAATGCCATGGCTAATTCCATACGCTTATTTTTGGCGTATTTTTCTTTGTCGCTTGTGCTAAATAAATCTTCAATTTGTTTGAAATTTTCATTGCATTGTGAGAGTTGTAAAATTTTGATAGGACTACCTAAATCTTTATTCTTTTCTTTAAATTTTTCACTATTTACTTTTTGCGGGTCAACACCACTTTTCCTATCATCATCTATCAAAACAACAGGATTTCTATCTAATTTTTGAAGTGCCTTAATAGTTGTTTCCATATCTTGTGCGTTATCTTTAAGCCCAGAAATTGGCAAGAAAGTAAAATTAATGGGGTCTTTTTTAAACTTATCAATATGTTTATTAAAATATAATTTAAAGGCAGTGAGATAGCAATAATCTGTAATCCCCTCTACAAAGACAATTTGATGTTCCATAGGGTTATGAAAAACATGTTGACCTACCCCCAAAGAGCGTTTGATTTTATCTAGAGCATCAGAGTCTTTGCTCACATCATTTAGGGGATAGTTAAAGTCATTGTGAATCACTGAGCCTTGTTTTGTTTTTTCTACAATTCTTATTTCATCTAAATGGTCAGTATCCACCAAAAAGGGGTCATGAGTAGCTAGAACAAAGGTAACCCCATGCCTATAGGCATAATCTTTTAAAAATTCCCTAAATTGTTTTCTAGCTGGCACGCTTAAATTAGTGGCTGGTTCATCTATAACATAGATGTTATTTTTGCTAAAAATGGGTGGTATCCCAGCGCTATAGAGAAAACCAAATACAAAGTTAAACGCCCACTTGAAACCCATGCTCTGTTGCTCTAAAATAGCAGGTTTTTTCTCTTTTGATTTTCTGCGGTCATAGATTTTAAACTCAAACTCATATCTTAAATCTTGTTGATACTGAACGCCAATTTCAAAACGATAACCACTACCTAGTGCTTTTTCATCTTGACTGATGGCGCAAAGTTTATTGAAATCTTGAGTAGCTAAAGAATCAATTCTTGATTGTATATCATGCTGCAATATTTCTCTAAAAGTCCCCTCAAAAGAACCAATACTCCTATCTTTTGAATATAAATCAAGCTTTATATTATCATTATGAAAACTACTCTTAATACTACATTCAATCCTATTACAAATATCGGTAAAAAGGCACGGATTATCTGTTAATAAAATGGTATCAAAATTAGATAAGCTTTTAAAAATTCCATGTAATTTAATGCGCTTTTTAGGAACACCTAAGCAGTATGCCATTTTTCCTAACTCACTTTCTCGTTTATCTCTTTTTTCTCTGCCACTTTCCTTTAGCTTGCTGATAAATTCTTTATACCTAATAAAATAAATAAAATATTCTTGACAATCAACTTCTTTTTTCCATGACTTCAAAAGTTTGGCATAATAGTCTTTACCAAGACATATCTCCATAAATAACGAACTCTCAAAAAACCAACTTGGTTTATCTAATTCTTTAATAGAAATTTTTGGTTCATTTAAGTCAAGCTGGGCTCCAAGATTTTCGCTAACAATTTGAATATCTTTATACTCTCTTATGCTTGGAAAAGAATCATCTATTTTAGATGTAAAAATGCCGTTATTTGGAACCCTTCTTAATTGTCTACTAAACATATCACAAAGTTTTATAAATTCTTTACGGCTTTTTGCTTGTAGTAGTTTTTCTTTTGTCTTTCGCCACCCTTTTTGCATATAGTTAATGCTTTCTGTAATGCTTTCTGCACTTCCCTTAAGAGAAAAACTTGGATTGCGCATCGAATGTAGCACATAATATGTTTGCACCACATTGTTGCCAGATGACCCAAATATTCTCTTTTCTATTTCTTCTCCAAATTTATTGATTTCTTGTTTTAGTTCTTCTTGAGATAGATTTTTTAAAGAATGAGAATCATAAATTTTTTTATATATGTTCATGTTATCTAATATATAACATATATTTTTATATCCTTGTTTTATAGACACAAAATCTTCATCTGCTAAAACCATTTCTTCTTTGAGTTGCGTATAGTTTGGCTTAAGAACATGTTCATGTAAAAATCTTATGAGCCATATGGGCAACTCATTTTTTTGGATATAGTAGTTAGCATCTAAATTTATTAACCCTTTTTCAGCATGTCCAACAAAATCTTTTTCTTCTCTCTTTTCTTTTTCTCTTAATAAACTTTGCTGAATACTGCTTGACCTTTTCTTACCAACAATCTCTTCAAGCTCCTTGAGTTTCTCTCTTAATTTGTTTATATTCTTCTCAAAGTCAGCAAGAATCTTATGTATTTTTTTATCATTATTTCCTTTACTTTTTTTATATTTTTCATGTTCTTCAATAAAATAGATACACAAAGATTTATCTTGTTCCTCTAGCTTATTTTTAATTGTTTGACAATTTTCTTTGTCTAATTCACTAAGAAGCAAATCTTGAATGTCTTCTTTGATTGTAGGTATTTTTTGCTCTATTTCTTGATGATAGGAGCTTAATTTCTCAATAATCTCTTTTATGACATCAACTACCTTTTCATAATTCCTATTCAATACACAACAAATATTATATTTATTTTTATAGAAAACATCAGAAATTTCTTTAAGTTTTTCATGCACATCATAACCATTAGGAAGTTGTTTTTGGGGTAATAATTCAAAAATATCAATAAAAAGTTTATCATAAGTAGTATCAATCTGAAATTCCCAATCATTTGAAGTTTTAGCCAAGACTATTTGTCGCCCAATGGCATTATTCACCAACCTTAATATACCTCTTTTCGGACATTCACACTCATTAGTCCCTATCTCTTTATAATCCCTATAATCATTGCTTATCTTCTTGCTATCAAATAGTTTCAAAGCTTCCAAAACCCTGCTCTTGCCTACATTATTTTCTCCCACCAAAATCACTAGTCCGCCTTGCTTATCGCCACTAAAATGTGCGTTTAAGAGTAGTTTGGTAGGCGAGTTTTCGCCTAAAGGTTCAAAATTGCAAAGTTGTAAAAACCGCGTTTTTAATTCCAAGTTATGCTCCATATTTTCAACGCCCCTTATCCCCCCGTATAATAAAACGCCCTTGTAGAAGTTTCGCTATTTTCATCACTCCACATGTTTTTTTCGGGTTTATTGATTACGGATTGTTTTAAAAGCTTTTTCATGCCCACTATATCCTTACTCATAATCGCATCTCTAACATCTACAGCATCTTGGTAATATAGGCATGGACAAATCTTGCCATCAGAAGCCAAGCGGATACGATTACAAGATTTGCAAAAATCATCGCCATGCGGAGCGATAATGCCAAATTGATAGCCATTTTCTAGCGTGTAGATTTTAGAAGGTCCTTTAGGGTTTTTTTCCATACCAACAATTTTGTATTTTTGACTAATCAAATCTAAAATTTCTTGCTCTTTCAAGCCTTTAACAAAGCTTTTAGCATGCGAATTTTCCATAAATTCAATATAGCGGATTTGTATATTTCTATTCTTTGCATACTCTAAAAGCTCTAAAATCTCATCATCATTAACGCCTTTCATAGCCACAGCATTAAGCTTGAGTTTTAAACCCACTTTCAAGGACTCTTCAATGCCTTCTAACACATTTTTAAGAGCGTCTTTTTTAGAGATTTTAATAATCCTATCGCTTTTTAAAGAATCTAGCGAAACATTCACTCGTGATAATCCGGCATTTTTCAAGTCCTTAGCCATTTTTTTGAGTAAAAAGCCATTAGTCGTTAAAACTAATGCCACTTCCTTGTTGTAGGCATGCAATTGAGCGATAAATTCATCTAAGCCCTTGCGTAATAGTGGCTCTCCACCAGTAATTCTAATCTTTCTAATGCCTTCATCAATCGCAATTTTAAGAAATTCTAAAACATTATCTAAGGGCAATAATTCTTCATCATCAAAAAAATCTAATGGCGTAGTAGGCATACAATACTGACACCTAAAATTACATTGTTTGGTTACAGACACTCTAATATAGTCAATAACCCTATCAAAACTATCTATTAACATTCACTCCCTTTATCCCCCTATCAATTCTCATATTTAAGCTTTTAGTGTAACATAATAAACAACAACTTAATCAAGCTTTAAAAATGGATAAACTATTTGAAACTACCTTTTATCAATGATATTCCTTGTGTCCTACTTGCTGGGGGTAAAAGCTCTCGTTTTATTGTGAATAACGCCCAAACAAACAAAGCTCTTATGCCCTTTAAGTCTTATTCTAGCCTTTTAGAATACCAATACACACGCCTTTTAACGCATTTTAAAGAAGTATTTATTAGTGTTAAAAAGCCTTTCAAACTAAACGCCCCCTATCTTTTAGAAACAGAGAATGAAATTTTTTCACCCCTTTTTGGCATTCATAACGCTTTTTTAACATTGCAAACCCCCTATATTTTTTTTATCACCATAGACACGCCTTTAGTATCCTTTGATAGTATTAACGTTCTTTGTGAAATCCAAAACTTTAGCGTAGTGTATGCTAAAAGCCCCATTAAAGAGCATTATTTAATTTCCTTGTGGCATAAAAATGTTCTTGATACTCTTAATAACGCTATTAAAAATAAAAATTATCGCCTTAGCACTCTTATAAAAAGTATGCCAACAAAGAGTATAGATTTTGATAGCGAAGAAGAATTTCTAAATCTCAACACCCTAAAAGACTATGAATTAGCCTTAAAAATTTTAAAAGAGAAAAAACATGGCTGAAGAAGAAAAAACCGAACTCCCTAGTGCGAAAAAAATCCAAAAAGCTAGAGAAGAAGGCAATGTGCCTAAGAGCATGGAAGTGGTGGGGTTTTTAGGACTATTAGCGGGGTTATTAAGTATTTTTATATTCTTTATGTGGTGGGTAGATGGCTTTAGCGAAATATATCGCCAAATTTTAAAGGATTTTTCTTTAGATTTTAGCAAAGAAGATGCTTACAAGCTTTTTTATCAGCTTGCCAAAGACGCTTTTTTATTGCTCTTACCCCTTTTAGTCATTTTAGTTGTTGTGGCGTTTTTAGCTAATACTTTGCAATTTGGTTTGCTCTTTGCTCCCAAAACCATACAGCCCAAATTTTCTAAAATCAATCCTATTAATGGCGTTAAAAACCTTTTTTCTTTAAAAAAGCTCATTGATGGAAGTTTGATTACTCTAAAAGTTTTTTTAGCTTTTTTTCTAGGATTTTTTATTTTTTCTTTATTTTTAGGGGAATTAAACCATACAGCCCTTTTAAATTTAAACAGCCAATTATTATGGTTTAGGAATAAGGCGTTATTACTCATTGCTTCGCTTTTATTTTTATTTTTTGTCATGGCTTTTATAGATTTAATCATCAAACGCCGTCAATACACTAACTCTTTAAAAATGACTAAACAAGAAGTCAAAGACGAATACAAACAGCAAGAAGGAAACCCTGAAATCAAAGCCAAAATCCGCCAAATGATGATGAAAAATGCCACCAATAAAATGATGAAAGAAATTCCTAAGGCTAATGTTGTTGTAACTAACCCCACCCACTATGCCATTGCTCTAAAATTTGATGAAGAACACCCCGTGCCCGTAGTTGTGGCTAAGGGAACTGACCATTTAGCTATCAGGATTAAGGGTATTGCTAGAGAGCATGGCATAGAAATTATAGAAAATAAAAAACTCGCTAGAGAGCTTTTTAGAGATGTGAAATTAAACGCTACGATACCAGAAGAATTATTTGAGGCTGTAGCAATTGTGTTTGCTCAAGTAGCCAAACTAGAAGAAGAGCGCAAAAAACAAAGGATTATCAAATCCTTTTAAAAGCGCAAATATTTTTCTTATAAATTTTCTTACTAAAAAAGAGAGCAAGCTCGCCTTTTTAGCCCCCTCCTATCCAAACTAGAGCTTAAAATTCTCCATTAGGTTAAAGTTCATATAGCGATAAACTTTATCTTTCTGATTCTCTAGTTTTTCATTCACTAAATTAGCGTATTCTTCCTTAGTAGGGATTTTTCCTAGTAATGCACACACAGCCCCAAGCTCTGCACTACCTAAATACACTCTAGCCCCCTTACCCATACGATTATCAAAATTTCGTGTAGAAGTAGAAAAGACTACCGCATTATCTCTCACTCTTGCTTGATTACCCATACATAAACTACAGCCAGGAACCTCAGTCCTAGCTCCTGCAGCTCCAAAAATCGCATAATAACCCTCATTAATAAGCTCTTTTTCATCCATTTTAGTCGGTGGCACTACCCAAAGGCGTGCTTGACTAGCCGGAGCGTTTTTAACAATTTCGCCAAAGGCTCTAAAATGCCCAATATTAGTCATACAAGAGCCAATAAACACTTCATCAATTTTGTGCGGTCTTTTACCGGTTGTATCAGCTAAAATCTCACTCAAAGTGGCTACATCATCAGGGTCATTAGGACAAGCTAAAATAGGCTCTGTAATTTCAGCCATATCAATTTCAATGATAGCAGCATATTTTGCATCACTATCTGGCTCTAATAACACCGGATTAGTTATCCAAGCTTGCATAGCGTCCTTACGCTTTCTTAAAGTCTCTTTATCTTCATAATCACTTGCAATCATTTCTTCAATAAGTTTAATATTAGATTGTAAGTATTCAATCATAGGCTCTTTATTCAGGCGCACCACACAAGCTGCAGCACTTCTTTCTGCGCTCGCATCGCTTAATTCAAAGGCTTGCTCCATTTTAATGTCAGGCAAACCTTCAATCTCTAAGATACGCCCATTAAAGATATTGATTTTACCCTTTTTCTCAACCGTGAGTAACCCTTGTTTAATCGCATAGTAAGGAATCGCATTAACCAAGTCTCTTAAGGTAATTTCAGGTCTTCTCTCGCCCTTAAAACGCACTAATACTGATTCTGGCATGTTTAATGGCATCGTGCCTGTAACAGCTGCAAAAGCGACTAGACCACTCCCTGCAGGAAAACTAATGCCTAAAGGAAAACGAGTGTGGCTATCTCCCCCTGTGCCTAAAGTATCGGGTAATCCCATGCGATTTAGCCATGTATGAATCACGCCATCGCCCGGATGTAATGCCACACCACCCCTTTCAGTGATAAAGCTAGGTAAAGTCGCATGCAAACTCACATCGCTAGGTTTTGGATAAGCGGCGGTATGGCAAAAACTCTGCAACACAAAAGGAGCGTCAAACTTCAAACTCGCTAATTCTTTAATCTCATCTCTTGTCATTGCCCCTGTAGTGTCTTGACTGCCCACAGTAGTAACCTTTGGCTCACAATAGGTGCCGGGCAATACCCCCTCTAGCCCACAAGCACGACCGACAATTTTTTGTGCCAAGGTGTAGCCTTTAGCATTACTTTTTGGAGTAGCTGGTTTTTTAAACACTTCTGATTCATCTAATCCCAAGAATTTGCGCGCTTTATTGGTCAAACCCCTACCGATAATTAAAGGAATGCGCCCTCCTGCTCTCACTTCATCTAACAAAGTTTCAGGCTCTAATTTAAAGGTGCTAATTACCTTATCATCAAGCGTGATTTCACCCTTATAAGGATAGATTTTAATAATGTCGCCTTCTTTCATTTCTTTGACATCAGCAATAATGGGTAACGCCCCACTATCTTCACAAGTTGCAAAGAAAATCGGAGCGATTACACCCCCAATCACTAACCCTCCACTCTTTTTATTAGGCACAAAAGGAATATCTTTTCCAAAATGCCACATAATAGAATTAGTCGCACTTTTCCTAGAGCTTCCTGTGCCAACCACATCGCCAACATACGCCACAGGAACGCCCTTAGCCTTAATAGCCTCTAAGCGTTCTTCATAATCTTTAATCCTATTTTTTAACATCGCTTTTGCATGCAAAGGAATATCACTTCTAGTAAAGGCATCACTAGCAGGGCTTAAATCATCAGTATTGGTTTCACCATCAATTTTAAACACGCACGCCTCAATACATTCACTTAATGGCTCTTTATTCAAAAACCACTCCGCATTCGCCCAAGACTCTAACACTTCTTTAGCTAGAGCATTAGTCTTACTCAAATCAGTAATTTTATCAAACGCTCCATAAACTAAAAGGGTAGATTTTAAAGCTTTAGCACTTTCTTTAGCGATGTTTTCATCTTGACTTTCTAAGCCTACAATTAAAGGCTCTACATTATAACCCCCAAGCATTGTGCCTAAAAGAGTAATTGCCTCTAAAGCACTAATATATGCACACTCTAGCTCTTTCTTGGATAGTTTTGCTAAAAACTCCGCCTTAACTTTCGCTCCCTCATCTACACCGGGACTTACCCTATGAACCAACAAATCTTTAGCAAAAAGCGCCTCTTCTTCGTTATTGGACATTAGAATCTGAACCACACTCTCTACTTGTTTAGCATTCAAGGGTAATGCAGGAATCCCCTCTTGCTCTCTTTGCAAAGCTGCCTGTTTATATTCTTCTAAAAAGTCTTTCATTATCTCTCCTAATTTTAGATAACACCACTATAATTGATGTGCCATAAACCAACCCATGATAACAAAACTATTTTTACTTTTAGTTAAGTTATAAGAAACTTTAGCTACCATGTGATACAAAAAAGGATTTTAAGTGCGTTTTGGTAAGATTGATTATTTGAATATGCTCCCTTTTGATGTGTTTATCAAAGCCTATCCTACCCCTTGTTGTTTCAAACAATTTTTACGGCTTAAAAAAACTTACCCCTCAAAACTCAATACAAGCTTGTTGTTTAGGCGTATTGATGCAGGCTTTATTTCTTCTATTGCTGGCTTTAAATTCGCCCTTAATTCTTATTCTCTAGGCATAGTCGCTCACAAGGAAGTTTTAAGCGTGCTACTCTTAGCTAAAGAAAATGCCTTTGATAAAGAGTCCGCATCTTCAAACGCCTTAGCTAAAGTGCTAGGATTACAAGGCGAAGTGCTTATTGGCGATAAAGCGTTACAATTTTATTATCAAAACAAACACCAAGATAATGCTTTCATAGATTTAGCGTCTAAGTGGTATGAAAAAAAACGCTTGCCTTTTGTTTTTGGGCGTTTGTGTTATCATAAAGATAAAGCTTTTTATGAGCGATTGTCTTTAGCCTTTAAACACAAAAAAGTTAAAATCCCCTACTATCTTCTTAATGAAGCGAGTTTAAAAACTAAGCTAAAACGACAAGAAATTCTAAACTACTTGCAAAAAATTTACTACTCTTTAGGCAAAAAAGAGCGACTGAGTTTGAAAGCATTCTATCGTGAGTTATTGTTTAAACACATTCAAAAACCCAAGCGTTTTTAAATGCTCTAAAGAATTACAAAACATCTATATTTTTAATCAACCCCCCTAAAACCCCCACACATACCCAACATAATAAACGAACTCTCTTTTATAATTCACTTTATAATTAGCTGTATCAATATATCTTTGAGAAAGCATAGGAATCTTTACTCCTAATTCAATACCATGATGACTAAGAATATTAGTTCTTAATCCAAAATCAAACAAACATTGAAAATGAGTCGCTCTAATTTTATCTTTCATATTACTAGAATACTTTCTAGTAGCCAACCATGAATTACCTGCTACTTGAAATCCTCCAAAGATTCCATAACTAGCTAGTTTGTTTTCAAAGACATTCACTAGAATATCTAAACCTACTCCATAAGTAAGCATATTCATATTTTCTTTGTTAGTGTTTCTTTGATTTAAGACTCCATAGTTATAATCTAAGAAAGCATAATATCTTAATCCTAATTGTCCGTATTTCTTTTTACTTTCTCTATTACCTTTAATATAGTAGTTAAACATTTGTTTATAGCCACCCTTTATTCCAAAGCCTAGCATATAACCTTGTTGAGTGCTTTCTATATCTTTGTCATTGTTAGTAAGCTTAGTTGTAGGTGAGCTTAAGTAGTTCATGTTGTTAAACATACTCGCTAAGGTGCTTAGACTTGCTAAGGCTATGGGTTTAGAAGATTGTAAAGTGTTATAGGTAGCTTGGTGTTGTTGGGAGTTGGTGGGTAAAGCTAAGAAGTTTAAAATAATTGTATTTTGACTAACCTTATTTGAATTAAGAGAATTATTAATATCATTTAAGATATTTTGAAGTTGGGCTTTTGTAGGGTAAGCATCTGAATTGGCTGTATTTTGCTGATAGTGTGGGTATTTGCTATACATCTCATTATAAAATTGACTAAAGCTTTGAATGGCTGTGCCTATTTGTTGGTTATTGTGCGAAGTTAAAGCGTTAGCTACATTACCTACATTATCCCACCAAGACATAATAGTATTATAAAGGTCTTGAGTGCTCATCTCTGTAAGCTTAGGACAACCATTATGGTTTTGACCACAATAGCCTTGATTTCCTTGTATAATAAGCTTTTCATTTTGTATGGTAAGACTTACTGGTAAAACACTATCACTGCCACTACCAATAACGCTACTAATCCAATTGCCAAACTGCACACTAGGGTTTTTTACTTGCTCATCATAGAGATAAACATCTGCTAAAGATTGTCTAATAATGTCAAGTGCTTTAGTTTTATTTTGCATATTTGCTTGTGAAACCTTTAAATCCTGCACTTCATTTTCAAGCTGAGTTAATAGAGAATAGAGATTAGCCCCACTTACTAATAACCCTCCATTATCCGTATTACCTAAAAAATACTTGGGTTGCCCCATTTTATTATAAGTATCTATAAGACTTTTTGGGACATTCATTTGTTCTAATAAAACTTCTAATTGTGCCTTACCACCTGTATAATAACAATTGCCATTATCTGTTTGACAATTCGTATAAAGCTTTGAACTCATATAAGCAAGGATTGAATTTTCAAAATCTGTTGCATTGTAAAGAGCGTAAGCATAATTCACATCTTTTTTGTTTTCGGCTATGCCTTGTAACATTTGAAAAAACATCAAATTTTGAATGCCAAGCTCAGGGGATAAATACGCATGGTTTTGTTGTTTGCTTGATGAGTTATTGCCATTAATAGGGTGCAAAATACCATTTTTTGCAATATCTTTTTCAATTTCTTGCTCTGTTTTATTTTTCATATCTTGTGCTGTTAAATATGTTTTTGTTGTTGGGTCGTATAGTTTGAAGTTTGGATTACCAATTGTATTTTCTTGCACAAGTGTAACAATAGCATTCAAATCAGTTGTGATTGTTGAAACATTGAGTGTAGAATGAGATGATTTGAGATTAGCTAGGATATTTTCAATTTTTGATTCAATTGTTTGCATAATAACGCTATTTTTCATAAGGGGGCTATAAGCACCACCATCACTACCGGGTAAAATATAGCCTTTAATCATTGTAGCTTTAAGATTTTGCAAATAGTTATTCAAGTATCTTTCAAAAGATTGCTTTCTCAAACTCTCAAGATTTTTTATAACTTCGCTATTAGCATTATTCTCTAAAGCGTAATGACTAGCTATGAGCGTGTTACTAAATTGATTAGGACTAATAAGTTGCAATAAGGCATTAGATTGAGTCATTACAGCACCCATATTGATAGCACCTGCACCTTTTGAAGTTAGACCCGCATTTAATTGTAAGCTTTTGGCTAATTTATCTATTTCTGGTTTTTTAAGTAAGCTAGGGTCATTTTGTAAAGTTTGTAGAGTATTGATAGCTCTTTCTTGAACTTCTAAGTTATTGAGTCTAATTTGCTCTAGTTTTAAATTATTGAGTTGGGCTTGTTGTTCGCTTGTGGGTGTTTTACTACCTATTTGACTTTCTAAATCTTGAATTTGTTTATTAATATCCTTGTCATTTAAACTAGCAATTTGACTAGAAACATTATTGTAGAGACTATCTAATTGTTGGGTAGTGAGTAACCCCCCCCCCGAAAATATCAGAATTATTGTAATAAGGGTTAGTCATAGAAGAGTTTTCTTTCATTTGTGCCATTTGATAGTTAGCTCCAAGAAAGAAAGAGCTTTCTTCAGCTATTAGAGAATTAACTAGAGAGAAACTTAAACTTAAAGCACTAAAAAGTTTTATGGTGTGATGAGACATAAGAATTTCCTTTTTTAATGATTTTACGAATGAAAATAAGCTTGAATTATAGCAGAAAAAATGATTAAAATACAAAAATAAAAATATAAAGTCCTAAAAAATCCTTATTTAACGCATTCCAAAGCGTTTCAAGCTAATATGCACATACTCTAAAAGCCATCCTAATAACCCCAAAAGATAAAAGCTAAAGCGCACACTATAGTATTCTCTAGTTTGCATAAGTGTTGTAGAACAAAGCAATATCACACACAATCCACCTATTAAAACAAGTGTATTAGCGTATTCATATAATCCAAAAAGGCGCTTATAGCGCATAAAAACCAAAATAAATAAAATAAGCGCCACAACAAACAATAAAAAATCAACATAATCAGTTATGTCTAAAAATCTAAAACTTTGCAATGATGAGCCAAATAACCAAATGGCGCAAATATTAATAGATGGCAAGAAAGATTGCTTGGTAGTAGCCCCTAAAAAACGCCACAACAAAGTCCCCAAAAGCACAAAATAGAACCCATAGAGCGCTACTAAAGAATTTTGAATGGGGAAATTTGAAGCATAAATGGTCAATATCAATATCCCTATGCAAGCGCATTTTTGGCGTGATAGCGTAAAGGGCTTAGCAATAAGAATTAAGAGATAAATCAATGAAACCCCCACTAAGCCCAAATAATCTAATCCAATAATAAAATCATAAACATGATTTTCAAACAAGAAAAATAACTGCGAAAAATTATCGCTAAAATGCGAGAGCAATAAAGTTTCCGCATTAAACAAGAAGAGCAAAAAAAACAAAGAAGAAAAAACAATTTTATGCTTGTAAATTTTTTTATAAGAATTCATGTTACCTAGTCGTTCTTGCTAAAAAAGCTATCAACCCCATTGGCGATACCTCTAGCTAAGATTTTTTGATATGATTTGCTTTGAATGCGTTTAGATTCTAAAACATGAGAATTATAACCAATTTCTATTAAAACTGAGGGCATTAACGCTCCAGCTAATACCCAAAAAGGACCTTCTCTAACCCCTCCATCTACTACATCGGGATAATCCTTTCTAATTTCTTTAAGCATGCCATATTGCACATCAATAGCTAATTTGTTAGACACAATCAAGCGTTGCGTATTTAATGAATTTAAAAATAAGCTTTTAGAAAACAAATCCATTGAATTAACATCATCTTGATTTTCTTGCTCAGCTACTTTTCTAGCCCTCTCACTTCTAGCGGTTGAAAGAAAATAAGTCTCAATGCCATGCGCTTTAGAGGTGGAATGCTTAGGGATAGAATTAGCATGCACTGAGATGAAAAGATTTGCCCCTTTTTTATTGGCAAATTCTGTGCGCCCTACTAAATCAATATAAACATCTTTATCCCTTGTTAACAAAATGCTATAGCCACGCTTTTTAAGCTCTTTACTCAAAAACTTCACCACTTCCAAAACAATGTCTTTTTCACAAACTAAATTAGCGCTCATTGCCCCACAATCTTTTCCTCCATGCCCTGCATCTAAGACAATCTTTTTAGTTTTTTTAGAGTGTTTAGCATTTAATAATGTGTGGGTTTCTTTTCCTATAAATTCTTGTTGTTGGTTATTATTATCATTTTGAACTTCTTTTTTAGCTACTTCTTTTTTAGCTACTTCTTTTTTAGCTACTTCTTTTTTAGCTACTTCTTTTTTAGCTACTTCTTTTTTAGCTACTTCTTTTTTAGCTACTTCTTTTTTAGCTACTTCTTTTTTAGCTACTTCTTTTTTAGCTACTTCTTTTTTAGCTACTACATGGGACTTTTGAGTGCCTTTTGTATAATTAGTCTTATTTAAAGATTTTTTAGAATTAGCTTGAATAATTGGTTGTCTAGCAGTTTTTTGAGATATTTGCTTAGGGATAATAGAAACATATAGTTTATTGCCGACTATTTTTGTTTGATAAGTTGTCTTAGCGTTATAATCTAGCACCACACGCACAAATTTTGGAGTGTTTTGTGCAATAGTAATTGTGCTATGATTAAAAAATTGATAGCGTTTTTTAGGAATTACTAAGATAGCCTCAACCTCCAAATAACTTCTAAATCCCTTAAGTCCAACCTCTTTAAAACGCTTAATCTCTTGATTAAAATCAATCCTTACACTGCTTGTTCCAAAAGGAATAATTTCTTGGATTTTAAGGGCTGAGGCACACACTATTTGCAAATAAATAGCACATAACAAAACCCCTAAACGCACAAGCAAAATAAATCAGCCTTCCGTAAGCTCTTTAATCAATTCATGCACGCTAATAATTTTATCTACTCTATAACCATTAGCCCCGGTAAAATATAGCCCTTCTTCTCTATTGCCCAAGTAACTACGCCCCAAACCATCAGCAATACAATAGCCTACCTTTTTGGCCTCTTCTCCTCTATTACAAGGGCTTACGCAATTACTCACGCATGCGATTTTGGGAGCATTGCCTTCTTCAATGCGCTTTAAAACTCCGGTATTTATGGCTCTTGCTGGATAGCCTACAGGAGATTTAATCAATAAGATATTTTCCTGTGTGAGTGTGGGTAGAATATCCGCATACACTTTAGCATCGCATTCATAAGTGCCTAAAAAGCGTGTTGCCATTTGCACCCCACTTGCCCCAAGACTTAACATCTTATCTATATCTTTTCTATCCCAAATTCCCCCTGCTGCAATAATGGGAATATTCCCCCATTCTTTAGCTGCCTCTACAATGCTAGGCACTAAATTTTCTAATTGGAACTCTTCTTTAAAACAATCTTCATATTTAAAGCCTTGATGTCCCCCACTTAAAGGTCCTTCTACAATCAACGCATCAGGCACTCTTTTGTATCTATCACTCCATCTTTTACAAATAATCCTTAATGCTTTAGCTGAAGAAATAATAGGCACTAAAGCCACATCACTAAAATCCTTAGCAAATTCAGGCATATTAGTAGGCAAACCAGCCCCCGTAACAATAATATTAGCACCTGCCTCGCATGCATCTCTTAGAACACGACCATAATCATTAATGGCATGCAAAATATTAGCACCAAGGGGGCTATTCCCACAAATTTTTCTAGCATTAGCAAAAATCTCATTTAAAGCTTGTTTGGAGTAAAAATTCAATGCCTCAAAAGGCTTTTTAGCAATAATTTTTTCTACAAAACGCATGTTTTTATAGTAGCCCGTTCCTACTGCTGAAATTATCCCTAAAGCCCCTTCTTTGGCAACATTTCCAGCTAGTTCATCCCAGCTAATTCCCACACCCATTCCTCCTTGGAAAATAGGGAATTTTATGGTGTGTTTGCCGATTTTTAGTGGTTTGAGTGTGGATGCCATCGCTCTTTATCCTTTAGAAATAATTAATTTTATAAATTTTCGCTTACCTAATTGCATAATGTAAGTGCCTTGCGTGAAATGATAATGCTCATCTTTAATGACTTCTTGGTTGATTCTTACACCCCCTCCTTGCATATCACGCCTTGCTTGTGAAGTAGAAGGGCAAAAACCAACATTTTTTAATGCCTCTAAAATACCAATCCCCTCGCTAAACTCTTTTTGTTTTATATCTTCTGGCAAAAGATTAGCGCTAAAAACTTTAGCAAATTGCTCTTTAGCCATATTAGCAACCTGCTTATCATAATAGCGAGTTACAATCTCTAAAGCTAAATTTTCCTTAGCTATCTTAGGGTGCAAAGAGGCATTTTTTACTTTTTCTTGTAAGTCTTCAATCTCGCTTAAAGAATGAGCGCTTAATAGAGTGTAATATTTCCACATTAAATCGTCGCTAATGCTCATAATCTTACCAAACATGGCATTGGGTTCTTCGGTAATTCCCACATAATTACCCAAGCTCTTACTCATTTTTTGCACCCCATCAAGCCCTTCTAATAAGGGCATAGTAATTACAGATTGCTCTTTATTTAAGCCATAAGCTCGTTGCAAAAACCGCCCTACAAGCAAATTAAACTTTTGGTCATTTCCTCCAAGTTCAATATCTGCTTGCATAGCTACAGAATCATAACCTTGCAATAAGGGATAGAGAAATTCCACCATACTAATGGGGCGCTTTTCTTTATAGCGCTTTTCAAAGTCATCTCTTTCTAACATTCTAGCAACCGAAAATTTAGCGCTCAATTCTACCATACCTTTTGTGCCTAGCGCATTAAGCCATGTGGAATTAAAGCATACTTCAGTATGCTCTTTGTCTAAAATCTTATAAATTTGCTCTTCATAGGTTCTAGCGTTTTCTAAAACCTGCTCTTGGCTTAGGGGTTTTCTAGTCTCACTTTTACCGGTCGGATCGCCTATTGTTGCGGTAAAATCCCCAATCAAAAACTTTACTTTAGCCCCATATTGTTGCAATAACGCAAGCTTTTGAATTAATACCGTATGACCTAAGTGTAAGTCTGGGGCTGTAGGGTCAAACCCCGCTTTCACAATAAAGCGCTCTTTTTTTTCATAGTAAGTTCTCACGAGCTTTTCTATATATTCTAGCCCAATGATTTCATTAGTGCCTCTAGCAATTTCTCTTAAGGCTATACTAATTTTTTGCTCCATTCTTATATCCCTCATTTCATTTTAGCTTTATTATCATAGCTTATAATTCATAAGCATCGCCTAAACTAGAAAATTCTACGATTCTATCTTGATATTTTCTACTTAATAAAGTTCTCATAGCATCTGCTCTATCTGTTGTTATCTCAAAGCACACCTCACAATGTGGGGAGTAGCTATCTTTATAACCCGAATAAGAAACCCCTACAACATTACATTCATTTTTTGCTAAAAAGGCTAACAGATGGGCTAAAACACCCTTTTTTTCTCCCAAATAAAACATCATTTTATAAATTGTCTTATCTCGTTTATGCCATTCTATATAAATCATGGGCTGTCCTGCATCAATATCTACAATAGCCTCTTTGCAAAATTTGTGATGCACAACAGCCTTTGGCTCTTTAGAGTCCATAACAATAGCAATGATTTCATCACCATATTTAGGATGACAACAATCATTCAATAGCACTTGCTTAACATCTAGCGCATTGCTTGTATAGATAGTAAAATTTTCTAACTCATTACACTGCCATTGGCGATTATTAGGTGTTAAAAAACTCAGAATACTTGTCTTAAAACCCAAGTATCTAAGCCCTCTAGCCCATAAACTCGCCTCTTTATATTCCAAAATAGCACTTTCTTTCAAAAGCATGACTTTTTCTTCTATTTCTTCGCTTAGCTTAGATAAAAGTTCAAAATTTTTCATAGCCTCTAAGGGCGTGGTCTCTACCCCACAACTTAAAAGCTTTTCTTCAAATAGTTTATAATCCTTTAAGCCTAAATCTTCAAATAAAGGATGTCCAAAAAAAGTGGTTAAAATATTCATCATGCTCTTAACATCAATTTCTCTTAAGCGATTTTTTCTTTGGATTCTTAAATGATTTTTAGCCTTAGAAGTTTTGAGTTGGTCTATCCAAACAAAACGAGGGGTTATTTTATCGCCATTAATAATTTTAACCACATCACCACTTCTCAATTCCTGATTTAACAAGGCTTTTTTATTATTGATATAAGCGTTCGTGGCTCTATCGCCCAAATCACTATGCACCATGTAAGCAAAATCTAAAGCAATCGCTCCCACCGGCAAAGTATAAGTGTCTCCATTAGGCGAAAAAACGACAATATCTTCACGATATAAATCATTCTTAGCAAGCTCATAAAATTCTTTGGGATTAGTCTTAAAGTCGCTGTCATGGTATTTAAAATTCTGTAGCCAACGCATGCATTCTGTATCTACGCCACCAGACTTGTATTTCCAATGAGCCGAATTACCATATTCTGCCCCTACATGCATATCAAAAGTGCGAATCTGCACTTCATAAATGGAGGATTCATCAAAAATAGTCGTATGGATTGTCTTATAGCCATTTTCCTTAGGTAAAGCAATATAATCTTTGAAACGAGAGACTATGGGTTTAAAATTCAAATGAATAATTCCTAGCACCTTGTAGCAATCAATAGGATTTTTTAATAAAATCCTAATGGCTAATAAGTCTAAAATTTCATCAATATTGACCGCCCCTTTTCGTTGCATTTTAAGATAAATAGAATAAGGGCGCTTGACTCTTGCTACTAGCTTAAAATCAGAATTAACAAATCCACTATCCAAAAGCATTTTTTCTAGCTTGCTTGCAAAATCATTGAGTTTTAGCATTAGAGATTGTTTGTTTTTGTGCAAGTAGTCTTTAATATTTTTATATTCTTCAGGATAAATATAGTAAAAACTCTTGTCCTCTAACTCATTTTTGATTGATGACATTCCTAGTCGGCTTGCTATGGGGGCATACACCGCTAAAGTCTCTTTAGAAATACGCACTTGCTTATCATTTGGCAAGGCATCTAAAGTGAGCATGTTATGCAATCTATCACTAATTTTAACAATCAAAGCCCTTGGGTCTTCTATGGCACTAATGAGAATTTTTCTAAAAGTGAGTGCAGAGACCACTATTCTAGGATTTTGCTTATCTACAACCAACTCTTCTTTTCTAATCTCAGTAATTTTAGTGAGCGCATCTACTAAGTTGGCAATGTCATGCCCAAACTCTTGTCTAACATATTCAATACTGCAATCAGTATCTTCTACCACATCATGTAAGAGCGCTGAACATATCATAGCCTCATCGCCACCACAAAAGGCTACAATGCTTGCCACACAAATAGAATGAACAATATAAGGCTCGCCACTCTTTCTTTGTTGACCCTTATGACATTTCATAGCCAAAGCTAGAGCGCTCTCAACCTTTGGTGTAAAATCAGTTAGGGTTCTTAGAATTTCAATCCCACTCTTAGGGGTTTTTACCTTTTTTATAACATCAAGAATGCGTAAAAAGCCGATATCAACGGACTTATCAATTTCGTTCATCTATCCTATCTATATCAATTTTGCCTTCAGCAATCTCACGAATTGCAATATCTACCAATTTATGGCGCTTAGGGTCCATATTTACCAAAGTTTTTGCCCCAGCATTTAATTGCTTCACACGAGCAAATACCAAATTATCTAATACATAGCGGTCGTTTCCAATATTTTTCAATGCTTGAGCTACCAAGCTTTCAGTTCTTTCTTTTTTCAATATCTCAGTCCTTTATTTTGTGATGGGGTTTAGTCTCAACAAAGGCGTTATTTTACCATAGAAAATACGCCTTGTTGGTGCTTAATCACTTGCAATAAATTATCTTTTTTAAACATGTTGCACACAACGATAGGAAGTTTATTGTCTTTAGCTAAAGAAATCGCTGTATCGTCCATAACTTCAATATTGCCAAGTAAGGCATCATTGTAGCTCAAAGTATCTAATTTTTTGGCATCTTCAAATTTATTAGGGTCTTTATCATAGATGCCATCTACTTTGGTGGCTTTAATAATTAAATCAGCCCCAATTTCAATTGCTCTTAAAGTAGCGGCAGTATCAGTGGTGAAGAAAGGATTCCCTGTGCCAGCTCCAAAAATCACAATCCTACCCTTTTCTAAATGCCTGATAGCCTTTCTATAGATGTAGCTTTCACAAATCTCTTTAATCTCAATCGCACTTTGCACTCTTGTATCTAAGCCAATATGCTCTAAGGCTTCTTGCATAGCCACCGCATTAATCACGGTAGCGAGCATTCCCATATAATCCCCACTGGTGCGTCTAATAATCCCCCCTTGAGCCGCACTAACCCCCCTAATAATATTGCCCCCGCCTATCACAATACCCACTTCAATATCATTTTCAACTAATGATTTAATTTCTTTGGCAATATAATCTAAAATATGAATATCAATTCCAAAATTATTATCCCCAGCTAAGGCTTCGCCAGAAAATTTCACTAATACACGCTTATTTGTTGATGTTTTTACTTTCATGCTATCCCTTTAATTTCAATCATTTTATCCCTTATTGTAACCTAAACTTGCTTAAAAACACTTGCTAGGTTTTCAATTCATTAATAATTTCTACTAAACTACTAATTGCTTTTTCAATTTCTCTGTGCGTGATGATGTAAGGGGGCATAAGATAAATCGTATTATTCAAGGGGCGTAATAACAAGCCTTTGGTTAATGCTTTTTTAAAAATGCTCAAACTCAAACGCTCTGTAGTTTGAAGGGATACTTCAAAGGCAAAAACCATACCCAAATGCCTTAAATTATACACCACTTGTTGCTTTATCAAATCCTTTAATGCCTCTTCTAGAGTGCTGAAAATAAATGCGCTTAAAGCTTGGTTTTTTTCAATAATATTTTCTTTTTCAAAAATATCTAGTGTAGCATTTGCACACGCACACGCTAGGGCATTTCCTGTATAACTATGCGAATGCAAAAACGCTTTATTTTCTTCATAGGGAGCATAAAATTTATTATAAATTTCATCATGAGTTAGTAGCACACTTAAAGGCAAATACCCCCCACTAATCCCCTTAGACAAACATAAAAAATCAGGTTTAATTTTACATTGCTCATAAGCAAACATGGTCCCTGTGCGTCCAAATCCTGTGGCGATTTCATCAAAAATAATATGAATCTTTTTTTCCTTACACAATAAAACGGCTTGCTCCAAATACTTTGTGCTATAAATATGCATATTTCCTGCACATTGTAAAAGTGGCTCTACAATAAAAGCACAAATTTCTTTAGCATGCCCATCTAATAAATGCTTTAAAGCATTCAAGCAATCTTGTATCTCGTTGTCATTTTTAGGCACGGGTGTGATGAGATTATTGAGCAATAAAGGGGTGTAAGTATCTTTATAAAGTTTCACATCACCCACGCTCAATGCTCCCAAAGTCTCGCCATGATAGGAATTAGAGAGCGATAAAAAAAGCTTTTTTTGATGCGTTTTATTCTCTAAAAAATGAGCGTGGTAGCTCATTTTTAAAGCGATTTCAATACAAGATGAGCCATTATCTGCATAAAAACATTTATCCAATTGCGTGAGTTTGCATAATCTTTGAGAAAGTGTAATGATAGGCTTGTGGCTAAAAGATGCAAGCAAAACATGCTCTAAGCTATCAATTTGATTTTTAAGTTGCTCGCTAATATAAGCGTTATTGTGTCCAAAGAGATTCACCCACCATGAGCTGATTAAATCCATATAGGCGTTATTGTTAAAATCATAGAGATAAATTCCTTTAGCCTTTTTAATAGGGATAATAGGAAAATTTTGATGCTCTTGCATTTGTGAACAAGGATGCCAAATATGTTTTAAATCTAAAGTGGCTAGATTTTCTTGAAAATTCATGTTAAAAACTCTTTGTAATAAGGATAATTTTAATAACCTTTGGTTAAAATAAGGCTATTTGATTTTACACAAGGTTTATTAAGCCTAACATTAAATACCGAAATTAAAAAATTAATCTTTGATTTTAAAGGAATTAGGGTTCTTATGATTGAATGGATGCAAAAGCATAAAAAATATTTAGTAATTACTATATGGATAAGCACGATTGCTTTCATCTCAGCAGGTATGATAGGTTGGGGGCAGTATAGTTTTTCTTTTCATGGCAGTAGTGTGGCTAAAGTAGGCGATATTGAAATTTCACAAATTGAGTTAGCCCAAGAATACCGCCGTCTTAAAGATGCTTATGCAGAGTCTATCCCTAATTTTAAAGAGCTAACAGAAGAGCAGATTAAGGCTATGCACTTAGAAAATAGCGCATTGAATATGCTTATCAATCAAGCGTTATTAAGGAATTTTGCCCTAGATTTAGGGCTTAGTGTTAGTAAAAGAGAAATTGCTGAAGAAATCAAAAAAACAAGTGTTTTTCAAAAAGATGGTGTCTTTGATGAAAAGCTTTATAAAGAAGTTTTGCAAGCAAATAATTATCGCCCTAAACTCTTTGAAGAAAGTGTAAAAAAATCCCTAATCTTGCAAAAAATTGGCGCCCTATTCCCTAAAACCACTACTCCCTTAGAGCAATCTAGCTTATCACTTTGGGCAAAACTACAAGATAAAGTAGAAATTCTTATCTTGCACCCCAAAGATGTCAAAATCTCTCTTAGTGAAGATGAGATGAAACAATATTACGAAAAACACAAAAAGGATTTTAAAAAACCCACTAGCTTTGAAGTGCGCTCTTTATATATAGATTCTAGCCTAGAAAACCCTAGTTTAAAAGAACTAGAAGAGTATTACAATAAAAATAAGGCATCTTATTTGGACAAAGAGGGAAAACTAGAAGGTTTTAAAAAGATTCAAGAACAAGTTAAGCATGATTTGAGCCTACAAATTGCTAACGAAAAAGCCTTAAAGAGCTACATTGCCCTAAAAAAAGGGCATCAAGAAAATTACACCACACAAAAATTTGAGGAAAATAACTCCCCTTTTACAACAGAGACCACTCACAAGCTAGACAAACTCAAGCCTCTTGAAATTTTAAAACCTGAACCCTTTAAAGATGGCTTTGTGGTTGTGCAACTTATCTCCAAAACCAAAGATGAGCTACAGAATTTTGACGAAGCTAAAAAGACTTTGATTGCTCGCTTAAGCCAAGAAAAAACTCTAAACGCATTGCAAGCTTTAGCCAAAGAAAAATTAAAAACCTTTAAAGGTAAAGATATTGGTTATATTAGTTCAGGTTTTAAGGGCACTATTCTTGAGCTTAATACAGAGGAAAGCTCCAAATTTGTTGAATCCCTACTAAATCGCCAAGAAAAAAGTGGTTTTATAAACATTAATAACAAAGTTGTTTTGTATAAAATCACTCAGCAAAATTTTAATCACGCTCTTAGTGCTGAAGAAAATCAGTTTTTGGAGCGCTTTATTGGCAACATGAAAACCAATTCATTTGATAATGCCTTAATAGAAGCGCTTAAAAAGCGTTATAAAATTGTCAAATACATTCAATAAATTATGAAAAATCTATACAAGGAAGTCTAAATGGAACATAAAGAAATCATTTTAGGGGTTGATATTGGTTCTAGAAAGGTTTGTGCTATAGTTGCAGAGCTTAGAGATGGGACTTTACGCATTATTGGCACTGCTCATCAAGACTCTAAGGGTATTAAACGAGGGCGCATTAATAGCCTTTCGCATGCCTCTAGTGTTATCAAAGAGGTTATTGATAATGCTAAAAAAATGGCTGGGTTAAGCACTTATGATGCTCCCAATCATTCTTCCTTATCTTTTGAAGAATCCCCTTATAGCTCTATTAGAAAAACTAAAGCTATTGTCTCATTTTCTGGGGCTTATGCAGAAAACACTAATAGTGCTGGAGCAGCAAGCACCAAAGATAATGTTGTTACCATAGATGACATTAATCGTGCTATTAAGAATGCTTGTGCTAAGGCTAGTTTGGATACTAATAAGCGTATTTTGCACGCTCTCCCCTATCGCTTTACCTTGGATAGACAAGATGTCAATGACCCCTTAGGCATGAGTGGGACTCGCCTAGAAGTCTTTGTGCATATTGTTTATACAGACAACAACAATGTTGAAAACTTAGAAAAAATTATGATTCAACCGGATGTGGAAGTTGAAAATATGGTGCTTAATTCCTATGCTGCCTCTATTGCCACACTATCTAATGATGAAAAAGAATTTGGTGTAGCTTGTATTGATATGGGCGGAGAGACTTGTAATCTTATGATATATAGTGGCGATTCTATGCGTTATAATCAGTATATTCCTGTTGGCTCACACCACTTAACCACTGATTTATCCCATATGCTTAACACTCCTTTTCCTCACGCTGAAGAGTTAAAAATCAAGTATGGCGATTTATCTGAAAGTGAAGAAGAATCTACCCAAGGAATCCAAATCCCTACAACCGGCTCAGATGGCAAAGAAAGTCATGTAGTGCCTCTTAATGAAGTGCAACGCATTATGAAAGAAAGAGCCTTAGAAACTTTTAGAATCATTCATATGGCGATTCAAGATAGCGGACTACAAGAGCATTTGGGCGGAGGCGTTGTCTTAACAGGTGGAATGACTATGATGAAAGGCATTAAAGAATTGGCTAAAGCTTATTTTGACGGCTTTCCTAAAACTTGTCCTGTGCGCTTAGCTACTCCCTCAGAACAATATAACATTATGGGTATGTTTGAAGATTTAAAAGACCCTCGTTTTTCAGTGGCTGTTGGTTTGATTTTATATAAAGCAGGGGGGCATACCAACTATGAGCAAGACTCAAAGGGTATTATTCGCTACCATGAAAACAGCGATTGCATTAAAAAACCTAACACAAATCCATTCCCAACCCCTCAAGAAGAGCCATCATTCATAGGAAGAGATTTAAGCGATTTGCAAGCGCCTATAACACCCAAAGACAACAAACCATTTCTCGCAAATCCCACTCAAAAAAAGGGGCTTTTTAAGACTTTTCTTGATAAATTCTCTACCATGTTTTAACCAAAATAAAATCCCTTTAATCCTAAGGGGTTTTTATGTATTACAAAATTTTAATTGATTAAATGTCTCTTGATTTTCTAAAAAATAAATCATCTTTTAATTAAAACGATTTTTGTAATTTTTAAACAATATTTTGCAATAACAAGAGATTAATCGCTAACCTAAGTAATTATTTTTAAAAAGACAATTAACAATGACATTCCAATTACAAAATGGAGTATCTTAAAGAAGCAGATGAAATCTCGGTAAAATTTTAGCATAGATATATTAGAAAATAAATTAAATAATTTTTATAGTTATAATATACATTATTTGATTTAAATGATAAACAAAAATAACAAGGTCAAAAGACCTAATTTTCAATATCAAAATACCATGAAAGATGTTATAATATTCACAACACTCAATTGCCAATAGCAAATAAAACTTTTGGCAAATTATTTAAAGGGAATGGCTATGATTCATGAGGTAGGAGTCGAAGAAAAAAATATCGGTCAAGCAGAAATTCAAGAAATAAACGACTCTCATCATAAAGGGGCTAAAATTGTCGTGTTTGGTGTAGGGGGTGGTGGCTCTAACATGATTAAACATCTCATTGAAACTAACATGCACCAAAGCGTTATCCCCATTGCAACCAACACTGATGAGCAACACCTTAAAAACAACCCTGCATCTATTAAAATCCGCTTAGGTAAAGAAACAACAGGTGGTTTGGGCGCAGGCACAAATTCTGAAGTGGGTAAAGCTGCTGCTGAAGAGAGTGCTGAGGAGATTAGAGAATTGGTTAAGGGGGCTAATTTAGTCATTGTTTCTACTGGACTTGGTGGAGGCACAGGAACAGGAGCTGCTCCTGTAATTGCTAGAATTGCCAAAGAGGCTGAGGCGCTTACTGTTGCTGTAGTTACTAAACCTTTTAAGCATGAGGGAAGTAAAAGAAAAAAGAGAGCCGAAGAGGGATTAGAGGAATTAAAGAAAGTCAGTGATTCTATTGTAGTCATTCCTAATGAAAATCTACGCTCTACAATGAAAAGAACTGCCGGTTTTAATGAGTGCCTTAGAGAAGTAGATGAAGTGCTAGTAAGGGCTGTTAGCGGGATTTCTGGTGTCATTACTCAAGAGGGCAATATCAATGTAGATTTTGCTGACTTAAAAACCATTTTTGGTTTTAAAGGATTTGCCCTTATGGGAATTGGCGAGGCTACAGGAGAAAATTCTGCTGCTACTGCAGTAGAGAATGCTATCCAGTCCCCCCTACTTGATGATGTGTCTATTGATGGAGCTATGGGTGTTATTGCTTGTTTTGAGCACCATGAAAATTATCCTGCATCTATGCTTTGGGAGGCTATTGATATTATTTCTGAGCGTGTTCATCCTGATGCAGAAACTAAGTTTGGCGACCTTACTAGAAATGATATTCCCGTGGATCAAGTGCGTGTAACTATTATTGCTACAGGTTCTGAAAATTCTAAAGATGAAGTGGATATAGGGGAGATTGCTACCGCTTCTCAAACCATTTTAAAACAATTAAGAAAAGTGGGTAATGGAGAATATATCCACATTCCTACTGAAGAAGAGTTGGAGAAACCTACTTGCATAAGAATCCAGCAAGATTGATTTAAGAAGGTTTTCTTCTTTTTTAGCTCAATTTTACCCCATCAAGATTGCCATTCTTTTACGAAATAGCACCAAGTAACTTTCTATAAAATTTAAGAACTAGATTGTTTTTATTCCATTAAATGTCAACCATTAAATGTCAATAAGCTTTATTTGATTATTTTAGAGAGAGTTATTTCTTCAAATAAGCAAGATTAAGTTAACAATCTTATCTCTTAATTATATTAGAGACATTTTTCACAATCAATGCCATACGCCAATCAAACACCAACCAACGCTACCAAAAGAATATGCTTAAAATTTCTACTCTAAAAACTATCAAATTTTTTATGCGAAAAATATCACTCCTTATAGTAAAAAGTCTATTCTTGTTAGATATTGACATTTTTTAATCATATAAAAAATCTATTTTTATAGGCTAAAAAGACTATCTTCCACAATAACTAAAGACTTAGTTCTAATTAAATATCCATATTCAATAATATTCTTAATAAAAAGATTTAATTTATTTTCCTTATGGTTCTTTTATTGACCTTTTATTTTTAAAAAAGATTAAAAGTTGAGATTTCTTTTGATTACAAAACTCATTTTCTTAAGGGGGATTTTTTAATAGCTTATGCCTTGCTTTTTTCTGAATAAAAGTGTGTTTAGCATTTTTAAAAGTTAAGTGTTAGCCTATTTATTTTTATCCTTATCTTCTTATAGTTCTTAAGGATAGCAAAAAGCATTAGATATGCTTTTGAGATTTTAAAAACTTAAAAATACCTACCTCAAATGCTACAAGGTTTATTGTTTAACACCTTAGAATATTAGGTTATTTTTGTTGGTTTTATCATCAGCGCTTAATCAAAACAAAGTCTAACCCTTCATATTTTTTAATATATTTTTTATTTAAGATTTATATCAACAAATCATTTATTGTATATTTTTAAAAAATTAAATATTATTATTGCTATACAATAAAACTAAAAAAACAATTATAAAACATTTAATATTTTTACACAATCTATATAAATAAGCATAAACACCAATAATACAGCCAAGCAATCTGCTTTTACAAAAATCAAAGATTGAGCGAGTAATCAAACACTTTTTCTAAAGCTTTCATTAAAGACATCATATCAAAAAATTAAGAATAAACTATCAAAGGTAATAAAAAATATCCTAAAATCTATTCAATAGCTATAATAAACCTTTTGCTTATTTTAATAGGGTTAAAATCACTCTATAATGGGGTTTCTTGCTATCCATTTATCTAAATTCTCTCTTTCTAAATCATTCAATTTGGGGCGCATAATCTCTAATAATTCATACACACTCTTCTTATCTTCTATGCCAGGAAACCATTCATCTAGCATAACTCTACCTAGTGAGCCCGTCTTTAATACTGCCATATAGAGATAATCCACACAAGCTCTTGGGTGGTCTGCAATATAAGTGGGGGAGTTTTTAGGGTAATAACCCATTTTATTTAATCTCTCTGTGCCATCTATAATGCCTAGATTGCCTAGTAGTTTATTGGTGTTATGAGCTTGCTTTTCACCATAGATATAAACCCCCATATCATCAAACGCATTATCTCTTAAAACATAGCTACTATGCCAATCTCCTGTGCCTTGTGGGGAGTGGATATTTAAAGCCACAATAGAGCTAACATAGACTTCTTTAGAAGTGGGTGGAATATAGAGCATGCTAAACTCCCTAATCAAATTTAATTAGGTTCTAGTTTAGCAAAATTTACTTACTTCTTACTATGCTTAGCGATAAAGTCCGCACACACTTTAATATTACTTTGATAGTCTTTAGGGAGCTTGATATTGTGCTTTTTAGCCAAGCTCTCAGCAAAGCTAATTTGCTTAGGTGTAGCAGGTCTAGTCTCATCATTGTTGGAGCTACTAGCCTTTTTGTTATTTTTCTTAAAGAACTCATGCTCTTTAATATATCTATCCAAAAATGCCTTAACTACTTTATTGTCTTCTTTGTAGTTCTTCAATTTTGGGGTATTTAGCAACGAAAGGCTTTAAAGATTGCTTGCCTATATTTTGCCTAACTAGAAATTTTTAAAATCAAAAAGGATACTTTTTGGGGGGGTAAAGTTTAGGTAAAAGAAAGGAATATCGCATACCCCAAGCTTAATTACTTGAGATATTCATTTTTTTCATGCAATCCTTATCGTTACTCAATTCACATGCACGCTTTTTGTATTCTTCAGCTTTTTTGCCATCTTTTGGAACACCCAATCCATATTGATAGGACTTAGCTAAACCCTCATACGCTTGAGATGAACCCATATCAGCTGCCATTCTATAATACATGATAGCCTTGTCTTGGTCTTCTTCTATGCCAAGTTGTTCATTACCATAATAATAAATATCGCCCAAGAGAATATAAGCCTCAGCACTTCCTTTTGAAATAGCTCTTCCAAAGTATTCTGTCGCTCTAGCATAATCACTCTTAACGCCCATGCCATCCATATACATGATACCTAAATTGATATATGCGTTAGTGTAGCCTTTTTCTGCGGCCGTTCTAAAAAGCTCCACAGCTTTTTGCTCATCTTTAGGCACACCCCTACCCTCTTTATACATCACACCCAAATTATTATACCCTCTAGGCACATCATTCTCTACTGCCTTTTTGAAGTATTCTACTGCTTTTGCATCGCTCTTTACTACACCTCTACCATTTTTATACATAATGCCTAAAAGGACATAGGCAAGCGGTTCATTATGTTCAATAGCCTCTTCATAGTAGCGGACTGCTTGGATATACTCTCGGTTATCATAAGCCTCTTCCCCTCTATAAACAAAAGTTCCTTTTTCTGCAAGGTGCTTTGCGCTAAGAGTGCCAAACAACAACGCCCCAACCAAGCAACTTTTTAATACTACCTTGCATACATTTCTCATTTACTCTCCTTAATCGTATGACCATTGGTTATCTTTGAAAAATCTTAAAGTTTAAAGATATAACCTAAACATTCTCCATGTAATTCAATATCGTCTTGTTACAAGAATTTTATAATAATTTCATTAACAATTCAGTTTAATTTGCCAAAAACACAAGAAATTTTTTAAAAATATCCGAATTATACTAAATAATTACTAACCTCAATCAAATAATGAGGTTAGCATCTTGTTTAAGACTAAGAATTATTAATTTTCTTAAAATTCTTTTCTTGGGTCAGTAGCCCCATAAAATACACGACCTTTTGGCTTGATAAGAATCGCATTCACATCGCCCATAACAGGCTTTGTAACAATTTGATAGCCCATTTTTGTAAGATTATCTTTTACATCAGAGGGCATGCCATATTTTTCAATCCTTAACTCATCAGGGAGCCATTGCATATGAAATCTTGGTGCAGAAACTGCTTCAGAAATATTCATATTATAGTCAATCACATTAGAAATCACTTGCAATACCGTAGTAATAATTCTAGCTCCTCCTGGACTTCCTACCACCATAAAGACCTTATTGTTTTTCAAAACAATAGTAGGCGACATAGAGCTTAAGGGGCGTTTATTAGCCTCAATCGCATTAGCATCGCCCCCTACTAAGCCATAGAGATTAGGATTGCCGGGCTTGATAGAAAAATCGTCCATTTCGTTATTCAACAAAAATCCTGCCCCATCAATAGCTGCTGCACTCCCATAAGATGCGTTAATGGTATAAGTAACACTCACTGCATTACCCCATTTATCCACCACTGAATAATGTGTGGTGTTATTGCCCTCATGTAGTTGATTAAAACCGGGCTTAATCTTAGCGCTAGGAGTTACGGTATCTGGCTGAATGCTCTCAAAAATCTTCTTTGCATAAGCTTTGCTAGTAAGTTTTTCTACAGGCACTTGCACAAAATCAGGGTCGCCCATATAAACTGACCTATCTGCGTAAGCTTGGCGCATAGCCTCTGCTGCAATATGGATATTTTTAGAAGAGCCAAAGCCTTGAGTAGATAAATCCGCATTTTCCATAACATTTAAAATTTCAATTAAATGCGTTCCTCCAGAGCTTGGGGGCGACATAGAAATAATCTTATACCCCCTATAAGTCCCTACTACAGGTTTGCGCCATTTAACTTTATAATTAGCTAAATCTTCTTTGGTGATAATGCCACCATTTTTTTTCATATCCTTTTCAATGAGCTCTGCTGTATGCCCACGATAAAAGCCCTTAGCACCTTGCAACTTGATTTGAGTTAGAGTTTTTGCTAAATCTCTTTGAATAAATAAATCACCCTCTTGATAATCATGATGACCTTTTTTGAAAAAATATTTCTTGCTTGAAGCATATTTATTAAAGCGTTCATGAGCTTCTTTTAAAGTCTCTGCTTGTCTTTGAGAGATGGTATAACCATGCTCAGCAAGTTTAATAGCTGGGTCAATGAGCCTAGATAATTTTTTGGTGCCATATTTTTTTAACATAGCCTCCATTCCTGCCACAGTTCCGGGAACTCCAGCAGCTAAATAACCATCTTCGCTAAGTTTAGGAATTACATTGCCTTGCTTATCTAAAAACATATCTCTTGTAGCTTTTAGAGGTGCTTTTTCTCTAAAATCTAAAGTAATATTCTCTCCATTTGCCAAATGAATGACCGCAAAGCCTCCACCACCAATATTGCCTGCTGCAGGATGCACTACCGCTAGAGCAAAACCTACAGCCACGGCTGCATCAATAGCATTACCCCCCTCTTCTAATACTTTCTGTCCTACTTGACTTGCCAAGGGATGACTAGAAAGCGCTAAACCTACTTTAGTATTTTTAATGGGAGGATAGCTTGCTGAACTTAGAGGATTTAACAAACCAAGAGAGAGTGCTATTGCACCCAAGCTAATCGTCTTTAAAAAACTCCGTCTCATTTAAATTTCTCCTTTTTAAAATTTAGAAATTATCAAAAACCAACAATTTCATTTTTATGAAAACTATGGCTTGTTTTGATTTGCCAATAAATTATTGTAGCATAAGCCATAGGTAAAGCACTATTAACACCAAACCTTTTGTAAGTAATTATTCTAATCACTAAACCCTAAACTACCCATAAATTCACAATTATCCCCTTTCAATATCTTTTAGAAATATATAATTTTATCCACATCTAAATTTAATTTTACACTTTCATCTTTTAATTTCTCTTCTGAAAAAACTAAAATTTTTTGACAATTAGCGGATTTTTTAACAGAGGCAAAACGCTCCAATTCTTCTTTCTTATACGATAAATTTGTAGTAGCGTTCCAATCCTTACATTGAATCAATAACACCTCTTCATCTTTTTGGCATATTAAGTCTATGGCACTTTGAGAGTTTTTTGGAATATCTTTAAAATGGTCAGAAAAATTGCAAACCATCTCAAATAAATCTGAAAAATTTTCTTTTACAAAATCATATTTTTCGTTCTCTTTGCCTTTATAACTATCTTCATTGATAAAAATTTCATAACCCCTTTCTTGATAGTATTTAGCCACTTGGCATTCATATTTCCATCCCTGATATTTCCATTCCTTATGATAATTTGAAGTTTTTATCCTTTTTTTGGCATGATTTGCTTCATCTAGAATATGCTCAGTTGGCACACCCATATATGTCTCATCTATATGCTCTATATGCTTAGTTAGCGTAAACATATGTGTCTCATCTACATGCAAAGTTTCCTTATTCCCAAATAAAACAAACACTTCTTTAGCTCTTGTGATAGCGACATTTATCATGCTTGCATCAGTAGAATTAAAAAAGAAATTTTTAGCATCAATATCATTAGTGTTATAAACAGATGAAAATAAAATAATCTTTTTTTCAGACCCTTGAAATTTATGCACAGTGCCTATTTCTAAATCCGAGTATTCTTTAAATCTCTCTTTTATGGCTATTTCTTGGTTAACAAAAGGCGTGATAATCCCTATATTTTGATAGTATTCATCTTCATTCAAACCAAGCTTTTTTATATACTCCCCTCTCTTATTTTCTATAAAAATTAATCATTTCTTCAATTTCGCCCTCATTGACATTATGACTATCTTTTTGGTGGTTGTGTTCAATAAATTCTAAAGGGCAGACATTAGAAATAGATTCTTGTTTGCAATTAATCATTTCATTGTGATAAACAAGCTCATTGGCAACATCCATAATCCATTTATTACATCTAAAATGCTCTTTAAGCCAAATATCCCCTTGCATTTCGTGGTGTTCATAAGGAAAAATGTGCTTGCTACAGCGATTGGCAATCGCAGTTGCATTATTAAACGCTCTGTCATTAGCGCATGAAAAATGCTCTATTATCCTAGAGTCTCCAACAATAGAATTAACCAAAGCATCTTCGCTCTTTTCTCTATAGAGCAAAACCGGTTTGAGCTGCAAAGAATCCCCAAATAATACAGCCTTTTTTGCGCTTTGTAAAATAGCCATTTTAGAGGCATCAATAGTTCCAGCCTCATCAATCAACAAGAGCTTAAATTTGTCTTCTTCAAAAGGATAAACAGCGTTATAAAAACTCGCATTAGTGCAACACACCATAGGGAAAATAGCAATTATTTGTCTAAAGTCTATGTTTTGTTTTTTACTTACATTCACATTAAAGTATCTCTTATCATTTTGAACATTTTCACTAACGATATAATCTGGATTTTTCAAGCAAGAAAGAATAAAACCCTTATACTCATTTTCTTTTAAATGAAAATTATGAAATTTATTAAAATTTTTACACTGCGTTTCAATAACGCAACAACCATGACATTGAGGACATTCTAAAGCTTTTTGATTATCTGAAAGCTTCAATTGGACTTGACATTTTGGACATAAAGGCATTATGGAAGTATCCAAGTGATAAATCAAAAACAAAGCCTCCAATAAATGCAAGGCATAATAAAAGTTATCGTTTCGCTCTTTAATATCTAAGTTTTTATTACGCTCTTCAAAAAAATCCAAAGACTGATTAAAAACTTCATTTGAAATTTCAATAAAATTAAACCATTCTTCTTTGCCTAATATGTCCTCTAAAATTTTCAATTTTGAATAATTTTTAAAGTTAGCCTCTAGTTGCTTACATTTCTCTTTTTTAATATCAATTGTCCCTTGAAGTTTGCTAACTTTTAAGTTATATTGCTCTATCTTTTCTTGTTGAATGTTTTTAATCCTTAGAGCAATCGCACCTCTTTTAAAAATCTTATAAATTATTTTTTCAAAAAAGGAGGCTTGTATAATAACCTTTTGAATTTCTTCGCCACTTATTTTTATATCAAAAAACTTTTCTAATTTCTTAATCTCTTGTATATCCTTACTTATTTTTTGATTGGTTTTTATTATCTCACAGATATTTTCTCTGTCTTTTTTAGAAGTCAATATTTTTAAAGCTTGTTTTATTTCCCCTAAAGATTGTCTTTCTTGAGCTTTATTGATAATTTTTTCTTCTAAAAAATGTAATCTTTCTAATAAATCCCCTAGCTCAAAAGAGCTTTCAATCTTTTTTTGATTATCCTTAATAAGACCATAAAAAAGTTTAGCACTCTCTTTTAAAAGCTCTAATTCATCTTTATTTTCATCATAGAAAAAATCATTATTAGTTAAAGCCTCTTGCATGCTAGGCTCTTTAATCAATAAACGCATGCATTCTAAATAATAAGCCAAACCTTGCTCAATAATATTTCTATGAATACCATTAATTTCTTGTTTGGACAGATTAAAGATTGAATATTTTTCATTATCATAATTATTTTGACTTTTAATTGAGGGGATAAAAATATTTTTAGAAAAATCTATTTTATCTCTAATGGCTATTTTTTGACCTAAAAACCTCCTATATAACAAAGAATTATTTTCGCCATTTTCTGAAAAAACTTTTAACATGCTCTCTGAAATATTTTTTAAAGCTTGGTTATTTGTAGAGGCACACACAATTGGTGGTGCAAAAACAACAGAATTTTCTTTTTGATATTTTTCGTAAGTTTGCAAACTCTCATGCACTACATAATCAGCAAATATTGTTTGTAAAAGCGCGCTTTTACCTGTCCCTGGTGCCCCATTAACAGAAACAATATTATTACCTTTCAAATAAGCACTCAAAGCATTGCGCTGGGACTTTTTCAAACTAAAATGCTTACTAAAACTTCCTAAATGACTTTGATAAGATTCTAAAATAACTTTAGTGGTCATTTTTTTCGTAGGCAGTATTTGCTCTAAAGAGAAAAAGGAGCTTAAAAGCTCATTATGATTATGTTCTTCTTCTAATAAATGTCTATCATAAATTTTCATAAGTCCGCTAGTATAAAGTGGAGGGATAGCAATAAGATAGGCTTGAAATTCATTGTCAAGTAAGTAATGTGAGACATCTTTTATATTTGTTCTTAAAAGTATTTCAAGCTTTTCTTTAAGAGTATTAAAATCAAATTCCAATAAATGCTTAGCTATTTCATCTACCTCATCTAGCATACAACTCTTAAAAGTATAAGTCTCTAAAATTTTAGGGTTACACAAAATAACGCCTTGTTTAATAGGATTTTTATTATTGATAACATTTTCTATACAATCAAAAATTTCTTTTATACAACTCCCTTCAAATACAACTACAAATGTTGGGATAAAATCCTTTTTTTTACAAGGGATAGAAGAAATGAGATTAAATGCAATCGCATATCTAAAGTAAGGTTTAAAGCTACCCAATTCATCTTCTTTAGAATTTAAATCCCATTTTTTAATCTGCATTTTTTGTTCTATGTCTAGCATAATCTTTTTAAATGGTAAAAAATTATCCAAATTATCCAAAGAAACAAAAGGTTTTAAAGAAATATTTTTCTCTTGTGATTGATACTGACAAATAATTTTTTCAATATCATTAGGTGTAGTCCATTTGGTCTCAATGGACTCTTTCTTAGAAGAACTATTGCAAATTTCTTGACAATATTTTTGCTTTTCTTTTTCTAAAGCATCTAAGATTGGTAAAGCTAAAAAAGTTTCTTCATCTTCTTTAGAGTATTTAAGATTTAAAACAAAATCTACCCCTAAATAAAACCTATAGTAAGCAAACAACTTTTTTCTCAAATTTATATCCATAAAACCACTCCAAAGAACTAAAATATACTAATTAAAAGCCCCTATCTTAAGGATTTTACAACATTTTAACTACTATTTCTAATATTGTTTAATATTTTTTGATAATCTAACACCAAACAAACCATTATTAGTTTTTTGGCCTTTAATAAGAAATTTGATTTTGAAAGGATTATGATATGAAAATGCCTTACTATGAAGACAATTTGTCTCAAGAACAAGAAACAAAAACCAAGAGTAAGCTAGGGCGCAAACCTAAAAGCGATGCGAGCAAAAAAACTCGTGCTGTGAGCTTGTATTTCTCTGATGAGCAATATGTCAAATTAGAGAAAATTGCTAATGATGAGGAGGAAAGCGTAGGCTCTTATATCAAGCGCTACATTTTAAAAGCCTTGCGAAAAATAGAACAAGACGCTCGCTCTTAGTCTTTTAATAAGCCAAGTTCTTGCTTGGCTTATGCCCTTATTTTAAAATCTTAATTTATTCTAAAATCCAAGCAAAAACTTTAATTGTATAATTCTTATAAAGATTAAAAGCACTTAAGGAATTATTATGGCTAAAAAAACTTCTTTATTTGAGTGCCAGCATTGTGGTTTTACTAGCCCTAAATGGCTAGGCAAATGCATTCAGTGCAACTCATGGGAGAGCTTTGTAGAATTAAACCAAACTCAAAAGGAAGTTTTAAAGACTATTCAATCTCCGCTTTCAAAAACACAAAAAAGCATTTCTATTGTTGAAATTGAGCATGAAGAAGTCATTAAATTTCCATCCACTCAAAGCGAACTAGATATTGTTCTAGGTGGGGGGATTGCTAAGGGGGGATTGTATTTAGTTGGGGGAAGCCCAGGGGTGGGGAAATCCACTTTGCTTTTAAAAGTTGCTTCTGGGTTGGCTAGAAATAAGCAAAAGGTTTTGTATGTGAGTGGCGAAGAGAGCTTGAGTCAAATTAAAATGCGAGCCACTAGGCTAGATTGCATAGAAAAAGAGTTGTTTTTGCTCAATGAAATCAATTGGCCTGTAATTAAGGCTAATATTGAAAGCGAAAATTACTTTGCTTGCGTGATTGATTCTATCCAAACGCTCTATTCGCCAGAGATTTCTTCAGCACCCGGTTCTATTTCGCAAGTGAGAGAAATCACTTTTGAACTTATGCGTTTAGCCAAGACTAGAGACATTGCTATTTTTATTATCGGTCATATTACTAAAGAAGGCTCAATTGCTGGCCCTAGGGTGCTAGAGCATATGGTAGATAGCGTGTTATACTTTGAAGGTGATCCTAGTAGAGAATTACGGATTTTAAGGAGCTTTAAAAACCGCTTTGGTCCTACAAGTGAAATCGGACTCTTTGAGATGAAAGAGCAAGGCTTAGTGAGTGCCAAAGAAACTTCAAGCTTGTTTTTTTCTAAAGAAGAACCCATGGAAGGGAGTGCAATTACCATTACCTTGGAAGGCTCAAGAGCATTAATCTTAGAAATCCAAGCGTTAGTGAGTGAATGTGCGTTTGGAATGCCAAAAAGACTAGCTAATGGATTTGATACTAATAGGCTTAACATGCTCATAGCTCTGTTAGAAAAAAAGCTAGAAATCCCACTCAATCGCCATGATGTGTTTATTAATGTGAGTGGGGGCATTAAGATTAGTGAACCAGCTTGTGATTTAGCCGTAATTGCAAGCATTCTCTCAAGCTTTAGAAACAGAAAAATTGACAATAAAACCGCCTTTTTAGGTGAGGTTAGTTTAAATGGTAGGATTTTAGAAGCCCCTAATTTGAATGCAAGGTTAAAAGAAATGGAGAATTATGGTTTTTTAAAAGCCATTTTGCCTAAAAAACCCAGTCAAAAAACTTCTATCAAATGCTATGAGGCAAATGTGGTAGGCAAGATTATTGAATGGATGTAGTTTCTTGACTTTGCGTTTTTTTTTTTTTTTGATAATATAGTTCCTTTGTAATTAGATTAAAAGGAATTGAATGCTAGAAATTATCATTGTAGGTTTTGGTGTGGTAGGAAAAAACATGACCAAGTTTTTTACCCACAAATCTTTAGAAGAGCTAGAAAAGCTTAAAACATTAACACAAAAAGCAAAGACTTCATTAGTTTTAGACACTTTAAGCCCTAAGGTTAAACTTAAGATTTATGACCCTAAACTAGGCTTTAAACTAGAAAATAGCCCTAATAACTCTCTAAAATATGCTTTTATTTGTGTCCCTACCGACAATGACTCTAAGCAAGAATGTAATTTAAAAAATGTCAAAGAAGTATTAAGCACTTTAAAAGCTGACATTTATATCATTAAATCCACTATTCCCCCTAATACCACAGATGCATTCATTAAAGAGACTAATAAAAAGATTATTTTTAGCCCTGAATATTTTGGTAGCACTCTCAATAATCAAAACTTTAATAATCATTTTGTAATTTTAGGGGGCAAGACACATTTAACACACAAAGTTGCTAATCTCTATCAATTTTTTGTGCCATCAAATTTCATCATCCGCACCACCACTGCTCTAAACGCTGAAATTACAAAATACATGGAAAACAGCTTTATAGCCACTAAAGTAACCTTTATGAATGAGTTTTATCGCATCGCCAAAACTTTGGAAGCTGATTTTTTTGAAATAAGAGAATTGTTTTTGTTAGATGAGAGAATGAGTCGCTTTTTTAGTTTTGTGTTTGAAGAAAGCCCTTTTTATGACAGCCATTGTTTAAACAAGGACATTCCAGCCCTAATCACACATTTAGAAAAGAATCACAACTATAAAGCTTTAGTTTTACAAAAAATAATGCAGATAAATGAAATCTACAAACAAGAATTAAAGGCTTAATGATGAAAACTATTGCGGTAATAGGCGATGCTTCTTTAAGTCCTAATGACATTAAAAATACCATAGCTTTAGAATTAGGCGAATTATTAATAGATAATGGCTATAGGGTGGCTAATGGGGGTTTGGGGGGCGTGATGGAATCAGTCAGTAAGGGGGCTAGAAATTCCAAACATTATACCAAAGGTTGCGTTATAGGGGTGTTGCCTAACTACGATACAGGTATGCAAAATCCTTATATAGATGTGAGTATCCCTACAGGGTTAGGGCTAAGTCAAGCTAATGTCCTCATTTCTTTAGCCCAAGCGGTCATTATTGTGGGTGGGAAAGCTGGCACTTTAGCAGAAATCGCTTTTGCATGGCAAATGCAAAAACTTATGATTGCTTTAGATGTAGAAGGCATCGCTCAAAATTTTTTAGACAAACCCTTAGATTCACGCCGTAAAGACAAAATCTATAAGGCCCATAGCGTTAAGCATGCTTTAGAGTTGTTGAATGCTAAAATCAAAGAGTATGACCCCTATGTTTTTAAGGGGATTGAGAAAGCTAGAATGGACACACAAAAAGTGCAACATTTTTTATCACAACATTGCAAACTTAAAGATTTAACTTTTTTAGCTGAGAGACCTGAAGGCTTTGTTTTTAGAGATAACCAAAATGTTTATAAATGGTTAGATTTTTATAAGCACTCTAAATGGCAAGATGAGTTTATAACAAAGAATGCCTTGTGCTACCAACTCTGTGCCTTACAAGAAAGTTTAGCAAACTTAAAACAAGAGCATTTGCCTAACTTTAATATCCAAAAATTCAAAGATGGGATTTTATTGAGTTATCCTTTTGTAGAAAGCGAGAGTTTTGAAAAATTTACTTCTAAGACCCCATTAAAATTACAAGCTTTTATTGATTTAATGCTCTTTTTCAAAAAACTACAATGGGTATTGAGCGATTTAAAACCGAGCAATTTACGCCTTAGTCATCAAAAAGTTTTAATGGTGTGCGATATAGGTCATAGCATTTTTCCTTATTCCAAAGTTTTGTTTATGGGTATGCTTAGGCGTGCTTTTGTGTGCTTTGTTTTGCAAGATAAAACTTTACAACAAGACATCAAGCCTTATCTGAGCCTAGCAAACAATAGTGATGACTTTTCTTTGATAATTAAAGATTTTAATTTAGATAGCACAAAAATCAAGCAAGATTTTAAGATTTTTTGTGAAAGTGTGTCTTTATGAAAGAACTTTCATTGATTGTTGTTATCTCTACAAGTCTTTCGCGTTTAGAATCTTTGCTCAAGGCTCTAAAATCTGTCTATAGCCAAGATTTAGAACCTACAAGAATTTATATTATTAGCGATTATAGTATTGAAAAAGAGCATGCACTTTTAGTTGAAAAAGTGCAAAGCTTGAGAGAAAGTTTGGGTCTAAAAGAAAGTTTTAAAACCTTTATCCACCCAAATGCTAGGACCAAACACCACTCTAACACCGGAAGCAATAACACTGCCATTTTTAAAATTCTTGCTCAAATGCTTTTTAAACAAAATTTAGAGATTTTAAAAAACACTTTTATCGCCTTTTTAGATGATGATGATACTTGGGAAAAGAGCTATTTAAAGACCATTAAAGAAAACATTCTCACAAACCCTATGCAAATCATCGCTACGGCGTGCGCTTTCAAACGCATTGAAGAAAAGCAACTAATGATAATGACGCCCAAAGCAAAAGATTTGAGTTTGGAGCGAGCATTTATCAAAAACATTAACATGCAAACAAGCAATCTTTGCGTGAATCTAGAAGTGTTACTCAACATCGGGTGCTTTGATGAGAGTCTAAAAAGTGGGGCAGACAGAGATTTGTGCATGCGTTTGATTAACTATGCAAGTTTATATCATAAAGAAGTCAAATGCATTGATACATGCCTAGTCAATCATTACGCCTTAAAACACGAGCGAGTGAGTAACAACAAACAAGCCAAACAAGAAGGCTTAGAGGTGTTTTATAGAAAGTATTTTGATTTGTTTTCTCCTGATGCACAAGAAAAATCCTTGCAAAGGGCTAAAAAACTTTTTGATTACACCCATGATAAACCCCAATTATTACACACTCCTTTTTTAGAACTGAAGGAATTTAAACCCACCCCTAAAAAATTAGAGCTTGTGATAGGCACTATCAGTAGGAGTAAAAAGAATTTAACAGCCCTTTTGCAATCGTTTGAAAATTTACTCAAGCTTTATAAAGATGATTTAAAAGAGTATCATTTTTATATTTTAGACAATGCTAAAAAAGGCTTTTTAGATGAGGTGTTTGCAAACTTTAAACATTTAAACTTAGTGCGTTTAAGATATGTAGAGCATGGTTATATTGCACAAAATCGCACTTTTTTGCAACAGCATTTATATCAAAAATTTAAAGATAGCCCTAATAAAATTTTTTGGCTCATAGATGATGACCACCTTTTTTGCGTCCAATCTAAAAAAGGCGATTTTACCCCAAACTATTTTTACCATATCGCTAAAAGTAAGTCTCTAGGCTATGACGCTTTATTTTGCCTCAATTCTCATATCCCCCCTTTGCCTTTTTCTAGCGCTCTTAGGGTGCAATTACTGGACTTTTATTATCATTTGCTCCATTTAAAAGCTCATAAATTCACCCCTAAATCAAACAGCCCTATGCAAGATTTTTACTACGATTATTCAAACAGCCATTTTGAACACTTAGAATACCCTTATTTTATTGATGTGGATTTAAAAACCTTGTTGGAACAAACCCTTTTGTTAAAAGAGGGTGTTAGTGTGTTTAGACACATCACATTTGAGCCTAAAGATTTGGGGCAAATCACACAAAAGTATTCTGTTTACAGAGGGGGCAACACGCTTGTTTTTAACGCTCAATTACTCAATACGCCTAATTATGTTTTGGATAGCACACGATATAATCGCAGGAGTGATTTTAACTGGGCAATCATCAATGCTAATTTGTTCCGTTATCAATTGGGTGAAATGATTTTACCCTTAAAACATGACAGGACACTAGACACTACCCCTTTCAAGCAAGATGGAGAAAAATTTTACAGCGACTTGCAATCTTTAGTGTTTTATCGCTTTTTTAATGATTTAACCAAAAATTTAAACGCTAACGATGAAATTTTAAACGCCTTGTTAGACAAAACAAACGCTTTTATAAAAGATTTGATGAGTAGAGTGTATGCAAATTTATTAAGAGTGTTGCACTTGATAGATTTAATCCTTGATGTATTGAATCCTTTTAAAGAGATTGATAAAAATCTCATCTCAGACAATATAGAGATGTTACTCAATTTTAAAATGCATGTGCAAAATCAAAAAGAAAATTTCAAAACCTTAAATCCCTACACCCTAGATTTTGCTAAAAAAGTGCGTAAGGATTTAAGGCATAAGCTTAATCAAAGTTATTCTAAGGAAAACATTCATGACCTTACAATTATTAACTTAGCTGAAAAATATAGCCCTAAAACCATTTTGGATTATGGAGCTGGAAAATGTAACATCATCAATACTTTATCTCAAAACACTAACGCTAGCGCTTATGATATCGATAAAGAAACTCTTAAAAAACATGCCAAAAAAGAGATTTGCTTAGTTGATGATATTTTTTCGCACCATCAATCATATGATTTAATTTTATGCAACTTGGTTTTGTGTTTTGTAGATAATGCAATAAATGAATATATTATGTCTCAAATCAATCAAAAGTTGATAGATGATGGTATAGCCATCATCAGTGTTTGCTCCCCTTTTTATGATGAAATCGCACACACTAGTTCCAGACATCAAGGCAGAAATCCTAAAAAACCTTATACTGATACTTTTTTGTATGAAAAATACACTGTTTATAATAACTACCGAACGGACTACCACAGACCTTTTAGCTACTATGAAAAATTATTCATTTCTAATGGGTTCAAAATCTTAAAAGTAGTAGAAAGTGTAGGGATAAACACTGAAACTTATCAAAATATCGCAGAGCATAATATTTTCGTTTTGCAAAAAACTTTGCCCACTAAGCCTTTAATTTTAACCCCCATTCCTTTATGTGCTTTAAGAGTCCCTAGAGATACAAAAAATCTTATTGTTTGTGGTTTGCCAAAAAACGCTCAAATAACAGATTTATGGTATTTTTTTAAGCGATTAAATACAGATGATAAAATTATAATTTATACCGATTGTTTTAACTCTAAAATTTTAGAATATCTAAACATGTATAATAACTATGTAGAAAAACATAAAAATACAATCATTGCGCTCATAAAAACAGAGCAAGGACAGCAAACCTTAGAAAATTTTTTGACTAAAAATACCGATGCAAAGCTCCATTTTATATAAAAATACCCAAAAATATGACTATTCCTATTATTTTTGCTTTTGATGATAATTATGCGATAGCCGCTAGCGTTGCCTTTTATTCTTTGTTGAAAAACGCTCAGTGCGGCGTTTATTACAAGCTTTATGCTTTACACAAAAATCTTTCTTCAATCCATCAAGCAAAACTGCAAGCCACGATAAAACCTTTTAAAGCATATTCTTCTTTAGAATTTATTGATGTGTCTTCTTATAACCCGTGGGGAGAAAACTACATTTTCCACGCTCATTCAAAGGCTCAAAAAAGATTTGGAGATATGTATCTTTATAAATATTTGAGTGCAAGTATTTTTTTAAATTATGACAAGATTATTTTTAGTGATGTAGATGTTGTGTTTTGTAAGGATATTACAGAAAGTTTTATCAATTTTAATGAAAATAAAGTGTTTGCTGGAGTCATAAGACTAGATAGGCACAAAAAAGTGTGTTTGAAAGAACACTATCTAATTATTAATTTAGCCTTAATACGCAAACTTTTTTTAGAAGAAAAATTTTTAAAGATGATTAAAAAATATTGCAACACTACCATGTATTATGAGTCTAAAATTAGTGCATTAGTCTTTGATAAAATAGAATATCTCCCCTTAAAATATGAGATTTTATCTTCTCAATACAAAAATTTATCTTTAAATCAATGCTATGAGGGATTGCACCCACACTATTATAAATCCATTAAAGAGAGCTTAGAGCAATGTGTTATTTTACATTTTTATGGCGAAAATAAAGAGTTTGGCATAAATTATAAGCCTTGGATAAACAAAAATGCCCCAAAAGCGGGTATTTGGTTTGAGATTTTAAAAAACACCGCTTATAAAGACGACCTTAAGTTTTGAATGTATCATAAAATAATTTATAAAATTTTTTATACAGCTTGTGTAAAAAATAAATCATTTTTGGCAATGTTTTAATGTCTTTGATTCTAGTAATGGTGCTAACTTCCTCTTTGTCTTGAATTAAAAAGGGTTCATACACGATATTAGGCACTTGGTGGTAAAAATACGCATCCATCAAAAAATCCACCGGCACAACAAAAATCTTACTCGCTTTAATAAATCTTGACGCCGCTTTTGGGGTGATGAAATAGCCTTGCGCTCCTAAACCATAAGTGTCTTGCAGAAGTTGCTTGAAATAGGGTTTTAAGCTTTTAGTCTTGGCTTGTGATTTTAATTTGGCGTTTTTTAAATGCATAAGCCTTACATAGTCAAATCCACTCGTTTGTATCGCTTTCAACCCTTCATAAAAATTAGAATGCAAACTCACATCATCTTCTAAAACAACTATAGGTTTTTGCAACTCTATACATTTTTGCCACAATAAATAATGCGAGTAATAACAAGCTATTTCACTATGACTTAATTCTTTGCCATGCCATTTAATACTTAATAGATAGTCCAAACAATTAGCTTGTTTTGTGGATTGCATTTGTAAGAAAAAATCTCTTGTATGCTCTTTTAAAAACATATCATTTTTAAAATCTAAGCCTTTAGCATCTATAGCATCAAAAATATGCCAAGAGTATTTATTGTTAGCATTTTCTTGTTTGACTAAGTTTGTAGCATAAGAATATCTTTTTACAAAGCATTTAAGTGAAATAATAAAAATATTTAACATCGTATTCTATCGTGTGTATATTAAGTTTTAATAACCCCCTCCACACCAAAACAGCTTGTTAGCTAAAAGCTACCAAGCTTAACGCTTTACTTACCTTTAGGAGCGTTATTCCCACGACCACCACCACTAGGATTACCGGTAGTTGAAGGAAATCCTGCACCATTAGGGTTAGAACTAGGTTGACCTTTTCCCATGTTATCTCCTTTTATTAAAAATACCTAGCTCTTAAGTCTTAAACCCAAAAGCTAGAATCCCATGAAATCAAAAAAAAAAAAAAAACAAACAGCAAACCATTCTAAGTTTAACCCCTCCAATAAAACAGCTCCTTAAACCCCTTGGGCTATCATAGCTTGTGCGACCTTTCTAAAGCCGGCAATATTAGCCCCTAGAACAAAATTCGTAGGGTCTTTAAACTCCTTAGCGGTTTCTGAGACATTTTTATAAATCTCTTTCATAATATGGCGCAACTTCGCATCAACGACTTCAAAAGTCCAAGGATGCATACTCGCATTTTGCGACATTTCTAAGCCACTCACACTCACGCCCCCCGCATTTGCTGCCTTACCTAGTCCATAAGAAATCTTAGCCTGCAAAAACAACTCTATTGCCTCATTAGTTGAGGGCATATTCGCTCCCTCAGCCACACATTTGCACCCATTAGCTAAAAGCATTTTGGCATCAATAGCACTCAATTCATTTTGTGTAGCACTAGGAAAAGCCGCAAAACAAGGCACATGCCATACGGCATTACCCCCTTTAGGATAATTTTCTACAGGCGTGTATTTAGCGCTTGTTTTTTCTGAAGCATATTCTTTAATTCTTCCACGACGCACTTCTTTAATCTCTTTTAAAAGTGCCAAATCAATGCCATCTTTATCATAAATCATGCCATTAGAATCACTTGCAGTAACGGGCTTTGCTCCCATTTGAAGTAATTTTTCAATCGTATAAATGGCTACATTACCACTCCCAGAAATAGTGCAAATCTTGCCCTCTAAAGAGCTGTTTCTCTCTTGCAACATTTCTTCAGCAAAATACACGCACCCATAGCCTGTAGCCTCTTTTCTAGCTAAACTCCCCCCATAAGTTAGCCCTTTACCGGTCAATACTCCCTCAAAGCGATTAACCAACTTCTTATATTGCCCAAACAAATAGCCAATTTCTCTTTCACCAACTCCTGTATCTCCCGCTGGGACATCAGTGGTCGCTCCAATATGGCGGTATAATTCATTCATAAAGGCTTGACAAAAGCGCATAATCTCATGTTCGCTCTTATTTTTAGGGTCAAAATCACTCCCCCCCTTAGCACCCCCCATAGCTAAAGTAGTGAGTGAATTTTTTAATACTTGCTCAAAACCTAAAAATTTAATCACGCTTTCATTCACACTTGGGTGAAATCTCAAGCCCCCCTTATAAGGGCCAATAGCGGAATTAAACTCAATCCTACACCCACGATTAACTTGGATTTGGTTATTATCATCTAGCCAAGAAACTCTAAAAAAGATTTCTCTCTCAGGCTCAACCAAACGCTCTAAAATCGCATGTTTTTCAAAACTTTTATCGCTATCTAAAAGAGGTTTTAAAGAACTCAATGCCTCATGCACAGCTTGATGAAACTCTTTTTGATGAGGGTATTTATTAGTCAAATGATTAAGAATTTTTTCTGCATACATAGTAATGCGCTCCTTTCTCAATAAGATTTTGAATAAATTTATTGTAATACAAAAACACCAACTAATAACCCCAAATGCTTAAATCAATAACTCTTAAAATCTTATTTTTAAGAATCTAAAATCCCTATAAACCCCCTATCAAAACCACTCCAATCTTTATAAAACTCCGCCTTATAACCACAAGCTTTTAGGCATTCTTGCATGCTCATTTGCTGATTATAGCCCATTTCACAAATTAAAAACCTAATGTGTAAATCAGAGGCTTGAATAATGATTTCTTTTAAAATCTCATCACCCTTAATACCTCCAAAAAGAGCGTTATGCGGTTCTTTTAAAACACTCTTATCCAAAGGATAGCCCCTAGCAATATAAGGGGGATTAGAAATAAGTAATTCAGGAATTCTAGGCATATTATCCCATAAATTTGTCTCTACTAACTTAATACGCTCTGATAAATGATAAGAATCAATATTTTTTTGCGCTACCTCTAAAGCACCTTTTGAAATATCGCTTGCCAAAAGAGAAATACTAGGATTTTCCAAAGCCAAGCTAATTGAAATGCACCCACTACCTATGCCTATTTCGCCTATATCTTGCAAATGATATTGATTGATGAGATGAAGAGCTTTTTCTACCAAAATCTCTGTTTCTGGGCGTGGGATTAACACATTTTTATTGACATAAAAATCACGCCCATAAAAACTGCAACGCTTTAATAAATACTCTAAAGGCTCATAAGCCCTACGCTTTCTTACTAGGGCAAAAAAACGCTCTTTTTCTTTTTCGTCTAAAAGCATTTGAGAGTTAGCATGCAAAAACACACGCTCTTTATTTAGCACAAAACTCAAAATCTTTTCAGATTCTAATGCCCCCCTAAAACCCTCTTTAGCTAATTCCTCTCTAGCATGACCTAATGCCTTAGAAATAGTCATTCAATCTCGTAATCTAAGGCTTTCAAACGCTCTACTAAAGGCGGGTGCGTATAATGTAAGAAGATATAAAAAGGGTGTGAATATGGGAAAGCCTTATTTTCATTAACAATACACACCAAAGCCTCTGCTAAGGTTTCTTTAGAGCTTAAGCTCGCCCCAAATCTATCCGCAGCATATTCATTCTTACGGCTAAAAAATCCAATAATAGGCATCGCATAAAAGGAAAATACCGGTAAAAGCAATAATAAAATTGCAATCAAGCTTGCTGGTGTTTCTGAGACATTAAACCCCTCAAACACTGCTGATGGCAAATTAGAGATTAAAGCAAAAATGATTGCTAATAACGCTCCCATAAGAGCTAAACTCTTTAATAAATCCTTATGTTTAAAATGCCCTAATTCATGCCCTAAAATAGCCAAAAGTCCTTTAGTTTCAACCTTAGACAACAAAGTATCAAATAATACCACTCGCTTATTTTTTCCCAAGCCTCCAAAATACGCATTCAAGCGCCCATCTCGCTTGCTTGCATCCATAACAAATATCCCCTCACTTCTAAAACCTGCTTGATTCATCATGCTTTTAATTTTGCCTTCTAGCTCTTTATTTTCTAAAGGCGTGAATTGATTAAAAATTTGTGAAATTTTAGGATAAAAAAGATTCATTAAAACCATAAACGCAAAAACAATAAAGAATCCGCCAATCTCCCAATGCTCCACATATTGCATGACCATAATGAGTAGATAAATCACTACTAAGCCCATAACTAGAGTGATAATGAGACTCTTTAAAAAATCTTTAAAAAAAAGTTGCGGTGTGGTTTTTGAAAAACCAAATTGTTTATCCAAGCACATCGTAGTATAGTAGCTTAAGGGCAATGAAAGCACACTTTGACAGCTCAAAAATAGTAATGCAAATACCAAATAACCCATAATTTCTGGCAACTCTAAATAATGAATGCAATTTTCTAGCATACTAAGCCCAAAAAATACCCACCACGCAAAAACCAAACCATCTAATACTTGCGTAAACACTGATAATTGTAATTTTTTAATCGCATAATTTCCCGCTTCTTCATAATCATTTTGGGATAACAAAATTGGCTTTTGATGAAGTTTTTGACGCACAAAGTTGAGCTGAAGCCCATCGCCTACTATATGAGGGATAGTATAAAACAGCCAATAAGCCACACAAACTACCATATCCATCCATAAATCCTCCAACATTATTCTAGTGCTCCTTAAATCATTGCATTCAAGTATTAAAATGCCAAAAGAATTTGAGTTAATAGCTTGCAAACTAAACCCAAAATATAAAAAGTTCCTTGAATTTTTCTCATAAGATTATAACAACTTTTAACACTTTTTTAATCATTTAAGACAAAAGACATTCTTTTTGTAATACTTAAAACGCATAATAACCTTTTTTAGATATGATAAAAATTTCTATAAAGGTTATCAAATGCCATCTCAAAAATATTCTTTAAAACGCTTTTTAAGCGTCTATATTGTTTCTACTTTGTTGTTAGCATTGGTGTTATTAGGCTTGTTTGCCTCTTATGAAAAAACCATTCTTTTAGAAAACACCAAAATCCGTATGCAATATACTGCCAATCGCATTGCTCAAGAAATCATAGAATTAGATGCTAATCACACCCCAAATGCCTTGCAAAATTTAGAAGAGACTTTTAAAGACACGCCCTTTGTTTTGATAGACACACAAAACCATATCAAATTTTCTAATGTAGGAGCGTTTGTGATGACTTCTTCTTCTAAAGACCCTATTCAAGCGCCACAATTTATTACTAAAAAACATGGCCTTTATTTTATAGACAGCATGCCAAAGGGACGCTTAGGTATTTCAAGCGTGATGATTGTAGAAAATGAGCCAAATCTTAATGCGCTTTATAAAATGATTGGCTTGATTTTCTTTAGCACATGCTTATTTGTGGCTCTTATAGCTCGTTGGTTGTATAAAATGAGATAAGTTTTATAAAAATTATCTAATAATATTACCTTTAACAATAATACAATATTGCATGGCAAAGGGGTTATACTTTTGCTCTTTTAAAACAGACACATTAGCCAACCCCTTGCCACCACCACCATTATTAATCGCATTTATAACAGCTCTGCTTAAAATATTTTCTTCATTATCTTGGTTCATAGTTTGATAATAACACGCCTTACCCTCAGCAAACTGAAAGACTTGCTTATTCTCATCGTTAACTAACATGATTTGACCTAGATTTCCCCACGAAACCGTTCCGCAACCTACAAATAAGACGCTCAAAAGACCTATTGTTGCTAATTTTTTAAACATTCTAACTCCTTAAAAACTGAAAATATAATTAAAATAAAGGGCAAAATTTCTTTGAAAAGTTACACTATAGGGTAATTTCGCATTCAAGCTACCCATACCATAGAGCAAACTAAGAATTTTATGCTTATTGGTATTAGCTTGCATATAAGTATCACTGATAGTGGGGATTTTGACACCAAATTCAAAATGATTGTGCCTACCCCCTAAACGCACCCCTAAATTCACTAAAAATTGGAAAGTGCCATAGGTGAGATTGCCACCGACATATTGCTTTAAATAGCTTTGATAGACATTTGTATCACTTACGCTGTAGTTTGCCCCACCAAAAGCCACGCCTAGTCTAAAACCGGCAAAAAATTTATCGCCATTATACGCATTGATAAGCCAATCTAAATAAGTGCCATAAGTGATAATTTTAATATCCCCATTTTTTTGATAAATCTGTTCGCTAGAATTAGTAGCACTGATTGTATTATTATAAAAATAGCTCCCTCGCTGATAAGTAGAGGCTGTTAAATCGCCAAAAAGCCCCCACCTAAAACCACTCCATTTGGTGTGCTTATGCTTGCCTACCCATTTATAGCCTAACACAATCCCCACACCATTAGATATACTAGAGCTACTAGAAGAATGCTGTTCTTGATTAAGACTAATGGTTGAATCTAAATCTAAAAACCCTTGTTTTTGAACCTGAATAGCATAATTTGTTGTAGTGAGTGTCTTACCCACATTGCCTAATTGATACCCTAGCCCTAAATAAAAAGCGCTTTTATCAGCATAGCGCTTAGTGTCTTGGTTATCATTATTACTGAATCTAAAAGACCTTATCTTTTTACTTTGCGAATTACTAGAGTTAGCTTGAGGATTCCAATTAATATGCAAATTTTCGTGTTTAATAGCTCGCTCGGTTCTTTCAATTTTTTTGCGTCTCTCTTGTTCTAAAAAGCTCTCTTGTTTTTCTGGGGTTGTTTGTGAGCTTGTAGTAGCAGGCGTTTTATCTTGTTGTTGAGCCTTTTTCAACTCTTCTTCATAAACTTCTTTTTTTAATTCTTCTTGCATAATTTCATCATGCAAGGCTTTTTCTTTAGCCTTTTCTTGGGCTTTCTTTTGAGCGATTTCTTGTTTTACTTCTTTAGTAAGGCGTTCTTTCATTTCTTCATAAGTTTCTGCATGAAGTATATGAACACTTGATAGTATCAGTGAAACTAAAAAAGGGAAATAGGATAACTTTAATTTATTGGGGGGGGGGGTAATTGAATGACAACGCATTTCTTGTTCCTTAGTGTGATTTTACAAAAAGAGATTATTTTAATATTTAAAAGCTTTGATTTTGATAAAAAAATATTTTTTTAGATGAAAAAATTTTTAATATCAAACAAAATTTTAAAGATAAAAGAAAAATTAGAAAAAGCGTTTAGTAATCTTTATAACCATAGAGTTATAGAAAAATTTCAAACAATAAAAATCGTTTAAAAGATATTAACCCCCTATTTAATGCGATTCCACAACAATGGGCGCATTTTCAAACTTTTTGGCAATATAGTTGACATGCTCTAATGCCTCTTCTTTGCTTTTATAAGGGCCAATGAGATAGTGCGTCAAAACATCTCTTTTTTCAAGTTTATAAGAAAAAGTTTTTAGTGTTTGCAAAAACGCTTTATTAGGCGTATTCATAAATGCCCCTACTTGCAAATAATATTTGCTCGCACTATCTAAACTAGCCTGTTTCATCTGATTGTTTGGGGGTGGCGTTTGGGGCAATAGTGCTTGAGTAGGCTTAGGTGAAGCTGATTTTTGAGATGATATTTTTATCTCTTGTTGCTCTTGTTTGCTCTCTTTTTTATTGGATTGTAACTCTAGCTTTTTCTCATCATGCTTATTCTTTGAAGAAGATTTTTTTGAAATTTTTTCATTCTTTGAATTTTGCTGTGATTTTTCCTCTTGGAGCATTGCTTTTTTGGTTCTCTTGCTCTCTTGATAAAAATCATTGAGGGTTTGAATGCGCTGTTGGGCATAATTCTCATAGCAAGTGTGATAGATAGGGCTTTCCTTATAGGTAATATTTGGACTCACAAGCATGTTAAGTGCCATGCACTCTTGATTAGTAAATTTTACCCACTCTTTTTGGCTTTGCTCTAACATTCTTTTGATTTCTTGAGGCCTATATTTATCAAAGTCATGCATGCTTGCCAATTCATCTATAAGGTTCTTATGGGTTTCATCAAGTAGCAATTCAATGCGATTGTCTTCTTTATTGTCTTGGTGGGCACATTTAGGAAGTAGTTGGTTTTTGGGTTTGTTGCAATCTAGGGCAGACACATTTAAAGCCAATAACACAACCAATAATACAGCTCTTTTTATCAAAATTTTCTCTTTTTTAAAACCAAAACACACTTATCATCATAGCCATAGCACAAACCCTATCATTATACCTTTATTTCTCTTGCAACTTTCATTAGTCAAAAATCTATTATAATAAAAAATACTAAATATTTATACTTGATTACTTAGCTCTTATGAAGATTAGCTATAAAAAGCATTTGATATAAATTAGCCATTCAAAAAGCTCTCCAAATAAGAGAGCTTAAAAAAACAAGAATTTTTAGAAACTATAGATATAGTTGAAGTAAATGGAATAATTACGCCTAAAGACTTCTCTATAAGGCAAACTTACGATATTGCCACCCTTAAGCAGAGCTGTTGTTTTTAAGATGTCTTTCTCATCATTATGGGGGTTATTCATAGCCATGTAATTATTGAGATAGTAAGTAGGGATTTTAATCCCAAAGCCAAATTGGTTGTGTTTGCCCCCTAAACGCACCCCTAAATTCACTAAAAATTGGAAAGCATTGTCATTAATCTTGCCTCCAAAAGCACTCTTTAAATAATTCTTATAAGTCTTTTTGTCGCTTAAATCATAATTCACTCCAGCAAAAGCAACCCCTACACTAAATCCGGCAAAAAATTTATCGCCATTATACGCATTGAGTAATAAATCCATGTAAGTGCCATAAGTAGAAATCACTATAGATTCTGTTTTTTGATAAGCAAAAGGGTTGGCAGTAAAAGTATTATAGCCATTATAAGAAAGGTTTCCCCTACCATAAACAGACGCACTCATATCATAGAATAACCCCCATCTAAAGCCAAACCACTTGGTCTCTTTATGCTTACCCACCCATTTATAACCAAGCATTAACCCAAAGCCATTAGAAACATACGAGCGTTTATAAGTAGGACTTAGTGCAGAATTTAATAGTGTGTAGGACTTATCCTTAATAGCAACTTGTGCTGAAGTAAGATTGATGTTAGTATTATTATGCTGGATACTCCCTAATTGATAACCTAGCCCCATATAGAACGCACTCTTATCAGCATAGCGCTTTGTGGGCGATTCTACTTTATTGCCCGCAAAAATAAAATCGCCTTTTGTAAAAGCATCTTTAAAGCTATCCGCACTCAAAGTATTGCAAGACAAAGCCAAAGCAAGTAAAAATTTTCTCTTGACAGAATGTTTATTCTTAGTTTTTAACATTTTATGTCAGTCCTTTTTAAATCAAAGTCAAATGGCTGACATTATAATTAAAATTTAGCCATTTGCATTTAAAACCACTCGCTAGAACGCTTTCTTACCTCAGCATCTAATCTTAGCACTTCTTCTAAGCTAGAGAGTTTGAGAGACTTTTTAGCATACAATTCTAGGGTTTGAGAGATGATTTTAATAAGACCTCCAAATGCAATTTCTTTATTCAAAAATTTTTCTATCGCTTTTTCATTGCTCGCATTAAGCACCACACCAAGCTTTGGGTTTTCTAGCAACAAATCCTTATAACGCCATAAAGCATAACGCTCTGTATGGATAGGCTCAAATTTAATGGCGTTTAAAGTGCTTAAATCCAAAGGCTTGATAGAAGCGTTCAAACAGGCTAGTTTGGGGTTGATTGCATAGCTAATAGGCAGTTTCATATCCGCACTTGCCAAATGCGAAATCACAGAATTATCTTCACATTCCACCAAGGCATGCACGATAGAACTTCTCTCAATTAGCGCATCAATTTTTAAAGAAGCCCCAAAAAGCCAATAGGTTTCTAAGATTTCAAAAAGCTTATTGACCATGCTTGCTGAATCAATCGTAATTTTTGCCCCCATGCTCCAATTAGGGTGTTTAAGAGCGTTCTCTACATTTTGGGTGGGAATGAGTTCTAATGGAGTGTCTCTAAAAGCCCCCCCACTAGCGGTAATGATTAAGGATTTGGGCTTTAAAACCTTGTTTTGCAACAACGCCCACAAGCCAAAATGCTCGCTATCAATGGGCGTGATTTTACTAACATCTAGTAAATGCCCCGCACTCACTAAGCTTTCTTTATTCGCTAGGGCTAGTCTTTTATGAGTTTGTAAGCTTTTAAAACTTGCTTTTAATCCTGCCACACCTACAATAGCATTAATTACCAAGCTAGAAGAACATTCTTCTATCATCTCATCAATGCCATCTAGCCCTACAAACACTTTAGCCTTCAAAGGCTCTAAGTGGCTTAAATCTTTAGCGTCTAAAATCGCTACTTTCTTAGGCTTGAAAATCCTAATTTGTTCATTTAAAAGAGCGATATTTCTCCCACAGCTTAACGCCTCTATTTTTATATCAAATTGCGTTGCGATTTTTAGGGCGTTTTTTCCAATAGAGCCAGTGCTACCAAGAATAATCATATTCTTTTTAGGCCTCTAATAACACTGAAATTTCTTTCCATACTTCCAAGAAATACAACAATACATGCAAACTGAGTGCGCCAAACAACATTGCATCAACCCTATCTAATACCCCTCCATGTCCGGGTAGAATCTTACCGCTATCTTTAACATTGGCTTGCCTTTTCAAATAGCTCTCATATAAATCCCCAACTACTGCACAAAGGGAGATTAAAAAGCTAAAGAAAAGCGCTGTGAAAAAACCCCCGCTTAATTTCCCCATGCCAACAAATGCCCCTATTATGCTAGCTAGAGCCACACCAATAAACGCCCCCTCTAAAGTCTTGTTAGGTGAAGTGGGCGTAAAAGGGGTTTTTCCAAAGAGTTTGCCTCCAAAATACGCCCCTACATCACTAATAATTACCACTACGAGCAACCAAACAATCGCTAATGTGCCAAAGTCTTTATAGATTCCTAAAAGTGCAAAAAAGCCAACCCCCGGATATAAAAAGGGTAAAATAGCATTTGTATTAGGAGCTTTCTTGTATGCCATAATTCCAGCTACTATCATCGCACTTATTAGGGCGCATTCAATAGGTCTTCCATTAAAATACCCCATAATCCAAGACAAAATAACCAGTAAATAAAGAGAAAAACTAGACTGGACTTTAAACAATTTTAAAGCCTCTGAAAATCCCACTAAATAGGCTATTCCCAAGATTGCCCAAAACAGCAATAAGCTATCTGCATACAATATTAGTGTTGCTACAACAACTAAAATAATTCCCGTAACATAACGAGCCTTTTCTTTAAATAACTTTTCTTTCACTCTTAATTTTTCCTACTTTTAACTTTAATTCACAAATACAAGCGAAACAAGCGCATAGGTAAATGCACTAATTAAAATAACCCCTATTACATTAAGCCATAGTCCCGCTTTAATCATGTCTGTTATTTTAACATACCCCGAGCCATAAGCAATTGCATTAGGCGGAGTGGCTACAGGGAGCATGAACGCACAAGTCGCACTTAAGGCTACAGGAATAGTAAATAATAAACTTGATTGACCTTCATAGCCCATACCCATTGCAACCCCTCCAATTACGGGTAAAAAGGCAGCAGCTGTAGCGGTATTAGAAGTGATTTCAGTTAAGAAAATCACCATAGTTGCCACAGCTACAATAATGAGTAAAATTGGCAAGTTTGCAAAGCTAGAAACTTGATGACCAATCCACAAACTCAAGCCGGTTTTAGAAAATTGAGCGCTTAAGGCAAGTCCCCCACCAAATAAGAGCAACACATCCCAAGGAAGTTTTTTAGTCGTATCCCAATCAATAAGTCTTTCGCCCTTATTATTTGCTGGCAAAATAAACAAAAGAACAGAAACCCCCATAGCAATCACAGAATCAATCTTATCTATTTTAATACCATAACTTTTTAAAAGAGTGCCTAAAAAAATCCACCCTAAAGACGCTAAAATAAAAATAATACCTACTGAAATTTCAGCTTGACTCAAACGCCCTAGTTTATGCAATTCTTGCCTAACAACTTCCTTGCCACCCGGAATTTCTTTAATTTTCAAAGGGAAAATCACATAAGTGAGTAAAAGCCATGAAATAATAAGCATAATAAAGGCTAAAGGCGTGCCAAAAAGCATCCATTTTCCAAAATCTATCTCAACATTAAAGGCTGTTTTCATATAGCCGGCTAGTAAAGCATTAGGTGGAGTGCCAATAAGAGTGCCTAAAGAGCCAATAGAGGCTGAATAGGCAATGCCAAGCATTAAACAAATGCTGAAATTCGTGCGATAAATCATTGTCTTTTCTTGCACTTTTTGAGCAATATCCTTACCCTTATGCACTACATGACTAAGCATTCCCCCATGCGCTTTAGTGATTTCTTCTTTATGCAATTTGTTAGTTTTTTTTTCATTTTCTGTGCCTACTAGCTTTGCTACTAAATGCAGCACGCTCATGCCAACTGGGAGCATCATCACAGCTGTTGCAGTATTGCTCACCCACATGGATAGAAAGCCTGTAGCTATCATAAAACCCAAAATCAATCTTCTAGGGCTTGTGCCAACAAGTAAGATTATGCCTAAAGCTATACGAGTGTGTAAATTCCATTTTTGCATGCTTAGCGCTAAAATAAACCCCCCCATAAACAAAAAGATAATCGGCGATGCATAAGACGCACTAACACTAGCAAATTTATCCACGCCAAAAACACTAAATAATACTAAGGGTAAAAGAGCCGTTGCGGGTAAGTCAATAGCTTCAGTCATCCACCACACACCCATTAAAATAGATACTGATGCCACAATAGGCATGGCTGTATAATTTAAGGAACTCAGTTTGGGGATTTGCTCTATTGCATAGGGCATTTGTGCGTGTAGAGCGTAATAGACAATGAGTGCTAAAAGCACCCCACCTATTAAACCAACAACACGCACTATTTTTGTGCTTTTATCATCTGTATACGAGTTATCTTCCATTTTGTTTACCCTTTAAAATTACTGCCCTACATGCTACAATAAAACTTTCTCAAATTCGCTTACTCGCTTCTCTTAGTGGTTGAGCGTCTGGAAGAAATAATATCAAAATAGGAAAAAAAGTGATAAAAGAAAGTGATATTTTAGTGGTTGGTGGGGGGCATGCAGGCATTGAAGCAAGCCTAATTGCAGCAAAAATGGGAGCTAAAACGCATTTAATCACCATGCTTATAGATAGTATAGGTCTAGCGAGTTGTAATCCAGCCATTGGGGGCTTGGGTAAAGGGCATTTAACTAAAGAAGTAGATGTTTTAGGGGGGGCTATGGGGATAATTACCGATAATAGTGGCTTACAATATCGTGTGTTAAACGCCTCTAAAGGCCCAGCGGTTAGGGGAACTAGAGCTCAAATTGATATGGATACTTACCGCATTTTTGCAAGAAATCTAGTCTTAAACACTAAAAATTTGAGCGTGTCTCAAGAAATGACTGAGAGCTTAATCATTGAGAACGATGAAGTCATAGGCGTAACAACCAATATCGGTAATACCTACAAGGCTAAAAAAGTGATTATCACTACAGGCACTTTTTTAAAAGGGGTGGTGCATATTGGCGAACATAAAAATGAAAACGGACGCTTTGGAGAAAACGCTTCTAATTCACTCGCTTTAAATTTAAGAGAGCTTGGCTTTAAAGTAGATAGATTAAAAACAGGGACTTGCCCTAGAGTGGCTGGAAATAGCATCAATTTTGAAGGCTTAGAAGAGCATTTTGGAGATGAGACTCCCCCCCATTTTAGCTACAAAACCACAGATTTTAACCCCACCCAACTCTCTTGCTTTATCACTTACACTAATCCCACTACCCATAAGCTTATTAGAGACAATTTTCACAGAGCCCCCCTATTTACCGGTCAAATTGAAGGCGTAGGCCCAAGGTATTGCCCAAGCATTGAAGATAAAGTCAATCGCTTTAGCGAAAAAGAACGCCACCAGCTGTTTTTAGAACCCCAAACTATCCATAAAAGCGAATACTATGTGAATGGCTTAAGCACTTCTTTACCCCTAGATGTGCAAGAAAAAGTCATTCATTCTATCAAAGGTTTAGAAAATGCCCTTATCACTCGCTATGGCTATGCGATAGAATATGATTTCATCCAACCTACAGAATTAACCCACACTTTAGAAACCAAAAAAATTAAGGGGCTCTATCTAGCCGGACAAATCAATGGGACTACCGGCTATGAAGAAGCCGCTGCTCAAGGGCTTATGGCAGGAATTAACGCCGTATTAGCTCTCAAACATCAAGCCCCTTTTGTTTTAAAGCGTAACGAAGCATATATTGGTGTGCTAATTGATGATTTAGTTACTAAAGGCACAAATGAGCCTTATAGAATGTTTACAAGTAGAGCAGAATATCGCTTGCTTTTAAGAGAAGATAACACGCTCTTTAGACTAGGCGAATACGCCTATAACTTAGGGCTTATGCAAAAAGATTTCTATAATGAATTGATTAAGGATAAGAAAGAGATACAAGAGAATCTAAAACGCCTTAAAGAATGCGTTTTCACCCCTAATAAAGAAATTTTAAAACGCTTAAATGAACTAGATGAAAATCCTATCAATGACAAAATTAATGGCATTAGCCTATTAGGGCGTGATAGTTTTAGTTTGGAAAAAATGCGTGCGTTTTTTGATTTCTTAGCCCCCTTAAATGAGCGGGTTTTAGAGCAAATTAAAATTGAATGCAAATATAATATTTATATTGAAAAGCAACACGAAAACATCGCTAAAATGGATAGCATGCTCAAAGTCTCTATTCCTAAAGATTTTGTGTTTAAAGGCATTCCTGGGCTTAGTTTAGAAGCTATAGAAAAGTTAGAAAAATTTCGCCCTAAAAGTCTTTTTGAGGCTTCAGAAATTAGTGGGATTACTCCGGCCAATTTAGATGTCTTGCATTTATACATTTATTTGAGAAAAAACTCTTAAAGGATTTGAATGAACGCTTTAGAAATCACTCAAAAGCTCATCAGCTACCCTAGTATCACACCTAAAGAATGTGGCATTTTTGAATACATCAAATCTCTTTTTCCCACTTTTAAAGTCCTAGAGTGTGAAAGAGATGGCGTGAAAAATCTTTTTTTATACCAAGTTTTTAACCCTAAAGCTGGAATTAAACCCTTACATTTTTGCTTTGCGGGTCATATTGATGTCGTGCCAGCTGGAAATAATTGGCAAAGTGAGCCTTTCACACCCACGATTAAAGAAGATTTTTTATACGGGCGTGGAGCACAAGATATGAAAGGGGGCGTGGGGGCGTTTCTAGGTGCGAGTTTGAAATTTAACCCTAAAACCCCTTTTATGCTCTCCATTTTACTCACTAGCGATGAAGAAGGGCCAGGGATTTTTGGCACCAAACTTATGCTAGAGCAACTAAAAGAAAAAGATTTGTTGCCTGATATGGTCATTGTGGCTGAACCCACTTGCGAGAAAATCTTAGGCGATAGTATTAAAATTGGCAGAAGGGGTTCAATAAACGGCAAGCTGATTTTAAAGGGCATTCAAGGGCATGCAGCCTATCCTGAAAAATGCAAAAATCCTATTGATTCTCTTGCTTCTGTCTTACCTTTAATTTCGGGCGTAAATTTAGATAATGGCGATGAGAATTTTGCCCCTTCAAAACTTGTCATCACTAACTTGCATGCTGGACTTGGAGCTAATAATGTAACTCCAGCAAGTGTAGAGATTTTATTTAATGTGCGCCATTCTTTAAAAACCACCAAAGAGAGCTTAAAGGAGTATTTAGAAAAGGTTTTAAAAGATTTGTCTTATTTTTTAGAATTAGAACAAAGCTCTCTGGCTTTTATCACTTCTTCTCATTCAAAGCTTATAAATGTGTTAAAAGAAAATATTTTAAAAATATGCAACATTACTCCAAGCCTAAACACTAAGGGTGGCACGAGCGATGCACGATTTTTTAGTGCTTATGGCATAGAAGTGGTGGAATTTGGTGTCATCAATGATAGAATCCATGCCATTGATGAGAGAGTGAGCTTAAAAGAATTAGAATTTTTAGAAAAGGTGTTTTTGGGGGTTTTAGAGAGTTTAAGCCAATAAGGCTTAAGCTATTTATTTAAAACTATAGACATAGTTGAAACCAAACAAATAATTTTGTGGAATCTTAAGTTTGGTATATCCGCCTTGTTCTATATCAAACTTATTAGTAACCGTAGGTAATTTAGCCACAAACTCAAAAGCATGGCGACTAAATCCCATGCGTAATCCTAAATTAACAAAGAATTGGAAGAAATTCCCCATAACACCACCACCTTGAGATGTAAAAAAGTAAGTAGAACCAGCTAAAGCCCCTCCAAGCATAAGTCCAGCAAAAAATCTGTCCCCATTATACGCATTGATAAGCCAATCTGAATACACGCCATAATTACTAAAACCAACATTCATGTCTTGTAAGGCTTGGTTAACCTTATCGCTTGTGCTAATGGAACAAGGATTAAAAGGGTCAATACAATTAAGATTAGGCGTCGCAAATATATTTGGCATATAAATAGACCCACTAGCAAAGACCCCCACTCTAGCCCCGCTCCATTTAGTCTCTTCTCTATCGCCTACCCATTTATATCCTAGAACAATATCACCCCCATTTGTAGTAGCAGAGCCATATTCATAGCCTATACCAAGATAAAATGAATCTTTATCTGCATAATCATATCTATCTTCATATCTGTATCTGACAGCACTATACGAAAGCGGTTTTTCTGTTTGTGGTTTTGCTGTTTTTTGTGGCGTTAGTTCGCTAGGTTTTGGTGCTATTTGCTGTTGTTTTGGTTGTGTGTCCTTATTAAGCTCCTCTTTTTTTAGAGCTACATTTTCATGAGTTACCTCTTGATGACTAAAGATTTTTTCATATTGCGAATGACTAGAACTTGGTTTAGCTTGAGTATCAGTGATAGCAGGCGTTTTATCTTGTTGTTGAGCCTTTTTCAACTCTTCTTCATAAACTTCTTTTTTTAATTCTTCTTGCATAATTTCATCATGCAAGGCTTTTTCTTTAGCCTTTTCTTGGGCTTTCTTTTGAGCGATTTCTTGTTTTACTTCTTTAGTAAGGCGTTCTTTCATTTCTTCATAAGTTTCTGCATGAAGTATATGAACACTTGATAGTATCAGTGAAACTAAAAAAGGGAAATAGGATAACTTTAATTTATTGGGGGGGGGGGTAATTGAATGACAACGCATTTCTTGTTCCTTAGTGTGATTTTACAAAAAGAGATTATTTTAATATTTAAAAGCTTTGATTTTGATAAAAGAATATTTTTAGATGAAATAAGATTATAAATACTTAAATAATCATTAGGGATTAAGAAGGGATTATTTAAGAAAGGGTTGGTAAAAGAATTTGAGCTTATTTAAGCGGTTTAACTAAGCTCATTTTAGGATAAAAAGCTATTTAAAATTACAAAGAAGTTTTTAAGATACCTTAAAAACTATAAATATAATTGAAATATAGAGCAAAATCACGCTTAAAGGCTATGTTATAAGGAATATTGGAATAGCCACTATAAAATAAATTTTGTATTTTCTTATTATTGCGCACATTGTTGGTATTAGCTTGCATATAAGTATTACTAATAGTGGGAATCTTGATACCAAACTCAAAATGATTGTGTTTGCCTCCTAAACGCACTCCTAAATTCACTAAAAATTGAAAAGAACTTGTTGTGGTGTTGCCTCCAAAATATTCATTAAGATATGCTTGATATATTTTACTATCTTTTAAGCTATAGCTTGCACCAGCAAATGCTATGCCAAGTCTAAAACCAGCAAAAAATTTCTCACCATTATAAGCATTGATGAGCCAATCAAGATATGCCCCATAAGTGGAAATCATTATAGGGTTAGTTTTTTGCATGGTTAGATTAGAGAAGTAATTCCCTCTTTTGTAAGTAGAGGCACTAAAATCATAAAATATTCCAAACCTTACTCCAGCCCATTTTGTATGTTTATGTTTACCAATGATTTTATACCCCAAAGTTAGTCCAAAGCCATTAGAAATAGCCGTGCTAGATTTTGGCTCTCCTTTTTGATAATTCAGAAAAACAGAACCAATAGCAGGACTTGGATTAACTAGGGGGGGAAATAAGGGGATAGAAGGCGTTTGATTTACTCGACTTACATCTTGAGAAAGAGTGGCATAACCAAACCCTAACATTGAAAATTGTTGCATAAGGGCCAAATTGATTTGGCTCTTACTCACTGCACCCAACTGATAGCCACCCCCAATATAAAAGGCACTTTTATCAGCGTATGTTGAAGTCTCTTTTATGTTTGACTTTGATAAGTTAGGCTCTATAGCAAGTCCTAGCGATGAGCCTAAAGCCAATAAGAAACCATGCTTTAAAAAAGCGAATGTTCGCAAAAAAAGGCTCAAATTTTTAGTAATTTTCATAATCATTATAATGATACCCTTAATTTAAATATTAAGCATTCTAACTTATACTATCTTTGTTTTACATTAAATAATTATTATCACACCATAGCGCTAAATCCCCAAAAAACTTATCTTTAACAAGAGGTAGCACTCATTTTTAACTTTAATCATCATCTTAAAATATTAATCACATGTGATATAATGCGCCACTAATATTTAGTAAAGGAAGTTTATGAAACCTATGCCTTTTAATACAAAATATTTACTCCAATCTACTGCAAGCACTCTAGCAATTATCTTTAGTTTAAATACCTTACAAGCACAAGATTCTTTAAATTCCTCCAACTTACCAACCACCCCACAAACCCAATCTCTTAACACAGAGTCTAACATAAATAATAATGCTCCTAATCCTAGCACCCCTACTAATGAAATTCCTAGTCAAGCAAACACTCCTAGTAGCACCCAAGCTCTTGCTACCCCTCCTATGTCCCCCACTAAAGCACACCAACTAGCTGATAAAAGCGCATGGTATGCGGGAATTGGATTCCAATTAGGGGGAGTGAGTGGCACAAAAGATAACTTGCCTGTAGCGACCAAACAAGGCGCACCCTATAATGTGCATGTTTCTACAGGTTGGGGTATTCAAATAGGTTACAAAGCAAGAGAAAGCAAGTTAAATGCTTTTAGGTATGGCATTTTTTATGATTTTACAAGCTCGCTCTATAATACTTATGCCAAAAACAGCTTTCTTTTCTTAAGCACTTATGGCATTTATGGGGATTGGATTCCTAATGTAGTTAATAATGAGCGTTTTTTCTTTGGCTTTAGAATGGGTGTGGCTATCGCTGGGTCAAGCTATGGCATGCAAATGAAACACTTTGATGTGCCTAAGCATGTGTGTTATGGCTCTAGTGGGAGTATGTTAGCGCAATGCACTTATACGACTTTTCAATTTCTAGTTAATCTTGGGGTGCGTATGGGTGGTAAACACAATCAATTTGAATTAGGAGTTAAAATCCCTACTGTAACCCAATATGGCGATGTTGCACAAGATTTTAGAAGAAGAATATTTGCCGTATATTGGGACTATATCTATAGCTTTTAATAATTTTTAACTAAAAAAACCTAATTCTTTAGGTTTTGCTTAATACCTATTTTTTTAACTATAATAAGAACTTCTTTTTTAATAAGATTTTAAAGGGGTAGGATTTGAAAGCATTCTTACTTTTTTCCCACAAACTTAGCCAAGAGCAACAACAAGATTTAAAACTTCACTACAGCGTAAGTGAGTTTGTGTCTTTACCTAAAGAGTTGCAAATTTTATGGTCTCAAGTGCCTAGTCAATTAGAAAGCTTAAAAGACTATTTAAATCCCATTAAAGAATTTATAGAAAATAACGCTGCAAAAAATGATATCGCTTTAATTAGTGGGGATTTTGGAGCGACATTTCATATGGTAAATTTTTGTCAAAACTTGGGCTTACTTTGTGTGTATGCCACCACAAAAAGAGATAGTTTTGAGAGCATGAATGAAAAAGGCGAGCTAGTTAAAACTTCAACTTTTAAGCATGTAAGATTTAGGGAGTATGAAAAATGAACTACATCAAAATCACTATAAAAATCAAGGATAAGCCACCCTTTTTTATGGGTAGTCAAATTAGGGGTGCCTTTGGCGTAGCGCTTAAAAAAATCGTGTGTTTGAATCCGCCTAACAAGCATGGCGTGTGCATTCTTAAAGAAAATTGCTTGTATTGTGCGTTTTTTGAAATCAAAAACACCATTTCAACTTATCGCTTGGATTTTAAACTAGGTGCTAGAGAATATGACTTCAATATGTATTTATTTAATCGTGCCACTAAAGAACTTCCTTATGCACTAAGTGCGTTATTAGAAATGCTTAAAAACATCGGCTTAGGTAAAGAGAAAAAGACTTATGAAGATTTTAGTATGCTCATTAATGATGAGAATTGCTTGAATGGCGAAGAAATCAGTTTGCCAAAAAATAGCCAACAAATCTTTAGCATTAAAGAGCGTTTTGAAAACATCATCTTGGAATTTGTTACGCCCTTAAGAATTAAAAAGGATAATCGCTTTCTAAGAGATGCCAAAAATTTGGAGCTAAAAGACTTAATCAATTCCATTTATCAACGACAGATGAAACTTCTAAACAGAGATTTTAAGAAATTTCCTTATGAAATTAAAGGTGAAATCATTGAGAGAAATTTAAAATACTTAGAACTGACTCGCTCAAGCAACAGACAAAAAACAACCATGCAATTTGGGGGGTTGGTAGGAAAAATGAAAATTAAAGGCTTGAATAAAGAAAGTTTTGAAGTGCTAAAATTAGGTGAGCTTATAGGCGTGGGCAAGAGTTGCGTGTTTGGATTAGGAAAAATTGAAGTTAAGGGGTTAGAATGAGTGAGAAAATACAAAGTATCAATAAAGAGTATATAGAATTTTTTAACAAGAAATTCTATAGATATGTTAAAGAAGATTATAACTTGGAAGAGATTTTAAATCGCTATAAAAATAAAGATTTACTTTTTATTGGAGGGGATTTTTATGGAAAACAAAATTTTATATTTGATAATGTAGTTAATAAACACGCCTTTAAAATGCTACGAGCACGCTCAGCCTTCATACAACTTTTTACACAATATGTTGCCAATTATATCTGTCATTGTTTGCAAATAGATAAAGAATGCATTATCTTTTTACAAGCGGGTAAATTTACAATCATATCTGATAGACTAGAAGTAGATATTAAAAAAATTCAAGAAGAAATCAATAAGTATTTTTTAAAAAACTTTTTTGGATTAAGTGGTATGTTACTTTTTACCTATAAGAGAGAGAATTTTAAAAATATAATGGGTGATTATTTTAGTATCATTAAGGAATTAGAGGATGAAAAAGAAAGAAAAAAGCTACAAAAGTTTAATTTTTTAGAAAAGAAGAATGAAACAGATTTTATTCTGTCTTTAGAAAGTATTCCAAATGAAAAAATCTGTAAGATTTGCAACATGCGAAAAATTCAAGAACAAGAGGATAGTAAACGCAATAAAAATAGTGATAAAGAAACATATTGTAAAATTTGTAATATATTTATTGAATTAGGACGACAATTAGCGAATATTGCAAACAAAAACTCCTTTGTTTGTTCTAGGGAGTTAGGATTAAATTTTAGTGATTTTCCTTGCAATTTGTTATTAGATACAAAAATCAAATCTTATGTCGCTATAAAACAAGGCAAAAACCAACAAAATCAAGTTTGCACTTTTGAAGAGTTAGCCAAAAGTAGTTGTCAAGGTAAAGACAAGGGGCTAAAGTCTCTAGGTGTCCTAAAGGCAGATGTGGATGGCATGGGAGAATTTATTAAAAATAAAATAAGCAATTTTAAAGAGTATGATGTTTTTTCAAAAAGTATCAATAACTTCTTTTCTTCTTATGTGCCTAAAGTTCTTATGGAAAAAAATTTAAAAAATACTTATGTGATTTTTGGTGGCGGCGATGACTTATTCTTGCTTGGAACATGGGATGAAGTCTTAAATTTAGCTAGGAAAATCTATAAGTTTTTTAGAATTTTTACAAAGTTTACAAAGAAAGAATTAAACATTTCTTTTGGCGTTGCTGTTGCCAAACCAAATGTTCCTATGAGCTACTTAGCTAACATTACAGAAATGTTATTAAATAATGCAAAGGACAAAAAAATTGGAAATAAGGAATCTATTAGTGTGTTTGGAGAAACAGCCAAGTTAGATAAATACATTGAGATTAATAAGGAGCTGAAAAAAATCATTGACATAAATGATGAAAATCTCAATACAAATTTTTACTATAATATATTAGAATTTTGCAATATGAGACAAAGACTAGAAAAAGATTTTAGCCCAAAAGATGCCTTATGGAAATCTAAGCTCAATTATAGTTTTCGTAAATATAACACTCAGAAAGAATTAGAAGATGAAAAACTAGATAAATTAATAAAATATATTGATGATTTTTATAAGGCTAAGGTAGTTAAAATGGTATTTAGTGAACTAATTTATTTAAGGAGAAAAGATGCCTAACAAAAACCAAAATAACAATCGCCACCACCATAACAACAACAATAACAACAAAGGGCATAATCAAGATAAAAGCCCTAAACAAGAACTTGATAAAGAAAAGTTTAGCAAGAGTGAACATTTTAAATTTGACCTTACAGCAGAAAAGCTTAAACCAACCATATTTAGCGATATAGCCAAAAATTGGTCTTTGATGATTGCTAATTATGATAAGGGAGTTAAAAGCTCTCAGTTAAGGCTTTTTTATAATGAAGCGCTAAAGCTAGAACAAGAAATTATCAAAAACGAAGATAATTTTGAAAAAGTATTACCCTTTATCAATGCCCTTAAATTTAAAGTATTTTATGCAAAAAGAAGAGGGCTTGTGAATGAAGCATTAGTGATTTTTATTGAACAGTCTTTATCACAAATAAATCACAACCAAAACGAAGGTAGCCAAAACAAAGATGAGAATACATGCAAGGATAACAAAGAAGTTTTTAAGAATTTTCTATATCTTTTTGAGGCTATCATAGGGTTTTATGATGATAGTAATGAGGCAAAAAATGAAACAGAAAATTTAAAAGAATCATGCTTAAAAGCATTTAAAGAAGCTTCAAATACAAAAGACCCATCACAAAATTACCAAGATAAAAACCTTTTAATGGAATAAATTTTAAAAACAGTAAAGGAAAGCGATGACACAAAAAACAATAAAAACCACCATAAAACTTCTCTCAGGCTTACATATAGGTGGTAGTGATGATACGATGAAAATTGGCGGAATAGATAATTCTGTGATTAAACGAGAAATTTTAAGCGATGATGATGGGAATATTGTCTATACAGGTGGTAAGAAAATTACTGAGCCTTATATCCCAGGGAGTAGCTTAAAAGGAAAAATGCGTAGTTTATTAGAATATGCGTTTGGATTGATTAAGGAGCAATCAGAAATTTTCAAGGGTGAGGATAAAAAAGATATTGGTAAGCCCATAGACAGCAAATTTGTTGCAAAATGCAGAGATAGAGTTAGAGATAGAGATGATGAAAACTTGCAAAAATTGCAAAAAAAGGCTCAACTCATTATTGCCCTATTTGGCGAAAGTGCGGATAATAAAAATGATGGTAGTAGTAGTAGTAATAAAGTAGATGATAATGCTACCAAAAATAAGACTACAAAAATAACAAGAGCGATTTTTAGAGATAGTTTTTTAACAAACACAATGAGAAAGCTTTATATAGAAGATAAAATCAAACTCACTGAACCTAAGGCAGAAAATACGATTGACAGAATTGATTCTAGCGCTAATCCTAGATTTATGGAAAGAGTGCCTAGTGGTTTAGAGTTTGATTGTGAAATTGTTTTGAGAGATTTTGGATTTGATGATGATTTTCTTCAATTGCTTTTCAAAAATACTCTTCATCTAGGGCTTTTATTATTACAAAATGATTATCTTGGAGGCGGAGGCAGTCGTGGGAGTGGGAGAGTGGAATTTTTCTGTGAAGAAAAATTGAAAAAGATAATCCATAACGCTAGCGATGCTATTAAAAAATTAGAAGATCAGAAAAACAAAAATGGAACAATAAACGACGCTGAGCATAAAGATTCAGACAACCAAAAAACAGAGCTTACCACCTTGCAACAAGCCATACAGAAACAGCAAATTCTCATTGGTTGTCAGCTGGAATTATTAAATAGCGATTTAAGTTTAAAGAAGAATTGTAAGGTTGAGCATTAACATGTTAGAACTATTTGCTTATGAAATCACGCCCTTAAGCAGTTTTGCCACATCTCCTAAGGGAGACACGCTTTTTGGACAAATCCTTAGTTATTTGTATTTGGAAGATAAGCATTTTTTTAAATCATATTTTGGAGATTATTGTGGCGAGAATAAGAAACCCCCCAAACTCATTGTCTCAGATATGATGCCCTTAGGTTATGTCTATAAGCCATCCTTACCTTTTTACTGTTTTGATGAAAACGACAAAAAAGAATTCAAGAAAAAAGAATTTATTTTATTAAAACATTTGCAAAGAGGAGAGTTAGATGGAATCAAAGAAATTAAATATAAAACAGAACCTGTCATTAAAAACCAAATCAACAGACTAACTTTCAGCACACAAGAAAGGTTTGACCCTTATTCTAGCATAGAAATAACTTACACCACAAAGCTATGGCTTTTTGTGTTAGTGGAAGTAAGCATAAAAGAAAAAATTGAAAAAATCCTAGAAAAAATAGGCGAATATGGTTTTGGAAAAGGTAGTAGCACAGGTAAGGGCAGATTCAAACTTGGCATGTGTTGCCCAATACCCATAAATAAAAAAAGAAATACTGAAGACAAACAACTCTTTTATATGAGCCTTTCACCCACGATTTTAATAGATGACAACATTCAAAACGCTTGGTATGAGCCTTTCACACGATTTGGAAAATTTGGGCTTGAAAACGCACACGATAATTTTATGAAAAAACCAGTTCTAATGGCAGATAGCGGAGCAGTTATTCAAACAAAAGAGCCTTTAAAAGAGCTTTATTATTTTGGAACTTGCCTTGATAATGGCTATGAGAATAAGCATTCATTTTTGCAAGGCTACTCTATCGCTGTGCCTTTTATATTAGAAAATGAAGCATGTTTAAAAGGATAAAAATGCCCAACAAAGCTCATAAAACAATCTATAAATACAAAGTGAGTGTGCTAAGCCCCATTCATATTGGCAGCGGAAATTCATTTGAATTAAACTATAACATGTTCTATAAAAATAATTCCCTTTATCTTTGTGATGAATTTAAACTTATGGATTATTTTCTAACCAAAAACCCTAAACTAGAATATTTTGAAAAAGAAAAAATGCTTTTGAAGTTCACAGAGTTTATTAAAAATAGCAAAGAAATACCTTTTATTAGAAAAATAGAAAATAATTTTATTTTAAGAAATAAGCCCTTATTGGAACACATTTCTTCACAAGTTATTAAAGATAATCAAATATTATCTTTGCCATACATTCCTGGAAGTAGTATCAAAGGAGGTCTAAGAACAGCCATTTTAAATGGCATTGTTCCTGGAAAAGAAAACAATAAAATCATTTTCAATCAAACACGCAATAGTGATTGCCAAAAAATCTTTAACGCATTAGATAATAAAAAATTTTTTAAAAATAATTCTTTAAATAAAGATAGGTTTAAGCCTAATGATGAAGATTTTATTAATGTTTTTAAAGACTTATATATCTCTGATAGTCAAAGCTTAAAAACTAAAGTCTATCAATCTATCAATATGAAAAAGCTAAAAGACCACCAAGATAAAAGAAAAAATGGAAATATAGAAAGATGTAAAAATTTTCTTGAGTGTATCATACCAGAGCAAACTTTTGAAATTACTATCACAGATAAAAACTCAAACAAAATTTTTGAAAACTTGGACAATATCTGCACTGATTTTTACAAAAAATGGTTTGAGGAAGAAGATTACTATTTTTTAGACAAAGATAACAAAAAAGAAAAAGACAGCAAAGAAGAAAAAGATGAGAATAAAAAAAACGAATATTATAATTTTCTAAATAAAGAGCAATGGAGCATAATCAAAGAAAAAGTGGAAAAAACAAAAAATGGCTTTTTGCTTAATGTAGGTAGATTTTCAGGGGCAGAAAGAAAAACGCTAAATGATTATAGGCGAATTCAAAATTCTAAGGCATTCAACAAAGATAACAAAAAAGACACAAGCACCACAAGTGCTAGAACTTATGTTTTAAGTTCTCCAAAAGAAGTAACTAACGAAAAATTTTATACAAATAAACTTTTGCCTTTTGGATGGCTCTTATTTGAAAAAATCAATTAGAAAGGATTAGCAATGAACGATAACAACAATATCTCAAAAGGTAGAAAAGCAATTATAACTATTCTAAGGCCAAAAATAGATAGACCAATTACTTATAAGATCAAAACAGAAAGTGGAAAATACAGCGAATATGAAGAATTGTATAATATGTTCGGGTACTTTTTAGAAACCAAAGAGACATTTTATAAAGATTATGACCTTATTCCGTTATATACAAAACAAGCTCTAACCACATGTAAAAGACAAATAGGTGAAAAAGAAATTCAATACAACGATGATGAAACACAAAGACTCATCATAACAAGCGAAAGCCATAATTTCATTAAAGAGGGCTATTACATAGAAGACGAAGAAGACGAGAAAGGCTTTGCCAAAATATTTTCTTTTATCAATAAAATATTGTCTTCAAATAAGTATAATCAAGTCATCGTTGATGTAACACATGGCTTTAGGCATTTACCTATGCTAATACTCGTAGATTTAATTATACAAAATTTTCAAAATACTTCTAAAGTTGAAAAAATTCTATACGCAAAGACTATAGGAGATGAAAAAGAGAACAAATACGAAATCATTGATTTAAAAGACTACTTAGATATTGCAAATATCATGTTTGTTGTGAGTTCCTTTAAGCATAATTTTACAACAAGTAATATAGAAGTTTCTTCTAAATATAGTGGTTTCATAAACTCTCTATGCGAAGTCTCTAACGACCTTTTATCCTTAAATATCAACCACTTGACAAAACAAGATGGACAAGGCAGTGCAAATAAATTGCTAAAAGACATACAAAAATTACAAGAAGAATTAGAAAAAGAAACACAAAATAAAGAACATTTTTTAATCAATCCATTAAAAGACCTCGCTGAGTTTGTAAAAGGACTGATTAACTTTGAAGGAAAAAAATACTATCAAACATATCTTGAATTAAGCGAAATATTTTATGAAAGAGACTATCTTATTAATAGCATCGCTCTTTTGTGTGAGAGTGCAAGATATTTTATTAAAACACAATTAAAAAGAGAATGCTCAGAAGATTTAACAAATAAGATTGAAAGTATAGAAGATAACTTAGATACATACGAAACACTTAGATTTTTTAGTGGGTTAAGTAGGATTGCAAAAAATAGAGATGGTAACTACATAGAAGACCCAAGAGACCCCAATTCATCGCAATATTTGTCAAAATTTGCATGGTCTGAGGAAAGAGTAATAATACGAGGAAAAGAAAGACGAATCGAAGCTAATGAAAAAGTTAAAAATAGGGTAATCAAAAACACTTTTCAAAATAGAGATAGCCAAAACTCTGATGATTATAATGTGCTACGAGAAAAATGTATGGCTATCAATGGCACTCTATCTAAAGTATCTATGCTATCAGATGAAATTGATGACTTAAGAAATAAGCTAGTCCATATTAATCCAAACAATGATTTTGATGAGATTAAAAAACAAATCAATGAAAAAATAGAGAGATATAAAGAAATAATTAATGAAGACACCCCAACAAATTAATCAAACAATATCATTAAGCATTTAAGAAATTATTGCAACGGATTAAAAGCCCCAAAAAGACTTTGTTTCTTAGGGCTAGTAATTTTTAGCCTAGTAAAAACACTTGAATACAACAAAGTATATTTTTATTCCTTATAAAGCATTTAATTATAAAATGCTTTATTTAAAAGAACCCCCACCATACAAATTACCCCCTAAAACGAGTAATCCCATGGGTTATGCCTTTAGCAACACCACTAGCAACTGCTACCCCACCAGTAGCTCCTGCCAACACAAACCCTACATAAACACAGCCTACTGCCACTACAGCTCCAGCAACAAATATAGCCGTATTGCCTACAAAGCTCATGCTAATTTTTCCATTGTCATAGTCCAAACTTGCACCATCTTTTTGTTGCATATTTAACTCCTTAAAATTACAACTTTATAGCAAACTCGCTACACACAACTAAAAGTCTAAAAGCTCATTCAATAATCAACTCTTAGTTACAAAAAAGAAATTCTAGAGCCCCCTCAAGCTCAACAAGTAGGTGGTGTCGGATTTTACCCTCCAACAAGAAAAGGGCGGAACTTAATTCCTAATAAGGAGCATATTTTATCAAAATATCTTCATCTTGTCAAGATTTCACTTATTTTTAAGACCTTTAATTACAAAACCAACAATACTTACTACTCCCACAAATAACACAGCAACAAGGATTAATTCTGCAAACAATACCAATATCACATTAACTCCTTTGATGAGACCTTAAAGTTCTTAGTTTTGCATGCAATTTATCACGAGCAAGAAAAATCTCATCTCTCCTAGCAAATAATATTTTACGCTCTTCCCCAAGCTTATGAATTTTTTGAAAGATTTTAGAGCGTTGTGCTTTATCCCTAGTTTTATCTAATTCCTTAAACAACATGTTCCTTTCATTTTTATAAATAAAAAGAGTATTGTTGTATTCGTCTAACCATTTTTTAATTTTATCAAGCTCTACCTTGATTAATTGCTCCATTCTTTGCTTTTTATATTGTTTATTTTTCACAATAGCATTTTTAACTTTTTTGCTTGTCTTTTTCTTTGCATTTTGAGTTTTAGTTCTTTCTTTTTCTATATTGCTTTTTTCATGTTCTAAGATTAAAGCTGCAATACCCGCTATAATAACCCCTCCAATAGCAATTAATCTCCACATGTTAAACCCCTACTTAGAAAGCAATTTCTTGGCATCGCTTAATGCAACAGGTGCGCTTTTAGAGGCTTTTAGCAACTCATCTAGAGCTTTAGACTCAACATTAGAAAGAGCCATACACTGAAGATTAAAAACCATTTCCATGATTTTAGAACGCTCTTCTATTGAAGAACTCTTCTTAAGTTGCCCCTTCCAAAAAGCTAGATTGCTAAGATGTTCTTGCTTTCTATCCTTGCTATGCTTTTCAAAGGCATGGCATTGCTTACTAAATCTCTTTGTATCCTCCTTAAGAGATGCAAGCATGATTTTAGCTTGCTTATCAACCTTGTGGCGCTCTAGTTTGATATTTTTACTTTCAGTGCGATACTTCAAGTATTGCCCTACAAACCCTACGCCACTCTCAATAACCATAGGTGCTACCGCTGAAACTACTTTTGCATAACTCATGTTAAACTCCTTTTAAAAAATAACACTCTTCTTTTTTGACTATTAGCGATAACCCAAGAAGTCATAAAGACCCAATGGTCTCTAAACTCCAAATGAAGAACAAGGGCATAACGCCAAAACCAACAACAAAAAAAACAAAACGGATTTAACAGATAAAAAGAATAAGCCCCATCTGTCAAGGGGATTGTAGCTATTCTAGGTTAGCTAGGACATCGGATTTGCAAGGGGAATAATAGTAGGAAATTTTTCATTTGTCAAGTATTTTTGAAAAAAATTTTTTGACTTTGATTTAAAATTCCTAGTATTATCCAAAACAAAAATCAACAAAAAGCCTAGTCAAGCTAGGCTGATTTCTAAAATTCTTTATTTAAAAACATTACCCACAAAGCATAGGTATTCCCCTTATTTTTACCCATTTCTAAGACCATTTTTGCCATTTTCAAGCAAGTTCTAGTATCATGCGCTTTCAAACAAGTTTGATAGCCTTTCCAAAACAAGTAGTTTTCACCGCCCAAATCTGAATTTGTCCATTTTTGAATATTCACATCTTTTTGAGAAAGCTCATTCTTTGTGCTAGGACTAGCCAACAAACCACCAACTAATACCAAAAGAACAAAAATTTTTTGCATAAAAACCCCTTAAACCTACCAATGATATTCGGTCGTAATATAGCCATTTTCATTAAACAATCCTATAAAAGCCTTATCAATCGTGGAAAAATTGTTGATTAAATAAGTGTCTGCGCTAACCATAAGACTGATAGTTAATTTCTCAGAATGATAAAGATTATAACTTAGGCTACTAGAATCATCAATATCAATATTTAGCTGAACATGCCTACTAATTTGAGTTACAATAGCATTTAGCTTGCTCTTAGCCTTAAATAGCCCCACGATTTCCAAAGTAATCGTATTAGTTTTATAATCAAAAGTAAGACCCTTACCATTTAAACGATTAGATAGTATCAACATAACCACCCACATCAAAAACCAATACTTATAGCACTCTCCCACTTTTCATGATATTCTCCTTATTAAGTGTTAAAAACACTTTTTATCACAATAATCAAAGGTTAAACCTTTTCAAATCGCATGCTAATAGCTTTTTAATATTGCTAGCGATTTTCTTAGGCGCTATCCTAGCATTATAAATTTAAAAAATACCCAACATATTTGATTAAAACTCTAATTCTCTTATAAATAAGCAATCCACAATAACTATAACCAATAGAGAACTTAATCCCTACTAGCTACCAACTATAACTTACCATAACTGAGCAATTAGTATTAAATAACCCTCTAATTCCAGCTAAACTATCGTAATTCAACAATAAATAATTTTGAGCATTAGCAGAAAAGTCAAAATTAACTTTCCCCTTGCTATAGATATTGAAATCCAAAGTGCTCTCATATTCATCAATATTTAATGCCAACCTACTAAGTAACTTATTAGCGATTTTATCATAAAGACCATCTTCATGAAAATCTTTTATAATCTCTAAAACAATAGTATTAGTATTCACATTAACACTGAAACCATCGGCCATTAAACTATTTCCAAATAAGTTCAATAATAGAACTACTAACCAAATCTTCCCGAAATTCCCATAGGATCTCCTTAACAATAAAAGATAAAATTAGTAAATAGAAGTCATACAACTCCTACTATATTACAATATTCTATAATCATTTTTATCTAGTTGATTTAACAACTAAACCAACTATAAGTAAGGCTTTATTTAACATTATGCATAGTTGATTATACCAATGAATAAAACCTAGCCTCATCAACACAAAAAAATCTTTAGCCGTGATTAAAATGTAATTTTCCTTAAAAATTGCTTAAATATTTCATGTTTAAATCCCCTTGAACGGGTCAATCTGTAATAAATTCATCTTAGGGGTTCGCTAGTAAGAAGTCTAAATAATTAATTTCAATCCCCTTGAACGGGTCAATCTGTAATAAATTCAGTATGAATATCCTTATGATGATAAATAATCTACTCTGTTTCAATCCCCTTGAACGGGTCAATCTGTAATAAATTTCAAATAGAATAGGCTCTTCTGGCTCATACTTAATGCCTTGATGTTTCAATCCCCTTGAACGGGTCAATCTGTAATAAATTTAAAATATCAAATGCAATCTTCTCCAGAAAGCGATTATATTAAGGTTTCAATCCCCTTGAACGGGTCAATCTGTAATAAATAAATATTCTAAACAGCCTCAAAGAACAACCCATCAAGTTAATGTTTCAATCCCCTTGAACGGGTCAATCTGTAATAAATATTACTATAATTCTCAAGAGAAAGAGAATGAGGAAATCGCGTTTCAATCCCCTTGAACGGGTCAATCTGTAATAAATCTAAAAAAGTCGCCACACAATGCGAATAATCCCTGCATGTTTCAATCCCCTTGAACGGGTCAATCTGTAATAAATTTCTATAGAGGAAATTGCTAATAATATTTTGAGTTATTCTGTTTCAATCCCCTTGAACGGGTCAATCTGTAATAAATGGTAGCTGGATTAGAATTGATTAAGATAACTCTATAACCCAGTTTCAATCCCCTTGAACGGGTCAATCTGTAATAAATGAGTTCAATGAGAAGTTATCAGAATTTGATTTCTCATTAGGTTTCAATCCCCTTGAACGGGTCAATCTGTAATAAATTTTAAAAGCATCAAGCACTTAAATCCACCAAAAAATAGTTTCAATCCCCTTGAACGGGTCAATCTGTAATAAATTAAAGAAAGAAGAGCTGCTTTAGCTAATATCCAAAATTGCGTTTCAATCCCCTTGAACGGGTCAATCTGTAATAAATCCTTCTTTATCTTTACCAATAATAACGTGAGCTTGGCAAGTTTCAATCCCCTTGAACGGGTCAATCTGTAATAAATCCTTCTTTATCTTTACCAATAATAACGTGAGCTTGGCAAGTTTCAATCCCCTTGAACGGGTCAATCTGTAATAAATGATAGTTCAATGAAGATTTACGTTAGTAGAGCTGAAATTAAGTTTCAATCCCCTTGAACGGGTCAATCTGTAATAAATTCCTCATATTTACATTCACATTGACCTTCATAAAAGCACAGTTTCAATCCCCTTGAACGGGTCAATCTGTAATAAATTTGCTTTAATGGCTGATCATAATTATCCTATGGAGAAGGGGTTTCAATCCCCTTGAACGGGTCAATCTGTAATAAATTACTATAAGAGATAGGTTCTTATAGAGATTTGACTTAAATTGCGTTTCAATCCCCTTGAACGGGTCAATCTGTAATAAATAGAGCTTATAAGTTCTTCACTAAAGATAAAGGTAAAGAGGTTTCAATCCCCTTGAACGGGTCAATCTGTAATAAATAAATTACTTAAGAGAGGTTTTGCCTATTAGAAAAATAAATTATGTTTCAATCCCCTTGAACGGGTCAATCTGTAATAAATATCTCATACTTATCATGCAGAGAGCTAATAGGGAAATAGTGTTTCAATCCCCTTGAACGGGTCAATCTGTAATAAATGCAATATAATAACATGCTGAAAAGATTAAGTGTCTTAAAAGTTTCAATCCCCTTGAACGGGTCAATCTGTAATAAATTCTTACCCACTAAAATCATGCCCGCACTCACATAAGTGCCGTTTCAATCCCCTTGAACGGGTCAATCTGTAATAAATAATGGGTTACCTTGATGGTTAAAATTATAAGTAGGTGTTCGTTTCAATCCCCTTGAACGGGTCAATCTGTAATAAATGACCAACCACTAAACTTTGCAAAATGCAGTAATCAACAAAAAGCGTTTCAATCCCCTTGAACGGGTCAATCTGTAATAAATGACCAACCACTAAACTTTGCAAAATGCAGTAATCAACAAAAAGCGTTTCAATCCCCTTGAACGGGTCAATCTGTAATAAATTTATATTAAATTCAATGTTGGAAAATACAAAGATGAAGAGTAGTTTCAATCCCCTTGAACGGGTCAATCTGTAATAAATTGGAGTTTATATTAAAAACGTAGAGAAAAGTAATTATCTTCGTTTCAATCCCCTTGAACGGGTCAATCTGTAATAAATTTGCTAAAAAGCCTTCACTATGCGCCAATGCACTCCAAGGTTTCAATCCCCTTGAACGGGTCAATCTGTAATAAATTTATTATGAGTAATGTTTTTGTTAGAACGGATTATAAAACGTTTCAATCCCCTTGAACGGGTCAATCTGTAATAAATTCACAAATTTTATTTTGTAGCTCTTGGCATTGAGACATTGTTGTGTTTCAATCCCCTTGAACGGGTCAATCTGTAATAAATTCTAAAGGCGTGAATTGATTAAAAATTTGTGAAATTTTAGGATAAGTTTCAATCCCCTTGAACGGGTCAATCTGTAATAAATTTCGCTTAAAAGCATTTGATAAATGCGTATTGCATAATAGCGTTTCAATCCCCTTGAACGGGTCAATCTGTAATAAATAGCCTTTATCACAGAGTTTAAAGACTTTTGATTCTATTCAAAAATCCCTTAAATCCTCCTAAAATACGAGCTTTTTAGAAAAAGTTCGCAAATCCCCCTATTTAAGATAAAAGTTTTGCCAATTAATCAACAACAAACTTTCAAAGACCCCCTAAAATACGAAAGTTTTAAGCCTCTTAATGCGAAGCTTAAAGGCATAAAAAGCTTATTTTGCAATGATTTGAGAAATTTAAGCCTATTTTAAAGTTCATAAACCCCTAAAGAGCGCCTTTTAAAACTTAATCAAAACTAAAAGTTCGCAAAAGCCTATCATTCTAAATCATAAAATATAATACTTTAGGTTAAAATGCTCTTATTTTACACCACAAGCTTGCAAACAAAGCTTAAAAAGTTCGCAAAAACCCTTTGTCATTTTGCAAATCATTTTGGCAATCATTAAGTGTTTAAATGAAATCATCATAGGGTTTAAAAATACCTCGTTTTTCGCCAATCTCAAAGCTTTTATCCTCACAATTAGAACACAAACGATAAAATCTCACATTGCCATTTTTAGAACGAATCATTTTTTTAATTTTAAAAACTAATTGCTTGAATTTTGTTTCTGTAAGCTCGCATTCAAAAACAGATAGATTCACCCTTGTGCCATGCTTTTCTAGTTCTTCAGCAAGAAGTTTGCGCTTTTTATTATGAATAATGTCATAAGTGATTAAAAATTTCATTTAATACTTTCCTATAAATGGCTTATAGCTTTTAGAATCTTCTTGAATGAATTTAGCTAAAGCATTGCATTCTAGCTCAATGATTTTTTCACAAGTTAAAGGTTGCTTTTTATAAGTGCTAAGAGATTGGAATTTTTGGCGCATGTTTTGTGAAATACGCTTTCTTGATTCAAGGCTTAAACGCTTGTTGTCATCTAGTCTTAAAGACTCTTTTTTATTTATCATTGAGACAATCACCCTATCTACCATAAAAGTTCTAAACTCCTCAATCACATCAAAGACCAAAGTGGGTTTTAAAGAATTAATGGCGTGCAAAAAAGAAATATGCAAGCTCAAGCCCGCTTGCAACAAATAGACTTGCACTTTAGAATACAAAATCGCATACGCATAATTGAACGCTGAGTTATAAGCATCATTAGCCCCCTTTTTGACACGCTTAAAAGGGAGTTTAATCACTTGGCTAATGCCCTGCCAATAATTTGCGCTTATTATCCCCTCAATACCAAAAAGCTCGCTCACTTCCTTAGCCTTTGAAACTTTAGGGGTTAAAGATTGCATTTTAAATATTATCTCATCTAGGTTTTTATGATATTTATTCAAATATTTTAAGAAATTTAATTGGTTGAGGCTCTTAGAACGAATGAATTGCTTGGCTAAGTAGAGATGTTTTGAAGTGTGTAATAAAAGCGATTGTTTGTGAATGATTTGTGTGTTGCTTGCTTGATAGGTAAATATGGTAGCAAGGGGCTTTAAATCTTCAATGAAAATAATGGGGATTTTTCTCTTAGCACATGCATAAATAACTAAACTAGATAGATTTGTGCTAGGATTTTCTATGATGATTTGCTCAAGCTTGTTTAAGGGGGTTTGTTGGATTATTTTACCTTGCTTTTTGGCTATTAATTTATCTTTAGAAAGGCTTAAATTCACCCCAAAAGTTGCAATACACAAGCTCATTAAGGCTCCTCAATATAAAATTTGAGTATTTTACAACGCCATGTTTGATAGATTTAAAATTTTTAAGTCAAAGTCTTTTTCCAAAACACTATTGTAAAAAGTAGCGTATTGCTGAAAAACCTCCAATGCCTTGCCCTCTTAAGCAATCTATTTGTCCTTGAGTGATAATCCCCCCTAGAGCAAAAAGGCGTGATTTTTCCATATCATTAAAATGTTTAAACACTTCTAAACCTAGAGGCTTTCCTTTATTTGGGGTTAAAAAAATGGGGCTTAGAGTTACATAATCAATCTTATTTTTAAGCATATATCTAGCGCATTCAATGCTATGTGCGCTATAAAAACAACGTTTATTATGAGCTTTAAGCGTATTTAAAAGTCTTTTTAATGGCTCAAAATTAGGATAAAACCTATCCTTAAAATGCACGCCCTCAAACGAATAATCTAGTGCAATTTTTACACTTAAAAACGCCTCTTCACAATTGATATAACTCTCTACTTCATAAGTTTTGCAAATTTCTACAAATGGCTTAAGGTAATTTTGAATAAGGTTACAATCATTACGCAAACATGCTTTATTGATAACATGTGTGCTAAAAATTTTTTCTAAGGTTTTGATAAAAATTTTTGTTGGATTAGAAGAATAAAGCAAGGGAGGGACAATAAAATACCCTTGCATTCAATGCCCTTTAATGCTCCTCATCTACTAAAACGGCTCCTGCTAAATACACATAAGTAAGAATCATAAAAACAAAAGCTTGCAAGATTCCCATAAAAAAGAGAACCATAAAAGGCGCTACAGGAACAACCCAAGGCACAAGCAAAAGCATAATAAGCAAGAACATATCATCGCCTTTAATATTTCCAAACAAACGAAATGATAAAGACACAATCCTAGAAAAATGTGAAATAATCTCAATAGGGAACATAAAGGGGGCAAGCCATTTTACAGGTCCCATAAAATGTGCGAAATATTTCAAAACTCCATGCTGTCTAATGCCCTCAAAATGGTAGTAGAAAAACACGATAAGCGCTAAAACAAGCGTAAAACTCCAACTAGCCGTAGGAGCCTCAAAACCCGGAATAATACCTAGTATGTTGCAGAAAAATACATATAGTGCAATCGTGCCAGCTAGGGGGAAGTATTTGCGAGCCAATTTCTCGCCTATTATGTCCTTAGCTACGCCTAAAATAGCGCTGATAATAGTCTCATACACATTCTGCAAACCTATAGGCACCATTTGCATTTTATGGGTTGCCAAAACAGAAATAAAGAGTGTAATCAACGCACACACTATTACATAAAATCCGGTAATAAAATCATGATTTGAGCTAAAAAGATTAGCAAAAGTAAATAATCTGTGTTCCATAAATTCTCTTATGCCTTGTCAAAATAAAATTCCCTAATTGTAGCAACTAAGTGTTAAAAAACCCATTAAATTAAGCTTTTTAACGAGTTTTTATAACTTTTGTCTAGTTTATTATCTATCTTAAAATTTCACCCATAGTAATTAGGGGCTTCTTTAGTAATATCCACATCATGCACATGGCTTTCTTTTAAGCCAGCAGTGGTGATTTCTACAAATTCAGCATTCTCATAAAGCTCTTGGATATTTTTCGCACCCTGATAACCCATAGATGAACGCACACCCCCTACTAATTGAAAAATCATATCAGAGACTTTACCACGATAAGGCACACGCCCCTCAATGCCCTCTGGCACTAATTTTTCACTCGCTACACCTTCTTGAAAATACCTATCACTGCTCCCCTTAGTCATAGCTCCAATACTTCCCATACCCCTATAGCTTTTATATTGTCTGCCTTGATAAATCATAAAATCACCCGGAGATTCTTCTGTGCCAGCTAATAGTGAGCCTATCATCACACTTGATGCGCCTAAAGCTAGAGCCTTAGCCACATCACCTGAATATCTAATCCCTCCATCTGCAATAATGGGAATATCAAATTTAGACGCCACTTCTACGCAATTATCAATCGCACTCACTTGTGGCATTCCAACCCCTGCTACAATTCTAGTGGTGCAAATACTTCCTGGCCCAATACCCACTTTCACTGCATCTGCCCCTGCACTGATTAAATCATTTGTGGCCTCTTTGGTTACCACATTACCCACAATCACATCTACAACTAAGCTCTTTTTAATCTCTTCTAAAGTGTGTAAAATATTCATTGAATGTCCATGTGCACTATCTAAAACAAGCACATCAACTCCAGCTTTAACCAACATTTCAGCTCTATCTAATTGCCCCGCACCAATAGCAGCCCCCACTCTTAATCTTCCAAAATCATCTTTATTAGCATCGGGGTATTCAATGCGTTTATGAATGTCTTTAATCGTGATTAAGCCTTTTAAAACATTATTTTTATCCACGATAGGCAATTTTTCAATCTTGTGTTGGTGCATTAAAATTCTTGCCTCTTCTAAACTAATGCCTACATGAGCGGTAACTAAAGGCATTTTTGTCATCACATCGCCTACTTTTTTACTCAAATCGTTTTCAAAGCGCACATCTCTATTGGTTAAAATTCCAATTAGCAAACCATTTTCATCTACCACAGGCACACCTGAAATTTTATAGTTATCTGTAATCGCCTTAGCATCAGCCAAAGTTCTATTAGCTTGAATGAATATAGGGTCATTAATGACTCCACTCTCACTTTTTTTAACCTTAGCAATTTCTTTTACTTGCGTGTCAATATCCATGTTCTTATGCACAATACCAATGCCTCCAAGCCTTGCCATAGCAATGGCAGTTTTATGCTCAGTAACCGTATCCATAGCCGCACTAATAAAAGGGATATTCAAACTAATATTTTTGGTTAAGCGAGATTTTAGACTCACATCTTTAGGCAATACACTAGATTTTCTGGGCACCATTAACACATCTTCAAAAGTCAAAGCTTTTTGTAAAATTCTCATTTTTTATCCTTGTTTAGTCAAATTTTAAACTTAATTCTTGCTCTAGGGCATAGGAAACATCTAAGAGACTTTGCTCATCAAAAGCCTTAGCAACAAACTGCATACCAATAGGTAATCCCATAGAATCCTTAGCTATTGGTAATGAAAGAGCGGGCAAGCCACTTAGATTTGCTCCAATAGTGTAAATATCGCTTAAATACATGTCTAATGGGCTTGCATGGTGGTTAAATAATGGCGCTGTTGTAGGAGCAACAGGCGTAAAAATCAAATCCACATCTTCAAAAATCTTATTGTATTGCTCTTTTATCATAGAGCGCACTTGTTGGGCTTTCACATAATAAGCGTCATAATAACCACTGCTTAATACAAAATTCCCTAGCATGATACGGCGCTTTACCTCATCTCCAAAGCCCTCACTTCGGCTTTTAATGTAAAGCTCTTTCAAATCTTTAACATTTTCAGCCCTTTTTCCATAACGCACCCCATCAAACCTAGCTAAGTTTGAACAAGCCTCAGCCGTGCTAATGATGTAATAAATAGAGATTTGATAATGCGAATCTAGCATGTCTTTTTCTACAATTTCATGCCCCATTTCTTTTAAAACTTTAAGGGTGTTTTCATAGGCAAGTTGCACTTCTTTACTAGCGTCTTTAATATGGTCTTTTAACACAGCGATTTTAAAGCGCTTGTCTTTATCTAAATTTTTAAAAGTTTGAGTAGGTTTTAGATTTGCGCTTGTAGAATCCTTATTGTCATGCCCACTAATAGCATCAAGCAAAATAGAGGCATCTTCTACATTTTGCGTGATAGGCCCAATTTGGTCAAAGCTAGAGCAATACGCTATAAGTCCATAACGGCTCACTCTCCCATAAGTAGGTTTCAACCCCACACACCCACAATAGCTTGCTGGCTGTCTAATAGACCCCCCTGTATCACTTCCTAAGGCTGCAATGGCTAAGCCCCCTGCAACTGCTGCCGCACTTCCTCCGCTACTACCTCCGGGAACTCTATTTTTATCTCGTGGGTTTTTAGTAATCCCATAGCAACTTGATTCAGTGGTGCTTCCCATAGCAAATTCGTCCATATTAGAAAGACCAAATCCTGCCATATTATTAGCATGCAGATTTTCAATCACACTAGCATCATAAGGAGCTACATAGCCTTCTAAAATCTTGCTTGAGCAAGTGATTTCCCACCCTTTAACATTAATATTATCTTTAATAAGGATAGGAACACCACTACTACTAGCACCATTAATGCTTGGGGCTTTAATATAGGCATTCAAATCAGAGGCTTTTACTTTAGTATCAATCTCAGATTTTAGGGTTTCTAATTCTTGCTTGGATAAAGAAAGAGCTTGTTTTAGGGTAATCATTTATTATGACCTTAAAGAAAAATTTAACGCATAGTCTAACATGCTTAAAATCAAAGCGAGCTTATAAGAATTCAAAGCGTTTCTAAAAAGCGCTCTAAATAATATTGCAATTCTTTTAAAGTAGCACTATTATCTATAACATAATCACTCAAAGAACGCTTTTTTTCAATATCCATTTGACATTCAAGGCGTTGTAGTATTTCTACTTCTTTGAGTTTATCTCGCTCTAAAACACGCTTGATTTGCAAAGCTCTAGGCGCATAGACCAATAACACGCTTTTTATTGGATAGCTACTTTTGCCCCCCACTTCAAAAAATAAGGGAATATCTAAAAAATAGGGCTTATTAAGCGCATCTAATAAAAGCGCCTCTTTTAACATCATCTCACGAATTAAGGGGTGTAAGAATTTCTCTAGCCATTCTAGTTTTGTCTTATCATTAAAAACAATAGCCCCAAGTTTTTTTCTATTAAGCGTATTGTTTTCTAGGATTTCTTCGCCAAAATACTTAGCGATTTCTAGTTGGTTTTCCCCTAAAAGCTTATGAGCGATTTTATCCGCATCCAACACTTTATAGCCATGCAATTCTAATAACCTAGCAGTTGTGCTTTTGCCTGTGCCTATACCCCCGGTTAGAGCAATAGCATTTTTTAGAGCAAATTCCATAAATATTCTCTAAAAATATTAATTTTTAGAAATCCCTCTAAAAGTCTCTTCTAAATTCTTAGGTAGTGCAAAAGAGGCTCTATGAATATCTTCATTATAATACTTAACACCCTCTAGCATATCTACCTTTTGCAACCACAAATCCGCTAAAGGATGCACGCTAGAAGAGGCATAAATATAACCTTTATTGCTTAAGATTCTCAAAGGCGCTACAAAAGGCATAGCAATAGAGAAAAACTCGCCTGCATTTCTTAAGGCTTGCTCCATGCCCTCATGCCCTAATAAGGGGTGTTTAGCTACAGCGATTAACACGCCATCTTTTTCAAGCATTCTTGATAGAGCATCTAATTGGTGCTTGTTTGGCTCTTCTAAGCAAAAAATCACATCATATTTTTTAATCTCTAAATCTAAAAGTTTTTTAGCATGTGTGAAACGCTCATTATTTTTTACCGCATGAAAGTGTGGGAAAAAGCTAATAAAACTATCTAAAATTTTTTCATCTTCTTGAACAAAATCTATATTAGTGCCGTGTTTAAAGAGTTGGTGTGCTAATTCTAAATCAAACCCTCCAACAATAAGAGTGTTTTTAACTTCTTGCTTGGTGCAACCACCAATATGAGCAAGCAACTCGCTTTCAATATGCAAAAAGTTCTTAAATAACAACTGATGATTAAGCATAGCAATTTCGCCAAAATCTTTAGATTTAAAAATTTCTAAAATATTATGCTCACTTCTTACATCAAGCAGTTTGGCTTCTATTGTATATTCCTTACGCAAATATGGCGTAATTTCTTGAGTTATCCACATATAGGGTTTCCTTCCTTAAAAACAAAATTCCATAAAATCAACAACCCTTAAATAATTTAGGCATAAGTTAGCATAAAAAATGCTAAAATACCATTGTTTTAACACTAAAGCCACTATTTATGGGTGATTTTTCAGTTGAAGTCTAGCATATTAAGCGAAATTATACAAATTTAATTACAATTACAAGCACTAAAACCTAATTAACACTAAAACCTAGATTATTTGTAACATTCCAAAAACAATTCTGCGTAAGTTTTAAATCCTACTCTTTGTCTAAAGTCTAAATCAATGCTAATTTCTTTATGCTGATTATCAAATTTATCAGAGGCTTTCTTTTTGAAAACAAATTGGCATTTTTGCAAGTTTGAAAAGCTAAGCGCTTTCTTGGTTTTAATCATATAAAAATTAGTGCTTGTTTTTTCTAGTCTAAATTCATTGTATTGAGCTTTTGAATTAAGATTATTTTTATTCTTTGTATGGATATAAGAGGCAATCTTACCCTTAAAATGTGTGATTTGAGTAGCGGTATTATCAAAAGCAAAGGTTTGGATTTGGCGCTCTCTATAGCCCCTATTCCCCTCTTTTAAAAATCTTTTTAAAGCTTTAGATTTAACTTCTATTAAAAACTGATTATGAGCGTTTTTTAACAACCGCACTTCTTTAAGATTTAAGGGATAAAAGCTTTGTTGGGAATATTCAATCTTTGTGGCATTTTTATGAGTTTTAGGAAAATTAGTTACTTCTTCGCTAGGCTTTTTTTGCGTTTCATTCAATAATGGGTATGACACCAATGAAACATTAGAGTTTTCTTCATTAAAAGAGCTAGAATTGTATCCATAATTCAAATTGACATAATGAGCCATTTTATAAGGCATTGCTCCCCTTAAATAAAGAGTTTCGCTAAAAACTTCATAATCAGACCCCACATAATCAGGGCGCTTAGAGCCGTCATACTCATGCGCATGCATGCGTTTTTGCATATTCAAAAACCCCTCTTGCGAACAAGACAAAAAGCACCCCATAAAAACCACTATCACGCTCAAATTTTTTAATCCCAAAAACACAAGAACCCTTACTTTTAAGCTTTAATAACTATAATATTGTAATCTAATTTTTGTTAAAGTGAAACTACAATACCTATGAAAAAACACAATAAAACCTTAAAAACTATCGCTATTTTAGGCCAGCCAAATGTTGGTAAAAGCTCTTTGTTTAACCGCTTGGCAAAAGAAAGAATCGCTATCACTTCTGATTTTGCTGGCACAACAAGAGATATTAATAAGCGTAAAATCCTCCTTAATGAAAAAGAAGTAGAGATACTAGATACAGGTGGGATTCATAAAGACGCTATTTTGTCTAAAGAAATTAAAGCGATTAATTTAAAAGCCGCTCAAATGAGTGATTTAATTTTGTATGTCGTAGATGGCAAAACTATTCCTGAAGATAGCGATATTAAACTTTTTAGAGAGATTTTTAAAATCAATCCTAATTGCTTTTTAGTTATCAATAAAATTGATAATGACAAAGAAAAGGAAAAAGCCTATGCGTTCGCCTCTTTTGGCGTATCAAGTCATAGAAGTTTTAATATCTCTGTTTCGCACAATAGGGGCATTAACGCACTCATTAATGCTATATTGCTTGAATTAAATCTCTTAGTAAACTTAGAAGAAGATGATGATTTAGACATTTTAGAAAGCTTAGAAGTCCCTACTATCAATGAAAATCTTGAAAATGAAGAATTGGAAGATGAAAATGAAGAAGAAATCATTCAAGTAGGCATCATTGGGCGGGTGAATGTGGGCAAAAGCTCATTATTAAACGCTCTCACACAAAAAGAAAGAAGCATTGTTTCTAATCTAGCTGGCACCACCATTGACCCTATAGATGAAACCATTCTAGTGAATAATCAAAAAATTTGTTTTGTAGACACTGCAGGCATTAGGCATAGAGGCAAGATTGAAGGCATTGAGAAATACGCCCTAGAGCGCACCAAAAAAGCTTTAGAAAAATCTCACATCGTACTATTAGTTTTAGATGTGAGCGCGCCTTTTGTAGAATTAGATGAAAAGATTAGCTCTTTAGCCGATAAACATTCTTTAGGCATAATTCTCATTCTAAATAAATGGGATATCCGCTATGCACCCTATGAAGAAATCATAGCCACTTTAAAAAGAAAATTCCGCTTTTTAGAATACGCCCCCATTATTACTACAAGTTGCCTAGAATCACGCCATATTAATGAAATCAAAACTAAAATTTTAGAAGTGTATGAGCAATTTTCTAAACGCATTCCTACAAGTTTATTAAACCAAACTATCTTAAAGGCTACGCAAAGACACCCTTTACCAAGCGATCATGGAAAGCTTGTTAAAATCTATTATGCCACGCAATTTGCCACCAAACCCCCACAATTTTCTATTGTGATGAACCGCCCTAAGTCTTTACATTTTAGCTATAAGCGTTATTTAATTAATACCTTAAGAAAGGAATTTAATTTTCTAGGCACACCCCTAATTATCAATGCTAAAGACAAAAAAGGCGCTAATAAAGAGCAAAATTGATAAAAAAATTAAATTAACTCTATAGAATGGGTACTTCAAGCTTGATTTATGCTTGAAATTTTGGCTATAATTGCCCCTTGTAAGTCAAAGCTTAAGAGCGCTTGTTTTTAAAAATTTAATTTCAAGTTAGCATTAGTTTTTGATATTTTTTAAAAGGGGTTTTTATAATGAATAAAGCGGAATTTATTGATTTGGTTAAGGAATCAGGTGAATTTAGCAGTAAGAAAGACGCAGAAAATGCTATCAATGCTTTCACTCTAGCAGTAGAGACAGCTCTAAGCAAAGGTGAGAGCGTAGAATTAATTGGTTTTGGTAAGTTTGAGAGCGTTGAGCAAAAAGGTAAAGAGGGTAAGGTTCCCGGGACTGATAAAACTTACAAAACAGAAGATAAGCGTGTGCCTAAGTTCAAACCCGGCAAGATTCTTAAGCAAAAGGTTGAGGGCAAGTAAAACAGCTCCTAGCTTTTCTAAAAAGCTAGAGCTTTTTGCGCAATAAGTTGTCTTTGTAGCTCAGCTGGATAGAGCGTACGATTCCTAATCGTAAGGTCGTGGGTTCGAATCCCGCCAAGGACACCACTACAAAACACTCTTCCACCGGTATGTTTTAAATTTAAAAACTCCATTCAATCTGCTTTAATCAAGTATTATAAAATAAGAATTGGTATTTAACAATTTCTATTTAAAATTTATTTCAAGTTTAAAAGCTCCATTCAATCCATTTTAATTAAATAGATGATTAAATAAACATGCGCCATTCATTAAGGGCGAGTTTAGCATTTAGCTTGAATGAAATTAATATTACCAATTATTCAATAGCATTCATCTATAAATAATATTTTATCTATACGCACTCATTATATTTTAAAAATATACACAATCACCCCCTACCTTAGCCTCCCCTTATCCAAGTTTTTCTAATCAATATAAATCAATCATAAAAACAACCAATAAATTAGTTTAATGAGTTTTATAACAAGCTTAAAACACTCCTTATAAAATCACAAAACACAAATCCTTACAGAAAAATGATATAATACCCCCATTGAACTCACACAAGGAAAAATTCATGCGTCTAAATCCTACCTTAATTGGTATTAATTCGTTACTTGTAGCAACTCTTTTGATGAGTGGTTGTAGTTTGTTTAAAAAGCGTAGTTCTAACGCTCAATTAATCCCCCCCTCAGCTACAGGCTTGCAAGCCCCCATTTATCCTCCTACCAATTTCACTCCAAGAAGAGTCCAGCCATTACCTAGCCCTCGCTTTGAAAATAATAATCAGCCAATAGTGAGAAATAACCCCACTAACGCCATTCCTAATACCCCTATGCTAACACCCAATAACACCATAGAATTAAGCGCCGTAGGTATGGGTGTGGCTCCAGAATCTACTATTTCGCCCTCTCAAGCTCTAGCTCTAGCTAAAAGAGCGGCCATTGTAGATGGCTATCGCCAATTAGGCGAAAAAATGTATGGTATTAGAGTGAACGCTCAAGACACCGTCAAAGATATGATTTTACAAAATTCTGTGATTAAGACTAAAGTGAACGCTCTCATTCGCAACGCTGAAATCACTGAGACCATCTATAAAGACGGCTTATGCCAAGTGAGCATGGAGCTTAAACTAGATGGCAGAATTTGGTATCGCATTTTGAGTGGAGCAAGAGGTTAAATCTATTTTTATTAAGCTATGCGACTTCTAAAAACTTGCTTATTAGTCTTGGCGCTTTTGATAACTTCTTGTGCCAAGCACCCTTTCTCTAAGCAAACCCCAAAAACTAGGGAGCAAATCAAAGCAGATGAAGAGCGCAAAAAAAGGCAAGAGACTTTAGAGGCTTTACGCCAATTCAAGCTTATTTATATCAACACACCGGTTTTTCGCTTTTATGATTATGGCACAATCAAAAAGGATAAAAGCCACAATATTGAAGTAACCCTCTATAAATTCAGTCAAAAAGTAGGCGATATTTTTATGACTAAACACGACATCTGTTTTTCAGGCAGATGTTCGGCTAAGTGGTTAGCCGCAAGGGATTTGTTTGGCAAAGTGAGTTATGCCAATTTATTTGATGAAATCGTTTTAGGAAGAGATATTTTTAAGGGCTTAGGCAAACGCTACTTAACCCCTGATGATGTGATTCAGCGCTTTCAAAAAAGCGGCGACATCATTCTTTATGAGCGTAAAAAAGGGCTGATTTCTTTTCAAAATTTAACTAAGCGTATTGCCATTAGGATTGAGCAATACGAACCATCACTGCAAGATATAGAAGACAATGAAAATGTTGATAAAGAACTCCCATGAAAAAAATAAAAAACCATTCTTTTAAAACTTTAACCCAAAAATCTTTTTCCCCTCCTTTAAAACTAGGCTCTTTTCTACTATCCTTATTGCCCACCCTCTCCTATGCTAATGGTTTTAAAGTTCAAGAACAAAGTCTTAATGGCACCGCTCTAGGCTCTGCATATGTTGCCGGAGCTAGGGGTGCTGATGCCGTGTTTTACAATCCGGCTAACATGGGCTTTGCCAATGATTTAGGCGAAAATAAAAGCGAATTTGAAATCACCACCACCGTGATTAATATCCCAGCTTTTACCTTTAAGGTCCCTACCACTAATCAAGGTTTGTATTCGGTTACGAGTTTGCAAGTGGATAAAAGTCAGCAAGATGTTATGAAAATTATTGGCATCATTGGATTAGGCAATATTTTACACGCACTTGGCAACGCCGGTGGCTTACCAGAAGCCATAAATCGCATTCAAGGACTGATGAATTTAACCAACCAAAAAGTCGTAACGCTTTCTTCTGCACCGGACACTCAAATTGTGAATGGCTGGACAGGCACGACTAATTTTGTATTACCCAAATTCTTTTATAAGACTCGCACGCATAATGGCTTTACTTTTGGAGGGAGTTTCACTGCTCCTAGTGGCTTAGGCATGAAATGGAATGGTAAGGGCGGAGAGTTTTTGCAAAATGTCTTCATTATGATGGTAGAGCTTGCCCCTAGCATGAGCTATACGATAAACAACCGCTTTTCCGTAGGCATTGGCTTAAGAGGGCTTTATGCAACCGGAAAGTTTGATAACACCGTTTATGTGCCTTTAGAGGGCGATTCTATTCTTACAGCACAGCAAATCCTAAACTTACCCAATGATGTTTTTGCCAATCAAGTGCCAAAAAACATGATGTCATTACTAGGCAATATTGGCTATCAACCCGCCCTTGAATGCCAAAAAGCCGGTGGAGATATTAACACCCAAAGCTGTCAAAACTTCTACAATGGTTTGAAACAAATCATGGGCTATAGCGGATTGCAAAAAGCTGTAGCAAGCCTTTATGGCACGACCAAAGTCGTGCAACAATCTAATGGCAATGGCATGTCAGGGGGATACAGACTAGCTGGAAGTTTGCGGGTGTTTGAAAATGGCATGTTTTCTGCGGTATATAATTCTTCAGTTACTTTTAATATGAAAGGCGATTTAGTCGCTATCACACAGCTTGGCCCCTCTTTAGGAAATGTTCTTACTAAAGGGAGCTTAAACATCAATGTTTCACTCCCCCAAACTCTCAGTCTAGCTTATGCGCATGAGTTTTTTAAAAAGCGCTTGAGAATTGAGGGCGTGTTTGAGCGCACCTTTTGGAGTCAAGGGAATAAATTCTTAGTAACCCCTGATTTTGCTAACGCCACTTACAAGGGCTTGAGCGGAACGGTTGCCTCGCTCAATTCCGAAACGCTTAAAAAAATGGTCGGCTTAGCGAATTTTAAAAGCGTAATGAATATGGGGAATGGCTGGAGAGACACTAATACCTTTAGATTAGGCGTAACTTACATGGGGAGGAGCTTACGCTTAATGGGAGCACTTGATTATGACCAAGCCCCAAGCCCTCAAGACGCTATTGGTATTCCAGATTCCAATGGTTATACCATAGCTTTTGGGGCTAAATACCATTTTAGGGGCTTTGATTTAGGTTGGGGGGGAAGTTTTACTTTTAAGAGCAATCGCTCTAGCTTGTATCAATCCCCAACGATTGGACAATTAAGAATTTTTAGTGCCTCTTTGGGGTATCGTTGGTAAAGGAAAAGTTGTATGCTAGATAACAAAACTATATTAATCACAGGTGGCACAGGAAGTTTTGGCAAGTGCTTTGTGCGTAAGGTTTTAGACACTTCAAAAGCTAAAAAAATCATTGTCTATAGCCGAGATGAGTTAAAGCAAAGCGAAATGGCAATGGAATTTAATGATAATAGAATGCGCTTTTTTATCGGCGATGTGAGAGATTTAGAACGCTTAGAATGTGCTTTAGAAGGCGTGGATATTTGTATCCATGCTGCAGCTCTTAAACATGTGCCTATTGCAGAATATAATCCCTTAGAGTGTATCAAAACTAACATCATAGGCGCAAGCAATGTCATTAATGCATGCCTAAAAAATGAAGTCTCTCAAGTCATTGCTCTAAGCACCGATAAAGCAGCTAATCCTATTAATCTCTATGGGGCTACTAAATTATGTAGCGATAAGCTCTTTGTGAGTGCGAATAATTTTAAAGGCACTTCAAAAACACAATTTAGCGTGGTGCGTTATGGTAATGTGGTGGGGAGTCGGGGAAGTGTGGTGCCGTTTTTTAAAAAATTAGTTCAAAATAAGGCGAGTGAAATTCCTATTACAGATATTCGCATGACAAGATTTTGGATAACCTTAGATGAGGGGGTTAATTTTGTGCTAAAAAACTTAGAGCGCATGCATGGGGGCGAAATTTTTGTGCCAAAAATTCCTAGCATGAAAATGACTGATTTAGCCAAAGCCCTAGCTCCTAATATTCCTATCAAAATCATAGGCATTCGCCCAGGCGAAAAACTCCATGAAGTAATGATTCCTAAAGATGAAAGCCATTTAGCCCTAGAATTTGAAAGCTTTTTTATCATTCAGCCAACTATAAGCTTTCAAACACCTAAAAATTACGCCCTTACCAAGCTTAATGAGAAAGGGCAAAAAGTCGCCACTGACTTTGAATATAGTAGTAACCACAATAACACATGGCTAGAGCCTAAGGATTTATTAAAATTACTATGAATTTTTTAGATGATTTATTTTACCCCTTAAGATTATTAGAAAACAAACGCATTTTATTGTTAGTGAGTGGCTCAATCGCTGTATATAAATCCCTAGAATTAGTGCGATTATTGTTTAAAAGTGGGGCAAATATTCAAGTAGCAATGAGCGAAGATGCCAAAAAGTTTGTAACCCCCTTAAGCTTTGAAGCCCTAAGTCATAACAAAGTCTTGCATGCACAGAATGAAAAATGGTATTACAACCACAACAATACCTTACATCATAATCATATCGCTTGTGCTACAAACTCTGATTTACTCATCTTTGCTCCCTTAAGCGCTAATAGTTTGGCAAAAATTGCTTATGGAATAGCTGATAATGTAGTAAGCGCGACTTTTTTAGCTTGTAACAGCCCTAAAATCCTAGCCCCTAGCATGAACACTAACATGTTATTAGCTAAAGCAACCCAAAGCAACTTAAAACGCTTAGAAGAGTTTGGTTATATTATTTTAGAAACACAAAACGCCCTTTTAGCCTGTGATACTAAAGGCAATGGAGCGATGGCTGAAGTTTTAGAAATCCTTTTTAAAGCCACCCAAACACTCTTAAAAGACACTTATTTTGAAAATAGAGAAGTTATAGTAATAGGCGGAGCGAGTATAGAAAAGATTGATAGCGTTCGCACTATCAGTAACCTTTCTAGTGGCATTCAAGCAAGCACTCTTGCTTTGGCTTTGTATTTTAAGGGGGCAAAAGTAACTTTCATTTCATCTTGCTTTCCTACTCCTTTGCCTAAAGAAATCACAAGCATTCAAGTTAGCGATACCAAATCCTATGAAAACGCTTTGAATAATACTACCACAAACCTACGCCCCCATTCTCAAAAGCCCCTACTTTTTAATCTCGCTGCCATTAGTGATTATGTGCCAAAAACAACCTTTAATCATAAGCTTAAAAAAAGCGAGCTAGGTGAGTGCTTGAATATTGAATGCATTCAAAATAAAGATTTGCTCGCATCTATAGACGCTAAGAAATTTGTCAAAATCGGTTTTAAAGCCGAAGATAAAGAAGATAAGGCCATAGAAAACGCTAAAAATCTTTTAAACTCATCTCAAAATCATGGTAAAGACTGCTCAATGGTCGCTTTAAATCTCATTAAAGATAATCGCCCCTTTGGTTCATTAGAAAACGAATTAATGCTCTTTACGCACCATAAAACCCAAAACATTTCTTCCACAAACAAATTAGAAGCCAGCTTTAAAATCCTTGACTTTATCAAAGACAACGCCCTTTAATGCTAGAAGCCCTAAACGCCCTTAATCAGCTTAACACTCTTAGTTCTAAAAATACCACGCACAATTTCAACGCCACTTTACCCATACTCTTAAAAGTGCTAGAAAAACAAGATAAAAATCTTTTTCTCTTGCAAGTGGGTAATAGAATCATACCCACTCAAAGCGAGCAAGAATTACAAATCAATCAGCCTTATTTTGCAACTATGCAAAGAAATCAGCTTGGCGATATCGTGCTTAAAAACCTAGTCATAGCCCCCAAAATTTTAGAAGAACTAGATGACTTACCAGCCCTTGAGATTAAGCATTTAAAAGAAATATTGACTAAAGATTCAAGCACGCCTTTAAAAGAATACAAAGAGCTTTTGAGCGAAAAATTAATCCATGCTAAGAACTCTCAAGAATTTTTGAACCTAGCTAACATGCTTTTAAGCTTGCAATCACAAGTCTTAAGTTTTGTCATTCAAAACGAACATAAAAAAGCCTTTTTGCAAATGAAAGCTAAAAAACAGAGTGTTGATTTTTACGCCCTTTACCCCAACTTAGGCGAAATAAATGGCAATATTTATCTCAAAGAAAAAGAAAAGCAACTTTTTTTAAAAACCACACACCAAAGAACCAAAGAAGTTTTAGAAGAACAAATCCATTCGCTTTTTGGCTTTGCTAGGGTTGAAATTGTGTGCGAAAAAGTGAGTATGCTCTTTAAATTTGAAGAGAGACTATTAGACACGCTGGGCTAGAAAAATCAGCCTAAAACCTTAAAATTGTTTCTTAAAAATACACTTACCCCCTTAGAAAAACATTTGATAATTAATGCTGATTGTTTTAAGTTATTTTTAGAACTTTATTAGATAACATACGCAAAGGTAAAGATGCGCCTAGTATTTCTTAATATATTTCTTAATATATTTCTTAATATATTTCTTAATATATTTCTTAATTAGGTCTGTTACTTATAGATAAAAGGACAAATCTAAAATGAGAAACTCTTTTAACAGCTTTTTAAAAGTAATGTCTGCAATCCCTATACCCCTATCTATACCCAAAAAAATTCGTTTTTTTTTTTTTCTTAAATAGTATTTTTTATCTTGTTTGTTTAGGAAACTTATTAGCTCACCCAAAAGACGGCTTTTTTGTAGAGGGAGGCTTACAAACAGGAACTTTACAGACTGAGACCTACGAGCAATCCTACATTACTTTAGACAACAAGCCCAATAAAGAACCTAATAGCCAAATTATCCAATCTAGCATTTTAAACAAAAACGCCCATTCAGTGTGGTGCAATCCTAGCGACCCCTCGTGCTATTTTAAAACCAATAATAGTTTAAACACTTGTGCCATTGGCGATAAAGCATGTAATAATGCTTGCAATGGTGCGAAAAATTGCATGGACAATAATTCACTTGTCTCTCAAAGTGTCTTAGATAGTATCAAGGTCAATACCGATGCGCTTGTTAGTGCGAGCTTAGATAAGGGGGATTTAAAAATCAGTAATTTCTTGCCCTATAATTTAAGTAATGTAACTTTAATGGCTCACATCAATGGCAAGGAAATCCCCCTAGCTCTCTTAGAAAATATCTCAGCGTATGAAGACTACACTCTAAATGCCAATACGATTACCAAGCTTAAAGAACTCCTAAAAACTGATTCTAATATCACCTTTAGCTTTCAAGCCTCTAATTTTTCCAATACTCAAACCACTAGAGTGCTAGAGCAAATGAACTCTATGAAAGAAAATCTATGGCTTAAATTTAGCGATAACCCCTATGGAAGTGCGAATAATTGGATTAAAATGAGCGTGCAAGATGTGGAAAACTACATCAATATCTATGAAAACCTAAGCGCTCTTTTAAACTCTCAAAGCTTTAAAAACGCTGTTTTAAACGCTCCCTTTCAATTTTCTAACGACCAATCCCCTTTTCAACAGGCTTTGACCGAAGTAGTGGATATTAATGGCACAATGTATAGGATAGGCGCTATGACTAAAGCCTTTGAAGAAGAAAACCACCTAGACCCACAAAAAGATAAAATCATAGGGGCAATCTACACTATGGGAAAAGACCCCCAAATTAAAGGCTATATCACACAAAACACTGCTTATAATCAAGGGCAATACTTCATTCATTTTGCAAGTAAAGGGCAAAACTATAAAGAAGTGCAAGGCAAAATCTATTTTGAACCCGAATATAATGGCGATGTGCCTTATGCCATGATAAATGGCAAAAAAGAATATGGCGCATGCATTAGCACTTCCAACAATAGCTCGCAATATGTGCCTACAAGCGAATGCTTAAATAGCAATCAAATCAGAGACCCCTACACAACAAAAAATGGTGCTACCATTCAATGGGTTTCTTACAATGTTATCTCTAAGCAAAAGATTTATGATACTTATACCAAAAGCTATGGCGTTACTCTAGGGCTTTTAAGTAAAGGGGCATGGGGTGATGAGGGGGCAACCTTTCCTAATAAACAAATTATGGGGTTGCAACAAGGCTTGATTTCCCCCACTAATAACCAAGCCCTACTCAACTATCAAAAATTCTATGGCTATAATGACAACTATAACACCCCTAGCCGTGTTGAATATCTCCCCCCAAAAATCTGTGGTGCAAAGTGCTACCAAACCGTTCAAGATAATGGCATGAGTGCTCGTAGCTCTATCAATGTATTGTTCCATGAATTTGGGCATCTTATCGGTTATAATTGGGGTAATAATCCAAATGAACTTAAATTTAAATATGAAGTTAAAACAAACAATAAAATAGAAATCAAATACAAATACAATGGCAATTTATATATAGGGCATTGTGGGGATTTGACCTTTCCGGGCGGAGAACTAAGCGGAGATTATGGACACGATGGTTTTCATTGTAACCTAATAGGTCCAGTAGGCTCTGGGGACTACCCCCTAACCTATCCCCTCTACATTCCTAATAAAGCTGGGCCAAACACCAACAACCCTGTCATCTTTGCTGGAATGACCGGGCTTATGTTAAGCGTGTATATGAATTTAGAAAAAAACAACCAACTCACCATTAATTACAACACCATTGGCAAAAACACTCAAAGAGCCAAAGAAGAAGTGTTAGTGAGTAAAATGCGCTACAGCCTCGCACAAAAAGCCACCATAAGGCATATTCTAAGTGCTTTTTCCAAAAGGACTACCAATGCGATGATAGGATTTGATATTTTAGGGGGGTATCAAAAATATTATAATGATTATGTAGGGATTTCTTACTATGGGTTTTTAAATTACAACTATTCCAAACAACGCAATTTCTTAAATCAAGTCAATCAAATTGGCTTTGGTATCGGCTCAAACTTATTGCTAGATTTTTTCACAACTTATAAAAACACTATCATAAGAAATCAAAAAGATAAAACAAACCTCATTAAACAAAAGCTTTTTCAAAGCTCATTAGGGAGCTTTCTAGGCTTAAGAGCCGTATATAATGGCTATGCTTTTGCTAATTCCTACACCAACTATGGTAATTTAAATTTTATAGGTGGGTTTAGTTATAGAATCAAGCATTCTAAATATTCTATTGGTATTTCTATCCCCCTTATTCAAGACACTATCAAAAAGGCTCAACATAATCCATTAAGCTCTAACTATGCAAGCTTAAATCTTGGAGCAAGCCATTTCAATGTGTTTTTTAACTATGGGTGGGTATTTTAAAATATAAATAAGACTTATTAATCTTTTTTAGTCTTTAAAAATGCCCTTAGGGTTTCCAAAATTAAAGATAAAAAGCCTTTTAAAAAATAGTAGCTATCTTTAAGCAACAAGAAAATGAAGTTGCTCTCATTAATACCCTTTTTTCTCAAAGCCCCTATAAAAGTGCTTTTTAAAGTGCTTTTTGGCGCTACTTGCTCTTCTTGGTTAGGAATATTTTTAAAATAATCTGTTGTTTGAGTTTTTTCTTTCCCTAAATCTAGGCGTTCTTTGACCTCATTAGAAACACCCTTTTGTGAAGATAAGGGCAAAATTTGTGCTAATGCGCTATTAGGCACTAAAGCATAGATTTTTGCGTAGTTCTTAGCTAATTCAATGGCTTGAAAATCCAAACTTTTAGAATGCTGGCAATCTGCATGAACGGGAAATAAAGCGCTTTTCTCCTCATAAAAATGCCCTAAACTATTTTCATAAAAATCAATCCCACACAAATAGATTTCTTTATAGCCTAGAGCAATCGCTACAATTAACATCATAATTCCACTTGTAAAATGCTGATTATAAAAATTGCGGTATTTTGAATGCAAGGCAAAAAATGGCTCTAAATCCTTTAAATACGAATAAGTAGAACGAATCCCAACATAATTTCTATCTAGGTATTCTTGCGTCAATTGCTGATGATTATTAAAATAGTCATACAATCCCACATGTGTGCAATAAATTTGCTCCAAATGATACTCGGAGTTTTTAACTATGGATTGAGCTACTTTCATTTGCAAATCAAACACACAAGCGTTAAAAAACACCCCCTTAACTTCTTTTCCCAAATAATACTTGTCTTCAAAATAGAATTGATTACATCTAAAAACATCAAAGTCTTTAGGAAAAAGCGAATAGTCTAAATCTTTGATGCTAGGGCCATTGCCGGCAATAATAAGGGGCTTTCTTAAATTCATGCAAATTTCCCTTTAAATATTACTCTTGGGATAGTTATTACCCCCCCCCCCCGAAAAATCATCTGCAAAAACTTATCCTTTAATCTTTGTAAATAATTTTTAAAAGACTTATTTTGAGAAAATCTTTCATCAATATTCTTAGATTCCAATAGTTTTTCTTCTAGTGGCGAAGAAACAATCAAATCACTTGTATATCCTATGGGTTTATCTAGCAACTCAAAAACATGGTTAGCTTGTAAATTCAAAGGTAAAAGATGATTTAAAGGGCTATTTGGAACTAATGCGTAAAGTTTAGCATACTTTTGACAAAGATAAATGGTAAGCATATCGTAATAAATATTATGACAGTCCGCCATATGGTTTATAAAATGTTGGCTTTGATTATCATCATAAAAATGCCCCCAAGAATTTGCTCCAAAATCAACTCCTACTAAGTAAATCTCTTTATATCCTAAAACAATTGCACTCAAAAGCATTAAGACTCCCGCACTTAATTCTTTAGAATAAGTTTTTAAGTGGTATTTAACATGATTTAATATTTCTTCATGTTCTCCAAATAAGCTAAAAGTATCACGAACAAAAGGATAATTTGCCCTTAAATACTCATCAACAGACAAAATAGTTTGATAGTCCCCATTAAAATCATGTTGCTCTTTGCTTACAGAGCAAAAAAATTGCTCAATATAGTATTCATTATTATCAATTAGATGTTTTGCTGTATTCATTTGGTTATGAAATACACAAGGATTAAAAAACACCCCCTTAACTTCTTTTCCCAAATAATATTTGTCTTCAAAATAGAATTGATTACACCTAAATACATCAAAGTCTTTAGGGAATAAGGAATAATCTAAATCTTTAATACTAGGGCCATTGCCAGCGATGATTAGGGGTTTCTTTTGATTTTTTTCATCAACTTGAGAAAATATTTTTTCACTCATTAAAATCCTTTAAATTATCTATATCTAGAGCATGCGAAATAGCTATTTCATAACCTATCAAGCTGTCATTCAAACTCGTTTTTTCATCTAACTCACTTGTTTGAGAAAGATAAATCGCCCCATTGACTTGATAAAAATGTGGAATATCTTGACGCCTAATGGTGCTATTAGCCCTTAGCAACGAAGAGAGTTGGTCATCTTTAAGAGTGCGTAACAAAAAGGGGTTAATCTCTACTTTATGCACGCTTGCTAGACTTTGAAAATGATTTTTAGCATAGCATTCCCACGCACCTAGAATATCCTTAGTATCTCTTAAGGGCGAAGTAGGTTGTAAAATCATCACATGATTAAAATGCATGTTTATTTTAGAATAATTTTCTAAAGTCTCTAACAAGCCTAAAATCGTAGGGGCGGTGTCGCTTGAATTTTCTTGACTTCTTAAAAACGGCACACTAGCCCCATATTTTAAGGCAATTTCTTTATAGACTTCGTTATCCGTGCTTACCATAACCTCATCAAAAAGCTTTGAATTTAACGCACTCAGTATCGTATGTGCCATTAAGGGCAAACCTCTAAATGCCTTAATATTCTTATCTTTCACGCCCTTAGAACCACTTCTAGCAGGAATATAGGCTAAAACTTTCACTCACTCACCTTTCTTACTATAAAGCTTTTTTGCGTAGGCGTGTCAAACAACTCTAAATTCAAACTCGCCAAAAACTGCTTAACGCTATTACCTTCGCCAAAATGAGAGTTCTTTTTTAAAGTATTTTTTAATGTTAGAGCCTTGTCTATGGCACATAAAATTTCATCTCTTTTTTCTCTAGCGTTGATGATATGACTAGCTTGACCTCTATTATTTTGTCTTGTGCCAAGATTGACACAAGGCACACCATAAACCCCAGCCTCTCGTATCCCGCAACTTGAATTACCGATAATAAACTCTGCGTTTTTTAAAAGCGTTAAAAAATATTCAAAACGCATACTAGGAAAACTAACAAAACGCTCTTTATTATCACTTAAAGTCTCTAAAGCTTTTAAGATAATGTTTGAACCTAAATCATTATTAGGGTAAATCACCACAAAATTTTTCTTACTCGCTTTGATAGCCTCTAAGACTTCAAAAATGTGTTTAGGCAAACTAGGCACTTCGCTCACTACAGGGTGATAAATCAAAATCGCATAGTTATTTTTAAAACGCTTTATTTGATAATAATATTCTAAAACTTCTTCTAAGCTAGGTAAATTCCCTAACATCACATCAATATCGCTAGAGCCGATATTAAAAATACGCTCTTTTTTCTCCCCTAGCTGAATAAGATTTAATTTAGCGTCTTCATTGCAAACATAATGAATATGCGCGAGTTTTGACACACTATGGCGGATACTTTCATCTATGGTGCCCGAAACTTCACCCCCCTCAATATGCGCGCATAAAATATTATTGAAACTTGCCACAATCGCACATGCCAAGCTCTCTGTCCTATCTCCATGCACCACGATTAAACTAGGCTTTTCTTGGGCTATAAATGATGAAAATTGCGTGATAGTAGTAGCTAAGGCTAAATCCATAGCAATTTCATCTTCATAGGGCTTACTTAAAAAAACATGCTCAAAACCATCTTTTAAAATTTCTACATAGGTGTTGCCGTATTTTTCTAGTAAGTGCATACCGCACACAAAAATCCGATAAGTGATTTGATGATTTAAAGGGTGTTTGGAGTTTTTTAAATCTTTTATCGCTTTAATTAAAGGCTTGAGCTTACCATAATCTGCTCGGCTATTAGTTACAAAGACAATCTTTTTCATATGATTGCCTTGTTGTTTAGCTTTACAAGTCCCCCCCCCCAAAGAGTGCTATTAAAAACCATTTTTATGACCTACTTTCTAGCATATCATCACAGATATGCTCATCTATGTTGATGTCAATTTTAGCCACTCTACCTAAAGTTTTTTCATAATCTTTAGCTAAAATCCCTTTAACACCTGGGCGTTTTACCCATGCGTTACTTTGAGTGATTTTCTCACCCTTTTTAATGTCTTTTATAGCAACCATAGTCGCAAAGGCAAAATCCCTTGTAACTTGCTCTTCATCAATTTTAGTTTTAGCACCACCACGCATTAAAAAAATCTCTTTAGCGCTTGTTACTAAATCTTTGGCCTCATTTTTGTCCATAGAGCAAATAATATCAGGGCCTTCTCTATCTTTGGTGTCTGTAAAGTGCCGTTCTACTATACTAGCCCCTAGTGCTATAGCACATTTACAAGCATTATTATTCAAGGTATGGTCGCTCAAACCTACCGGCACATCAAAAGCATTTTTTAAATCTAGCATAGCATTTAATCGCACGAGTTCAAAGGGTGTGGGGTAAAGGTTAGTGGTGTGCAAAAGCGCTAAAGGCACTTTGTCTATAATAGGGCTTACACACTCTTTTACACTTTCTAAATCATGCATTCCAGTAGATATAATCATAGGTTTGTTAAAACTAGCAATATGTTTTAAAAGTGGGATATTATTCATTTCGCCTGAGCCAATTTTATAGCCCACTACGCCCAAATCTTCTAAAAAATTCGCTGCCGCTCTGCTAAAAGGCGTGGAAAGAAAGATAAGTCCTTGCTTTTCAACATATTCTTTTAACTCCCTTTCATCACTTTTACTTAAAGCACATTTTTTCATAATCTCATAAATGCTAGATTTACTATTGCCTGGAATTACCTTTAAAGCGCTTAAGCTCATTTCATCTTCAATGATGTGTGTTTGGTGTTTTATGACTTCAATGCCAGCATTTTTAGCTGCATCTACCATAAGTTTGGCAATTTCTAAGCTACCATTATGATTAATCCCAATTTCTGCCACCACTAAGGGTAGCTCATTAGTGCCAATTCTTCTACTGCCTAGCTTAAAATCCATAAAATCCCCTATTCAATATTGGTATAGAGTGCCACCACATCATCATCATCTTCAATTTTATCTAGCAATTTCTCGGTAAGCTCCATTTGCTCATCGCTCAATTCAATAGGGCTTGTAGCGATGCGTTGTAAGCTTGCCTTTAGAATAGGTAGATTCAAGCTTTCAAACCCTTCATTTAAGTGTTTAAAACTATTGTAATCCCCCCTAACAATAATCTTATCTTCTATTTCTTCTAATTCTTCTAAACCATAATCAATTAAAGCAAGTTCTAAATATTCAAGGCTTAAATTGAGCTTTTCTACTTCGCTCTTTAAACATTCAAACACGCTTTTTCTGTTAAACATAAACTCCAAAGAGCCATTAGGCACGATACTTGCTCCTTGAGTTTTGTTAAAATAACTTTTGAGATTAGCAATGGTTCTAGTAGGATTATCTGTCATGCACTCCATAACAATTAGCACGCCAAAATTCGCCTTGCCTTCATAAGTGATTTCAGATAAATTTCCCTCTTTACTCGTGGCTCTTTTAATGGCTGCATCAATATTATCTTTAGGCATGTTTTGTGCCTTAGCATTCAAAATGGCTGTGCGAAGCTTTGCGTTAGTAGTTGGGTCGCTCCCACCTTCTTTTGCTGCTAGAGTAATGGCTTTAGCAAGCTTAGGAAAGACCTTGCTCATCTTATCCCAGCGTTTTTCTTTAGCGGCTCGTCTGTATTCAAATGCTCTTCCCATTTAATTCCTTTCTTAATAAAATTGCCACTTCTTTGGCATGATAGCTGATAATAATATCTGCACCCGCTCTTTTAAAGCAAGTCATCGTTTCTAATAGGGTGTTTTCATAATGGATTAAGTTGTGCTTTTGAGCAAGTTTTAACATCGCATATTCCCCACTCACATTATACACCGCTAAGGGTAGTAAAGTATGATTTCTAATCTCTCTAACAATATCTAAATACGCTAAAGCGGGCTTTACCATTAAAATATCCGCCCCTTGCTTTTCATCTTCTAAGCTTTCTAAAAGGGCTTCTTTTCTGTTGGCATAATCCATTTGATAGCTCTTTCTATCCCCAAAACTTGGAGCGGAGTTGGCCACATCTCTAAAAGGCCCATAATAGCTACTAGCAAACTTAGTAGAATAGCTCATAATAGGCATATGCGAAAAACCTGCACCATCTAGGGCTTTTCTTAAACTTAGCACATTCCCATCCATCATGTTGCTTGGAGCAAGCAAATCTATTCCACTTTCTGCTAAGATTAGTCCTTGAGCGTTTAAAATCTCTAGTGTTTTATCATTAGCTACACAGCCATTTTCTAAAATCCCACAATGCCCATGCTCAGTGTATTCGCAAAAGCACAAATCCGCCACAATAGTTAGATTAGGAAATCGTTTTTTAATTTCTCTAGTTGCTTTGGCTACAATATGATTTTCATTTAAGGCATGGCTACCTAGTGTGTCTTTTTCTTTAGGTATGCCAAAAAGCAAGATTGTATTTATGCCTAAACTTTGTAATTCTTCGCACTCTTTTAAAACATGCTCAATACTCATTTGATACACTCCAGGCATGGAGCTAATCTCATTTTTAATGTTATTGCCTTCTATGACAAACAAGGGGGCGATAAAATCTTGTGTTCTTAAATATGTTTCAGCCACTAAAGAGCGTAAATTAGCACTAGCTCGTAATCGTCTCAGTCTTTTAAACATCATCTCTCTTTTGAAATTTTTTAATATTGTATCTTTACTTCTCTTAAACAATCCCTTAAATAGCGCATTTGCACATTTTTATCCAAGCACCATTTAGGCGCAATCAAGGTTTCATCACAAATTCCTGCACTTACTCGTTGCACCACCACTTCATGTGGAATGATTTTAAGCGACTTGGCAATAAGCTTGGCATAAGTCTCTAAACTAATGGGTGTATAATGTCCCCTTTTATGCATTATTTCTAAAGCAGTGTCTTTAACCACATATAAAGGGTGTATTTTAATCCCATCAATCCCCCATTCTAAAACGCTTTTTAAAGAATGTAACATCATTTCTTCATTCTCTTTAGGGAGTCCATAGATTAAGTGCGCACAAACTTTAATGCCCCTTTTTCTAACTTCTTCAAACAATTCTTTAATACCCCCACTCAAATGCCCCCTATTAGTGCGTTTTAGGGTTTCATCAAAGACTGATTGCACGCCAAATTCAAGCCAAATTTCTTTATTTTTAGCCAGTTGCTCTAAATAATCTAAAAGCTCTTTTTGAATGCAATCAGTGCGTGTGCCAATGCTCAAACCCACAACTCCCTCAAAAGATAAAGCTTTTTCATAAAGAGCTTTTAAGGTATTTAAAGGTGCATAAGTGTTGGTATAAGATTGAAAATAAATTAAAAATTTTCTTACCTTGTATTTTTCTTGGTATTTATTAGCGTAATCATAAAATTGCTCTTCAATTTGTGCGAGTTGCTTGGATAACAAGGGGTTTTCTTGTATTTTAAAATTCATGCTTAAAGGAGCGTTTTTCAAATCATTATAACGCACTAGATTGGGCGAAAAACTCTCATTTTTGCAATAAATACACCCCCCCTTAGCCACACTCCCATCAATATTAGGGCAAGTAAAGCCTATTAAAGAAATAGGGACTTTACGCACCCTTTCTTTATAGATAGACTTAAAATAGCGTCCTATAGTTAAAACTTTTCTCAATTTAATCCTTTCAAATATTTCCCATCAAAACATGATTTGCAAAAAGGTGCTTGAATGCTCTCTTCTAGCCCCTCTAAAGATAAAAATCCTAAGCTATCTGCTTGAATATATTCACGCATTTCTTCAATAGAATGATTAAACCCAATTAAATCTTTGGCATTAGGCGTATCTATCCCATAAAAACAAGGCGCAATCACAGGAGGCGAACTCACAAGAAAATGCACTTTTTTAGCCCCAGCATTCTTTAAAATTTTAACAATTTGTTTGCTTGTAGTGCCTCTTACTAGCGAATCATCAATGACAATAATTTCCTTATCTTTAATCACAGCACCAATAAGATTAAGTTTTAATTTTACCTTTAATTCCCTATCCTCTTCTTTTGGCTCAATAAAGGTGCGCCCTATGTAGTGATTACGCACTAAAGCAAATTCTAAATCAATACCACTCTCTTTAGCATAACCTAAAGCACAAGGCACACCACTATCTGGAATAGGCACTACTATATCTGCTTTAATTTTATGTTCTTTGGCAAGTTGCTTACCCAATTTTTGGCGCACTATATAGGCATTTTGAGAAAAGACCTTACTATCTGGTCTAGCAAAATATATCCACTCAAACACGCAAGGGCGAGGTTTAGATTCAAAAATTTGCCTAGAAGTTAAACGCACTTCTTGGTTTTTTAACTCAAAAGTAAGCATTTCGCCCGGTCTAATCTCTCGCTCATACTTAGCCTTAGTCAAATCAAAAGCACATGATTCACTCGCAACCATATACGCCTTTGAGCCATCTTGATTTTCTAGGCTTGCTAAACTTAGGGGGCGTAATCCATAAGCATCTCTAATGGCAATAAGCTTATCTTTAAAAAGTATGACTAGCGCATAAGCCCCCTTAACTTGATTTAAGGCATCAATCACACGCTCTTCTATACTAGATTTTTGACTTTGAGCAATAAGGGGCATTAAAACTTCAGTATCCATATGACTTTGAAAAACCACGCCCTCACTAATAAGTTGTCGTCTCAAAATTTCAGCATTAGTCAAATTCCCATTATGTGCGAGCGCAAAATCCTCTTTAGTGTGCGCAAATAAAGGTTGGGCATCCTTACTAGACTCCTTGCCTGCAGTAGAATAGCGATTATGCCCAATACTTGCAAAACCCTCTAATTTTTCCAAATTGACAAAAACTTCTGTAACTAAACCGCTATCTTTAATTGTAAACAGGCGTTTATGATTACTCACGCTAATCCCACTTGCCTCTTGACCACGATGTTGCATAGAAAATAGCGCATAATAGCTTAAAAGTGCTGAATGAGGCGCATTAAACACGCCTACAACCGCACACTTCTCTTTCCAAGAATAAATCAAAGGCTCTTTAGACTTAATCAATTCCAAAATAAACCTAGTTTACCTACGCTTTGATTGGGGGGGGGGGGGTAACTTCTTCTTTGCTATCTAAAGTGCAAAAACTATTTAGAGCACAATCATGAATAGTAAAACAATTACGCCCCTTAGCATAATGATAGCTCAAACTTAGCCCCATAGCATCTAAGGCATTTTTAATAATATACATGCCAAGCCCAAAACCATGCGCCTCGCTAGGATTATCGGATTTAAAATAAGGTTGCAAATACTTGTTAAAATCTTCTTTCAAAGGCTCACCATTATTAGATACCACTAAATCACACCCAATAAAATCCACATAAACTTGTCCATCGCTACCATATTTAATCGCATTATCTATCATGTTTTTTAATACAATAGCAAAAAGGTCAAAATCTGCCTCAATAATATAATGAGAAAGGTCTAAATGAATGGGGCTTGTCTTATTTTCATCAATTAAAAGCATTTTCTCAATTTTATCCATTAAATCACTGATTAAAAACTTTTCTTTATTGCTTTTATAATTTTTAGAAGAAAGTTGCTCAATACGAGCAAACTGCTCAATTAGCATATCAAGGTGCTGAAAAATAGTCAAAAAACGCTTTTTTGGCACACCTTCTTCTAACATGGCTACAAGAATTTGCCCCTTAGCAATAGGCGTGCGTAATTCATGCATAATGGAGCGTAAAAATAAAATGCGTGATTCTTTTATAGCATTAATTTTTTGAATACAATTATCAAACTCATTAGCCAAATCACCCACCTCATCATTTTGATTACTATTGCAACGCACACTCGCATCACCTTGTGCAAAACGGCGCACTAAAGCACGCAATTCTCTTATAGGCAACAAACTTTGTAATACAAATAAAAAAAGTAATAAGATTAATAATAGTCCAGCAGAAACCGCAAAAAAATAGTTCTTGTATGACACTTCAATAAAATCTTTATAAAGCACAAATTTTTCATTCTTCTTTAAAAGAATGAAGATTTTATCGCTAAACTTAATCACTTCAGCATGACCATTTTCATCATGATGGATAATTTGATTGCGCCTTTTAGACAAAATATATTCTAAGTTTTCTTTTGTGGTCTCTCTAAAGCCAAGCTTATAAAGATAACTTTCCACCGTAGCATAATCATGGTGGCTTGAGAGAATTTGATTGATAGTTGTAACAAACTGATAATGACGCATTTCATTTTGATAGTCTTCATGACTCATTTGAGAGCGCAAGAAATAATAGGCAAACGCTCCAAAACTAAAGAGCGTCATAAAAAATAAAAGCACAACCTTTGCAAAAATTGAAAGACGCAAAACCCTTCTATGCTCCTTAAATAGAATAAAAAACTAGAATCAATATTCTAATTTATAGCCAATCCCTCTAATAGATATAATATGCTCAGGGTGTTTTGGGTCTTTTTCAATCTTAGAGCGTAAGCGACCAATAATCACATCAATGCTTTTATTAGAGCTCTCAGGATTGATACTCTCACTCTCAATCGCAATAGACTCACGGCTAAATACATAACCCTTTTTACTAATCAATAATGAAAGGATTTCATATTCTGCACGAGTTAAATCTAATTTTTTATCCCGCATATATACTTCTCGGCTGTCTTTATCTACCCTAAAAATACATAAATCATCATGATGAGCGATTTCTTCTCGTTTATTAAAGCGTCTAAGCAACGAATGAATGCGTGCTAATAGCTCCTTAGGGTCATAAGGCTTAGGAAGATAGTCATCAGCACCATAATCAAGAGCCTTAACCTTGTCTTCAACATCACTTCTTGCTGAAGAAATGATAATAGGAATGCTCTTTTGTTTAGAAATGCGCTTACAAACTTCAAGCCCATCTAAATTAGGTAAAGTCAAATCCAATAAAAGCAAGTCGTAATGTTGTGTATTAACCGCACTAATACCGGTATATGGTTCATCATAATTAGTTACTCTAATCCCATGCTGAGATAAGTATTCGCTCAAAATTTCGGCTAACTCAATATCATCTTCTATCATTAAAACTTCTATCATAACTAAACAAGGCTCCTTAATTCTATTCCACTACATCTTAGCACTACTATAGCTAATAGGCTTAAAATAGGCATTCTAAATGCCATAATAGCGTTCCTAAAGGCGAGATTCTAACATCTTTTACTAAACATAAACCTTAATCTTTATGCTCCAAAAGCTTTAAACGCCTTTCTAGCATACTAAGCTGATATTCCAAAAAACGCACCACTAAGTCCAAACGCTCTAAGGCTTGCTCATTTTTTAAAGCACGCATTCCTTCAAATAAAACTAAAGTGCGCTCTTGTAATTGTGTTAAAAAAACTTGCTCGCTAGAGAGATTGTGTGTGTTTGTTTCTAAAGTCTTAAAAGGCGCTTTTAACTCCGCTAAACTAGATTCTTGACTAGGCTCTTTAAGGCTTAAATGCGAAATGTCATTTTCTTGTTTTTCATATAAAAGGTGGGTTTCTTTAAGCGTGCTTTCTATCATCTCTTGCAAATTAGGGGTAGATGATGGCTGTTTTAATAAGGGTTTTGAGCTTGGTTGTGTGGACTCTTCTAAGGTTGTTTGGGAGCTTTCTTTTGACTCTATCACATTATCTAAGTCCTGCAAAAAACGAGGTGTTTTAAAAAACGATGGCTCAGCCTTAGTTACATCAAAATCTTCGTTGAGCGATTTTGCCACTTTTTCAATTTCATTGAGAGTTTCTGAAATAATGTTTTTTAGTTCCATTTTACAAGCCATTCTTCTAAATCTTTTAAGTCTTTGCCACTCTTAAAATTAAGGATAAAGCGTTCCAAATTTATTGAAGAATCATTAGGAGCTTTTATATCTTGCTTCTCTTCATCTTCTTTGATACTACATTCAACAATATTTTCTTCATTGTCATCTTTTTTTTCAAAAGCTATTTTTTCTTTCAAGCGCTCAAGATTTTCTAAAGCTTGCGTATGGTTAGGATTTTTCTTTAAAATGCCCTCATACACTTTTAATGCCTCATTATAAAAACCTTGCTCTTCATAAATATTTGCCAATGTAATGGTCTCTAAACCCAAAATCTTTCTCTATATTTTTAATTTTAAGATGATACAAATTACCAAATCGCTACAAACAAGCTTTATCACCCCCAAGCTATATTGAATACCCTAAAAGGAGCAACTTTAAACTTAATATTCCACTTGCTTATTTCACCACATAAGGATACCCTATCTTAGTTGAAGTTAGTATTAATCCCCTACTAAGCCCTAAATTTCTGTGTAATGATTTAAACTTTTATAAAAATGACCGATTTGTGCTGTGAATGTGATTTTAACAACAAGGATAAATATGATTAAAAAAATTGCTTGTATCTTAAGTCTTACAGCAAGTTTGGCAATAGCAGGCGAGAAAAGTGGTTTCTTCATGGGTGCTGGTTATCAGCAAGGTCGTTCTGGTCCTTATAACCATAAGTATTCTGATTGGAGACATGGCACAGACCTTTATGGTTTGAATGCTAAGCTTGGTTATACCGGTTTTGCTAATAAATGGTTTGGTGCTAGAATTTATGGCTTTTTAGATTGGTTTAACACGAATGCCGATAGCAATGGCAAAAAAACTAATCTATTAACTTATGGTGGTGGTGGTGATTTAATGTTAAACATTATCCCACTTGATAAATGGGCGCTAGGCGTATTTGGTGGTATCCAATTAGCGGGTAATACTTGGATGTTTACTAATAATGTCAATCACACACAATTCCAATTTTTATGGAATGTAGGTGGAAGAATGCGTATTGGAGAGCATAGTGCGTTTGAAGCAGGTGTTAAATTCCCTATGATTAACCAACAAAGCAATACGCAAAAGGGACTTATTCGCTACTACTCTTGGTATGTAGATTATGTCTATACTTTCTAATTGATGCCTTTAATCCCCCAAGTTTCAGCTCTTTAAAACAAGTTTATAAGCTTGAAATGAGGGGTTTTTCCATTTTAAGCCATTTGTATTGCAAAAGAGTTAATTAAATAAAGAAAATTCACCTTAGTTTAGCTATAATGCGTTGCTAGGTTATGTTGAGTTTTTGTTTGAAAAAGTAGCGCTAGTTTAGCTTGCTTTAATCAAACTTTCTTGGTTAAACGACCTAAAAATGGCAGTGTTTTATTCAATAAGCTTTCAAGCACGATTGAAGTATTTGTATTATTGATTTCTTAAAGAATAAAATCTAAAAATCCAACCAATTCTTTAAGCTCAGTTAAACCAGACTTAAAGAATTGAAAGCAAGGTTCTTTCATGGAAAATAGCACGCTTTATATGATTATTGTTGGTTTGTGGCTCTCTGTAGCCTTTGGTCTGTTTTTAAAAAAAATGGATATGCCTGTTATTATTGGCTACATTTGCACAGGGACTATCCTATCTGCCTTTTTTAAAATTGATGACTTTGATTTCCTTTCTGATATTGGCGAGTTTGGCATTGTCTTTTTAATGTTTATGATAGGCATTGAGTTTAATTTTGACAAGCTCAAATCCATTCGGCAAGAAGTGCTTGTTTTTGGACTTTTGCAAGTAGTTTTAAGCACGATTTTAATTTGTCTTTTAGGGTATTATCTTTTAGGGCTTTCCTTTGTCTTTGCGCTTGTTTTAGGCATGGGCTTTTCACTTTCTTCTACGGCCATTGTTTTAAAATTCTTTGAAGATTCTAAACAGCTCAACACCCCTATGGGAAAAAGCGCTGTGGGGATTCTCATTTTTCAAGATATTGCAGCCATTCCTATGCTCCTTATTTTAACCATTCTTGGTAGCCACAATTCACATATAAGCTCCCTTTTAATTAAGACTGCTATTTCAGCAAGCGTAATTTTATTTACTTTGCTTTTTTTGGGTAAAAGGGGGGGTAATTGGATTTTAGGGCTTGCTAGAGATAGCCATTTACCAGAAATTTTTATAGGAACTATTTTAGTGATTGTCTTTAGTGCTGCAGGACTAAGCCATCTTTTTGGATTCTCTATGTCTTTGGGGGCATTTATTGTGGGTATGGCAATTTCTAAATCACGCTATAAAATCAATGTGCAAGAAGAATTTTCACAACTTAAAAATCTCTTTTTAGCGATTTTTTTTATTACTATAGGCATGCAAATCAACATTAAATTTTTCATAGAAAAGTTTTTTCTTGTCATCATTCTTTTAGCTTTGGTAATGAGCTTTAAAACCACTATCATATATTGGATTTTACGCTTTTTTAGAGACTCAAAAACAGCCATAAAAACTGCCCTTTCCTTATCGCAAATTGGGGAATTTTCCTTTGTTATTTTCTTGCATTCTGGAACACACCAACTCTTTAACCTACAAGAAAATAAAGGACTTATGGGATTTTTACATGAAAGAAATATCTTGCATACCACACAGAGTGAAATCCATCAATTTTTAATCTTAATGGTTGTGTTTTCTATGCTTGTAACCCCTTTTATTTTGAAATATTTAGAGCCTTTGAGCCATTTTGCCTTACATGGACGCTTTTTTGATAAAGATAAGGATAAGACCAAATAGACATGCATAAATTCTTAAATATTAACTTGTGTTATGCGTGTTATGTTACAATGACAGCTCAAAATTATTTAAATAAACGATTAAAAGGGATACTATGAAAGAAAGCCAATGGGATTTAAGTGCCTTATTTGAGAATAAAGACAAGGCAGAAGATTTTTTAAAAAACCTAAAAACAGAGGTGCTAGAGTTTGAAAAAAACTATCAAGGCAATCTTAAAAGCCTCAATGCCAATGATTTTAATACAAGTCTCATACAATACGAGGAACTTTTAGAAAAGATTTCTCGTGTAATGACTTATGCTTATTTATTGTTTGCAAGCAATACTCAAGAGACCAAATTTTATTCCAAGTGTGAAATGGCTTGCACCGACATTCAGCAACATATCTTATTTTTTGAAAATGAATTTATTAATTTGGATTCTAAAAAACAAGAAACTTATATGAAAAAATCCAAACAATACGCCTTTTTCTTACAAAAACTCATAGAGAGGAAACGCCACACTCTCAACTTAGATGAAGAAAAAGTCGCTTTAGCACTCTCGCCTGTAGGCGTAGATGCGTTTAGTCGTCTTTTTGACCAACATTTATCATCGTTAAAGATTCCTTTTGAGGGTAAAACCCTAAGCGAAGAAGAAATTTTAGCCCTTTTATATAGCCCTGAGCGCAAAAAACGCAAAAAATCCCAAAAAGCTTTTAGTGCCAAATTAGCCAAATCACGCCCCTTGCTTACTTATATCCTTAATATGGTGCGCAAAAACTTGCATATTGAAACCAAATTAAGAAATTATGAAAGAAAAGAAACTTTTCGCCACCTAAACAATCAAATCTCTCAAGAAAGCGTAGATAGCATGCTAGAAATTACTAATGCAAATTTTTCATTAGTCCATCGCTACTACCATAAAAAAGCCAAGCTTTTAGGGCATAAACTCAAAGATTATGACCGCTATGCACCCTTAGATACAAATAGCGCACAAATCCCCTATTCTCAAGCCTTACAAGAAACTCTTGATACTTTTAAGGAATTTTCGCCTAGTTTTTATAAGATTGCCTCTAAAGCTATTGAGCAAGGCTGGGTAGATTCACACCCAAGAGCATTCAAACAAGGGGGGGCATTTAGTCATAGCGCTGTGCCTAGCGCACACCCTTATGTGCTATTAAATTATACCGGCAATCGCCGTGATGCTTTCACTATTGCGCATGAATTTGGGCATATGGTGCATCAAGAATTATCTAAAAAACAAGGGGTTTTAAACACAGATACCCCCTTAACGACTGCAGAAACTGCCTCTGTTTTTGCAGAAATGCTTTTATTTGAGCATTTAAAAAAGAATCTTAAAGAAGAAGAGTTGGTCTTTGTGATTGCAAGCAAACTAGAGGATATTTTTTCTACCCTATTTAGACAAGTGGTAATGACTAATTTTGAGCGCAGAATCCATGATATTGAAGAGGAAATGGACGCCAAAGATTTTGATAAAATTTGGTATGAAGAAAATGAGCGCATGTTTAAAGATAGTGTCAAATTGACTAAAAATTATCGCTCTTGGTGGAGCTATATCCCCCATTTTATCCATACCCCATTTTATTGCTATGCTTATAGCTACGGACAGCTTTTAACCTTAGCTTTGTATGGTCTTTATAAACGCAGTGATTCTAAAAAGTTTATTAAAACTTATACAGAATTTTTAAGCCTAGGAGGCTCAAAAAGTCCTAGAGAGCTAGTTTTGATGTTTGGCTTTGATATTGATAGCAAAGAGTTTTGGGAAATTGGTATGCAAGAAGTAAGAAATCTTTTAGAAGAATTTGAAGGGCTAGTGGCATGAAAAAAGAATTTGAGCTTTTAAACAATCGTAATTGCATAGAACATCTGCAATTTCTATCCAAGCACCATTTAAATTTCAATCTTTTATGCGAGAAGGACAAAATCCACTTCTCCCCCAAACTACCCGAAGAGATTTATAAGAAATTTGGCAATTTTGTGCTGTTTGTTCTAGCAGGATACACCTTAGAAAGCTTAATGATTCATAAAGAAAGCGTGCAATTTGAAGCAGGCTTTGGACATGATAATATTGGAAGTATTGTTCAAGTCAATATTAAAGGCATTATACAAATTATCGTTAAAGATAGAGTTAGCACAGACAATGTCCCTCTCTTTAGCCGTTTTGATGCTAATCGCTTATTTATAGACCAAGAAGAGCAAGAATTGCTTAATTCCAAGGAGGCTCTTTTTTCAAATTCTAAAAATCGTGCGATTTTAGAAAATTTGCACAACCCCCTATAATCATAATTTAAAGGACAACGCCTATGAGCATTTTAAAATTGCATTTAAAAGTTTTTCGTTTTGAGGTAAAAAAGGATTATAACCCCGCTTATGTGTCCTATTTCTTGGAGTATCAAGAAGAACAACGCCTTTTAGATATTCTCAAACAACTTCAAGGTGTGGGCTTTAGCGAACCTATTGGTCTTAAAATCAATCAAATTGCTGTTTTTGAAAACGCTCAACTGAGTGATTTAGTAGCATTTTTTGGTAAAGAGTGGGTGCTAGAGCCCCTTTCTAAACGCTATGCCTTGAAAGACTTAATCATTGATGAAAAAGCTGTTTTAAAATCATATGAACCCTTTTTTAATCAAATGACCTTTTTAAGTGCTGGCGAAAAAGAAGAGTTAGAAAAATATTTGCGTATCAATTTTATTAACCCCCAAGAAAACCCCAAATACCTAGGCGATGGCTTTTTCTTGTATATCAAATGGCTCCTTAAGCGCTATCCTAGCCAACAAAACAAACTCCTAGAAGTGATTGCTAATCCTGAAGATGGCGTGATGAATTTTTTAAGTATTGCACCCTATCTTTACCCCAAAGATGACAATATTGACCATGAAATTTATGAATTACAAGAAATCCTTACTAATTCCAAAATCAACCCTTGGCAAGATTTTTCTAAAAATCTTTTAAGCCTTTATCAATTCAACCCTAAGCCAAACATTACTCAACATGCTCCAAAGACTTGCGCCCTTTTTAATGCCTATGCCAAGCATTTAGACACTAGCGCCCTTTTAAAAAGCTCTAAGCTCTATTTGGAAAAAATGGGGCAAAAAGTGATTGAATTACCCTTTTGCTATGATGGCTCTTATTATGGAAAGATTGTCAATACACGCCAATTTCTCCTAGCTTGTGCGTATAATCTTGCCCTTGCAAAAGCTAGTAATGTAGCGTTAGTTTTTTGCGAAGAAGATGCGTATTTAAACATCTTACATGCCAAAGAAATCCTAGATAACAATGATGAATTGATAAAATCTATCAACGAAGAGTTGAAAAAATATGAGCTTATCTATAAAAAAGATACTGAAGTAGTCTATCTTAACGAATGGATTGATGAATTTTTAGCTTGGGAGCTAAAAGCCTCTTTTAAAGAATTTTCAAGCGCAGTGTTCTCACGCTTGCCCTATCAAGGCAAATTGCTTAATAAAATCCATCTTAAAACCCATGCATTCTTAGAGTCTAATCAAAATTATGCCCCTCTTTTAGACATCAACAAAACTAGTGCGCTAACTCAATGCGCCAATTTACGCTATATTGGGATTGATTTAGGAGCGGATTTTTTAATCACGCATTCCTTAGAGCTTTTTAATACTTTTGAGACTTTGGGTCTTAAGGCCTCAAAAGCGTATAAGAGAGACTATGACAACACACCAAGTTTATTTTTAGCTCAAGTAGCACTCATAGCTATGGGCGAAAAGAATCAAGAGATTCTAGGGCTTAACTCTCATTATAATAAAATAGCGTTCCTTCAAGCGTGAAGAGTCTTTTAAAAATAGTTCTAGCCTCTATTATTGGAGGCACTTGGTATACGCTCAATGGAGTGGGTTCTGAGGTGGTTTCAGTAGGGATTTTTGTTTTAATTCTTTTTGTCTTTTTTATCCGCCCTATTAGTTTCCAAACCCCAGAAAGAAGAGAAGAGTATATCCAACGCTTAAAAACTAACTATGAAAGAAAAATGGCTCTACAAAACAAGCAAAAAGAAGAGCAACTGCGCCTTACTCAAGCTAAAAAAGAGCGTGAAAATAAAAAACGAAAAGAATTAAAAGAACAAATAAAAAAATACCAATAAAGGACTTTTATGGAACTTATCCTACTTATCATTGCTGCGATTGCACTCTTATATTTTTATAATACCCTCAAGGAATATCTAAAAAACCCCTTAAAGCCCGCTCCAAAGCAAAATAATTCACTAGAATATGACTTGAGTAATGACCCCTATGTATCACAAGCTGACCCTTTTGAAAAGTTTAAGCAAAGTCAAGCAGGAGTTTTTTTAAGACTTTTAAATCATTTAGAGCCTCAAAAAAATATGTTAGACAGCTCTTTAAGAACGCTTTTTATAGATGAAGTTAAACAGCCCTTAAGCGCAGAAGAACAAACCCTAGCTACACAATTACTCAACAAAGAGACTGAAAGCCTTGAATCACTATGTCAAGAAATCTCTAATCATGCACATGGAGAATATCCAAAAAAAGTGCGCTTAGTAGAGTTTTTACTCCTATTAGCATATGCTGATGGTAATTTAGATTCTAAAGAAAAAGACATGCTTATTGATGTGGCAGCGTTTTTAAAAATAGATAATCAAGATTTCAACCAACTTTATGATAATTTTGAGCGTTTCAATCAAATTGAAATCCCTATGACCTTAGAAGAGGCAAAGACCCTATTTGAACTGCAAGAAGAAAGCTCTTTAGAAAACTTAGAACAAAAGGCTCTAAATCTTGTTAGCCCCTACTATCATAAAGCAACCAATTACAAGCATTACACTGAAGAAGATTTTATCTCTTTAAGAAAAATCGCTCTTGCGAGTATCCTTGTCAATCAAGAATAATCCTAGCTAAATCTTGCGTGCCTTATAAATAGGCAACAGCAAGATGACACTCACCAATAAGCAAATCCCACAGAGATTAAAAAGCCAAAAATAGCCAATTTTTTCTAAACTAAGCGCAAAAATATATGAAAATAGTGCTTGAAAAATAGCAAAATTCATGGTTAAAAAGCTACAAGCCCTAGCAAAATATCTAGCCCCCACAATCTCTAAGACCATCATATTTCCCAAATTAACATTTGCAATAGTGGTAGCCCCCATAATAAAAACTGAAAGATTTAACCAAATCATTTCATGGGTAAAAGCACCTAAAAAACAAGAAAAGGCTTTTAAAATAATCATCAAAATATTTGCGCTTGTTGCCCCAATTTTATAACCTATTATCCCACTTACTAGAGAGCCTACAAAAGCACCAAAGCCAAAAAACGCCCAGGAAACTCCTGCTACATGCGAATTAATATGCAAGTCTCGCACCAAGTAATCCACCCAAAAAAGCGTATGGGGCAAAAACCCAATCGCATTAAGCCCATAAGAAAGGATAAGTAACCATAAATGAAAAGGCACTTTAAAAGGCATTTTTTCTTTGCTTGTTTGTGATAAGGAGTAATTTTTTAAAGCTATTAAACTCACTAAAAAAGCTATAAATCCTACTCCTCCTAACATAAGCCATGCCCATTGCAAATCAATAAGAGCTAATGGAGGCAGAACAAATCCGCTAAAAATAGCCCCTGCTCCAATCCCACTAAAAATAAACCCCCCTATTACAGAACGATAATTTTCTTTCACATAAGGCAAGCATAAAGGTGCGAGTAAAATCATCAATGACGCACTAGAAACCCCTCCTAAAAAACGCCATATCCAAAGCCACATAAAGGGCAAATTCTTCCACTCACATGCTAAAAAACTCAATGCAATAACCAAAAAGCTTATTTTAGCAATCCCCTCTAAAGAAAAGAATCTACTCAATATATTAATAAGCACCCCTCCAAAAACATAGCCCACTAATACAGCAATGCCTAGCTGAAAACTTTGTGCTTGGCTTAAATGCCCCTCTAATATCAAAAAAGGAATCATTACTACATAGCCAAATCTTGCCAAGCCATTTGCCATAAAAGAGCCTAAAAAACAAGAAAAAATACGCGCTTTCATATTGTTACCATATCTTAATAATTTAGTTTTATAGTGTATCCAAAAGAATAAAATTCTTAAAAAATCAAGTCCTTTTCATTCAAATCTTATCTGCAAAATACATTTTTAAATACTAAATCACAGCACTAATTTGATAACAACTCAAAATAAAATATAAAAGATTGTATAAAACTTAATTTTACCTACTAAAAAGCCCTTTTTAGCAACAAGACCTTAACATGCAACATATTTAGACAAATTTTTGATTAAAGGCGCTAGGATAAATAATTGTTAAGGACATAGAAAAATCTTTTAAAAAGCCATAAGGCAAAATAAAAGACTAGCAATGCCCTTTAATAGCTAAACATATCTATCATAAGCCCCAAGAGATATTAAGCCATATCTCAAAAACACTCTTTTATTGTTGGTTTTCTTTTTGAATTGCTCTTAAGGCTTTTTGGATTTTTTTATCAGTATGATAACCATTTGTTGCAACAATCGCCCATACCATCGCAGGTATCCAACCAATGAGCGTCATTTGTAAGAGCAAACAAATCAAATCACACCGCTAATGTATCTTTTAATCGTAAAAAATACAAACCAAGGAACAAAAAAAGCAATAAAATAACGCATAAGTTTTTCCTAATATTTTTACTTGCTAACAGATTTTGACACTAGATTACCTTCTACAACTGTGCAACCCACTGTGGCTATACCCCACAAATAATCTGTTGTTTCGTTATAAACGGTTGTATTGATGAGAATATCGCCCTTTAAATCCTTTTTTTCTTTGGCGTTAGAAATCGCTTTATTAGTAGCTAATGCGACTCTATTTTTTAATATTCCACCAAGAGGAATACCCAACACACTAAACACACAAGATTTTCCCACTGTATTAGTATGCAAATCTCTATGGGTTTGTTCGCCTAATTTTGCATACCCACCATAACTAACACTACAACCACTAATAATAAGAGAACCTAAAACTAAGCTACTAAGAGAGAGAGAGAGAGAGAGAAAGGGTTTTGACCTTCATAAAAATCCTTTAAAAATGAAATTTAAGATTCAAATTATACCAAATTATGGATAATTTTAGTTTTTATAACATAATAAGCGTAAGAAAGCTTGTATAAAAATTAAGTTTTAATATTAAAGCATTAAAAACAATAGCACACTTAAAAAAGCTTGTTAAAGAAAGGAATTGGTTGCGGGAGATGGATTTGAACCACCGACCTTTGGGTTATGAGCCCAACGAGCTACCGGACTGCTCTATCCCGCGATATGATACTTTGAAGTATAGAATGGCTGGGGTGCAAGGATTCGAACCTCGGAATGCCAGGACCAAAACCTGGTGCCTTACCGCTTGGCGACACCCCAAACTGAATTAAGACTGACATTATATACAAACTTTATACTAGAAGTCAAGTAAAATTATAAAATTCTTGTTATAATTCTTGTTATGCAAAAGGAACAAAAGGAATTTGACCCATTAATTTATCAGCGCTATCTCAAAAAACAACAAGAGTTCAAGCTTTTTCAAAGTATTGGCGAAAAATCAGCTCTCAAAAATTTGAAAACCAAGCTCAAGCAACGCCAAATCATTCATAACTATATCACACAATCCTTAGAGGACTTAAGCAAGGGTTTTAGATATGCTAGAATCGAACAACAAACCCTAAAAATCTTTTTTACCCATACAAGCTATTTAAAAGCCTTTAAAATACAGGAAAACTACTATACCAACAACTTGAGAGCTCATTTTTTAGAAACCAAAAAAATGCTTGAAAGCTTGAATTATTCTTTGCTTTTCACACGCATTCTTGCAAGTGTTAGAGAAAAAACCTATCAAAAACCCCATAACGCTCCTAAGACTATAATCCCCCCTATTACCATTAACATTGATTTTAATACGCAAAATTTAAGCGATTTTACTAAAGAGCAATTTCTAAAACTCAAACAAACTTTAGAAAAACATCAAAAACGCTCATAATATACACAATTATTGCTACTCTAATTTGACCTAAAAAAACCCATTAATTCTTTCTTTTAGAATTTTTTACTATAATTCTTTTTTGAAATAGTCCATTTCTAGGATAAATCATAAATATGAAAGATACACACAATGATTTCCACAGTTATTACCCCCCCCCCAGAAAAAACTCAACAAAGTGAGTTAAATGAGTATTCTCATATTCCTATAGCTTTTGCTTTTGACAAAAATTATTGCATTCCTTTTGCAGCATGCCTTCAATCCTTTTTAGAATGTATTGCTAGGGCAAACAAACAAGTCTTTTACTCCTTGCATGCTCTAGTAGTGGGTTTAGATGAAGATGATATTCAAAAGCTCCACCAAATTGCAGAGCCCTTTAAAGAAATGGCTACTTTAGAAATAAAAAATATTGAGCCTTTTTTGGACACTATCAAAAACCCATTTGATGAAAGTTTTACCAAACGATTTTCAAAAATGGTTTTAATTAAATACTTTTTAGCAGATTTGTTTCCTAAATATTCCAAAATAGTTTGGAGTGATGTAGATATCATTTTTTGTGAAGAATTTAGCAAAGATTTTTTAAAAATAACAGAAGATGACAAAAATTATTTGTATGGTGTCTTTGATGGCAAACAACATGTATTAGAGGGATTTTTATTCTGCAACTTAGCTTTACAAAGAAAAAATCATTTTACACAAAAAATCCAAGAAATTTTGCATGCTCAAGAAGTTACCGAAGAACCGCACTTGACTGACTGGTGTTGGCCATATATAGGGCAACTTGGCATAGAGTATTGTGTTTTTCCCTCATACTATATCTTAAATCAAGAGAATGAACTTTTTCTTTATGAAAGACTTTATGATAACTATTCAAAACATGTCCAACAAGCCTTAAAAAACCCCATTATTATCCACTACGATGGTTGGATACATGCAATAAAACCTTGGGATAATCCCTTAAGCATGAAAGCTAATCTATGGCTAAACACTTTAGCTAAGACTCCTTTCTTTACAGATTACACAGAATTATTGCAAAAAAATACAAATTTTTATGGCAAAATTATTAGCAAAGACTATTACTTTCCTTATTACGCAAGCTATACAGATACCATTTTAAAACCTCTCTACCTATTTTTTCAAAACTATTCTGCTTATTTGAAAGAACGGGTTTTTTGTGAAGAATTTTATATGAGAGTAATTAAAATCCCTTTAAGCAAAACTCTTAAAAGACTTAAAATTCATAGGGCTTTAAAAAAGATATTACTAGCACTAAAAATTATCAAATCAAATGCAAACTAATAAAACCATTAATATTAAGAACGCTTATAACGATAATACGCCGAGCATGCCCCTTCAGAGCTCACCATACAACTTCCGATAGGATTTTGTGGGGTGCAGACTTTAGCAAATAAAGAACAATCTAAAGGCTTAGCAATACCTTTTAAAATCTCTCCGCACTTACAAGCCTTATTTTCTTTGGGGGTCTTGTGGCTTAGATATTGGCTAAATATTATTTCAGCGTCGTAAGAAGCGTATTTTTCTTTGAGTTTTAAGGCAGAATGCTTAATTTTTCCTAAGCCACGCCATTCAAACTCTTCTCTTACTTCCATGCACTCATTGACTAAACTTTGTGCCTTTAAATTCCCTTCAAAAGTAACCACTCGCTTGTATTGTGTCTCTAATTGGGCTTCTTTGTTTAGAGCTTGTTTGACTAGCATAAGCACGCTTTCTAGCACATCAACGGGTTCAAAGCCACTCACCACAATCGGTAGTTTAAAACGCTCCACTAAGGGCTGATAAATCTTAGAACCACTAATCACGCTCACATGACTTGGAGCTAAAAGAGCGTTAATTTGACACTCTCTATCTTCTAAAATCGCACTCACGCTTGGGGGCACTAAAACATGGTTAATGTGGAAAAAAAGGTTGTTAAGCTTTTCTTTTTTGGCGTTGAGCAAGACGCTAGCACTCATAGGCGTTGTGGTTTCAAAACCGATAGCAAAATAAATGACTTTTTTATCGGGGTTTTCTCTAGCGATTTCTAAGGCTTGCATGGGTGAATACAAAAAGCGGGTGTCTAGGCCTTCTTCTCTTGCTTTAAGCAAGCTTTTATAACTTCCAGGAACTTTCATCATATCCCCCAAAGTGAGTAAAATACTATCTTTGATACAAGCAAGCTCATAGGCCTCATCAATGCGTGCTTTTGGCATCACGCATACCGGACAACCCGGCCCATGCACAAACTCCAAATTCTTAGGCATTAAATCAGTAAGCCCGTATTTCATCAGCGTATGCGTATGCCCTCCACATACTTCCATAATGACTAATTTTTTAGGGAGTTTTAAAGCTAGTTTTTTTATCTCACTAACAAGAGCTAGGATAGTTTGCTTGTCTCTAAAGGGTGTGATAAAATGACTAACACTCATTATTATCCATTTTGGCTATCATTTCTTGGTATAACTCAATAGATTCTAAGGCCTCTTTTTCATCAATCTTGCTCATCACATAGCCAATATGTAATAGCACATAATCGCCCACATTCACAGGCTCACCCATTAAATCAAGGCTCGCCTCTCTTTGGACGCCCAAAGTCTCTAAAGTAGCCACATTATCACAAATGGCTACCACCTTAGAAGGAATGGCTAAACACATTAAAATGAATGCGTGGATTGATAATTTTCACGCTTTTTTTCTAAAAGGAAATTTTTAAAATTTTCTAAACTTTTAGGGTCTTTGGAACTCATCAGAAAAATAGGCACATTAGGCTTTAATTTTTGCATATCTTCTTCTACTTGAGACACTCTGAAATTAAACACCTCAATCATATCCGCCTTGCTAATGATGACTGCATCCGCACACATAAACATCGTAGGGTATTTTAACACTTTATCATCACCCTCTGGCACTGAGAGTAAGACAATATTCATAGCCGCCCCTAAATTATAGCTTGATGGGCAAACCAAATTCCCCACATTTTCAATGATTAAAAAGTCGCTTTTTTCTAACGCTCCCTCATTTTTTAGTAAATCAAACGCCCCTTCAATCATTGCAGCTTCTAAATGGCACGCTTCACCGGTAGTGATTTGATGAGCGCTCACGCCTTTTTTACGCAATCTGTCCGCATCTCTATTAGTCTGCAAATCGCCCTCTACCACACAAAACTTAAAGTCTTTGAAATCTGCTAAGTTTTCTAGCATGGTGGTTTTACCACTACCAGGTGAACTCATAAAATTTAAAACATAAAGCCCCTCTTTTAAATAACGCTCTTTCATTTCAGCGGCTTTGATGTCATTCTTGCTTAAAATCTTTTCAACAATTTGAACATCTTTCTTGCTCAAATTAGGGTTATTTTGCAAAGATTCTTTTCGTTGTTCGCTCATAATTTTGTTTCCTTTTTCAAATAATTAAATTATTCTAACGCATTAAAGCCATTATTTGTTAAACACAATTTTTAAATAATTAAAAAATTGATTAAGATTTGCTAAGATGCACCTCTTTAACCCTAGCTACACTATCATTCTTGCTTAAACTAAGCCTTATGATACTATTTTCAATCCCACCAAGACTATGAGGCACTTTAGAGTCAAGACTAATGAGACAACCCTCTGTCATTTCATGCTTATGATTTTCTACTTCAAACCAAATCTTTCCTTTTAGGACTTGCACGCTAATCGCCCCGGGAGCTTGATGTTTATCCATAACAACACCTTTTGGCATACAAATGCGGATTTCTTTATTGTGAGAGTTTTCACTCAAGACATCAATCTGAAGTTTTTCAAAATTCTTTTCTTGAGTATCTTCTAAAAAATCAATAACTTTCATTGAAAATCCTTAAAAATAGAATATCCCCCTTAAGCTAAAAACTTAAAGGTTACTATTCTTTATCTAAGAAAATTCATTTTCTGGTTAATGAAAAATCTTTTATTTTTGTTTTTCCATAACTTCTTTGGTCTGAATAGCAATTTCTAGCTCTTCATCTGTAGGCACACGCAAGATTTTAACTTGACTATTTGATGCGCTTAAATCTACAAGTCCTGAACCGGGCTTATTATTGATATTTTTATCCATCTTAATACCATAAGGCTCTAAGCCCTCACAAACCTTTTCACGCAAGTCTGAATAGTTTTCACCCATGCCTCCTGTAAAGATAATCGCATCAACTCTCCCAAGCACTGCCATATAAGAACCAACATATTTTTTAATCCTATAAGCACACATATCAAGCGCAAGCTTTGCTTGTTTATCACCCTCTTCAATGCGAGTTTCAACATTTCTTGCGTCATTGTCCCCACAAATTCCCTTCAAACCGCTCTCATAATTAAGCATTTTTATCACCTCTTTTAAGCTCTTGTTGGTGCATTGAGCCACATATTCAACAACTGTTGGGTCAATATCCCCACATCTTGTTCCCATAATCAAGCCCTCTAATGGAGTAAGCCCCATAGAGGTATCCACGCTCTTACCTCCCTTAATTGCAGTTGCGCTAGAGCCATTACCTAAGTGTAAAGTGATAGCGTTGAACTTATCATAAGCAATCTTTAAATGCTTAGCTGCCTCTTTAGCCACATAGTGGTGTGATGTCCCATGTGCACCATAACGACGGATTTTATATTTCTCATATAATTCATAAGGTAACGCATACATGTAAGCAAAGCTAGGCATAGTGCTATGAAATGCGGTGTCAAAAACAGCCACTTGCGGAATATGTGGGTGAGCGATTTGAATAAATTTCATGCCCTCTAAATGCACTGGATTATGCAAAGGTGCTAAAATAGAAAGTTCATCAATATCATGCATAACTTGCTTATTGATAAGCACTGGCGCACAGAATTTATCTCCGCCTTGAACCACACGATGCCCAATGGCATCAATCTTATCAAAATTACTCACAACACCCAGCTTGATTAAACTCTCTTGCACCATATAAAGCCCACTAGCATGGTCTTCAATAACATGTTGTTCTTTTACATCTTGCTCGTTGTTAGGCAAATGAGTTTTAATGCGCACTTGACCAATCTTTTCACCAATTCTCTCTATCAACCCACTTGCTATAGGTTGTTTCTCTTTCATATCAAACAATTTAAACTTAATTGATGAACTACCTAAATTCAATACTAAAATTTGCATTTTTTCTCCTTAAGAAATTAATTTTTATTTGCTTTGTGCTTGAATCGCACTAATTAACACGGTGTTAATCACATCTTCTACTAAACACCCTCGGCTTAAATCATTAATAGGCTTATTCAAACCTTGTAGAACCGGACCTATAGCAATGGCTTTGGCACTTCTTTGAACCGCCTTATAACCAATATTTCCCGCATTCAAATCAGGGAAGATAAAAACATTAGCTTGTCCAGCCACTTCACTATGTGGCATTTTTTGCTTAGCCACACTCATATCAATGGAGGCGTCAAATTGCAAAGGCCCATCAATATGAAAGTCTTTAGCATGCTCTTTAGCCAACTCTAAAGCCTCTTTAACTTTATCTACCATTTCGCCCTTACCAGAACTACCTGTAGAATAAGAAAGCATAGCAACCTTAGGCTCAATGCCAAATTGCTTAGCAGTCTCTGCTGAAGTAATAGCAATTTGAGCCAACTCTTTAGCATTAGGATTAGGATTGATTGCACAATCTCCAAATACCAACACTTGAGTATCTAAACACATAAAAAATACGCTTGAAACAAGGCTTGCATTAGGCTTAGTTTTGATAATTTGAAGAGCTGGTCTAATGGTATCAGCGGTGGTGTGAATCGCTCCAGAAACCATGGCATCTGCATAGCCTAAATGCACAAGCATAGTTGCAAAATAAGTTCTATTTTGCACTAGCTCTTTAGCCTCATCTAAACTCATGCCCTTTGATTTTCTTAATTCATAAAGGCTATTGGCAAATTCATCTCTATAGCTAGAAGTGCTAGGGTCTATGATTTCTACTTTTCCTAAATCTAAACCTAAACTTTTAGCTTGTTCATAAATTCTTTGCGCATTTCCTAAAAGAATCAATTCCACAACGCCTTGATTGATAAGATAATGCGTTGCTTTTAAAATGCGCCCATCTTCACTCTCTGGCAAAACAACCTTTTTAATTTGTGCTTTAGCTCTCATCTCTAAGCTATTTTGAAAGAATAAGGGCGTTACAACAGAACTTTTTACAGATTGTAAAAATTCTAAAGAAAGCCCTTGATGATTATCTTTAGAAATATTTGCTATTTTAAATGGCAATGTCTCTTTAAATTCTTCATCGCTAATAACAAGCCCCGTTTCAAAAACTGCACCCTTGTTTAAAGCACTATAGCGCATAGCCTCAAGCCTTTCAAGTGCTAATTGATTGCAACCCTCTGATTGCACCACGCCTAAAATAGGCGCATTCAAATGCTTAGAAAGGGTAATGTTTAAATCAATAAGAGCATTTAAAAAGAACTTTGGAACATACCCCAGACATAAGATAAAATCATAAGTTTTGGTAAGCTCTAAATAGCGCTTTAAAACAATCTTATGCAGACGCAATTCATCATTCTTGCTTATAAGCTCTAAAGCCTCTTGCTTATTGATAGCGCTTAACAGATTTAAATCCCCTAAACGCTCACACCCTCCATCTATGGGTGAAAATAAAGCAATTTTTTTATAATGTGGTTCTAAAACTTTCACAAGCGCCTTGCAAGCGATGTTTAGCCCATCTAAACTCTCTGGATAAATCCATAAACTTTGCATTAAAACTCCTTATACAAGTCATTAGTTATTGCCAAATCTTTAGCGCAACTAAAAACTTTTTATTTTAGCAGATTTTAATTAAATTAAGCTTTTTAGGCACTCCTATACACAACACAATCAACTATTATTTAATTTTTTATAGCAATATATTCTAAAAATATTCACTGATTTATTCTAGTTTATGGAATTGTTTTTGCTTAAGTCTAGTTTTGACTATGAAAAGTGTTGTAAAAATACTAAGTTAAAAGTAATGAAGTTGTTTTAAGGAAAATCTAATGCCAAGTAATATCAATCATACTAAGAGTCATCAAGTCCCCACCAAAGCCATAGCAACACCCACAAAAGACCCAAAAGATCTTGTTAGCTCAAAAACTTCCTCTGATAATTTTAAGAATCTCTTAAATCAAAAAATCTCTAAAAACACTCACAAAGATGCCTTAAACAATCCTAGCTCTTTACACAAAACTCCCTTAAGCGCACCACTAGAAACAACCAAATCAACTTCTATAAAAACAGAACCAACAAAAAATGCCCCTAAAAGTCCTTTAACAAAATCTACCAACACCTCTAATTTAAAACAAACAACCCCACAAGCACCTCTAGCAGATGAAGTAAAAACCTCATCAAAAACTCCATTAGAAGAGCCTAAAAAATCAAATATTCCAACCCTAAAAGACCTTTTAAGCCCTAATCAAGCACTCTCAAATGAGCCTCAAAACAAGCAAGCTAACACTAAACATAATGAAGAACAGCCAAACAAATCTTCTCAATCTATAAATATTCCTACCACCTTACCCTTACATCAAAAACCTACCAATAATATTCCCCTTAGCACTCAAAAAGCTAAAGAAACCCCTACTAACCCCCTTAATACCTTATCAAATACACATAACTTAAACACCCCTACTAGCACTTTTAAAACCCTCAAAGATGTTGACACACTCGCTAAAGAACATCAAATAAAAGCGAGCAATTTACACTTAAGCACCAAACAAGAATCCCCTAAAGAACCTCAAACTCTAAGCACCGCCCAAAAACTTGCTCCACATATTCCAAATTCTACACCCAAGCTTTCCCCTAGCAATCCTAACCAAGTCCAAAATAAAGAGGCAAGTCTCTCTAGTGCTTTGCAAGCTATTAATTCTAAAACTACTACCAATACACCAAATCCTAAAATCCCAAGTAGCACAAAAACGCCTTTAGAAACAAATGATAATCCCCCTTCATTAAAACCTAAGAATACCCCTACTTTAAATGAAAGCTTACAAACTAGCATAGTTAAAAAAGCCAAAATGCCAAAAAATGCCAAAAAGAGCAAAAAGAAATCAATGACTTTATCTCAAAAAGAAACCAAAGTTTCTAAAAAAAGCACTTCTAATTTAGCCCTATTAAATACCCCAAAAACTCCTCTTTTAACCCCAATGCCACCCTTATTAAATAGTTCTAACGCTAATAAAACTATGAATATGCCTTTAAAAGATGTTTTTAAAGAAGAAGAAAAAACTTCCACTATTGAAAGCAAAGAAAAACCACAAGAAACCAATAACACCATTCAAAACACTCAGCCAACCCCTATAAGTGAAAATAAAAGCGTTGCCCCTAAAGAAACTATTAGATATTTTGCCCAACAACTAAAGCAAGAAATCCAAGAATACAAACCCCCTATGACTAAAATCTCTATGGATTTATTCCCTAAAGAATTAGGCAGGCTTGAAGTGAGCATTCAAAAGGTAGGTAAAAATCTTAAAGTGAGTGTCATCTCTCATAGCAATAACCTACAAACTTTCCTAGACAACCAACAAGAGCTTAAAAATAGTTTGAGTGCTTTAGGTTTTGAAGGAATAGATTTAAGCTTTTCACAAAACCATTCAGAGCAACAACAACCAAACCAACAAGAGCAAGACCCCACTTTTTTAAACCAACAAAAAAATGCGTCTAAGACCTATCAAGAAAATCATGTTGAAGAAAAAGATACTATTGCTCCTATAAGCATGCAAATAAGTCTTTACGCATGATTTTAAGGAAGTTTGCTTTATAATAAAACTAGAATTAATATAAGGGAAAAACATGGCCATTGATTTAGCAGAAGTTACCGGAGCCAAAGCCGCACAAGAAAAGAAAAAAGACCAACCTAAAATCGCTAATGGGCTAGACAAAGATGCTTTTATGAAATTATTCCTAGAGCAACTTAAAAATCAAGACCCAACCGCTCCTATGGAAACGGATAAAATCATCACCCAAACCGCACAACTCACGCAAGTTGAAATGCAAGAAGAAAATAAAAAGACCATGCAAGAAGTCGCAAGTGCCATGAAATCTAGCAAAGAAACCAACGAGTCTTTAAAAGACTTTCAAAGCTCTCTAAAAGACACTATGGAAAATCTCAATAAAGGCATGGACGATAACCTAAAGGCTAATAACTCTTTAAGAGAAGTAACCGCATTAAATTCTGTTAGCATGATAGGAAAGATTGCAGAAACTGATGTGAGTGGAGCGAATTTTGATGGAAACAATAAGGTTGCCTTTTCACTTTTCTTTGATGAAACGATTGATACCTCTAAAGGCACGCCTACTATTCAAATTTTAAATGAAAGCAATGAATTAGTCAAAACCCTTTCTTTAAAAGATTATAACGGCAAAAAAGGTTATGTAGATTTTGAATGGGATGGCACCAATGAAGAGGGACAAAAAATGCCTAAAGGCAGTTATAAAATCAAGGCTGAATATAACCTAGACTCTCAAAGCAAGCAATATTTGGAAACTCGCATTGGTAGAGGTGCGGTGCAAAGCGTTCTTTTTAACCAAGGTAAGCCTATGCTAAGAATGGGCGAAATGATTCTACCTATAGATAGCGCCATAGAGTTTTATGAACCAGAAAAACACACTTCTGCAAAAAGCTAAAAAGGCTAGAAAATGAATGATACACTTTTAAACGCATACAGCGGAATTAAAACCCATCAATTTGGAATTGATAGCCTATCTAACAATATCGCTAACATTAACACCTTGGGCTATCGCTCCAATGAGCCTGAATTTAAGAGTTTGTTTTCTTCGCATTTAGATGCTTTGAATGCCAAATCAGTTATGGCAAACGACAAGAATTATGGCGTTACGGGTTCAGGTAATGCCCTTTCTAATAAAGATGGCGAATACATGCCAAGTGAAGGAGAGTTTCACATGGCATATCAAGGTAAAGGCTGGTTTGTGATAGGCTCTAATAAAAATGGCGAAATGACTATCAATAAAGACGGCTATACCAAAAAACAAGATAATTTTCTCACTCGTGCCGGAAACTTCGCTAGAGATGCTGATGGTTATTTGGTAACCCCTGAGGGCTACTATGTTTATGGCGTGGATTTACACAAAATAAAAGATGGCACTCTTAATGTTACCTCCAGAGATGATGATATTGAAAAATTACATGGTAAAACGCTCTCGCCTTTAAATATTCCTCAAGATTTAACCTACCAACCCGTTCTTAGCACTAAAGTGGATATTAGCGTGAATCTAAACCCCAAAGACCATGTTAAAGGTGCTGAGGAATTTTTCCTAGATAAAGAAGGTAAGGTTATAGAAAAACGCTTTTTAAATCAAGATGTTAATGCCCTAGCCAATAATGATGATGAACCTCTTGATGCTATCACGCATCGCAAATTAGATATTAGCATTAAAAAAGATGATGGCACAACAGAAAACTTCAGCTTTTTATATGGTGATGCAGAGGGGGTAGAAAATCAATTTAAGACCTTAGGCGATTTAAAAAAACTTCTCAAAGAAAAAACCGGACTTGATTTAAACCTCATCAAAAGTGATACTGACTTGAAAAAATCTCCCCTTTTATTAGAAATCGCCAACCCCAGTGATAAACCCGTAATGTTTAGCATTCATGGAGGGATTGCAGATAAATTAGGCTTGAGTGCTAATGAAATGGAATTAAAAAAGGGTATTGCAAGAGATTCTGTAGCCATTAGAATCCCATACTACAGCACTTCGGTAGATATTTATGATAAAGCAGGTGATAAATATTTGCTCCAAAGCGAATATTTTATGACTAATTCTAATGACCCCGCATCAAGCCCTAAAAGCAAGCTTAAAAATCAAACTTGGGAAGTCAATAGTTATATTGTAGATAGCAGAGAAAAAGACCCCATTGATAGCCAAACCACTTGGGAGACTATCTCATTTGATTCAGAAACCAACAAAATGCAAGCCAAACCTATCACTTTGGATTTTAAGGGCAATAAACTTACCTATTCTTTAGATAAAAGCGAAAGCCATGCTTCTAGCGATTTATCCTATCAAGACTCTAAGCTTTTAGAAGTGAGTCAAGATGGCAAGCCTAAGGGGATTTTTAAAGATATGCGCATAGAGGAAAATGGTGTAATTTCTTTAGCCTTTAGCAATGGCGCAGTAGAACCCGTAGCTCGTGTGGGGATTTTAGCTTTTACTAATGACCAAGGGTTAAGAAAAGTGGGTGGGAATGTCTATGAAATGGAAGAAGGCACTGTAAATGGGCAAAACAGACCCCTAAGCGGTAATCCTATTTTAGGATGGGATGAAGATGGCAAGCTCAAATTTGGAAAAATCAGACATAAATATTTAGAAACAAGCAATGTGAATGCCGGAAATGCCCTAACAAATTTAATCTTAATGCAAAGGGGTTATTCTATGAATGCCAAAGCTTTTAGCACCGGCGATGATTTGATTAAGGAAGCTATTAGTTTGAAAAAATAATAAGCATGTTAAAATATCCTTTTAATAAGGATATTTTAATGATACCAATACAACTTAGTAAAATTGTAGAATTTTTAAAAACAAAACCATTCCAAGAAAGATATCAATATTGATTAACAATAGTTCTTCTGCCAAACTACTAAAAACTAAAAAGATGAATAATCTATTCAAAGTAATTTTTTGAAAAGCTTTTTGAATAATTTAGACATTAAAACCTTAGGGCAAATTTTCACTCCCAAAAACATTGTGGATTTTATGCTTAGCCTGAGACAAAATCAAGGGAGTGTCTTAGAGCCAAGCGTGGGTAATGGGAGTTTTTTTAAGTGCCTAAAAAATGCCATAGGCATTGAAATAGATTCTAAAGTTTGTCCTAAAAACGCCCTATGCATGGACTTTTTTGACTATTCTTTAGACAATCAATTTGACACCATTATTGGTAATCCGCCCTATGTCAAGCACAAGGATATTTTAAAAAGCACCAAAGAAAAACTAGACTACACTCTTTTTGATGAACGCAGTAATTTATACTTGTTTTTTATAGAAAAAACCATTAAGCATTTAAAACCTAAAGGCGAACTGATTTTCATCACTCCAAGAGATTTTTTGAAATCCACCTCTAGCGTAAAATTAAACGAATTTATCTACGAAGAAGGCACGATAACGCATTTTTTTGAACTAGGTGATAAAAAGATTTTTCACAACGCTGTGCCTAATTGCGTGATTTTTCGTTTTTGTAAGAATGATTTCAGTAGAATCACAAACAATCATTTGCAATTTGTATGCGAAAAAGGTATTTTGTATTTTCTAAATCAATCCTATACACAAAAATTAAGCGAGATTTTTAAAATCAAAGTGGGTGCGGTGAGTGGGTGCGATAAAATTTTTAAAAACAAAGAACATGGTAATGTGGAGTTTGTTACTTCTATCACCAAAAAAACAAACACCTTAGAAAAAATGGTTTTTATGGATAAACCTAATGCGTATTTATTGCAACATAAAGAAAGCTTGATGAAGAGAAAAATTAGAAAATTCAATGAAAATAATTGGTTTGAATGGGGCAGAAAACACCATATCTCTAAAGAAAAACGCCTTTATGTAAACACCAAAACACGCCAAAAAAATCCCTTTTTTATCCACAAATGCCCTAATTATGACGGCTCCATTCTCGCCCTATTCCCCCATAATCAAAGCTTGGATTTACAAACACTCTGTGATAAACTCAATGCAATCAATTGGCAGGAATTAGGCTTTGTGTGTGATGGGCGCTTTTTGTTTTCGCAACGCTCTTTAGAAAACGCTCTTTTGCCTAAAGATTTTTTAAAAATAGGATAAATAGTGCTAGAAACTTTGAATCTAAACCCCGAACAAAATAAGGCCGCTACGGCAACAATGGGGCATAATTTAATCATTGCAAGCGCTGGCACAGGTAAGACTTCTACGATTGTGGGGCGGATTTTACACTTATTAAATCATGGCATAAAGCCTGAAGAAATCTTGCTCTTAACTTTCACCAATAAAGCGAGTAACGAGATGATTGAAAGGGTGGCCAAATATTCTAAATTAAGCTCTAAAATTGAAGCGGGCACTTTTCATGCAGTCGCTTATCGCTATTTAAAAGAGCATTACCCTAGTTTAAGTCTCAAACAACCACGAGAATTAAGAAAACTCTTAGAAAGCATTGTGGATACCAAAAATTTTATTGATGATGAGCAAAAGCCCTACACCACGCAACATTTATACGCGCTCTACTCCCTTTATACTAACGCTTTAAAAGAAGAAGATTTTAGCGCATGGCTAACTCAGAAAAACCCCGAACACGCCAAGCACAGCACTTTTTATGAAAACATTTTAGAAGAGTTTGAAAACACCAAAAAAAAGCATAATTATATAGACTATAACGACTTGTTGCTTTTATTCAAAAAGGCTATGTTAGAAAAGGGTAGTCCTTATAAAGAAGTGCTTTGTGATGAATTTCAGGACACAAACCCCTTGCAAGAATCTATTTTAGATGCCATAAATGCCCCAAGTCTCTTTTGTGTGGGCGATTATGACCAAAGCATTTATGCTTTTAATGGAGCTGATATTTCTATTATTTCTAATTTCACTCAAAAATACCAAAACGCCCAAGTTTTTACCCTAACCAAAAACTACCGCTCCTCTAAAGAAATCCTAGACTTAGCTAATAAAGTGATACAACATAACGAACGCATTTATCCTAAGAATTTAGAAGTGGTCAAATCAGGGAGTTTTAGTAAGCCCACGCTTTTAAACTATAACGACAATATCACGCAATGCCAAGATATAGCCAAACGCATTGTAGTGAGAAAAAATTTTAAAGAAGTGGCAGTGATTTTTAGGAATAATGCAAGTGCAGACCAAGTAGAAGCAGCCCTAAGAGCCCAAGGCGTGCCAAGCAAGAGAAAGGGTAGCACAAGCTTTTTTGAATCCAAAGAAATCGCGTTAGTTTTAGATATTTGCACGCTTATTTTTAACCCTAAAGATATTATGGCAGCCATTCATATTCTAAGTTATGTGAGCGATGTGGGGGCTAATATCGCTAAGGATATTTATGAAGCCTTAATACTACTAGGTAATGGGGATTTAAAACTAGGGTTAACTAGCCCTAATAAAGAAGCCAAAATCTATTCCAAGAAGAAAGAAATCACTTCTATGGGGCTTTTTGAAGAAATTTTTGCCCTAGAAAATAGCTCAAGGTTTAATGGCGTTATTTCTAAGACATTTCACTCACACCCTGTTTTTATGCACCCTAAAATCTCTATGAATGGGGCTAAAATGCTGAGCGATTTTTTCACTCTCTATGCTAATATCTCTCATCAATCCCCAACTTCTCTAATCCATAATATTACCACTAGCGAGTTTTTTAAGGTGTGTAAAACACGCCTTTTAAAAGAACGCTCCAAAAATAAGGACGGCTCTAGCAACGAGTTTAAGCACCTTCAAGCTCAAAAACGCTTCAATGAAAAAATTGAACTATTAGGCTCTTTAGCTAAAAATTACCACGATTTAGGGCGTTTTTTAAATGGCATGTTGCTTGGCTCTAATGAAGCCTCGCAAGGAAATGGTGTGAATTTATTGAGCGTGCATGCGTCTAAGGGCTTAGAATTTAAAGATGTCTATATTATAGATTTAATGGAAGGGCGTTTTCCTAACCATAAGCTGATGAATACCGGGGGCGGAGTGGAAGAAGAAAGAAGGCTTTTTTATGTCGCTGTTACAAGGGCTAAGGAAAATCTATGGCTCTCTTATGCTAAAAGCGAATTAAGAGACAACGCTAAAAACAAAGAATACGAGCCGTCTATGTTCTTGTATGAAGCAGGGCTTTTAAGAAAAGAAAGTTAAATAAATAGCTTGGGCTGAGAAAAATTTTGAAAGGCTGAAAACACATGGAATAACACAATCAATGCTGTAATAATATAAGCCAAATAACGGGGCAACTTTTCAAGCATGAAAAAGGCTGCAAAATAAAATACCTTATTAATATTTCTTTCAAAACTAGATAATGATAAATTCTTATCCTCATTTTTTATCATATTCAAACAAGCATGCCAAGTCTTACCTTCTTTTATAATAATTTGAGACAAATCAGATGTTAACCATGACTGAATCATACAAGGAGATGCCGCAATCAATAAGAAGATTAAAGGTAATAAAACGCCAAACGATGAAGAAATATTTAAGCAACTTAACAAGAATTGTTCGCCAAAAAACCCAAAAAATAAAACAGGACAAACAAGCAAAATCGTACTAAGCACGGATACAAGCCTTTGATATTTTTTGAATCTTATAATTTTTCCAATGGTTATTTTCTTGACTTTATTTTTATATTGATTATAAAACAAAATAAAACATGCAAGTCCCTCTAAGTTTTCTCGCTCTTGGAGTAAGCCATCTGGAACTTGAAATCTATTCTTTTTCTGTTGGATAATAATTTCATTATATGACACCTTTAAAGCTTCAAGAAATTGCACACTCATCTTATCTACAAGTTTCCTCATTGGTAAAAGAGAGTTTTCAAAACTATATCTTTGAAACACCTCATCAGCACTAGACCTAAACGATATTGTTATTTTCTTCTTTTGGTAGGAAATCTCATGCGTGCTAAAATTATAGCAACTCTCATTATTAATCGTATTAATAGTGTTATTACCACCATTTATGGTTAGATTATGGCTATTTATATGGCTGTTATTTGCAATAATGCTATCTCCATTCACACTAATATCATGGGCAACTATGCTTGCTTTACTAGATTGATTTTGTTCCTTTTCATTTTTGGCGAATTTGACAAAAAAATCTTTCAAACTATTCATAAAATCAAGAATATTTTTCAGCATTTCCATAAAAACTCCTAATTTTCTTAAAAAAATAAATTATAAAATATTTTAATATAATTTTTTAGTTTTTTAATAAATTATTTATAAAAATAACATAATTAAAAATATTAAAAATACTTACCAAGTAAATTTATTTCTTGCTAAGCATTGGTAATTCTACATATTTAAACTTCCCTATAAACCACCTTAAAAACATAAAACACCCCCACCAGCAAAACTAAGCCCACTATAAGGGCGAGCACATTAGAATGCGTAAAACTTGCAACCATTAAACTTACCATGCTACAAAGCATCGTAATAGTCGCATAAGGAAGTTGCGTGATGAAATGGCTTTGCACTGAGCATCCTGCCCCTGTAGCTGATAAAATGGTGGTATCAGAAATAGGGCTAGTATGGTCTCCATAAACCGCTCCAGAAAGAATGGCTGAAACAATCAAAATAATATCGCTTTCATTTGCCATACTCGCTCCAATAGGTAGCATGATAGCAAACGCCCCCCAGCTTGTGCCGGTAGAAAATGCGATAAACCCAGAGATTAAAAAAAAGATTAAAGGCATATACACACTGCCCCCACTACTTAAAAATTCTTTGCTAACTTGAGCCAGATACAACCCCGTTTGCATATCATCTCTAATTACAGGTCCAATAGCCCAAGCAAGCGTTAAGACTAAAATCGCTGAACTCATGCTCTTAAATCCAGCGATGATAATGCTTAAAAAACTCCCTTTTTCTAAAAACCTGTAAGCCAAAAGGTAAGTGATAACAAGCGAAAACAACCCCCCATAAAAAAGCGAAAAACTCGCATCAGTGTTTTTCAAAACATATCCGGTGTAAAAAATCAGCGATGAAATGGACACAATCAATAACAAAATAGAAATAGGCAATAAACTTAAGGGGGCTAGTTTTGAAACATTTTCTTCTTGCTCACTATAGAAATCCTTAACCCCTACATTTTGATACTTTTTCATACTAGGAAGATTGATTTGCCATAAAATCGTAAGAAATACTGCAAAAAGCGCAAAAATCGCATAATAATTACTACTCAAGCTTTGAATTAGCACTGAAAAACTATCTTCTAACAAAGGGGATTTGTCATTATCCATAATCCCCATAATATAAGCTCCCCAGCTTGAAATTGGCACAAGTAGGCATACCGGCGCTGAAGTGGAATCTATGATATAGGCTAGTCGCTCTCGTGTAGAATTATGAGCGTCATTGAGAGATTTTGAGATTTGTCCTACGGTTAAGGCGTTAAAATAATCATCAATAAAGATAATAATACCTGCAAAAAAGGCGATAAATTCGGGAGTTTTAGCGTTTTTAGCATATTTTTTAGCTTTTTTAACAAAGTTTTGCACGCTACCACTTTTAAAAATCAATTGACTTAAAATGCCTAAAAGGATTAAAAAGCCAAAAACATAGAGATTAGAAAGATTAAATTCTAAACGCTTATGATTAGAAGCATCGCTTTTATAGGTGTAAAAAACTGAAGTAATTTTTTGATAAACATACTCAAGAATACTAAAGAAGTCTAAAGAATATAATAAAAACGCACTTGCTAAAATCCCCACAAACAAGGAGAGAGCCACACGCTTAGTCAGCACCACCATCACAATCACACTGACTGGAACAATAAGACTCAAAGCTGATAATCCCACAGGACAAAATCCTTTAAAAAATGGTCAAATTTCAATTAAAAGAGACAATAAATATTTAAGCCATGCCTACCACAACATGAGCGTAAACATTCTCGTTGCAAAATGAGGGAATGAACTTGTAAAAACAAATCGCTTAAAGGATTTTCATTCAAGTGGCCGGGAGAGAGGGATTCGAACCCCCGGAGGTATTACCCTCAACGGTTTTCAAGACCGCCGCTTTCAACCACTCAGCCATCTCCCGCTTTCTCAATAAATTACGCCTTTGCAAAAACCTCAAATATCTCATTTGGAGGCGACACCCGGATTTGAACCGGGGAATCAAGGTTTTGCAGACCCATGCCTTACCACTTGGCTATGTCGCCCTATCTTTAAATGAAATTACAAACAACATTAAAAAAATTTAAAATATCATCGTGGTGCCCAAAGCCGGACTTGAACCGGCACGGTATTGCTACCGAGGGATTTTAAGTCCCTTGTGTCTACCAATTCCACCACCTGGGCAAATCTAATAGAAACTGCTTGCATAAGAGTAATATTAAACATCAAAGTATGGAGCGGGAAACGGGGATCGAACCCGCGGCCCCGACCTTGGCAAGGTCGTGCTCTACCACTGAGCTATTCCCGCACCTAAATTTCAAAAAACAACAAGCGCTATTATAACTAAAGCAAAATTAAAAATCAAGACTTTATGAAAATTTATTTGTTTTATTTGGTTAATAGTCTTAATTTTGGCCTAAAAAGCTCAAAAAATTTCATTGCAAGCTCCTTTGGTTACAGCAATAGTAGGACTATTTTTTATCATCATTCAAAATCTAGCCCAAGTATGGGTAAAAATTTTACAACTTAAAACAAACAAATTCTTTTAAAAGCGAAATCATTCATATTGTTTTCCTTTTTTTATTTTGTTTAAACGATAATAACCACTAGAATTAACATTTTAAACTAAGGAGTTTTTCATTATGAAACAAGTCATTCATTCAGAATTAGCCCCAAAAGCTATAGGTCCTTATTCTCAAGCCATTAGCACTAATAATCTCGTGTTTGTCTCTGGGCAATTAGGCATTGATGTAGCCACAAGCGAGTTTAAGGGCGCAGATATTCACGCTCAAACCACGCAAGCTATGGAAAATATCAAAGCGATTTTAAAAGAAGCTAACTTAGGCATGGAAAGTGTAGTAAAAACCACTATCTTATTAAAGAGCCTAGATGATTTTGCAATTGTTAATGAAATCTATGGGAGCTATTTTAAAGAGCCCTATCCAGCTAGAGCGACCTTTCAAGTGGCTAAACTCCCTAAAGACGCTCTAGTGGAAATTGAAGCCATTGCCGTTAAATAAATTATCACCTTATTGAGATAGAGGGATTTATAAATATGAAAAAAGATATCATCATTATAGGCGGTGGGATTGTAGGGCTTTCTTGTGCGTATTCTATGCATAAATTAGGCCATAAGGTCTGTGTGATTGAAAAAGGCGATGGCACTAATTGCACTTCTTTTGGAAATGCAGGACTTATTTCCCCCTTTAAGGAGGCTCCGCTTGCAAGTCCGGGTGTGGTGCTAGATACCCTAAAGCTCATGCTTAAAAACCAAGCTCCACTAAAATTCCACTTTGGACTTAATCCCAAGCTATTTAAATGGATTTATAAATTCATACAAAGTGCTAATGCTAAATCTAAACATCGCACCATGGCATTATTTGAACGCTATGGGTGGCTTAGTATAGAGATGTATCACCAAATGCTAGAAGATGGCATGGACTTTTGGTATAAAGAAGATGGGCTTTTGATGATTTATACTTTGCAAGAAAATTTTGAAAAGAAACTCAAAACTTGTGATGATAGCGGTGCTTATAAAATTCTCAATCCTAAAGAAACTCAAGAATACATGCCTATTGCTAAAGACAATATCTGTGGTAGTGTGCTTTTAACAGAAAATGCCCATGTTGATCCGGGTGAAGTTATGCTTTCTTTACAAAAATATCTTAAAGAGGTTGGCGTGGAGTTTCGCTACAATGAAGAGGTTATAGATTTTGAATTTAAAAGCAATCTTGTAGATAGCATTATTACCAATAAAGGGCGACTTCAAGCTGAAAAAATTATTTTGGCTACTGGAGCTAACCCTACCACAATCAAAAAAACCAAGAATGATTTCTTAATGATGGGCGCAAAGGGCTATAGTATTACTTTCAAAATGCCTGAAGAACTAAAACCAAAAACCTCTTCTTTATTTGCAGATATTTTTATGGCAATGACCCCTAGAAGAGACACGGTAAGAATCACCTCAAAACTAGAGCTCAATACCAGTAACCCTCTTGTTGATAAAGAACAAATAGAAAACATGAAAAGAAATCTAGCCACTTTTACCCATGCCTTTGAGATGAAAGACCCTATAGAGTGGTGTGGCTTTAGACCTTTAACGCCTAATGATATTCCCTACTTAGGCTTTGATAAACAATTTAAGAATTTAATCCATGCTACAGGACTTGGTTGGCTTGGCATCACTTTTGGACCTGCTATTGGAAAACTTATTGCTGATTTGAGTAAAGATGGGGCTAATGAGAAAAATACTGATATAATGCTATTTTCTGCATTTTTTAGGGACTAATATTTCTAAGAAATCTATTGTTTTCAATTCTTTCAAGGGGTTTTTTATATGCAAACCATTGATTTAATCGTGCGCTCGTTGTCTAATCTCATATGGGGGATTCCTATGCAAATCCTTCTAGTTGGAACGGGCTTATTTTTGACTTTTTATCTCAAAGGCTTGCAATTTAGCAAACTCTTTTATGCAATTAAAATTCTCTTTGGCAAAGAATCCCAATCTAAAGGCGATATTTCGCAGTTTTCAGCTCTTATGCTCTCTTTGGGAGCAACGGTAGGCATTGGGAGTATTGTGGGCGTTGCCACAGCAATTAGTGTTGCAGGGCCTGGGGCTGTATTTTGGATGTGGGCTACAGGATTAGTTGGCATGGCAACCAAATATGCTGAATCTATCCTAGCTGTAAAATACCGAGAGGAAGGTTCCCTAGGTTATAAGGGTGGGCCTATGTATTACATTAAGAATGGTCTTAAAATGCCAAAACTTGCTATGGCATTTGCAATTTTTACCATTATTGCAAGCATTGGCACGGGAAATATGACTCAATCTAATGCGGTCTCTTCAATTTTAAGCGAGCAAATTTCCCTACCTACTTGGGTTTCTGGGCTATTGCTCACGCTTTTAACTGCTATTATTGTAGTGGGCGGGATTAAATCTATTGGAAAGTTTACTTCTTATTTTGCTCCTGTTATGGTGCTTTTATATGTTGTTGCTGTTGGCTATATTATCTCAACCAATTTTGACCTTGCCCTACATGCAATACAACTTATCTTTGAACAAGCCTTTAATCCAAAGCCTGTTGTAGGTGGAGCCACAGGAGCTCTGATTGCAACAATGATAAAAACCGGTATTGCTAGAGGTCTATATTCTAATGAGGCAGGTTTGGGAAGTTCAGCCATTATTGCTGCAAGCGCTCAAACGCACCACCCTGTGCGTCAAGCTCTAGTATCAATGCTACAAACTTTTATTGTAACACTTATTGTTTGCACCGCTACTGCTACAATTATCTTAATGGCACCTGAATGGCATACCTTATTGCCTAATGGCGAAAGATTGAGTGCTAATCTTTTAACCTTAAAAAGCACCGAATATTTCTTGGGCTCTGTAGGGGCATTCATTATTTTTGCAACCATGATATTTTTTGCCTATTCTACTATTATTGGTTGGGCATACTATGGCGAAAAGTGCACAGAATATGCCTTTGGAGCGAGCAAAATCAAATATTATCGCTTATTGTTTCTTGTTTGTATTATGGTGGGCGCACTTGCTAAAATTGATTTTGTATGGAATTTAGCTGATTTGGCTAATGGACTTATGGCTATTCCTAACCTTATTGCTCTTATTTTATTGCATAAGGTTGTCTATTCTGAAACACGCTGGTATTTCAGCAAGCAAAACCTCAATCAGTGATATTTTAATGTTACAAAGAGCAAGTTTTGTGGAAGTTAATGTCTCCGCCTTAAGGCATAATTTCAATCTTGCCAAGACCTCTATCCCTAAGAATACTCATATTATGGCAATAGTAAAAGCCAATGCTTATGGAGCTGGAGCAATTAAAACAGCTCAAGTTTTTTTAGAAGAAGGGGCGCATTATTTAGGCGTGGCTACTTTAGATGAAGCTTTAGAATTACGCTCGCATTTTTCTGAAACCCCTATTTTAATTCTAGGCTATAGCCCTAATTCTAACGCTTCTATTCTGGTTGAAAACGATTTAAGTGCAACCATTTTTGACTACTCTCAAGCAGAGCTTTTTTCCCAAATAGCACTTAAGGCCAACAAGCGCCTAAAAGTGCATCTTAAAATTGATACCGGAATGCATCGCTTAGGCTTAGAACCCAATTTTAGGAGTATAGAAGTAATAGAAAAAATATGCACCCTAAAAGGCTTAGAAGTTGAGGGGATTTTTACGCATTTAAGTAATGCTGACTCCAACATTAAAATCCATGCCAAAAAACAAATGCAAGCCTTTAACGCCTTTTTGGAGCAACTTTTAGATAAAAAGATGGAGTTTAAATACTATCATGCCTATAATTCAGCGGGCATTCTTTCTTTATGCAATGAAACCAAAAACAACTTTTTAAACCTCTATCGCCCCGGTATTATGCTCTATGGCTTTTATCCCTCTAATGAAGTGCAAAAGGTTTGTCAATCTCAAGGAATTTTTTTGCAAAATGTTATAAGCCTAAAGGCTAAAATCGTGCAGATTAAAAGGGTTAAAAAAGGCGAATTTATAGGCTATGGCGAGAACTTTTATACTCAAGAAGAAACTTTAATAGGTATTCTAGCGCTAGGTTATGCAGATGGCTTAGTGCGCAATTTGGGAAATCGCATTCAAGTGGTTGTAAATAACCAGTTAGCCCCCCTTGTTGGTAAGATATGCATGGACCAATGTTTCATCAATCTTAATGGCATTCAAGCCAAAGAGGGCGATGAAGTTATTTTATTTGGAGATAAAAGTACTAAGGCTAGTGATGCACACGACATAGCCATGCTTTTAGAGACGATTTCTTATGAAATCATTAGCACTTTATCCAAACGCTTGGAGCGTGTGTATATAGAACAGACCAAAAATACCACTCAAAATAGTTGCAATAAAAAAATCTTTTTATAAATAAACTATTTGCTTTAAAATCTGCTTATTCTCATTCTAACCAAAAACTCCATAACTTCTTTTTGATGTGCAGATAAGAATTTTTTAGATTGATTATAAGCAAAATGCGAACTCACATAAAACAAATAGCACCCAATAGTAATTTCTACAATTCTCTTTATCATTGACAATACTCCACTACAGCCTTACTGATTTAACATTCTTTTAGCTCTTTCATTAGCTTCTTGAACTTTTTCTTGAAAGTATTCTTCTAAAAAGAATGATTGGAGATTACTTACAACATATAGACCAATGGGTATTGCTAAAAAAATAGGCAACCTAAAAATCAAAAAACCAACCAACAAGAATGCTAAAAACACTTCCATAAATACCTAATCTAAAATACTTCCTTATTATCTTATATTCCTTACTATAATAAATTCCTCATTATATTAGAATTAGAATTAGTCAGCAAAACCACTACAAAAAAATTAAAAGTTTTCTCTAGTGTATGCAGATATATACAAATATAGTAACTAACAAACTTTTTCAAGCAAGTATAATAGCTACATGTTTTCTAAAACAATATTCAAGCTTCTTCTTTTTTAATATTGGCTGTTATTACTATGATATAACCCATGCCTTGAAGATATATTTGAAAAAAGTATCCAAAGTTGAATTAGAGTCTAAAATGCCAAAAAAATATAGTCTTTAATTTTTTGATATCTATCAAGAAGTGTTTAGGAAGATTTAAATTTATTAGCTCATAATTCTCTTAATCAATTTTCTTTAATGATGGCTCAAGTTTGTAAAAAACTACTAAATTAAATGGCTAAATTGAAGTGAGAGCAAAAATTATTTTCTTGGCTAAAAGAGTAAGGAGCGAAAGGGGGGAGTAGAGTAACTCTCTAAAATACTTGTGTTTGGAATGCTAAAAGAAATGATAAGGTATATACCCAAATTGTAAGTAATTGTTCTGCTGAATAGAGCTATTGTCTATTTTAAGGAAGTTTTGCAACTTAAATAGCCCAACAATTTATAGTAATTGTTAGAAAGGTTATGATGGTTTAGTTGATTTAGAGCTAAAGCACATTATGGGGTAAAATACTTACATAATGAGTTTGTAAAAGAAAAAAGTCATATCAATGAGATAGAGGAATGTTTCTAAGATATGCCAAACAAAGCCTTACGCAATTTTAAAGGAATAAAAAGAAAGAGTTTTTATTACATTTTAAAAGAGTGTGAGTTTAAATACACCAACCAAAAAGACAACATCATTCAATACACAATAAGATAAACATTATAAAAAATATTATAAAAAACTAAAAAATATCAAAAAAATATTAAGGATAAAAACTAACTACTCAATAAAAACCCAAAACTTCACAACCAATAAGTTTAAAAAGGATATAAAATTAAGACTCTGTTAAAATAAAGTATTGATTTTTACTCGTTATTTTGCTATACTATCCTTAATGAAACACCTTGAATAAGAACTTTAAAATGCCTAGCCATACAAATGAATTAGAGATTATCAAACAACTCTTTAATAGTCTAACAGAAACTGATAAAAAAGCTTTTTTAAAAAATATTAAAGACAAAGAAAAGTCCCCTATTAAAACACCTATTCAAAAAGAAATTAAAGAATGTCCACATTGCAAATCTACTTCATTTGTAAAAAATGGCAAAAAAGATAATAGACAGAGATTTTTATGCAAAAATTGCTCTAAGACCTTTACACTAACAAATAATACCATTCTTTTTAGCACTAAAACAGATATTAAAGTATGGAAAAAATTCATTCATTGTATGATAGAAAAATATTCTCTTAGAAAAACAGCTGAAATTTGTAAGATTAGCTTACCTACTGCTTTTGCTTGGCGACATAAAATACTAGATACCTTACAGAACATGCAAAATGAAGTCAAACTTGATGGCATAGTAGAAACTGATGAGACTTACTTCCCACTATCTTTTAAAGGACACCACAAAAATTTTAAGTTACCACGCTTATCTAAACATAGAGGAACACAAGCTACTAAGCGTGGATTACCTAAAGAGCAAGTTTGTGTTACAAGTGGAGTGAATTTAAATGGCAAATCTATTGCTAAGGTTTCTAATTTAGGCAAAACCTAAAATCAAAGATTTAGAAAAAGTCTTAAATAAGAAAATAGAAAAAGAGAGTATTTTTGTAACTGATAGTTTTAGAGCTTATTTAAAATTGCAAATGATATGGAATTAAGCCATATTAGAATACCTAAGAAAAAGCATAAACTAGGCTCTTTTAATATCCAAACTATCAATAGTTATCATAGCCATTTAAAAAGATATGATTAAGCATAGATTCAAAGGTGTAGCGACTAAATACTTGGATAACTATCTTGTTTATGCAAACTATTGTGAATTTTGCTAAAGAGAGCTATAAAGAAGTGATATTGTTTGAGTATACTATAAAAAATAGAGCGTAAAACAATCTATCAATATCTTATAGAATCTTATAGAATCTTATAGACTTGCTATATCTTAATTCGTGGCTTAAACAAAGGAAAGGACAGACTTGAGAACTACATTTTATGATTTTTCACAATTAAGCAAAGAGCAATCAAAAATCTATGATGATTTTTTACTCAAACTAAGCTCCAATTCTTCGCCCTTAAACCAGCAAGGAAGCGAAGAAGACTTAGCCTATATTTTTGAAAATGAGTTGAATGCCCTTTTAAGAGAGTTGGATTTTATTAGCTCAAGCTACGAGAATTTTAGACATGAAAATAAAAATGCACATGGTCGCACCGATTTTCAATATGGCAATACTATTATTGAATATAAGAAATATAATCGCTTAAAAAATGAAAAAGAAATTAGTATTGCCTTAGAACAAGTTCAAAATTACCTAAAAGACAAACGGTTTAATGGCTTTAAAATGTTTGGCTTTCTTTTTGATGGGGCTAGTATCTATACTTATATTAAAGAAAGCAACAATGAGATTACTTATAAAGAAGAATATAGTGGGGTTGTCAATGCTAAAAATTTAGATTTTCTCATTAAAAGTCTTTTTAATAGTGGCTTAATTAGCATTAGCCCTACAAATTTTAAAAAAGATTTTGGGATAATTGACGCTTTTAATAACAAGCTTTTAGACAACGATGAAGTAAGAGATTTAGCTAAGATTTTTTTAAATACTTTACAAGATGAAAATAAGCTCAACGCTAGAACTTTGCTTTTATTTAAAGAGTGGGAAAAGTTATTTAGATTAGCAGAAAGTGATAATGGAAAGCACCAAGATATAAAGGATAGGCGAGAAATTTTTTCTTTAATCTTTGATACTCTAATCACTCAAAGTAATGAGTATAAAGCCTTTTTTGCCTTGCATTCTACGCTAAGCATTATCATTAAACTTCTTTTAGTGCGTTTTATCAATGACAAAGTTGCTCTAACGTATCATTATATTGATTTGGATAATCTCTACAAAACAAGCAGTCTATTAGAAGTTAAAAACTTTTTTGAAAATATGGAGTTAGGGGGAATTTTTAAAAAAATCGGCATTATCAATTTAACCGATAATGATTTTTTTGCATGGTATATCAAAGAAGAATTTAACACCCCTTTAAAAAACGCCTTACAAAAATTACTCTTTAAAGTTTGTGCTTATGAGAATATAGAATTATTAGAAAATCAAGCTATGCTAGATTTATTTAAAGAGCTTTATCTTAACTTCATTCCTAAAGTAGTTAGGCATAGTTTTGGGGAGTATTATACGCCTTATTATTTAGCTGAACGCACTCTAATGTGCGCTATTGAAGATAGAGATAATTTAAGAGATAAAAGCTTTATTGACCCCAATTGTTGGAGTGGGACTTTCTTATGTGCTTTTATCAATTATAAACATAAAATTTTAGAACAAAAAATAGATTTTAAGGCTATGACACAAGGCATTGTAGGGGTTGATATTAACCCTATAGCAGTTTTAATGGCTAGAGCTAACATGCTGATTTATGACTTAAAGCATTGCATATTTGACTTAAACACCAAGTATGAAATCCCTATTTATTTAGCTGATAGCCTGTATATTCCTAAGACCATAATGATTGATAATGTAGAATGCTTAGACTATAAGCTTTACACAGTAGGCTTACAGCAAGCTTTTGATACAAATTTTATAGAAATTACCTTACCTAAAGAACTTGTTTTAAAGCCTAATTTTTTAGAAATTATTAATGAAGTAGAAAAAGCGATTATTAAATTAGACAAGCAAAAGGCTTTAGAGATTTTAGAAGTAAAGAATGCCGATATTAAAAATAGTATTGCCTTGAAAGAAAGAGTTTTACAAAGCATTGATAATTTAATAGAATTTGAAAAAAAGCAACTTAACTCTATATGGCTTAAGATTTTTTCTAATTATTTTAAAGTCGCTATATATGACAAATTTGATTTTATCGTAGGTAATCCTGCATGGGTTCAATGGAGCGTGCTACCTGAAACCTATAGAGAAAATGTTAAAGAAAATATAAGCACTTGTGGGCTTTTCTCTAGCGATAAAAATGTGGGGGGAAATAATCTTAATATCTGTGCTTTAATTGCTAATAAAAGCATAGAAAGATGGCTTAAAGATGATGGAGCCTTTTGTTTTTTAATGCCTAAGTCTATTTTATTTAACAAATCTTTTGAGGGCTTTAGAAATTTAAAAATCAACACTAATGAACAAATTTACCTTAATGAGATTATAGATTTTAGCAAAGGGGGTAAGATATTTGAGGGCGTAGGGCTAGATTTTTGTGCGTTTAAAATCACTAAAAAGCCTTTAAAAGATAAAGATATAGTCCCACTATTAGAATATGTTCGTTTGCCTAATCAAAGTTTTAATGCTAATTCAGAATGGGATAAAGTCAAAAAAAGTTTTAAATGCAATGAAAATTACGCTGTAGCGTTAAAAACAGAACTCAACAATAATTTCTTAGTTACTAAGAATTTAGATAGAGCTAAAGACTTAAAAGACAAGTTAGGCGTGTGTGAATATGCTTTTAGAAAGGGCGTGAATGTCAATTATCTTATGGGTTTAAAATTTATAGAGATTTCTAAAGATAACCCAAATTGTGGGGTGTTTTACCCTTATGCTAAAGTCAATAATCGTTTAAAGGTAGATAGAACCAAACAAATCACTTTAGAACTAGACTTTATCAAACCCTTTATTACAGCCCCCATGCTTAAAGCTACAGGATTAGAATGGGTTAATTCTTATGCTATTTTTCCTTATCTTAATGGGGCTAAAAAACCATTAGAAAAAGAAAAACTTAAGGCTCTAGCCCCTTTTGTCTATAAATATTTAGATGACATAGATGATTTTCTTAATAAGGGGAGTAACTTTAATTCAAGGGTGCAAAATTTTAAAGAAAATTATGGGGTTTTACACATAGGCTCTTATGTGTATGCTAATCATTTTGTATGTATTAGAGACAATACCAAACTTGCTCCAAATTATATTAGCACAATAAAAACGCATTGGGACACAGAAATAACGCCCTTATTTGATAACCATATCAGTTACATTAGCGAACGCCCTATAAAACAAGAAACAAGAAACAAGAAACAAGAAACAAGAAACAAGAAACAAGAAACAAGAAACAAGAAACAAGAATATTGTCCTATACTAGAACTTGAAGCTCTTTATATATTAGAAAAACTTTTAGATAAAGATAACCAAGAAATTATCCTAAATAGCCAATAAAAACTAAGAAAGAAAAAAACAAGTAAGATTTAAAAAACATTTCCCTATCCCTGCACCGACTTACATTCCCACTCTTGAAAAGAGCAGTATTATCAGCGATGAAGAGCTTGACTTCCAGGTTCGGAATGGTTAACTGGGTAGTTCCTCTTCTCTAAAGGCACAAGGAAAAGGGAGTTAAAGATAAAATCTGATTTATCCTTAACTCCCTTTTCTAATCCTAGGGAGTTATGTTTTTAACAAAAGAAGATTGTTAATAGCCCATAAGTTTTAGTAAAACTCAATCTCCCTTACACTCAGTAAGGCAGTGGTAACTTATTCATGTTTATTGTCGTTATTTTATAAAAAAGCAAAAAACAAGCCAAACGCTCTATTAGTAGTAGTCAGCTAAACATATTACTATGCTTACACATCTACCCTATCAAGCACATAGTCTTTGTGCGAGCTTCAGGGAAAGTTAATCTTGGAGTTGGCTTCCTGCTTAGATGCTTTCAGCAGTTATCACATCCGTGTGTAGCTACCCAGCGATGCTCTTGGCAGAACAACTGGTGCACCAGTGACACGTCCATCCCGGTCCTCTCGTACTAGGGACAGCTCTCCTCAACTTTCCTACGCCCACGGCAGATAGGGACCGAACTGTCTCACGACGTTCTGAACCCAGCTCGCGTACCGCTTTAAATGGCGAACAGCCATACCCTTGGGACCTGCTCCAGCCCCAGGATGCGATGAGCCGACATCGAGGTGCCAAACCTCCCCGTCGATGTGAGCTCTTGGGGGAGATCAGCCTGTTATCCCCGGGGTACCTTTTATCCTTTGAGCGATGGCCCTTCCACACAGAACCACCGGATCACTATGACCGACTTTCGTCTCTGCTTGACTTGTATGTCTCACAGTCAGGCTGGCTTGTGCCATTACACTCAACTTGCGATTTCCAACCGCAATGAGCCAACCTTTGCAAGCCTCCGTTACTTTTTAGGAGGCGACCGCCCCAGTCAAACTACCCACCAAGCATTGTCCTGCCTGTGGATAACACAGGCCAGTTAGCTAACAGAAACATCAAGGGTGGTATCTCAAGAATGGCTCCATAAGAGCCAAAGCCCTTACTTCAAAGCCTCCCACCTATCCTGCGCATGATATTCCCATTAGCAGTGCTAAGCTGTAGTAAAGGTCCACGGGGTCTTTCCGTCTTGCCGCGGGTAGGAGGAATTTTCACCTCCACTACAATTTCACTGAATCTCTGGTTGAGACAGCTCCCATCTCGTTACGCCATTCATGCAGGTCGGTATTTAACCGACAAGGAATTTCGCTACCTTAGGACCGTTATAGTTACGGCCGCCGTTTACTCGGGCTTCAATTCAACGCTTCATCTTGCGACTGACGCATCCTCTTAACCTTCGAGCACCGGGCAGGCGTCACACCTTATACTTCCTCTTACGAGTTGGCAAAGTGCTGTGTTTTTGGTAAACAGTCGGGAGGGACTCTTTGCTGAGACCACATTGCTGTGGCACACCTTATCGCGAACTTACGGTGCTAGTTTGCAGAGTTCCTTAACCAGAGTTCTTTCACGCGCCTTAGAATACTCATCTCATCTACCTGTGTCGGTTTGCGGTACGGACGACTATGGATATGCTTAGAGGCTTTTCTTGGCACGACGGTATCAGCGATTCTCTCTTTGTTCTAAAAGAACTCAAAGAGCCTGTCAGGTTTCGAATACAGAGGTGGATTTGCCTTCCCTCCAATCTACGCCCTTCGACTAGCACTTCCATCAGCTAGCTCGCTTAACCCTATGCGTCCCCCCATCACGCTCCATAGTCGGTATGGGAATATTAACCCATTTGCCATCGCCTACCCCTTTCGGACTCGGCTTAGGACCCGACTAACCCTACGATGACGACCATCGCGTAGGAAACCTTAGATTTACGGCGGATACAATTCTCATATATCTTATCGTTACTCATTCCTGCATGCTCACTTCTATACGCTCCAGCACTCCTTACCGGTATACCTTCAACGCTGTATAGAACGCTCTTCTACCACTGTGCATCAGCACAATCTACAAATTCGGTGTCTATCTTAGCCCCGTTATATTTTCAGCGCATGACCACTAGACCAGTGAGCTGTTACGCTTTCTTTAAAGGATGGCTGCTTCTAAGCCAACCTCCTGGTTGTTTGAGTAGCCACACATCTTTTTCCACTCAGAATAGAACTTAGGGACCTTATTTGGTAGTCTGGGTTGTTCCCCTTTTGACGATTGATTTTATCACCCACCGCCTGACTCCCAAGATACGATAAAAGGTATTCGAAGTTTGATAGGGTTTGGTACCGCGGCGAGCAGCCCTAGCCCAATCAGTGCTCTACCCCCTTTTATTATCACTTGAGGCTATACCTAAATATATTTCGAAGAGAACCAGCTATCACTAAGTTTGTTTGGCCTTTCACCCCTATCCACAGCTCATCCCAACCCGTTTCAATGGGTACGAGTTCAGTCCTCCACGCGCTATTACACGCGTTTCAACTTGGCCATGGATAGATCACTTAGCTTCGGGTCTGCAGCATCTGACTAAATCGCCCTATTCAGACTCGCTTTCGCTACGGCTTCGCATACGCTTAACCTTGCCAGATACCACAACTCGCAGGATCATTATGCAAAAGGCAGTCCATCACCCTGATAAATCATAGGGCTCTGAATGATTGTAAGCAGATGGTTTCAGGTTCTATTTCACTCCGCTCACTGCGGTTCTTTTCACCTTTCCCTCACGGTACTTGTTCGCTATCGCTCAAAGAGTAGTATTTAGGGTTGGAGAGTGGTCTCCCCGGCTTCAACCAAGATTTCACGTGTCTCGGCCTACTCTGGATACTGCTACCTAAGAACACCTTGTCGCATACAAGGCTATCACTTTCTATGGCTTACCTTTCCAGGTAACTCTGCTAAAGTGTTCTATTGGATGACGCAGTCCTCAACCCCGAATGCAAGCACTCGGTTTGCCCTTTTCCCCTTTCGCTCGCCACTACTTAGGGAATCTCGTTGATTTCTTTTCCTCTAGTTACTGAGATGTTTCACTTCACTAGGTTCGCTCTCTATATTAGAGTAACTAATATCTCTATTAGTTGGGTTGCCCCATTCGGACATCTACGCATCAATGCTCCTTGACAGCTCCGCATAGCTTATCGCAGTCTAGTACGTCCTTCATCGCCTCTCTTTGGCAAGGCATCCGCCATCTGCTCTTAAAAGCTTGTTTTAAATTCTAAAATATCCTTTAAAACCCGCCTTTTTATATAATGAATAACGACAATTGCATGAATATTCTTCAACGCTACCACTGCCTTACTGAATATAAGACAGAGTAATTGTAGTTTTACTTTACTTTTACATAGGCTATTAACAATATTAAATCAAATAACTTCGTTTTAGTGATAACTTGCTAGGTTTGTTAAACAATCGTTTGCTTAACTTGTTAGCTTGTCGTCAAAAACGAAATGTAATTATAGACACGCAATGCTTAAAGTTTGCTTAAACATAAAAAAGATTTGGGAAAAGATTGAAAATAAAATTCAATAGAAGGGTTATTAGGCTGTTGTGAGAGCCTTAAATGGGTGGTTAGGGGGGATATTGGGAGGGAAGGGAAAGAGAAAAAGGGGTTTTTAAGAGAGAGCTTGAAAGAAGTTGCATTAGATTAGAGATTAGATTAGAGATTAGATTAGAGATTAGATTAGAGATTAGATTAGAGATTAGATTAGAGATTAGATTAGAGATTAGATTAGAGATTAGATTAGAGATTAGATTAGAGATTAGATTAGAGATTAGATTAGAGATTAGATTAGAGATTAGATTAGAGATTAGATTAGAGATTAGATTAGAGATTAGATTAGAGATTAGATTAGAGATTAGATTAGAGATTAGATTAGAGATTAGATTAGAGATTAGATTAGAGATTAGATTAGAGATTAGATTAGAGATTAGGGGGGTAATTTATGGGGTTGTGGAGTTCTATTTGGTGGTAGGGGTATTTGTTGGCAAGAAGTAAAGTAGGATAGATTTTAAATCTACCCTTATGATAGCTAACACCCCTATTTGTAGTAATGCTAACAATTCCTGCCTAAAAAATCCATGCTTTTATTTTTCTGTGTATTTTTTAATGTTAGCGTTTAGTGTCTCCACCAATTCTTTATGCTCGTTGAAGTAGTCTAAAATAAATGTGCAAAAATTTTGTGCCGTTGCTTCTTTATTCAAAATGCTTGCTATAAAATCCCCATCTAGACTATTCTCAGCAAATTGAGTTTCTACAAACTTCCCTTCTTTAAAATCAATATGGCAAGTATTTGCATAGTAGCTTCTTAAGGTGCTACTCATAATTTTATCTGCCTTATAAGGTTTTTTAAGTTTCGTTTCAAAATACTCTATATCAACAGGCTCTAGTTTTTTATGCTTTCTAAGCCCTATGAATGCTTGATGCATAAAATCCTTTAAAAATCCAAAATCAAATGTATAACATTGCTTTCTTATTCCATATTTAACACTACTAAAACCTTTGGGAGCTATTCTTAGTAAAAATTCCGATGAACCATTTCTATTCTCAACACGCTTTTGCATTCTATTTTCATCGCTCATGTTACGATTAACATTAACTTCCCATTCTTTATCCCAGCTCTCTCTTTCAATTTTCTCTTTTAAAAGCTCTTCAACTTCTTTGAAAAAATCCATAGCTGTTTCAACTCTAAAACTATCAAAATTCCTATGCACTTCTTTAGCTGCTTCAACGCCAAAATTATCAACATTCTCAGCCACTTCCTTGGCTATTTCATAATTGACTTCCATTATTTGGTGTAATTCACTATTCATGTTTTGCTCCTTATGATAAAGTTTGTCTAATAATTTCTCGTAATGCTTGAAAATCACGCTAAAGTCATTCAAATCGCCCACTTCTTTGGCTTTTGATTTGAGTATATCCACTTCTTTCAAGCACTCTTTAACCCATTTTTTTATCTCTCTTTCATAGCAAAGGTTTTTAAAAAATATGCCTTGCTCTACATTTTCTAATTTAAGAATGTCTTCATTATTGCCCTTATAAAATAGCTTTGCATTACTCTCATCTATTTTAAAATCGCCTAAGCTGTTTTGACTAGGCAAGCGTTCTTCTTTAGTCAAATACAAGACACAAATATCTTGTGCGTCTTCAATCTTATAGTCCTCAATTACGCCTAAAATATAATCAGAAATTTGATTTTCATCATCGCCTGCGTATATCTTATCTTCTAAAATAATATGCTTAAACCCATCGCTTAAAAATAAATCTATTCGCCTATGGTTATTTGTAGTAACTTCTTTTTTGACAATCTTAGTATCCGCACCATTAAAACCAAAACTCTCTAAATGACACACCTTTAAAAACGCCTTTAAAAACAAGTCTTTTTGATAGTGTCCCCCCATAGGGTCTAAGAATGAATGTAAGATTTTAGAATGTTTCACTTCATCGCTCTCACTCATAAATACGCTAAACACATTGTAATCGTGTAAGCCCCTGGTTCTTTTTATCTCAAGCTCTTTTAAGGCGAGTTCTATTTCATTAAAAAATGTTTGATAATCGCTCATTTTCTACTCCTTAAATGATTGTTGTTTAACTAGATTATGAATCTATCCTAAAACAAACTCTTCTATATTCTCATTTAAAACTTCTATTATCTCTTGGTGTTTTTTAAAGTAGTCATAGATAAAAGCGCTGTAATTGTCAGCGTTCAAGCTCTTATCTCTCAAACTCTCTAAAAAGTCTTTTTCTAAATTTAGGGCGTCTTCTACATTGTGAATATCCAAATAACGAGAATAATCAGTCTTAAAACCTTGCTCTTTAGTAAGATATGCTATTTTTGCATTATTTAAAGACCCTACGCTACTTATACCAAAACTTGCTGGGCGATAACACACACCATAAAAACCCTCAATCTTTAAAAGACTAAAATCAAGCTTGGCTTTTTTGTCGCTCTTAAAATTAAGATTTAATCTTAAAGGATTTCTACCCTCTTTTATTTCTAGCTCCCAATTAAACTCATCTTTAAATTTCTCTTTTAAAAGCTCATAAGTTTTAAACAAGAAGTCTTTGCTTAAAACAAAATAATCTTTGCAAAGCTTGTTTATCTGTGTGAGCCATTCTTTATGCTCTAAGCAATATTGATAAATATAGTTAGCTAATCTAGGAATATGTTTAGTCTCTATTATCTCTATAGTTTCTTGCATTTCTAAGCTAAGTTCTTTCTTTAAATCTCTTGTGTCATCATCAAAAAAATCCGTGTTGCCCATGCTTTTATCATATTTCAAATTCCTTTGACAAATCTCTTGGACTTGCTTGTTTTTAGTATCGCTAGTGAGACAACATCTAATAGTGCCATTTTTTCCATCATACTCTATAGTATCAGCTATTTTTTGGATAACTTTCTTATCTATAGTGCCAATAAAAAAGCTATCATCACTTTTTCCATACACATCATTTTCTTCATACGCATAAAAATTCGTCCCCTTAAACTTCTCTTCTAATGCCACTTTTAAAAGCTTTGTTATTTCATGTTCATTATGTTTTTCTTGCTCATGTTTTTGTGTGCATTCTTTATGCCGGTTCAAAATGTGTAGCATTTTCTTAGCAAACTCTTCTATGCTTATCTTTTTTGTTTCAATTAAATTAAGTAAATCATCTTCTAGTTCAATCTCATCATTTAAACGACAATGGCAACAACGCTCTTTAATAGAATTTTCAGATACTTCTATGCTACGACGATGACCAAGCTCATCATTAAATCTAATTCTAATCGTATGCTCTCCATAATGAGAGTATTCTACTTGATAATTTGAGGGGATTTTTTCTTTAACAAGGCTTATTACGGATTTAAGAAACTCTTCTATGGCTTGCTTTTCTTCGTCATATTTTTCTTTTTTCTCTAATAAGGCTGGTTTGTTTTCTTCAAAAACTTTTAAGACAAATTCGCCCAACTCATCTACACCTAATTCCCCCCGTATAATGCCATAAGTTATCCCCACTTTAAGATTAAAATATTCCTTAATATCATATTTTATTCTTGTATTCTCATAATCTTCACAAACACTTAATCTTGCAAAAGACCCAATCTCTCTTAAGGCGACAACAATTTCAAGACCTTGAGTTATGATAGCAAGGCTATCATTATCTCCTTGATATGATGCATCAAGGTCTTTTTCTTCAAACCCATTTTTTAAAAAATACCCTTTTAATTGCCTTAGAAATTCGCCTATAATTTGAGATGTAAGGTTATTAAACTCTTCTTCTAAATGCCAAAAATAATCCCCTTTTCTCTCTTTGATTATGGCTCTTATTTTTTCTTTTTTCATTGTTTAATCCTTTTTCATTAATGTTATTAAAAAGCGTTACAAAAATGTAACGCCCAAAAATTTTTAAGCGTTTTTAAATTTTTCGCTGTATGTATCTAGCAAAGATTTGATTTTATCTTTAAAAAGAGCTATATAAGCATCGCTTAGTCCTCTAGCGTTAGGGTGCGGGAGAGCTATGACTTCGCATTTGTCAAAACTTTGGAAACCTACTCTAAGCTTTGTGCCTTTAAAGTGCTTGTTAGTGATATAGTCCGGTTCATTTTTAGCCTTGCCTAAAATGTTTTCTACATGGGGTTTCATGCTTTGCTCATTTAAAATCTCTAACATTTTAACTCCAGTAAACATTAAAAGCTCCGGTTCTAAACTTTCTAATAGTTGTAAAAAACGCTTTTGATTGTGCTCGCTATACAATAATTTATAATCAAATTTTTCCCCATGCCCTTCGCACCATTCTATTTCTATAATACTTTTTTCAAAATTGCCCATTTTTGATTCTTCTGTCGCTAAAGGGTATTCCCATAAACCAAACCATTTAATAAGGTCTTTTTGAAAATCATGAGTCAATTCTGAAAAATACTTGTTTTTATCGCCCGGATCGTTTTTAGCATGGCTGTCATCACCCCCTCTTTGATACCCTACAACTACTAACCCACGCTTTTTGTTAAGCTCACTTAATTTTGAACTGACATCAATCATAATACTACCTTTCTAATCAATATAAATAATTTTCTTATTGTGTCAAAAGACACAAAACCTCTTAGCTAAAATCCCTTATTTAATATTTCCTACTTCATTTTAGATTACCCCCTTTTATTAGTTTAAACCAAGTGTCATAGCCATTCAATAAAATTCTGTTTGCAAGGCTTTTGCTATGTTGTTTGAGAGAAAAATAAAAAGTTGTAAGGAATAAAAAGATAAGCTTTTTAAGAGAGAGAGAACAAATTTTTAAGAATGGCTTTCATTTTTATTCCTTTCGTTTATGGCATAAATTTGTGTAAATTTCTGCCATTTTACACTATAAAAGTCAATCACGAACCAAGACATTTTTAGGTTCAAAAATTTTTGAAAACACGATTTGAAAATTCCGTGATTTACTTTTATGGGATACAATTTCAAGTTTTTTTAAAAACTATGGTTTTAAAGATTTTTTGCATTTTAGTTTCAAAGGTTTTTAAAAAACTATGGTTTGAGAAGACTCAAAAACTGCTTTAAAAATCCCCTCCCCCTTGTTAGCGATAAACTAATTAAATCATTTCAAGCCCATGCCAACAATCTAGCTTACTAGCCTTGAAACGCCTAAAAACACCTTTCTATTAAAATGAATTTAAAAATATTAAGAAATCGTGCGCAAATACCCATTTTCACTCAGCATGACATACAAGCGACCCATAATTTCTTTCTTCTCTTCCATATCTAGGGCATTATTATCTTCAATTTTTTGCTTTAAAATGCGTTCAATCTCTTTGGTATCATAATCCAAATCATCTAACACATCTAAAATTGTTTGGGCTTCACAAATATCTTCTACTTCATAATCGCCCTTTTCATCAAAGATTACGCTAAACTCCGTGGGGTGTGTAAACAAATTGTGTTTCATACCTAAAACTTCTTGATACGCCCCTACTAAAAAGAATGCTAAAAAGTATTCTTCCTCATCTACATCTATATCATGCAAAAACAAGGGCTTAGTGGAATCAAAAGCAATTTCGCCATCGCTATCACAAGTAATATCCCACAAGCTCGCACTTCTAGTGGGCTTTTCATCTAATTTATTTAATGGCATGACAGGAAAATTCTGTTTCAAACCCCAATAATCTGGCAAGCTTTGAAAAAACGAGCAATTCAATAAATAACGCTCTTGGACTTGCTCTTGAATGCGTAAAATATCGTTATGGTCTTTAAAACAAAGTAATTGCACCGCTTTTTTAACAATCAAATGAGCTAGAACTTCGGTATTACTTCTATCAATCAAATCAATATAACCCAAATCAAAAAGTGTGAATAATGACTCGGTATGGTCAAAACTATCATGCAAATACTCAATAGCATTTTTTTCATTGATATTAGCAAGCAAATCTAGCATTTCATCAATTAAGGGGGGGTTGTTATTCTCTTTGATTTTCAAGGATTTTTCGTTGTATTCATGCGAAAACAATTCTAAAACCGGAGCCACCAACACCGCATGATTGGCTGAAATATAACGCCCTGATTCAATGAAAATATCAGGCTCTATTTCTTGTTTGTTCTTAACAATTTCTTTGAGTAAGAACACCACATCAGCACTAAATTCTTCTAAAGTATAGTTCTTATCTTGATGGTGCTTATGTTGAGTGTATTCTACGGCTAACCCACCTCCAATATTCACGCTTTTTAAGTTCTTAGCCCCCATTTTACGCAACTCTGCATACAAGTTACCCGCCTCTCTTAAGGCCTTTTTTAAAGGTGATATATCACTGATTTGAGAGCCTATGTGAAAATGTATCATATGAAAATGCTCCAATAAATCATTTTCTTCTAACAAACGCATGGCCTCTAAAACTTCTGTGCTACTCAAACCAAATTTAGAATTAATCCCCCCACTTTTAGCCCAAATTCCGGTGCCGGTGCTATGCAAACGGATACGAATGCCAATTTTAGGGCAAGCTAAAAAATCATTTTGCTTCGCCACAGCGATAATGGTTTTTAATTCATTCAAACCCTCAATCGTTAGAGTAATCTCATGTTTCATGCTTTTAGCGATAAATCCAAGTTCAATCATTTCTTTATCTTTAAAGCCATTCACAGTAATGGGAGTTGTGGGATTTGTATAGCTCATAGCAATGATTAATTCTGATTTACTTCCAGCCTCTAAACCATAATCCAAACCTTTAGCCCCCTCAACCAAAGGCAAAACAAAAGAAGGCATTTGATTAACCTTGAGTGGGAAAACCGCCTTAAAAGCCCCACCATATTGATACTCTTTAATCGCCAAAGAAAACGCATCAAACAAACTTTTAATTTGTTTTTGCACCAAATGGGGGAATCGCATGAGTAATGGCCCTCTATAGCCCTTCTCACGCACGCTCTGAACAATTTCTAAAAGCGCAGGGTTCTTGCCATGACAAACCTTAACCAACCCTTTTTCTATCTTAAATTCATTATTGCTCCAAAATTTAATCCCATAATCATGAACTTCACGCATTATCTTATTCTCTTACTCCCAAAAGTCATCTCGCATAACTAGCAAATAGTTGCGGATTGTTATTAAAATCCAAAATCGCCTCTTGATAAACTCGCTCTATTTTATCCACTGAGCTTTCTAGCGTGTAATTTAAAGCGCTTTTTGCATATTCTTTTTGCATGCGCTCTCTTTCAAGCGGATTTTCTAGCCACCAATCAATTTTAGCGCTCAAATCTTTAGCATTATTAGCCTCAAATAAGGAGCGCTCATCTAAGGCAAATTGCTTGGTCGCACTCAAAGAGCTATTAGCGATAATAGGGACAATTCCCACACTAATGGCCTCTAAACATGCAATCGCCTCACCCTCCACATTCGCTGCATGCACATAAAGAGTGCAAGTTTTTAAAATCTCTAATAATTCTTTTGAATCAACAAATCCAAATTCCACTTCTACGCCCAATTTTTTAGCTAGATGTTGTAACTTTTTTTCATTAGGCCCTTTGCCTTTCAATAGCAATACAATGTCTTTTTTATGCTTGCTTAAAGAAATCGCCTCTATTAAAACGCTTTGATTTTTTTCATTAGAATAACGCCCAACCATAACAATTTTAAAAGGTGTTGTCTCAAAAAGGCTATGAATTTGCTCCCTATCGCCCTTAAACATAGGGTCAAACCCATTGGAAATAGCATACTTTTTCCCCCCATAACCATGCTTTTCTATTTCTTCTTGAATTAACTTAGAAGGGCAATGAATATGATGGATATAACGATAGTGCGCACATTTAAACCAAGCAAAAAGCGCCCTATTAAACCACCCAAAGCGTTGCATTTTCATATTGTAGCTAATATGTTCAGGTTGCAAGTGAAACGATCCAATATAGGGAATCTTCATTTTTCGTGCGATTTTTACAGCTACTTTTTCTAACAAAAAAGGCAAGTAAGTATGAATAATATCCGCATCCTTGAAAGCTCTTTTTAACACTTCTTTGTCCGGCTTAGCAAAAAGAATGTGTTGGCGATGAGAAAATTCAGTAGAAATAGGAATGTAACGCTCTTTCACGCTATAATACCCCTCTTCCTCGCTCCCTAAATTTTCAATATTTGGAGCAACCACTCTCATAATATGCCCCCTTTTTTTTAAAGCCTCAAAAAAACGAAATGCCGTCATAGAAGTGCCATTACTAATATTTTTAAAACTATCAACCACTAAAACAATAACCATTGATTTTACTCTTCTTTAAAATTAAATTTAAAAGGTTTTTTATCAAAAACGACGATTTCTATTGTTCCCTCTAAAACCTGAATATCCAATACAAATGCCTCTACTCTTATTTCAACTTTCTTTCCGCCATCTTGAATAACTTGCGCCTTAATCAAAGCATCTTGATGTAATTCAAGGGGGGCATAAAAATTAATCTTATTAGAAACCACAACGCTATGCTTTTTGTTTAACGCACATAATGCGACATAATTGCAAGCTCCAAGCAAGAAACCCACATGGATAAAATTATCTTCATACGCCATGCCCTCATTGCCCTTGAAACGCACTTCGGCTTTATCTTTTTCTAATACAACTAACTCGCCGGTTATAGTGGGATTCAAATTCTTGCAAGTTTCCAAAGAATCATAATCAATGGGGTTAAAAATCGTTGGTTCTGCCACTTGCTCTCCTTAGTTAATATTAGTTAATTTTTCACAAACGATATTCTATCACTTTACTACCTTGATTAAATAGCGCTTTAATCATTTTCCCCCTACTTCTTACGCATTTTAAAATATCCTCTTAAAGGGGCGGGGTAGCCCTCTAATGTCTTAGAGCTATCCTTTTTGTCCAAAAAATCTTCTAAACTTTGCCCCAAAATAAAGTCTGTTTTATGCTGTTCTTTAGGCGTGGTCTTTAAAACGCTAATAGTTTCAAAATCCTTAAACCCTACCCTTTCGCACCACCCTTTTAACGCACTGATACTTGGAATAAAATAAGTGTTTTTCATTTTGGCATAAGTTTTTTTAGGACAAAGGGCTATATCTAAAGGTGAATCAAAAATTAGAGTATCTAAAATCAGTTCTCCTTGAGATTTCAAAGAAAGAAATAGAGATTTAAGAGTATCTAGCGGGCTTTTTCTATGGTATAGCACCCCTAGACAAAATACCACATCAAAAATATTAGAATACTTTTCTTCTAAATCTTCAACCCCCAAAGGCTCATAAATGATTTTATTTTCTTTATCAAAAAAAGGGGCTAAAAATTCAAATTGCTTTTTGACTAAGATTCCCGGGTCAAACCCCACCAAACTTTTAGGCTTGTAATCTAACATCTTAAACAAATAATAGCCATTATTACAGCCCACATCAGCCACAACCTTGTCTTTCAAATTCGTAGCATTTTTGATTAAATCCCATTTAATGGAACTATCCCATTCGCTATCAATTTTTACACCAGAAATTTCAAAAGGGCCTTTACGCCATGGTCTTAATGCCATAATTTCTTCTAAAAGAGCTTTTTGATTCAAACTATCATAACAAACGAGCATTATTTACCATAGTGTGGGGGTTTTTTTAAGAAGTGGAGGGTTTAGAAAGGATTCTAAGGTTTGGGAATTTACCCCATAAACAAAAGCAAAGTTAAACGATAAATTTCTTAATTGCTCTTTGAGATTGTTTTGAGTGGTGTAAAAATAATTATTGGCATTTTCAAAAAAAATCTCACTACTTTTATGATAAAACACAACAACCTTTCCCCATAATAAAGTTTTAAGCGCCTCTTTTAATATAGCCTTAAAATACTCTTGAGAGCTTTCGGCTACAATGACTCTAGCCGTAGTGCCATAAGGAGCTAATTCTAAATTTGTCCCTACATAAAAGGGCTTACAATAATCTATTATGGGGTCTTTCTTGCATAAATGATTCAAATCAAATTCAATCTCTAATCGTTCGCATAGGTCTATGACTTTCATTAAAGGTTCTAAAAATATGCATGGAATTTTTAATTCATAATGTTGTTGCTTGTAATTTATAGGGCTATAAAAAAGCGATTGGTTTAAAAGGCTAATTTCCTTTCTTAATATACCTATCTTTTCTTGCCTATAAAATAAGTCTAGCCATGCACTCTCACAAAAAAGCGCTACTTTACACCCCTCTAATGCAAATAAATCTTCAATCCCCTTTCTTAGACACCAAGCCGTTTTACTTACGATAATTTTTTGTGCGATTTCTAATTCTATAGGGCTTAATAGCACTCCAATTAGGCGCTCATGTAAAAGCCAGAATTTAAACAAATATTCTAAAGAGCGTTCTACATCTTTTACTTTAATCCAAGCCACATCTCTATCGCTTAGCTCACATTCGCCCGTGTATAAAATCCCATAAGCCCCTAATTCTAAAGCCTTAGGAATGAGTGAATTATCTTTAGCAACAAATAAAGAGCCTTTTTGCACTTTATCCAAAGATAAAACAATAGAGTTAAAATAACTAATAGATGGCGTGTTTAATAATTCGCCAAAAGTAAGCTCTACTACCTCATTCACCCCTAATCGCATTTAACTAATCAAACTTCCTGCTGTTTTTTCACTCATGGGGCTAATTAAAGCTAATCCGTTACTATCTCGCACAGCTAGTATCATGCCTTCACTTATTTCGCCCATAAGTTTTGCTGGTTTTAGATTCGCCACAACACACACCATTTGACCTATCAAATTTGTTGGCTCATAATCTAGGGCGATTCCTGAAATAATCTGTCTCAAACGATTTTCGCCTAAATCTACTTTTAAGCGTAATAATTTATTGGATTTTTCAATTTTTTGAGCCTCTTTAACTAGCCCTACTTTAATCTCTACTTTTTTAAAATCATCAATACTGATATAACTCTCTGTTGCTTGCTTTTCTTGAATTTTTTCTGGCTCTTTTTCTTCAACTCTCTCTATTTTAGAAAATAAAGGCTCAGTGTCTTTGAGGATAATATCTTGCAACTCTTTAGACTTAAAAAAGCGTTCGTAATTTTTGGGCGAAATTTCTACATTAAAGGCACTAGCTAACTTAGTAGCGCTCTTTGGCATAAACGCATAAAGTAAAAAGCTAGATTCTAAAAGCACATTAGCAATCAAGCTGAGCAAGGCTTCTAATTTTCCTAATTCATGATTTTTATATAAAACCCATGGTTCTTCTCTAGCAATAAGTTTGTTTAAAAAATCATAAACTCTAAATAGTTCTTCTAAAGCTTTATGCAATTGCATTTTTGGCACGAAAAGATTAGCGTTATCTAAAATTTGATGCGCATTCTCCAATTCTTTAGAATAATAAGTGGTGATTTTTTCAGCTTTCAAGGAATGATTAAAGTGGTATTTTTTAGCCATGCCCAGCAAACGATTTAATAAATTACCCAAATCGTTATTTAAATTCGCATTAATTCTTTCTGTTAGCGCCTTTATAGAAAAATCCCCATCTTGTCCAAAAGGCACTTCACGCAATAAAAAATAGCGTAATTCTTCTACCCCATATTCTGTAGCGAGTTTTTGAGCGTCTAAGACATTTCCCAAGCTCTTACTCATTTTCACGCCTTCTATTGTCCACCACCCATGCACACAGAGCTCTTTAAAAAGTGGCAAACCTAAGCTCATTAAAAAGGCTGGCCAATAAATCGCATGAAAACGCAAAATATCCTTACCTACAATATGTCTTGCATGCTCAAAATGCACCATTTTGTCTTCTAAGGCATTCAAATAGCCTAACGCACTCACATAGTTTAATAAAGCGTCTAACCAAACATACACCACATGCTTTTTATCATTATTGTTTTTTGCATTTAAATTTTTAGGTATAGGAATGCCCCACTCAAAACTTGTGCGTGTGATAGACAAGTCTAGTAGGCCTTGTTCAATAAAGGCTATCACTTCATTTTTACGATAGGTAGGCAAAATCACTTCAGGGTTTTTAGCATAAAAATCCAATAAAGGTTTTTGATACGCACTCAACCTAAAAAAATAGCTCTCTTCTTCTAAAAGCGTGGTCTCTCTTAAACAATCTAGACATAAAACCTTATCATCTTTACTATCTGTTTTGGACGCTGTGCAATAACTCTCACAGCTCACACAATAATGCCCCGTATAAGTGCCTTTATAAATATCCCCTTTTTTAAGCATGATTTCAAAGGCATTTTGCACGCAAACTTGATGCTCGCTATCTGTGGTGCGGATAAAATAATCATAATCTAAATTAAAAAAATCCCATTGATTTTTAAAAATCGCACTAATGCTATCGGCATAAGCTTTAGGGCTTTGATTTCTTAATTTCGCACTTTGCTCAATTTTTTGCCCATGCTCATCAGTGCCGGTTAAAAAAAAGGCGTTCTCGCCCTTTAAGGTATAGTATTTTTTAAGGGTATCTGCAATGAAAGTCGTATAAGCATGACCGATATGGGGAACATCATTCACATAATAAATAGGGGTAGTAATTAGAGTTTTTTGCATCATTTAGTGTAGCTTTGCCTTGTTCTTTGAAATCAAACTTCTTATAATTTGCTTAATTTTAACATGCTTTTGAAAATAAATTACATGCAATTAATTATCATAGGTTAAATTTACGCTTATCAGTAGAGTGTTTTTCACATAAAAATTCATTATAATTAAGACACTGATTGATAAAACAAGAATTAAAATTAAGGAATATACAAATGATTTCAAAATTTTTGCTCAAAAATATGTTTAAACAATGGAAAAATGGCGATTATCAAGTGATATTTTGGGACAATAGTGTTTATAGAAATGGCGAGCATTCTCCTAAATTCACCCTTAAAATCAATCGCCCCTTAAAATTTAGCGATATTAAAAAGGACATGTCTTTAACCATTGCTGAAGCTTATATGGACGGCGTGATTGATATTGAAGGTTCAATGGATGAAGTGATGTATTCATTATATTTGCAAACCAAGTATGAGCATTTGCATAAACATGATAACGCTAGACCTATCCAAAAGCCTATCAAAGAAAGCTCCAATATTTCTAAGCATTATGATTTAGGGAATGATTTTTATTCTATTTGGCTAGATGAGACTTTGAGCTATTCATGCGCTTATTTTAAAAAGGACGATGACACCCTTTATACAGCCCAACTCCAAAAGCTAGACCACACTCTAAAAAAGCTCCATTTAAAAGAAGGCGAAAAACTCCTTGATATAGGCTGTGGCTGGGGCTATCTCTCTATCAAAGCCGCCAAAGAATATGGGGCTGAAGTTATGGGAATTACTATCTCTAATGAGCAATACAAACAAGCTAACAAACGGGTTCAAGAGCTAGGTTTAGAAGATAAAGTAACGATAAAATTGATGAATTACCAAGATTTAGATGGCAGAATGTATCGCTTTGATAAAGTGGTGAGTGTGGGCATGTTTGAGCATGTAGGCAAGGATAACTTACCCTTTTATTTCAAAAAGGTTAAAGAAGTTTTAAAAACCGGTGGCATGTTTTTACTCCACTCTATTTTATGCTGTTTTGAAGGCAAGACTAACGCATGGGTGGATAAATACATCTTTCCGGGTGGGTATTTACCTTCGTTAAGAGAAGTGATGAGCATAATGAGTGAGTGCGATTTTCATTTGCTTATGGCTGAAAGTTTGCGGATCCATTACGCTAAGACCTTAGATATTTGGCAAGAAAATTTTATGCAACATTTAGACAAGGTCAAAAAGCTCGGTTATGATGAACGCTTTATTCGCATGTGGGACTTGTATTTAAGAACTTGTGCATCAGCGTTTAGGGTAGGAAGCGTGGATTTATTCCAACTGCTATTAACTAACAGCGTGGATAACACCTTGCCTTTAACCAAAGAATACATCTATCAATAAGCCTTAGACCCTTTTTTTAGGGTAATCTCTGGCAAACTCTCCACATACAAACTCTGCGAAGGAAAAGCAAAGCTTAGGCGGTGCTTTTCTACAATTTCCATGATTTTTAACATCACATCTTCTTTGACTTCTAGCCACTCCCCCCAAACAACCGTTTTAGAAAAGCAATACACCAAAATATTGATAGAACTAGGTGCAAATTCATCTAAAAAGACAAATAAATTGCTCTTATACCCTAAAAAGTCATTAATTGAAACAATATCTTTTTTAAACATGTAGCGATAATCACTCACATTCTGCAAAGCACTATCCTTAGCATTAGCAATTTTTGGGTGCTCTTCTAGCATCCCTCTAATATCTTTCACACAAAGCTCTAAAGCGCTTTGACTAGAATTATAGGCTAAGCCTATTTGCATTTTAATGCGTCTTCCCACCTTACGCCTACTCCAATTTCTAATGGATTTTCCGGCTAACTCAGAATTTGGCACAAATAAAAGAGCGTTATCAAAAGCTCTAATAGTAGTGCGTCTTAATCCCATTTCTACCACGGTGCCTTCCACTTCGCCACACACAATCCAATCCCCCTGAGAAAACGAATTGTCTAAGAGTAAGATTACAGAGGCAAAGAAATTTGCCAAAACATCTTTAACCGCTAAAGCGACCGCTAAGCCACCAATTCCTAAAGACGCAATAATGGCTGAAATATTAAACCCTAGTTGTTTTAAAATCGCTAAAAGCGCAACAATAAAAATCAAAAAATACACAATTTTTAAAATCAAGTTGATAACTTCTTTTCTAAAATTATGCGTGCTTTTTGTAGCGATATTCGTTACTAATGCTGTCCCATAGCCTTTAAAGAGCGCCATTACTAACCATGCTAAGAGCATGATATACACCACGCCCACCCACATAGAAATCTTATGCGGTGATGTATTAGGGTAATAAAAAATATCTAATGAGACATCGCAACTAAAAATCAATAAAAAAATAGAAACCGGCGAAATAATATTGTTTTGCACATTTAAATGCATTTCTTTATTTTGGCGCATAAGCTCAAAAATAAAATCTAGCATTCTGGCTAAAAGAATGGTAATCAAACGCCTTAGCCCTAACAACAACACCAAAATCGTTAATGAAAGCACGATTTTACTCACCTGCAAGCTATGGCTTGTAAAAGGCAAGAGACTACTGATTTTATTCAGCACAAAATCCATATTCACTTCCATAATCAAGTTTTTAGGAAGCACTTCTTTGGGATGATTTTTAATATAACGCAAGACTTCTGTATAGGTAGCTAGTCTTAATTGATACTTGCTAAAAAGCTCTTCTAATTCATGCGTTTTAATGCTGTCTAAATTCTTAGGCAAGGCATAGAGCTTGAATTGTCCCAAGCGTAAGATAAAAGCATTACTGATACTCTCTACATCTTTTTCTTCACTAAAAACATCAATATTACTTCTAATTTTTTCTATAAATTGATATAAAATTTCATCAATCAATAACGAATCTAGGGCTAATCTATCTTTAATGAAAGTGTAAAAATCATCGCCCTTAATGCTTTGGGCTAAACGCTTTTTGATTTTTTCTTGCTCCTTTAAATTAAGCCTAATATCAATGCCAATCTTATCTCTTTCATTCAATACTTTAGAAGTCAAGCTTTTAATCAAATCATTCTTTTGGTCGTTGTATAGAGAGATTTCAGCACTCTTTTCTGGATCTTTTTTGTAAGTTTCAATCACTTGATTAAGTTGGTTGATTTGATTAAAAATCAAAAACAAATCAATCGTATCTACCTCATGGTCTTTTTCTTGTTTTTCAAGTGCCACTAAGGGATTTGCCAATAGCAATAAAACCAATAACCACCATAACAACCGCATTAAAACTCCTTAGAATACTTCTAAAAATTATACACCAAACAAAGCTTGTAATACACTTGCAACGCCATATTATTATCAAACCTCATCATAGAATATTGCATACTGATTTGACCTAAAACTAGAGAAATTTAACTAGCCATTTTTGCTTCCACATTCCTTAAACCACAATGTGAGTTTTTTAACTTATTTCTTATTAAGCATTTTAATAATGATAGTAAATAATATCCCCTCAAGGATAGCTGAGATTAATAACGCATAATAAGTATTTTGTGAAATAGCTTGCGCTCTTAAACCCACTGCAGCTGTGGTTACTAGAAAGGTTAGAGGCATAGACGCTCCTAGTGCGAATGAAAGCGTGTAAGTAGTATTTGCAAAATAATTCTTCCATACTAGCATAGAGGTAATTAAGTGCGAACCTATCATTACTAATACAATTAAAATTCCTTGAAGAATCAAATAAGGCTTTGAAAATACAAGCCCTAAGTCTAAGGTTGAACCCACATGAATAAAAAACAAAGGCACAAAAAAACCAAAACCTATATCATTAAGCTTATGAAACAACTCAGACTTATGGGCAAAAAAAGTAGAAACAATAAGTCCTGCTAAAAATGCTCCCAAAACCATTTCAATTTTAAGCCATACCACAATAGCCACCAATGAGAAAAACAGCATTAAAGAAAAACGCATATCTTGGTTAAACTGATTGTTTTTAGGCATAACAAAAAGCCTTAAATTAGGAAACCACCAAAAAAGTGTTTTACACACTTGAAAGGCAATGACAATAAGCAATAAAAATGCTAAAAGAATCCCCAAGTCTTTATATAAATCCATACCCAAGTCATGTGAATAAGCTCCATCTACAACCACCAAACAAATAATGCTTAGTAATTCCCCTATAACACCAACTTTTAACACCAAATCAAGCCATGCTACTTCTTTATCATAGTCTTTTACTAGAGTCATAATCATACCCAAACTAATAATGGGGAAAATCACAATAAAAATAGGCTCTAATTTAAAGCTCCAAGTGATTAAAAATGAAAGCGTATAGACAATTAAAAAATACGATAAAATGCGCTTTAAGAGTGATGTTCCAAGCTTTTTGAATAAATAAATTTCTACTTCTAACCCACACAAAAACATCAAAAATAAAAATCCAATTTCTGACATCATCTCAAAGCCCTTAGTATGCTTAACTAAACCTATATATGAGCCAATAGCCCCAAATATAATTTCTACAACGCTTATAGGCAAGCGCAACATACTCGCCACATAGGGCGCTATCACAATTAAAAGGGTAATAATGGCAAAAACTAAAAATTCTGCATTCATCAATGTAATCCTAAAACCTTTAACACTGCTTGAGTATAAACTCTATGCTCTATAGCATGCACTTTTGTTTTAAAGCTCTCTAAAGTTTGAAAAGCGCTTTTTTCAAAGCTCTCTTGCAAGATAATTTTTCCACTATCTAGCTCTTTACTCACATAATGCACACTCACACCTGCATAGCATTCAGCCCCCTTAAAACTACGCTCTAAAGCATGCAATCCTTTATAGAGAGGCAAAAGCGAGGGGTGAATATTCAAACAAGTTTTTGCTTGCAAAAAATATTCACTTAATATGCGCATAAACCCAGCTAGAATAACCAAATCACAAGCATAAGGCTCTAGGAGTTTTAAAAGCGCCTTTTCGTAATCTAAGCGTGAGGCAAAATAATTATGCTCTAATACTTGATAAGGCAATCCTAAAGCCTTGCAACGCTTTAAACCATATGCCTTAGCATTATTACTTATACACATGCTAATTTGCACCTTGATACGATTATTATAGGCGTCTTTGAAATATTGGTTGTGTAGGTTATTGGCTAAAGCCTCTAAATTGCTCCCATTATTGCTAAACAACACTACAAGGGATTTCATTTTTTAGCGCCATTGATGAGGCTTTGTTCCCTATAAGTGGTAAAAACCCCTTTTTTGATTTCATAATAAGTTACGCCCATTGCGCTTAAAAATGCTAAAAATTGTGCGATAGGATAAGTTGCCCAAATCCCCTTGATACCATAAAAATGGCTCATTAATGGCAATAAAACAACAATAAATATAAGCGTATGTGAAAGCGTGATAATAAACGAACTTCTAGTGCATTGGATTGATTGGAAAAATACCGCACACAAAATACTCATACCCAAAAAGATATAGCCTAAATAATAGACATTCATCGCTTGTTTGGTCTCTTGGATAAAGTCTAAATCTTGCTCATTGGCTTGTAAATACATTTTGATTAAAAATTCATCTAAGAAATAATAAATCCCATAAAGCACAACCCCCACCAAAAACGCTACTTTCAATCCAAAAAGAAAGACTCCTTTCACACGCTCTAAATTCCTTGCCCCATAGCTAAAACTTGCAATAGGTTGAATGCCTTGTGAGATAGAAAAAAGGGTTGTCCAAAAAATAATCGCATTATACATAATAATGCCATACATGCTTAAAAACCGCTCGCCCGCAGTATGCATAATAGTAGCATTAAAGATTAAAATCATTAGCGCAAAGCTTAATTCTGCAGTGCTTTGAGGCACGCCACTTTTAGCTGAAGAAATAACAGCTGGAAAAGAAAAACGCTTAATAAAACTTAATTGCCCTTTTTTAAACAAGAAATGTTGCATTAAGACTAAAAAGCCCACTCCATGCCCTATAATGGTAGCATAAGCGCTACCTTGAACCCCCACTTCTAAGACAAAGATAAATAAGTAGTTAAAAAATACATTAGTAAGCGAGCCTATAAGCATAGCTACCATAGCTAAAATAGGGCGCTTATCATTTACAACAAACACATCAGCTAAAGGGTGCAACACCATAAAAACAGCCCCCATTAGAATGATTTCAATATAGCGTGAAGACATTGCCAACAAAGCATCATTACTCCCAAAAAGTCGTGCGATAGTCTCACTAAAGGGGAGTAATGCCATGCTTAAAATAAAGGTGCTAAGCGCAACAAAATAAAACACACTACTAAAAACAAGCTTAGCTCTATGTGTTTTACCCCTACCTAAAAAATACCCCACAATGCTTGCTGCTCCAAAACCAAAGAGCAATTCATACGCTACCAAAGAGGGAAAAATTGGCCATGCAATATTAACCGCAGCAATCGCCTCTTTGCCTAATTTCTTACCCACAAACATGCCATCTATCATAGAATAAGTAGATAGAGAAATCATAGAAAAAGCTAAGGGAATGAAATAATAAAAAAACAATTTTCTAATAGAATCTTTGTGTAAGTCAATTTTTGCTTTAAGCATTGAATAAGCGCCTATCCTTTTAAAAACTTTTTCCATAAGTTGTGTTATTGTAACGAATTTAGACCTATTTTAAATCTAACAACACCATTCTTTGAAAGATTTTTGAAAAATATTTTTAAAATATCTTTATTATTTTTTTAATTAAATAATATGTTTAACTACTAAAAACATTTTAAAAACTTCAAAAGATTAAAAAGAAAAGTTATTATGGTGATTTTTATATTACTATCTTACACATTTTAAATTAAAACCATTTAACTTGTATCAAATAAGAATTTTAATTATCATTCATATTCTTTCAAATGCTAGAATACTAGCGTATTTAAAATTTAAAACTAAGAGGATAAATGATGAAAATGAATCAAAAATTTTGTTCAGTAGTTGCCTTGACTCTTCTAAGTGTTTCTGCGCTCTTTGGCGATGCCAAATGGGATTATAAAAAAGATGGCGCTAGAGGTGCTGAAAACTGGGATAAATTGCATAAAAATTTTGAAGTTTGCGGAAATGGAAAAAGCCAATCTCCTATCAATATTGAGCATTATTATCAAACTGAAGATAAGGGTAATTTGAAGTTCCACTATGGTGTTTCTAAGCCCTCCAAAGTAGCTTATACTAACCACACTTTAAAAATAGGCTTTAACTCACATACAAACAATATAAAATATCGTAATCACACTTATATATTAGACAATGTGCATTTTCATACACCTATGGAATTTCTTATCAATGGCAAAACGCAACCCTTAAGTGCGCATTTTGTGCATAAAGATGAGCAAGGGCGCTTGTTAGTAGTAGCGATTGGTTTTCAAGTGGGGCATGAAAACGCTTTCTTAAAACCAATCTTAGAAGTAGCTAAAACTAAAAACATCAAAAAAGCCAAACCAATTGCCCTTTATGCGTTCTTAGAAAAGCAAATTAGCTACTTTCATTTCAATGGTTCTTTGACTGCACCCCCTTGCACTGAAGGTGTAGCATGGTTTGTTATAGAGCATCCTTTAGAGCTTTCTAGCTCACAGCTTGCTGAGATTAAAAAACACATGAAAGATTCACCCAACCAACGCCCTACTCAACCTGACTATAACACCGTGATTATTAGAAGTTCTACCCAAACTCGCTAAAAACACCCAACAATCATTGCATCTTGCATTTGTGGTAGTCGCTCTTAAATGAGCGCTACTTAAATACTATCACACCTTAATAAAAGAGTTTCAAGCAAGCCTATTTAAAATTTTTATTAAGGGCATGTTTTAATTGTCCTTATGCTTTAGACTAGCAAAAATATTTCTTGCTTTATTTTTGAAAATTTTAGTTTTCTTTTTAGTTGCATTTAGTTTAATAAGATTAATTTTTAAAAAAAATTTTAGTTATAATTTCAGTCTAGGGAAGTTAAAAGCCTAAAGAAGGTCCGAAACTTCTCTAGGCGGTATTTTCCCTAAATTTAATTTAAGGAGATACCAAATGAAATATATTGTAATTGTAACATTATTATGTATGATTTTAGTAACTTTTTGTTATTAAAATCATGGGGGGTGTAAAAACCCCTCTACATTACAATGTTTTCATTTTTCAAAAACTTCAATTTTTAGGCGATTTTTCTAAATTTTATCCATTTAAAATATTTTTATTTCTTAAGGGGGACTTTTTAAAGGCTTTGTTTTATTCGCTTGTTTTAAAAGTGCGTTTAGCACTTTTAAAAGCGCTCATTAACTCAACATTAGCGTCCTTATCCCCCTATGGTTTAAAAAGACATCTAGTCTTTTTAAACTCCAAGAAACACCATCTCAAGCGCTCACAGAGTTATCACTTAACGCTTTAAAGCGTTAAGCTCTTTTCCTATTTGAAATGCCCCTATAACATTTTTTCTAAAAAGTGCTTTTTTAAATCTTTTAGCTTGTTTAATTTTTTAGTGTGCTTGTCTATAAGGCTGTCTAAGGTTTTAAAAAAGTTGCCTATTTTTTGTTGCTCTTTTAAGGGGGGGTAATAAAATATCAAAATTTTGAAAATCTGTAATGTAGTGTCTTTTATGACTAAAAGGTTTAAAATTCAAACCTTTTAAGATATATAGCAACACAATAATATTATCGTTATATCTAGGCGTTAAAATCTTCATAGCTGAACTTTGTATTTTAAAATCAAAATTAACCAAATGACAACTTGTTGTAAAATCATCAAAAATAATCACTTCGTTATTTGGTGTAACCTTTTTAATTCCTTTTGTATCATTAACATATCCTAAGATAAAGCTATCTCCAGCTGTTAAAATGAAAAACACCCTCAACACCACTAACAACCATTCCTGTATTGCCCGTTCTTGTCATAAGCACATCATCTTTATGACAAACAACACTATCGCTATAACTTTCTATATACTCAACTTCTTTCGCATTTTTTAAGGCTTGTATTGTGATATAAAATTTTGAGTTCTTGCTAGGTCTCTTAAGTCTTTTTGATATAGGAATTTGAAGTCCTTGATTAACTTTTGATACCTCTCTAAAGCTCTTAATCTCCCACTCCCCACTAAAGCCTTTAAAACGATAACATATTTTTGTAGTTGCCATTATTTGCCCTTATTAAATACAATAAGCACTCTTTTTGTTAATAATCATTCCCCACGCTAGGCTGAATAATATCTAAGGCATGCTCTCTAGCAACTAACCCCCTACTTTGATACTCATGCCAGCCCCCATCGCATAAAAACGCATTTTCCCACCCATTCCATAAAGCATAAAACCAAGCTATAGCTCCTCTCCAACCGGTGCTACAATAAAAGACCACTTTATCATGCCTATTAAAACCTTGCTTTTCCCAAAGCTTATAGATTTCATAAGGATTTCTTAAGGTGTTATCAGGGTTATAAAAATCACAAGTATTACTATAATGATTACCCGAAAAGCCCCATAAAGCCCCGGGAATTTCGCCCTTTCTCTCTATATAGTCATAATCATTCACATACGCTTGATATTCTCCCCATGAGCGAATGCTAACTAATTTATAGCCCTCTTGCTGTTTTTCTAAAGTCTCTTGCAAGGATAAACAATAGCTCAAATCAGCGCATAATAAAGAATGCGCTTTTTTAGGCTTAACATGGTATTTAGAAGTAGGTAAGCCTAATTTTTTCCAAGCTTTCAATCCCCCATCTAAAAAGCGCACTTCCTTAATCCCTACGCATTTAAGCGCCCAAAAAGCCCGCATACTAGCAATAATACTTTGCGAATATAGCACCACAAAGCTTTCTTTTGTAATACCCAAATTAGATAAATTCTCTTGCAAAATACTAGGCTCTTTGAGATTGTATAAAGGCGCACTTTCCAATAAGTCCGTATCTAAAAAATGCGCCCCTTGAATACATTCTGTGCTTTGGGCTAAACTAGAATGCCCCACTTCAAAAACAAGCACTTCTTGATGTTGATAACTTTCCATAGCGACTTCTTGAGATTGCATGATTTTATACACAAAAGAGGGCGACACACTCCAATGATAATTATGCAATTTTTCCAAAGGATTGCTTAGGTCATTTTGATAATCTATAAAATTTTCAAAAGCTAGAAGTTGCTTATTAGAAAAAAAGGGTTTTAAAGCTTGAATCTCTTCTTTTTCCCCATAGAGCAATACCTTGCTACTTTCATCAATACCTTTAGAGACTAAGAAACGCTTAGCATTTTCTTGAATATCTTCTAAGAAAGAATAGCGCACATGCAAGGCATTTGGCACATGTCCCCCCCTTAATGCACCCTTTTTTTTAAAACCATGAAAAAATGAATTTTCTTGAACATCAATGACTATTATGTCTTGTTCGCAAATAGCATTTTTAAAGCTATTTAAACTTAAAAAATCCAAAAACTCCCTTTAAGAACGCTCAATATAGCGCCAAGCAATTTTTAATGCGTTGGTTGCAGCCCCCACTCTTAATTGGTCTGCTACACAAAAACAATGCAAGGTCTGTTTGTCAAACAAATCCTCTCTTATGCGCCCCACAAAAGTGCTATCACTCCCACTTGCTGTTAAAGCCATTGGATAGAATTGATTACTTGGGTCATCTTGCACAATAACATTGGGGGCTTTTTCTAAGACTTCTCTAGCCTCTTTAGCGCTCACTTCTTTAGAAAAACGAATGCTTAAGCTCTCGCTATGACTTCTTAAGATAGGCACTCGCACACAAGTTGCGCTAATAGCAAAACTAGCTTGCATAATTTTATGGGTCTCATGCACCATTTTTAATTCTTCTTTGGTGAAACCATTCTCATTAAAAACATCAATATGAGGAATAGCATTAAAAGCGATAGGATAAGCAAACGCTCCTTTAGAAAGCTCTTTGTCTAAGTGTGCTTTAGGATTTTGTTCTAAAAGCTCCAAAGCGACCTTTAGCTCACTTTTCAAACTCTCTATGCCTTTATTCCCTGCCCCACTTACTGCTTGATAAGTGCTTACATTCACGCTTTCAATCCCAAAAGCAAGGTGCAAGGGGTTTAAAATATGCACCATTTGAATGGTAGAGCAATTAGGGTTAGCGATAATATTAGAAGGAGCGTTAAAAATTTCATCTGCATTAACCTCTGGCACTACTAATGGCACATCTAAATGCAGTCTAAAAAAGCTTGTGTTATCAATAACTAGAGCTGTCTTAGCTGCACTTTTAGCAAATATCTCACTAATGCTCCCCCCAGCACTAAAAAAGGCAATATCTATCTGCGCTTGAGCAAAAATATCATGCGTGGTTTCTAAAACTTCATAATCCTTGCCAAAAGCCTTAATAAAAGTTCCCGCACTATTTAAGCTTGCTAAAGGGACAAAAGTCTTAATAGGAAAAGCGCTTTCTTCAAGCACTCTAATAAGCTCTCTTCCAACAGCTCCTGTAGCTCCAACAATCGCAATATTATAAGTCTTCATCAGTTTTTCCAATAATTTCAAGGGCTTTTACAACGCTCAAACAATTAAGTTGCATGCCAGAATCCATATTTTTTAAACTTAAGGTCTCGCTTTTAAATTCTTCTTCTCCAATAATTCCTACAAATTCATGCCCCTTATGATTGGCATACGAAAAAGGCTTTTTAAGTTTTACAGCCTCTGGATAAAGCTCGGTAAAAACTTCGCTTTGGCGTAAAAGCTCTGCTAAAGCATTAGCATAGGCAAAATACTTTTCTTCCATACATACCAATAAAACTTTAGCATTCGTAGAGCGCTCATCTAAGAGTTGCATTTCCTCTAATGCCACTAAAAGCCTATCAATCCCAATAGACGCACCCACACCTTGCAAATTTTCTTTAGAGAAATTTTTAGTTAAATTATCATAACGCCCTCCAGAGCACACACTCCCTAAAGACTTCATGTTATCAAGCGTAGTTTCATAAACAATGCCTGTATAATACCCTAAGCCCCTAGCAATAGAAAAATCAATTTTATAGAGGTTAGATGAAACTTTTAAATCCCCTAAAAGTTGATAAAGCCTCTCTAAATCTTCAATACCCTCTTTAGTATTGGTATTATAGGCTTTCAAAGGGGCAATACTTGCAAAAAACTCTTGGCTTGTTTGGTTATTTTGCTTGATTTTAAGAATATCTAATAAGCCCTCAATGACTTCTAATTCAAGCTGACATTCTTTGTGTAACTCTTGCTTAACACTCTCAATGCCAATTTTTTCCAATTTATCCACAATGCGTAAGACATTCGTAACTTCTTGCATGCTTTTAATGCCAAAATGTTCGCACACACCATTTAAAATTTTACGATGATTGATTGAAACGCAAAATTCCTCTAAATCTAATGCTCTTAAAGAGGCAATAATCACTTGGATAATTTCAGCATCACACACCAAGCTTTCAGAACCTATGAAGTCAAAATCACATTGTGTAAATTCTCTATAGCGCCCTTTTTGAGCCCTTTCCCCCCTAAAAACATTGCCAATAGCATAGCGCTTAAAAGGCATGCCAAGGGTTTTGTGGTGCAAAGAAACAAAGCGAGCTAAAGGAACGGTTTGGTCAAATCTCAATGCCACATCTCTGCCCCCATGGTCTTTAAAACGATAAATTTCTTTTTGAATATCACTGCTTGCATCAGGCAATAACACTTCAGCATATTCTAAATGAGGGGTTTCAATAGGCACAAACCCAAAACTTTGAAAAACCAAAGAAACCTTAGAAAGCAAGTGGGCTTTTTGCATAGCATCTTTAGGCAAGCGGTCTTTAAAACCACTCAGCACTTTAGGGGTAATCATATTTTTCCTTACTATCACGCTTTTAAAGCGTGCTTGTTATATCTATTATGCTAAAATTTTAGCTTAAAAATTTTAAAAAAGGGCAAGTTTTATGGGTTTTGTTGCTAATAAGCGCATTTTATTACGATTGCCTAATTGGCTAGGTGATGCCATAATGGCTAGTCCGCTTTTTTATACCCTAAAAGCTCTTTATCCTAACGCACGCTTTATTTTAGTTGGCACAAAAATGGCTTGCGAACTTTTTGAAAAAGACAAACAAGTTGATAGTGTTTTTATAGATGAGAGCAAAAAAGCCCCCCTAAGACTTCTAGCTACCTATAAACTTGCTAAACAAATTGGAAAATGCGATTTAGCGATTACTTTAACCAATAATTTATATTCAGCCTTTCTTTTATATAGCACTAAAAGCCCTATTCGCATAGGTTTTGCTAAAAATTTACGCTCTTTTTTACTCACCCATGCTATAAAAAAAGCGCCTAAAGATTATCATCAAGTGGAGCGCTATTGTTTTTTACTAAGCCAATATTTAAAGCAAGATTTAGATAGAAAAGCGCTTTTACCCTTAAATTTACCTATTGACTTACCCACAAAAAGCCCCAATCTAACTAAAAAAATTGGCTTTAGCCCAAGTGCGAGCTATGGGAGCGCTAAAAGGTGGCCTAGAGCTTATTACGCTCAAGTAGCAAGCGCTCTATTAGAATATGAGCATGAAGTTTATTTTTTTGGCGCACAAGCAGATTTTTCCATTGCTGAAGAGATTTTAAGCCTTACAAAAAGTCAATTAAAAACCCCACATCTCATCAATAACGCTCATAATCTCTGTGGCAAGACAAGCATTGAAGAATTAGTTAAGCAAATCGCCTCTTTAGACTTATTCATCACTAATGATAGTGGCCCTATGCATGTAAGTGCGAGCGTAAAAACACCTTTAATCGCTCTTTTTGGCCCAACTGATGCTAATGAAACTAGCCCATGGAGGGCTAAAAATGCTATTTTGTTAAATCATAGTTTGCCTTGCGCGCCTTGCAAACAACGCATTTGCCCTCTAAATGGCGAAGCCAATCATTTATGCATGCGCTCCATTAAACCTGAAGAAGTTCTAACACATGCTTTTAAAATACTCTCCAAATAAGGATAAATATGCTAATAGATTTTAATCAAGCATCTTTTTTACAAAAACATAAGATTTTAAGCCATAGCATTACCCCTAGACCCATTGCTTGGGTTTCTACACTCTCTAAAAATAATATCAATAATCTTGCACCCTTTAGCTTTTTTGCGCCTATTTGTAGCGAACCAGCTCTATTAAGCTTATATCTTACGCCAAAAAGCGATGGGAGCATGAAAGACACGCTTAAAAATATCCTAGATACCAAAAAAGCAACCATTTGTTTATGCGATGAGCGCCATTTAAGTGCTTTGCAATCTAGCTCTAGCGAACTAGAATATGATGAAAGTGAAAGCGAAAAGTTTCATATTGAAATGCAATCTATTTTAAAAGACTATCCCCCTATTGTTAAGGGAGTAAGCGTGGCATTTTTTTGTGAATTTTATAGTTTTTTAGATATTCATCAAGATTCTAAACCCTTTTTTTTAGAAGTCAAGCATAGCTATATTGATAAAACCTTGTATGAAGAAGATTTGAATTTTACTTTTAGGGGTGTTGGAAGAGTGGGGAAATCCTATCAAGTCTCAGGAATTTTAAAAAGCACTAAAAATTTATAGCTAATAACATTAAAAATTCCAATAAAAAAACTAAAAATAAAAAGGTTTAGAAAGTAATTTTATTAATTAATAGAATAAAAACTTTAGAAAAAATAAAAAGCTAGAAACGCCCCCATTAAACTAACAGAGCGTCCCTTATAGAAAAACTTAAGCTTCTAAATTCTTAGGTTTCTTAGCGTCTTTCTTATGCTCATCGTGAGCTACTAATTCTGTGCTTAATTTAGGCTTTTTAGCACCTTTCTCATCTTTATGAGCATCTGCATAAGCAAAGCTTGTAGCCAAGATAGCCATTAAAACACCTGATAACACTTGTTTTTTCATTTTGAAAAACTCCTCTGTCATAAAATTGAAGTAACTGCATTTTGCATTACAAAAGTAAACAAACAAACATGTTAATACAAAAACTTTATTTTTATGACTATCTTAAAGTAACAGCAGAATGCTTAAGAAAGCTTACTGATTTAATGACATTTTTTAAGCAAATAAACATGAAAAATTAAGGTCATTTAAGTATAATTACAACTCGCATTCTAGATTTATAGTCTTAAGATTTATAGTCTTAAGATTTATAGTCTTAAGATTTATAGTCTTAAGATTTATAGTCTTAAGATTTATAGTCTTACATCTTAATGCAATTAAATCATGCCCATAGTCTACATTAAGGGCAATCAAGGATAGCTATATGACTTTTAAGCACTCTTTAAGATTTTTACTCGCTGGCTTATGTGTCTCAAGTTTTGTAACCACTTCAAGTTTTGCAAGAACTTTTCTTGATGGTGATTTGAATATTCAAACATACGATTATGAGCAGTCTCTCTTAAAACAAGGCGACCCTCATGGCACCCATGAAGTAAAGGTGCGTGATTACAATGGCAAGGAACATACAGAGCAAATCAAAGCTGAAATACGCATTTCTCCAAAGCCCAATGTGTTAAAAGAAGTAAAATTTGCTGAAATTTATGGCGTGCAGGTGAATAATGGTTTTTGCCATGTGTTTAAACTCTATAAAACAGCTGAGGCTACCGGCATTGAAACAAGCGAATTTCCTAGCCAAGACCGCAAAGAAAAGGGCAAAAGTGTTACTCTAATTGGCAAAGGCTTTCAACCACAGCTTGTTTTAGAAACTGATTGCAAGCAAGATGAGCTTGAAAAAGTGTCTATTTTTGGCGAATTTGATGGCACAGGCTTTTTAACTCTATACAAGTTTAAAAAATCTCAATAAAATCTAAGTGCTTTTAACCCCCTAAAAGCACTCTTTGTTTTGGCTTTTTTAATCAAACTTGATTTTGGGGTTTATCCCCCTTATTCACTAACTTAAAAAAATAATCTCACAATCAGTCAAATGCGTTATAATCCTTATCATAAAAAAATAAGGAGTAATACCATGTTTAAACATTCTTTAAAAAATTTAAAACATCTTTTAGGGTCTCTAGCAATATTTTTATGCGCCTACAATATAGCTATAGCGCAAAATTTAATGCCAAAAGACTTTATCTTTGAAAAACTTGATAGCTCAAAATCTATGAATAAGACCTTTCAAGCCCATGCTAACACCTATATCACAGAGTTAAAAATCACTTCCAAATACCCTAGCCTACACCCTATTGAAATCTATAGCGTGCAAATCAATGAGGGTAAATGCGAAGGGTATCAACCTATAATTGAAAAAAATAAAGAAAAATTTGAAAAAATCTATAATCAAAATCCCGGAATTACTTTAGAAAGGCTTGTTGCGGGGCAAAAAGCACGCACAGAAGACAAAAGCAAGGTTATTGCTACCTTAAAAAACAGAATGCTTTCTAAAGATGAGTGGATTCAAGCCTTTTTTAGAGTTGCCTCGCCTTGTGCGATTAAAGATATTCAAAAAGTTGTTATATGGGGACTTTTTGAAAACGAGCCTTTTAAAGTGGAATATCATTTCAAATAATATTCCAACTCATAAAAGATATTAGCTCCCAATCGCCTAGAATATGGGCGCTTGGTCAAAAAGAGTTCAATTAGGGATAATGGTTCTCTTCTCAAAGGCTTTATGGATATAAGACTCAGCTTGCTTAGAGTCTTTTTCTACGCACTCCCCCTTTTTATATAGCTGACCAAAGCTATACAAAGCTATAGGATTACTTGCAAGCATTTTTAGATTTTTAATCGTGTTAGGACAATCGCCTTTAGCATAAGCCACTTTAGCCTTATAGATATAAATTGAAGTGCAACCACTTGCCATAAAACCTATGCTCAAAGCTACAGCCCCCAATTTAAGAAAGCGCTTAACTCTCTCTTGTCTAGTCATTATAAACTCCTTTTACAATAAAAAATAATCTTTTATTATATCAAAAAATTTATCACTTTAAATTGATTAAAATTAAGCATTCAAAAATTTCTCAAATATTTTATAACTCTAAAAATTTAAAATCATGCGTTTTAAAAACAAAACTCTCTTAAGAATGTATCCATCAAGCTACAAGACAATCAAAGCTCAATCGCTTATAATAAGCGATTGGTTAAAAGGAAGTTAATTGGGGATAATCGCTCTCTTTTTAATAAATTTTACCATAGGTATGCCATCAAAGGCTTTTTCAATGTAAGACTCAGCCTCTTGCGGGTCTTTCTCCACACACTCGCCTTTTTTATACAACTGACCTAAACTATAGAGCGCTATTGGGTTGCTTGTAAGCATTCTTAAATTTCTAATCGTGTTAGGACAATCACCTTTAGCATATGCTACTTTGGCTTTATGAATATAAATTGAAGTGCAACCACTTGCCATAAGGCTTGCACCCAAAGCTACAGCCCCTATTTTAAGAAAGCGTTTTACTCTCTCTCTCGTTTAATCATTATAAACTCCTTTTACAATAAAAAATAATCTTTTATTATATCAAAAAATTTATCACTTTAAAATAGGCAACGCAAAGCTCCTCAAATTATTCTATAATGCTAGAAATTTAACCAATAAGGATACTTTATGAAACTATGGCATTATTTAAAAATCTTTTATTTTTCATTAATAATTAGCAATATCTTGCAAGCTAACGAGAGTATGGGAATTAAACATCAAAGGGCAGATGAAAGGGTTATTTATCTAGCTGGGGGGTGCTTTTGGGGACTAGAAGCGTATATGGAAAGGATTTATGGTGTCATAGATGCAAGCTCTGGCTATGCTAATGGTAAGACTAAAAGCACGAGTTATGAGAAATTACACGAAAGCGACCATGCTGAGAGTGTTAAGGTTGTTTATGATGCTAAAAAAATCAGTTTAGACAAATTGCTACGCTATTATTTTAAGGTGATTGACCCAGTGAGCATAAACAAACAGGGTAATGATATGGGTAGGCAGTATCGCACGGGTATTTACTATGTGAATAATGGGGATAAAAAAGTGATAGACAATGCTTTAAAAGAACTGCAAAAGAAAGTGAAAGGAAAAATCGCTATTGAAGTAGAGCCTTTGAAAAATTATGTCAGAGCTGAAGAATACCATCAAGATTATTTGAAGAAAAATCCTAATGGCTATTGTCATATTGATTTGAAAAAGGCTGATGAAGTGATTGTGGATAGTGATAAATACACTAAACCAGGCGATGATGTTTTGAAAAAAAGGCTTACCAAACTTCAATATGAAGTTACTCAAAACAAACGCACAGAAAGAGCCTTTGAAAATGAGTATTATAATAAGGAAGAAGAGGGCATTTATGTGGATATTACCACGGGTGAGCCGTTATTTTCTTCAGCGGATAAATACGATTCAGGTTGTGGGTGGCCAAGCTTTTCTAAACCTATCAATAAAGAAGTGGTGAAATACGAAAATGATGAGAGCTTTAACATGAAACGCATTGAAGTATTAAGCCGCATTGGTAAGGCGCATTTAGGGCATGTATTTAATGATGGGCCAAAAGAGCTTGGAGGGTTAAGATATTGTATCAATAGCGCATCTTTAAAGTTTATCCCTTTGAAAGATATGGAAAAAGAAGGTTATGCAGAGTTTATTCCCTATATCAAAAAGGGTGAATTAAAGAAATATATCAAGGATAAAAAGGCACATTAAGGCTTAAAAATAGTTGTTGTGGGACTATATTGTCCCTTGAAACAGCTTAAGCCCTTTTTGATTGAAAAATCTATCTTAAATATAAGGCTTAATTAAGGCTAAGTTAGGCTCATCAATGCAATGTGTGGCATGCTGTTTTAAAATCTCTTTAGCATTAAAGGCGATTTTTGTATGCGCATGCATAAACATGCTCAAATCATTCGCTCCATCGCCTACAACTAGAGTATTTTCTTTTTTGATACTTAACAAGCGCTGTAAGGCTAGTAGCATTGTGCCTTTAGAGTGTGAAAACATCATATGCCCCCCTACTAAGCCATTCAACACATTATTTTCCACACAAAGCGTGTTGCTAAAACTTGCATCAAGATTTAATAAATCTCTATAATAATTTGTTGCTAAATCAAAGCCCCCACTAAAGCAAACTATTTTATAACCCTTTGCTTTTAAAGCATTGATGAGTTCTGTTGCCCCCTTATGCAAAGGTAGATTTTCACAAACTTCTTTGGCAAGTTTTAAGGGCATATTTTTAAGCTTTGATACCCTTTCTACAAGACTTTTGTAAAAATCTATCTCACCATTCATCGCTTTTGAAGTGATGTGTTGAACCTCTTCTAAAGCGCCCCACGCTTTAGCCAAGCACTCAATGGTCTCAGCATTTACAAGCGTGGAATCAAAATCAAAAACGGCTAGTTTTTGCACTCTATAAAAACCTTTTAAGCTTTTCTTTTACTAGCAATGCCCTTGATGTATTGGTCAGCCAAATACAATCCATGGCTTTCATTGCCGATTAGCTCTACTTTATCCAAAATATCTTTAAAAAGCACTTCTTCTTCATGTTGCTCGGCTACATACCATTGCAAGAAGTTAAAGGTCGCATAATCTTTATCTTTGAGGGCGTGGTCTACGATATTGCTGATAGACTCGCTGATATGTTGCTCATGCTTATAAGCCTTTTGGAACACTTGCGCCAAATTCTCAAATTTATGCTCAGGCGCTTCAATCTTATTTAATTGCACAGGAACATTATTTTCATTCAAAAATACGATGAGTTTTTTAGCATGCTCGTATTCTTCAGCCGCATGGTCAAACAAGAAAAGTCCTGCTCCATCTAAACTATGGGTGTAGCACCAAGAGCTCATGCTCATATAAAGATTAGAGGCATTCATTTCTTTATTCACTTGTTCATTCAATAACTTAATAGTATCGTTAGATAACATCTTAAACTCCTTATTTTTCCAAAAATTAAATTGTCCCATAATGATAGCATAAATGATAGTAAGATTACAAACAAAATTGTGATTTTTTTACAAAAAAATCACAAAGTTTTAAAAATGAGAATTAGACTTAATGCCCTAATGGCTACAAACCCCCTATTTAAGCACTTTTTAAGCCCTAAATAGAGTTTAATATATCAAAAATACCCCTCGCTTAAAACTAAGATTATTTTACAAAATCTATTTTCAAATTGCTAGATATATGACCTAAAAACCCTAGTAAAAAAGCTTTTTCTTTAAGAATATTCCCATTTACTAGAATTTGATTAACTCCAAAATCTTGGCTTAATTGATAAAAATAGGACGCTAAAAATTCACCCAAAAATTCTAAAAACCCATAGCTTAAAGTAATGGTATCCACTTTGGCAATAGCAAAACTCATGCCAACCTTTAAGGGGCGTGCAATATCAAAAGTGTCCTTAGAAATTTTATAATCAATTTTAGCCCCTTGAAACCCAACAAATTCTCTAGCTAAAGACAATAAATCTTTTTCATAGCCTAAAATATTTTTAACTACTTCTAAAAAATCAAAAAGATTATTAGAAAGCTTACTTATAGGCTCTAAATGACTAAGATAATCGTGCAGTTTAGGGAATTTCTTTTCATAATTGATTAAAAGCTTTTTGCCTGAGCCTTTATTCAAGCTCTCATAAACCAATCTAGGATTAGTCTCAAACTCTACCTTAAAACAAGAATTTAAAGTTTCATTTTCATACAATCCACATATCGTGGGCAAAATACTATCTATTTGTAAGCACAATATCTTTTCATATTGATAATTTTCTTTTAAGGTTTCTAAAAGAGGTTTAAAGCTAAGTGGCAAGGTTTCTAAAATTTTAGAAACTTGATGATAAGTAGTTAAGGGATAAGCGTAACGATTGCCTATAGGCTTAAAATTCCCTAAGGGCGTTTCTAAGGGTGCAAAAGTATCCCAAAAGTGTGGCTCACTACAGCCTATACACCCATGCCCTGCTTGGATAGGCCAACTTGTCTTTTGATTGAAACGCATTTTAGCGCAGTTATTAAACACATGCGGTCCCTTACAACCAACCATATAAAGACAAGCGCCTTTTATAGCATTCTCATCGCCAAAGCTCTCTACAAATTCCCCCACATCAAAAGCCCCCCTACGATTACAAATATCATGCACTCGTTGTGAAAAAGCCCATAAAGGACGATTGAATCTATCCACGCTAGGGGCTTTCCCAAAAATAAGAAAATACAAAATACTCCCTATAATATTCTTTTCACTAGGCGGACAACCAGCAATATTGATGACTTCTTTAGTAATCACTTCACTTAAGGCTTTAGAATGCGTTGGGTTAGGATAGGCTGATTGCACGCCCCCAAAACTAGAGCATGTCCCTATAGCTAAAATAACCATCGCATGCTCACTAGCTTTTTTAATCATTTCTAAGCCTGTAGTTGCATAAGCACCGCTAGTAAAGGCATTTTCTAAATTATCATTTTCATGTGTAGGAATAGCCCCTTCTACAATCAACACATAATGATTTTTGTATTTTTCAATGGCTTGTTCTAAAGTCTCTTCTGCTAAAAACCCCGAACTTACCATTAAAGTTTCATGGTATTCCAAGCTTAGATAATCAAATAGCACGCTTTCAATGCTAGGTTCTTCAGTGCGCAACAAACTCTCACTACAACCGGTGCATTCAGCAATGTGTAGCCAAATTACGGGCATTTTATAAAGCTTTTCTAAATTTTTAATCACTACATTCACATCATTTTTAGGGGTTTTTAGGGCATTAGACATAAGAGTGGCGTATTTTTGCAAATAAGTTTTATCAAAGCCTTTTTCTAAAAGAGCGCTATAAAAATCCTTATAAGGATGTTCTTCAAACTCTAATTTATCGCTAATTTTTTCAGTAATACTATGGTAATAATCTTTGATTTCTTGAGTGCTGGGTCGTTGTGGATTTTCTAAATCTTGCATAATTTTTCCTTGTAAAGTTAATCATTAACAAACAAAGGCAAGAAAATTATAGCAAACCTCTCTTAATGAGAGGCTAAAAGATAAGAATTTTTATAAGTAATTAGTCAAAGATAAATTATTGATTTTGTTAGTGGAGGCTAATACGGCATTATAATTATTAGTCAAGTTAGAAAACTTATTATAAGTCTCTGCAATATCAGTGCCGGTGGTTTCCCCACGAATGCTTTGAACTTGAGTCTTTAAGACTTCATTACGCCTAATGATATTTTCAAATGCCTTGCTATGAGCGCCATTTGAGGCAATCATCTTTTCTACATGATCAGCCAAATGGTCAATCACACTAATACCATTTTGAATCCCTAAATTACGCATATCACTTGAATAAATATCTCCCAAAGCATCAGGGCGATAAATCCCTTTTCTTACAGAAGTGATGACATCTTCTAATTGCTCAAATAAATTCACGCTTGGCTTATCAACAATTAAAGCGTTATTAGCATTTAGGCGAATGCTTGGCTTATCGCTATGTAAAGCCTCTTTAGAAAAATCATTAGCGTCCTTGTCAAAAAGCATGAATTGCATCTTAGTGAGTGAGTGCATATTGTCTTTAATAACCATTTTGCCATCTTCATTCAAATTGACTGAAACATTGTTTTTGGCTTGCTTTAAAAGCTCTAAAAACTGCTCTTTACTTTCTGTTGAGGGAGCATTTTCGCTGATTTGTTGGTAGGTGTTAGGATTGATATTACTATAATTAAGCGCAATACTCATAGCATCCATAAGTTGGCGATAAGTTATTTCATCAGGCTTAGAAATTTGAGCTTCTGTGGTATTTGGATTATAAAGAGGGATTTTAGCATTAGGCAAGTTCAAATATGCCCCATTACTATCCAAAACTAATTGTGCCTTTAAAGGCAAACCATTATGGTCATTTAATTTCATATCAAAAATAGCGCCCTCTAAGCTCCCATTAGCCACTTCGCTTAATTTTGTAGAACCTATAGCCATTTTATTATTAGCAATTTGAGCGATATTGCCCTCTAGCGTAGCACCAGAATGCGTAAAATAGGTCTTTTGGTATTCACTAGCGTTATTGGTAGGAATACCCGCTACTTCTAAGCCATCTTCATCTAAAGTGCTTAAAGTAATATTGATAGGCAACTCCCTAGAGGTATTATCAATAATTCTCAAACGCCCATTTGTTTCAATCTCTACATCTACTTTATTATTAAAGCGTGTTTGTATAGCGTCTTTTAAATCTTTCATAGTAGCGCTTGAGACATCTAAAAGAGTGGGCAAAGTAGGAATTTCTACATTACCTTGCATGACCGCACGCTTACTACTAATCTTAAGCGTTTTTACATCATCACCAAAAATATCGCTTAATTTGGTGTTTTTATTCGCTAAAGTATTGTCTTTAGTAACAAATACGCTAGGAATTTCTAATATTTTATTATTATAAGCACTAGGAATCCCCCTAACCTTGCTTAGACTTCTATCGGTTACAAACGAGCTTTTCACATATTCTGTAATTCTTTTGCCACTAGAACGCAAATCATCTAAATCATCAAAATCCCCATCGCTAGAAATCAAATGAAAATCCAAATTTTCATTACCCGGAGTTAAATTTTTAATCTCAATTTGCCCCCAAGCATTCAAACTTACATCTACGACTTTATTTTGCGAAGTATTACCATAAGCACGACCAATCTTATCCAATAAATCGCTCACTTTAGTCGCACTCTCTTCATTTTGATATGCTTTATCTAAAGAGAACTTTTCTTTAAAGCTAGAGCCATCGGGTCTAATGCCTTGCAAATAAAAATATTCTTTAGAGTCATTGGTTGTATCATTATCATTATCACCAATCAAATCCCTTAAAGTATCGCTAGGCTTAATAAAAACTTCTTCAGGTAAATGCGTGTTTTCTAGTCTATCCATCACATCAGGGTGCAATTTTTTTTGATTAAAGAGTTTGATATTGGTTGTAATAACTTTATGCTTATCCCTATCACTACCTAAAAATAACTCTTGACCGCTAATATTATAAGGCACAAGATTATTAGAGCTCACTAGAGCGTTTAAATCTTCGCCATTGCCATGGTATTTGCCTGTGCTGTCAATTGGAGGTCTATCCACTTTAGAGCCTCCAAATAAGAACTCTCCGCCTATAGAAGTGTTAGCAATGTTTATCATATGCTCTCTTAAACGCTCCAAGTCATTAGCAATCGCTGTGCGAGAAGTTTCTGAATGAATATCATTGGCTGATTGAATAAGCTTAGTTTTAAAAGTTTCCATAGTTTTTGAAAACTCTTGCAAAGCCTTATCGGTATTAAGCGTTGAAGTATAGGCATTTTGAGCTACATCAATGCCTTGATTTAGGGTGTTTTCTTCGTATTGGAATTTTAAATTTTGGTTGTTAATATCGCTATTTTGATAGCCATAGCGAATCTTCAAACCAGAGGCAATTTGCGTGTTAGTGTCATTAATCTTGTTTTGTAAGGCATTTTGGTAGTTATTCATTTGATTGTATTTAGAGCCAAAAGTAACACGCATAAACTCAAATCTCCCAATAATTTTAATCTCTATATCGGCTATTATGAAAAATACAAGCTAAAAGTATTCCAAAAATTAGCTTTCATAAGAATGTCATTAACTCTAAAAACAATTAAATCTCTATCAACAACTATTATTTAAAGTTCTAGCCCTCTAATTTTCTCTAAAACCCCCACACATACCCCACATAATAAACATACTCTCTTTTATAATTCACTTTATAATTAGCTGTATCAATATACTTTTGAGAAAGCATAGGAATCTTTACTCCTAATTCAATACCATGGTGTTTAAGAATATTAGTTCTTAATCCAAAATCAAACAAACATTGAAAATGAGTCGCTCTAATCTTATCTTTAATGCTACTAGAATACTTTCTAGTAGATAACCATGAATTACCTGCTACTTGAAACCCTCCAAAGATTCCATAACTAGCTAGTTTGTTTTCAAAGATATTCACTAGAATATCTAAACCTACTCCATAAGTAAGCATGTTCATATTTTCTTTATGAGTGTTTCTTTGACTTAACACTCCATAGTTATAATCTAAGAAAGCATAGTATCTTAATCCAAATTGACCATATTTCTTTTTACTTTCTTTATTGCCTTTAATATAGTAGTTAAACATTTGTTTATAACCACCCTTGATTCCAAAGCCTAGCATATAACCTTGTTGTTTAGTTTCTATCTCTTTATTGTTGTTAGTGAATGTAGTCATAGGAGAGCTTGAGTAATTTAAGTTATTAAACATACTAGCTAAAGTGCTTAGACTTGCTAAGGCTATAGGTTTAGAAGATTGTAGAGTATTGTAGGTAGCTTGGTGTTGTTGGGAGAGAGTATTAGTAGAGTTGGTGGGTAAAGCCATAAAAGTAAAGCTAAGCTGTTGTTGGTCAGCTTTGGGTAGAGATGTGTTGATATTAGAAAGGATTTGCTTGATTTGGTTTTTATCGGGGTAACTTCCACCTAGTTGGTAATTGGGGTTATTTTTCCATTGCTCGTTATAAAAATTACCAAAATCTTTAATGGCTACACCTATTTCTTTAGGATTATGAGAGTTAAGGGCGTTAGCTATATTGCCTACACTTTGCCACCAATGTAAAATGGCACTATAGAATTCTTTTAAAGTTAGGTGTGGATTGTATTGGTATTTTTCGCAGCTACCATTTTCACAATTAGCATCAGCTGGTTCGGTTGAACCTTGAACAACTATCTTTGGTTTCTCTGGATTATTGTGTGTTTCACCAATATACGCATTTACAGGACTATTCATAACAATATCATACATCCATGCACTTAATTGCATACTAGAATTAGAGCGTTGAGAGTTATAAATAGGAATATCCGTAAGCATTTTATCAATAATATTAAGGGCTTGTTGTTTATCATTTTCTTTTTCGGTGTTGTTTGCAAATTCTAAAGCACTGATGTGTTCTTTTAACTTTGTCATTGCGGACTGATAGATACTTGCATCACCTATTGCATTTCCACTTTGCGTAGACTTGTAGAACTCTGCATCAAGTGTGCCAAGTTTGTTATAAGTATTTATGAGCTTAGGGTCTATCTTTTCTATTAAAGTTCTTAAAACTGCAGGTTTTTGGCTGTAGTCATCATAACATTCTGCTTTGCCATTATAAGTTAGATTACAACCATTATAAACATTAATTTGATAGTATTTATAATACTCTTTAGCAAAATTTTGGAACGCATAATTGAGTGCGTAAGCATAATTCACATCTTTTTTATCTTCTGCTATGCCTTGTAACATTTGAAAGAGCATAAGAGCGTTAATGCCAAAATTGGGGGCTAAGTAAGCGTTATTGTTTTTGTTATATCCATTATTAGTCGCATACCACCCTATATACCCATTTTGTAAAATCTCTTTATCTGTAATGGTATTATTCCCACCAATAGTATTATCTTTGATTGTTTTAACAAGTATGTTTAAGTCTTGTTGGATAGTAGGATTATCAACAAAGGTGGCATTAGATGTATTTAAAAGATTTAAAATATTTTGAACCTTTGATTTGATAGTGTCTAGGGTAGCACTATTTTGCGAGCCAATTACATAAGTAACACTACCGGGTGTTGTAATGCCATTTAACTCTTCTAAATAACCCTCCAAATACCCCTTAATAGATGAAAGTCTTAAACTATCAAGGCTTTTAAGCACTTCTGTAGTAGAGGTAGGGCTAGAATGAGTGGCGTAGTTATTTGTTATAAGTGTTGGTTGTTCTTTAGAATGTGTTTGAATAAGATTAGTAGTTGGATTATTTTTTATAAGTTGCAATAATTCATTGGTTTGAATCATCACTAAACCTAAGCTCATAATGCCCACACCATTTTGAGTGATTCCTGCATTTAATTGCAAGCTTTTAGCTAGATTTTCTATTTGAGGGTTTTTAAACAAGCTAGGGTCTTGTTGTAAAGCTTGTAAAACATTGATAGCTTGTTTTTGAATGTTTAGTTGAGCGAGTTGTGTTTTTTGCTCTGCTGTAGCACTACTACCTAAAGTGTTTATTTGGTTTTGTAAATTTGTGATTTGACTAGAGACACCATTAGAAAGCGTGTCTAATTGATTAGAGTTTAGTAAAGGCACCTTTAGGGGAGAATATATACCCCCCCCCCCAAAGAATCGTTGGGGTTGTAGTTAGGATTAGTCATAGAAGAGTTTTCTTTCATTTGTGCCATTTGATAGTTAGCTCCAAGAAAGAAAGAGCTTTCTTCAGCCATTAAAGAACTAGCTAGACTTAAACTTAAGGCACTAAAAAGTTTTATGGTGTGATGAGACATAAGAATTTCCTTTTTTAAAATGATTTTACGAATGAAAATAAGCTTGAATTGTAGCAGAAAAGTTCTAAAATGATAAGTTTTTAAAAAAAATAATCCCAAAATCTATCCAAATCTTAAATCAAGGGTTTTTAAAGTTAGATAAATTTTATTATCGCATGTAAAAAACTTAAAAATAATGATTAACCACCATGCTTTTACTAAGTTTTAAAGATTGCAAATCTTTATCAAAATATCGCTCAACCTTATAAAAAACTATATTTAACCAATGCTAACTAAACTCTAAAGCCCATTTTTTTAGCTTTTCCTAGCTATTAGTAGCGCAAAATTCACCCATTTAAACAGCACTTCCACATGCTTAAATCCTACACTCTCTAAAAGAGCGGTATTTTCTTGCAAGCTATAAGGCACAAGCACATTTTCTAAAGCCTCTCTTTTAAAAGTGATTTCATTCATGCTATAACCCTGATTTTGCTTATAAAGGTAGTAGAGTTCTATCATTTGCTTGTCTAATATCCTATCTTCACTCATAATCTTTTCGCCTACTAATAAAATACCATTTGGCACAAGGCTGTTATAAATCTTTTTAAGCAATATTTCTCTTTGCATGGGGCGCACAAACTGCAACACAAAGAGCAAGGAAAAGGCATTAGCCTTTTTAAACTCATAGTCCAAAAAATTCGCACACTCAAAGCTAATTTGCTTAAAAGCGTTTAACTTTTCTTGAGCTTTATTAAGCATTGCTTTTGAGCTATCAATGCCAATTAATTGTACATCTTTATTTTCTTCAAGTTGCTTGTTAAGTGCGATAAAAAAGTTTGCAGTAGAACAGCCCAAATCATAAATCAAGGGCTTTTTATCTATGGTCTCTTTTAAATTTTGAGCGATAAAATACGCCCCCAAATTCAGCATTTCATTATAATAAGGAATGGAGCGTTCCAGCATGTCATCAAATACTTCAGCAACCTTTTCATCAAAACAAAAGCGTTTGTTTAGGGCTTTATTAAATAGAGTGTCTTTCATCAAAAATCTTTCATTTTTTGACTTATTATAGCTTAAGTGTTTTTTGTTTCACACCCCACACATAGAACAATCTTGCTTTTTAGAGATTTCTAAGATTTCAAAATCTAAAGAACACATTTTAAATTCTATACGCCTATTTTTATGCACTAATTTATCCTTAAAATCACAAATGATTTTAAAACTCTCCATTGCAGTGAGTGAGGCCACTAAAGAGCACATGGGACTAAATGAGCCTATTTTTCTATTCTCTCTATATAACTTTTTTAAATTCTTAGTATAAGGCGCATTGATTTCTTGCAATGCTATATCAAAACAGCCATAACATGCGCTTTCAAAAGGCAGAATACTTTGCCCAATTAGACTTAGATGTAAATTATACCCACCCCCTATAATGTGAGGAATTTTTCTTTTCATACACTCTTTAGCAATAATCTCGCTTGTAATATCCACACTAGGATAGTCCGCACAATTAATGCACAAATCAAAAGATAAATTAAAATCCTTAAAAAAATCTTTAGTAAGCTTTTTATCAATCTTAAAAATTTTAAAATCATTTGGCACAGAATAGTTTCGCCATTCTCTTTCAATACAATCAATCTTTTTTAGCCCCACATCTTTTTCTTTATAGAAATGTTGTCGGTGCAAATTGCTCAACTCCACTCTATCATCATCAACTAAAATGAAATTTCTTACCCCACTTCTAGCTAAAATATCTGCAATATAGCTCCCCACAGCCCCTAGACCCACTATCATAACCACTTTAGTTTGTAGCTTGTTTAGACATTCTAAAACTTGTGAAGTTTTAAAACAAAAATCTTCTAAAAAATTGATTAAGCGATAATTTGATGAAAAATCATCATAGGGTTTATCAACTTCTATAAGCACATGCTTTTGGACTAAAAAATCAATTAAGTTTAAAACATTTTGTTTTTCAAAAACGCCCCTTTGTAAAATATCTTTCAAGGGGGTTTTAGCATCAAAATTTCTTAGCCATTCTGTAATATTACTAGAGATTTCACACAGACTCATTTCTCTCACATTAGTTTTAAAAAACCCCATAACAGGTTCATTATAAGAAATAGCTACGCTAGAACGCAAACGATAAATTTTATTATCCACAGACTTTACATTCCTTATGTTTTTTTAATTCAATCCAAAAAAATTCACCTTGATTGATTAAGTATTCCCCTCTTTTAGTTTTAGGAAAATCTACCCCTAACAAAAAATACACGATACACAAGCTCGCATACGAAGCACTGAATAAAGAGCACGCACTAATACTGCCACAACCCCCTAAAATAACATCATTTTCTGACTCTTTATTGCTTGGTGTGTTATGACTAATGGTGATATAAGTAGGATGATAGTCTTTTAATCTCTCTTTAAAATCATTCACATAGCAATCAATACAAGGCGTAACTTTAGGAATAATAATTTCTCCTGTGCTCATAGAATGCGCATTAAACCCGCCTCCAACAAACATGGCAATATTTTTAGGATAACAAAAACGCCCTATCTTTAAGGACAAATGCCCGATATATGGCTCATCCATAGTATTGATGACTAAATCAGTATTATCATTGATATACAAAGACAAATCACTACTAGGAATAATTTTATCTTCAAAAGTTTTAATGTTTAATCTTGTATCAATTTCTAGCAAATACTCTTTTAAAGCAAGGGTTTTATAAGCATTTAAATTATTTTTATGCGTATAAAAATGCTTGGTGGCATTACTTCTTTTCAAACGCTTATAATCAATCAATACAAAATTTTGTATCCCCATTCTTGCTAAAAGGATAGCAATACTAGAGCCAACACTCCCTGCTCCAAAAATCACTATTTTTTTACTCTCCAAGGCTTTTTGACAATCTTCTCCACTCAAACTAATATTCAAATCATCAAAAAAGGCGATTTGACGGCTAAATCTTTCGTTAATTTCAGTCTGCATAGACGCATCTATAATTAAATTTTGTGTTTTTAAAAAATGAATAAATTGATGAAGGCTATTCATCTCAATAGAGAGTTTTTGACTAATGGAGTCTAAAGAATGCAACCCATCTAAAAGGGGTAACACCTCTAGCATTAAAGCATGGCTTTCTATAAGGACTTTTTCTCGTGTGTTGATACGATAAAACTGGATATAAAATTCCCCCACCCTATTTTCATTCTTTTGAATATAAACTTCCACGCTATCTTTAAGCTTGTAGCATGTATTGAAATTGGTGTTCATAACTATAGCAGTATACTCTTAAACCATCTCAGTATTCTAGCATCTATCCAAAACGATAAAAAACTTTAATTTCTATTATATTTGGCAATTTCTTCACCCGTGTATCCTCTTTCTTTCAATAATTCTGCACAAGCTAGTTGTCTGCCTTGTCTTTCAAAACCACTTTCAGACCATTTTCTATCTTTCATCTCTTCAAAAAGCTGTTTATCGCTATAAGAAACAAATTCTTCTTTAAATCTAAGCTTAGCAATCTGTGTCTCCCTAATGCCTTCTCCGACATATTTAGCACCCTTCTTGGTTAAGTCCCAAGCTTTATTCCAAAAGCCCATTTTATAATCCTTGCTTTTTAAATTATATTTTTATTTGATGATTTTATTTTATTTATCATCTTCATCAAAACAAGCCCCAACCCTCTCGCCTATCTCTCCACCAAGAGCAGCCCCAGCACTTGCTCCCACAAGCCAACCAGCCACAGCCCCTGCTGTAGCTCCTAAAACTGTCCCAACTCCAGGCACAATAGAACCCAAAGCTGCACCAGTAGCTGCTCCTTCAGCTGCTCCTACACTCCCTGCAACACCACCTACTGCTGCACCTCCAGCTGTTCCTACCGCTCTGCCTCTTTTTGCATTCTTTCCCATTATGGTATTTTCCTTTCGTAATCTTAAAATTAAATTAGTGCTAAAAACTCTTACCTTGATGTTCTTGCGCTTTCAATAAATTTTCTTTTTGACATTGATAATAGTGTTGCGCTTGTTTCATATGCTTTTGAGCCTTTATAGTATCTCCTAAGCTACCTGCTTCTTTGCTTTGTGCGTAATGAAAATTTGCACTCTTTTTATTTTGCATAGCCTATGATTAAACATGTCTTTTGGGTCTTTAAAAAATCTCATAATCTTTCCTTTTAGTATTGCACCACACCAGAATCAACTTCTAAGTAACGCTCCCACTCATCTAAACTATCACTCTCGTTATTTCTAGTGCATACTCGTGTGCAACAATCGCTTGCCCCACCACTGCAACCCTTGCTATAATGATGAGCAACCCCATCTATTTCTAATTTAATTTCTTTAAATTCCAATTTTTGCATTTTTACTCCCTAGTTTTATTGACTTTTCAGCTCTCTAAGTATATATATATATATATCTTTAATTTTGCTTAAATTCCAAAAGAAATTAATTTGGTGGCGTTTTATAAGCGTGTCGCTTTTTAATGAGACCCTATTTTCTTGTATCGCACAATCACTAGGGCATTAACAATTTTGTTTTTTAAGTTTATTATATAGAATAGACAGAAGTTTAGGCATCACTACTTGCATTGAGATACAAACATAAAAACAAATTCAAGCCGATCAACTACACCCTTTTAATCCATCCTAAAGCGTTGATTTAGAACTTCATAAAAATAGAGTGTCTTTCATCAAACCTAATCTTATAAATATTTTTAGAAATTATACACATAGTTGGCATAAAATACAGCTGCTCTTTTATAAGACATTTCCAAATTAAGCATACCACTAGATTTGAAATAATATTGTGTGGCTAGAGGAATCTTTACTCCAAGCTCCACACCATTATGCTTATTGAGATTCGTTCGCACCCCTATCATTAAAGGGATTTGAAAATAGCTTGTATGGATTTGCACTTTATCCCCTAGTTGTTCTAGTTCGTTTTTTAAAGTTTTGATTTGACTAGACTTACTATCACTCCAAGAACTCCCTGAGAGCTGAAACCCAAGAAACGCCCCTACAACGAGCTTATTTTTATCAATAAAATTATAGAGATAATCTACCCCTACTCCATAAACAGAATTATTGGTGGTTACTTGGCTAAAGGGTTTGCCCCACGCATAATCATAAAATCCATACGCCCTAACCCCATTTCTTTTTTTATTACCAAAAAACCATTTATACCCCGCATTGATGGTAAAGCCTACCATACTAGAAATGTTAGAATGATTATGAGAAGTCAAGCTTTGTATTACAGATTGCATAACCATGTTGGTTGCTGTAATATTGGCTTTAGCATTTGAAATAGCTACGGCGTTAAGATTAGTGTTATGACCTTGCGCATCTGCATTATAAAAACCCTGCGCATAACCCTTAATAATTTGAGCGCCTCCTAAAAAACTTAAATCATCTCTTGTTTGACCTTGAACCGTAAGAATTACTTTATAATCATTAGAGTTATTTGCATTTAAAACACCTTGAAATTCCTCTTTCATTGAGGATTGGGTATCTTGACCAACTGCACTCCAATTAATAGGTGTGATTGTAGCTCCATTTTCCGCAGTAGAACCAATCATTAAAGCGTCATAGAGTTTTTTAGTCGCCCCTTGCACTTCGGCAACAATCTGAGCTTTTTGACTAGCAGTAGCAACCATGGGAGCATTAGCTTGAGGCGATTTGCCACTATCCCATGTGAGATTACAATTAGTAAATTCTGGGGTTTTAGTATCACATATATTAGGATTTTTTTCATTTGCTCCCAACAACCCTACAAGCGTATTTTTAGCTTGGTCTATCAAGCTTGACACACTCTCATTGGCTTTCACAATTTGAGCGTTATTGAGTAAATTCTTAGCTTGAGAGTTAATGGAAGTGTCATAAATACTAGAATTACCTTGTGATTGTAAAAGCGAATATTGAAACCCCACACTCATATATGCCCCGTTTTCCTCAGCCAAACCAACCTCTAAAACACTAGCCCCAACCATAAAAAAACTTAAAAATCTTTTAATACGAAACAAATACATGACTACCTTTCCTTAAAGTATCTAATAAAAAAATTTTGGTAATATTTCAGTAGTATAAATCTTTTTTGTTTAACTTTCGTTTAATTTTATTAATTCTTATTGAGATAAAAGATTTTTGAGTGGAACAATTTTAGATAAATACCACCAAGTTTTCATCTTATCTTTAGATAAAAGCTTAGTGAAGTTTCTTAGCTATTCTTTAGGGATAAAGAGATAGTTATCATAAGGGAATGACTTTGTGTGTTGGTAACCTAAACTATCTAAAATACTAAATACTCTATCTTTGTTATTTTCAAAAGTTTCAATAAAGATAATAGGGCGGTATTTTTTCAAAGTTTCTAATGCACCCTCAAGCATTTCAATTTCATGATTTTCTACATCAATTTTAACAAAATCAAGCCTCTCAAAGCCATAATCTTTTAAATTGATTGAATCTAGGGCAATCAATTTAAAAGCGCCTTTTTCATCTTGAGTGAGACTTACTGCACCCATATTATGCAGATAAAACCCAGTAATCTGTCCATAATGCAAGTATTGAGAATTAATTTTTGCATTAATACTTTTGTTAGATAACCCCACATTAAGAGGTGTAACAATGTTTTGCAAATGATTTAAAGCAATATTTTTTTCTAAAATTTCAAAAGTAGAAAAGATAGGCTCAAAGGCTAAAATTTTAGTTGCTTGACACTCTAGGGCAAAATAGAGCGAATGATTACCAATATTAGCTCCCACATCTAAAATGTATAGCCCCTCTTTATTTGAGAGCGCTTTTTGATTATTGGGGGGGGGGGGGTGAGAATGTCTTTTAATTCCTTAAGGATTTCTATTTCAAAATAGGTTCCTTTATCTACAATGTCATTTTGAATAGGGTCTAAGGGGTAATTTGGCACATAAAAGGATGTATTATTGTTATACCACACACTATCTAGCATAGAAAGTTTGCGTTTGATTTGCATGTTATCTTGCATAACTTGCTTGATTAGCTCCATATTACTAGGCAAGTAATACCATAATTTCAATTTGTGTAAAATCTTTTTAAAAATTTTTGCAAACATTGATTTCCTTTTATAACTGCGCCATTCCAAATAGGGGTGAAGAGGCGCTTGCGTATGCCTTTTTTTCCATGCGCCCTGCTAAAAAGCTTTTTCTTCCTGCAATAACGGCATACTTCAAGCTCTCTGCCATTAAAATGGGGTCTTTGGCTAGAGCGATAGCTGAATTACTTAGCACACCATCTGCTCCACACTCCATCGCAATACTTGCATCACTCGCACACCCTACACCTGCATCTACAATTACAGGCACTTTAATGGCATCTTTAATAAAACTAATATTGTAGCGATTTTGTATCCCTAAGCCACTTCCAATAGGAGCAGCTAGTGGCATCACTGCACTTGCCCCCGCATTTTCTAAATGTTTAGCCATAATGGGGTCATCATTAGTATAGGCTAGAACACAAAACCCCTCTTTAGCTAGAATTTCACAAGCTTTTAGAGTTTCTAAAACATCAGGGTATAAAGTCTTTTCTTTATCCCCAATGATTTCTAATTTGATAAAATCAATGCCTGTTGCCTCTCTAACTAATCTAAATAAAGCAATCGCCTCATTAGCCTCCACACACCCCGCAGAATTAGGTAAAAAGCTAATTGAAGTGTCTTTAAAGGTCTCTAATAAATTTTCTTCATTTTTATTGATGATATTCACACGCCTAATAGCAACGGTTATCATCTCAGCCCCACTCTTTAAAGTCGCCTCTTTAGTCGTTGCAAAGTCCTTATATTTACCAGAGCCAACAATAAGCCTAGATTTGAAAATTTTAGAACCTATAATTAAGTCATCATTCATTTGGATTTCCTATTGCCTTATTTAGAGAAGTTTCACAAATTAAAAGGGTAAAAACCCCTTCTAATTTGTATTATCAAAGATTAAGCTTTTTTATGCACCAATTCATTGATGTAGTGTTCTACTGAGCCTAAGCCCTCTTTTTTTGCCCACTCATAGCATTTAGAGACAAAATCCCAATTGATATGCTCATAGAATTTCTCCAAATACACAGGGCGTGCGTTTTTGTGGTCAATATAGTAAGCATGCTCCCACACATCTACCACTAAAAGGGGGACTTTTTTATCCGTTACTGGGGTTTGAGCGTTGCTAGTTTGGATAATTTCAATCTTTTGAGTTTCTACATTATACACTGCCCAATTCCAACCAGAGCCAAATAAAGTAGTCGCACTCTTGATAAATTCTTCTTTAAACTTCTCTAATGAACCAAAGTCTTTTTCTAAAGCCTCTTTTAATTCATCGCTTAACGCACTCGCTTTAGGAGCTATACAATCCCAATAAAAATCGTGGTTATAAATTTGAGCAGCGTTATTAAACACGCCCCCACTAGACTTAGTCAAAATAGTGTATAAGCAACTCTCTTCAAACTCAGTGCCTTTAATTAAGTTATTCAAATTATTCACATAGGTTTGATGGTGCTTTCCATGGTGGAAATCAAAGGCTACAGGACTTAAAAAATCTCCCATACTATCTTTAGCAAAAGGTAATTCTCTTAATTGAAACATGGTTTCTCCTTATTTTTTAGAATTGGCATATTATAGTCATTTTTAGCATTTTTTGACAAATTAAGTCTTAAAAATCTTGCAATGATGAAAAAATGTGAATTTTTATGTCATTTTTAAAAAAATAAAGTTGATTTATGGACAATCATCTTTTCATCTTAGTCTTTAGACAAAAGCTTAGTGAAGTTTCTTAGCTATTCTTTAGGAGTAAAAAGATAGTTATTATCGCGAAAAGGTTTCTTATGTAAATACCCTAAATTCTCTAAAATACTAAATACTCTATTTTTATTGTTTTCAAAAGTTTCAATAAAGATAATAGGGCGGTATTTTTTCAAAGTTTCTAATGCACCCTCAAGCATTTCAATTTCATGATTTTCTACATCAATTTTAACAAAATCAAGCCTCTCAAAGCCATAATCTTTTAAATTGATTGAATCTAGGGCAATCAATTTAAAAGCGCCTTTTTCATCTTGGGTAAGCGCTGTTCCTCCAATATTATCGGCGTGAAAAGCAATATTATCGTTATAGTGAGAATTGTGAAAAATTTTTGCATTAATACTTTTGTTAGATAACCCCACATTAAGAGGTGTAACAATGTTTTGCAAATGATTTAAAGCAATATTTTTTTCTAAAATTTCAAAAGTAGAAAAGATAGGCTCAAAGGCTAAAATTTTAGTTGCTTGACACTCTAGGGCAAAATAGAGCGAATGATTACCAATATTAGCTCCTATGTCTAAAATATACAACCCCTCTTTATTTAGAGCGCTTTTTTGATTACGTGGGGGGGGGGGGTGAGAATCTCTTTTAATTCCTTAAGAATTTCTATTTCAAAATAGGTTTTTGTCTCTACGATATGCGACTGAATCAAATCTAAAGGGTAATTTGGCACATAAAAAAGCGTGTTATTATTGCGCCAAATGTTATCTGGCATGGAAAGCTTGCATTTAATTATTTTAGTATCTTTTTTAAGTTCCATTATACTATTAGGTAGGTAATACCATAATTTCAATTTGTGTAAAATCTTTTTAAAAATTTTTGCAAACATTGATTTCCTTAAACTTTTGATTAAAATCTCAAACGAGCTACCATGTTCTAATTTTATCATGTCTTAAACAAATATCTTGATAATTTAAACCATAACTTTTAGAAAATTAATTCTTAAAAATCTTAATAACGGCAAGAAATACAAATCATAATCTCTTAAATAACAAAAATACAAGATTTATTTATCAAAAAACAGCAAGAAAAATAAGTCAATAAAATGGTGGAGAATAGCGGGATCGAACCGCTGACCTCCTGCGTGCAAAGCAGGCGCTCTCCCAGCTGAGCTAATTCCCCAAACAAAGGATTGTAAAAGAATGGTGGGCTTAGGAGGAGTTGAACCTCCGACCTCACCCTTATCAGGGGTGCGCTCTAACCACCTGAGCTATAAGCCCTTAAAAGATAGAATTATAAAGTAAATTATCTTAAAATTTTCTTAAATAATAAGTTTTTATAAAAATGCTACAATACTTTTATTATACTTTCATACTTAAGGGGATTTCATGGCGTTATTATTTACAGGGGCATGCGGTTATATTGGCTCTCATACTGCAAGAGTGTTTTTAGAACGAACTAAAGAAAACATCATCATTTTGGATAATTTGAGCACCGGTTTTTTAGAGCATGTAAAAGCACTAGAATATTACTATCCTAATAGGGTTACATTCATTCAGGCTAGTTTGAATGAGACACAAACTTTAGACACCTTTTTTAGTAAGCAACAACTAATTGAGCCAATTCAAGCAATCTTACACTTTGGGGCTAAGCTCTTAGTAGAAGAATCTGTTCGCCTACCTTTAGAATACTACACCAACAACACGCTTAACACCCTAGAGCTTACCAAACTTTGTCTCAAACATAAAATCAAGCATTTTATTTTTTCTTCCACAGCCGCCGTTTATGGCGAGACAAACTCAAGCGTGAATGAAGAAAGCCCATTAAATCCTATCAATCCTTATGGGGCGTCTAAAATGATGAGCGAAAGGATTTTGTTAGACACTTCTAAAATAGAAGATTTTAAATGCGTTATCTTACGCTATTTCAATGTGGCTGGGGCATGCTTAAAAAATGATTATTCTACCCCCTACACGCTAGGTCAACGCAGTTTAAACGCCACGCATTTAATCAAAATTGCGTGCGAATGTGCGGTGGGTAAAAGGAAAAAAATGGGGATTTTTGGCACTAACTACCCCACTATTGATGGCACTTGTATTAGAGATTATATCCATGTAGATGATTTAGCAAACGCTCATTTAGCAAGCTATCAGGCTCTTTTAGAAAAAAACCAAAGTGAAATCTATAATGTCGGCTACAATCAAGGCTATAGCGTAAAAGAAGTGATACAAAAGGTTAAAGAAATCTCAAACAACGATTTTTTAGTAGAGATTTTAGACAAACGAGCAGGTGATCCTGCAAATTTAATCGCTAATAACGCTAAAATCTTAAAAAACACTTCTTTTAAGCCCCTTTATAACAACCTAGACACCATTATAAAAAGCGCTTTAGAATGGGAAGAACACCTTTTGAAATTTCAATAATACACCCTATGCAAATACAAGCCATTAGCCATTATGGGCGTGTGGATGGTGGCTTTAATGTTATTGATTTGATTTTGAAGTTCAGCGAGTGTAATTTTTTGCAATGAATACGCCACGCTTGCTTGAACCATAAGCCTAACACTAGAGCGTAAAAACGCATCGCCTATGATTTTAAACACCACACACTTATGCCCCATAATACAAGTTTCATAAGCAAAGGCTTTAAAAATAATGCGCTTAGGATTGGTTCTAGCCCCACCTTCTTTTTTAAAGAGAGAAAAATTATGCTTGCCTATAAATTGCTTTAAAGCCGTATTTAACAAATCTAATGAGCCATAATTGTTGCAAGCTATGTAGGGAGAGAGAAAGGGCGTTTTTAAATGTTTGGTTAAAAGGTAGCGATACGCTCTTTTTTTAGCGTCAAATCTTGCATGAAAATTCTTTTCTTCTAATTTTTTTAAGACAATGTGTGGAGCAAGCTTAGGGGCTAGATAATGAAATAAATTAGTTGCATTCCAATGCTTAGGGGCAGAAAAGGATAGAACTTGATTGTTTGCATGCACGCCTTTATCGGTGCGTCCGGCTGAAACTACAGCACTTTTAATCCCTAATGAATTTAAAGCGCTCTCAATTTTATCTTGAACGCCAAGCTTATTAGGCTGTTTGGCATAGCCTAAAAAATACGCCCCATCATAAGCGATAGTTGCCTTGAAACTTCGCATTTAGTAACGCTTTAAGATGAATTTCTTAAATAATAAATAAGAAATGAACGCCCAAATAAAGGGGAATAAAAAGGTCATTACAAACAAATCTGTAGAAATCACATGCACCATTAAAAAATAAATGCCAATCGCTCCAAGCACATACACATAACTAAGATTAGTCTTAAATCGTGGGTTAGCTATGCCAAATAAGGGGATTAAAAACACACTCGCTAAGGGAAAGAGTGAAACTAAAATCGCTTGAGAAAACCGACGCCTTTGACTTTTATTCGCCTCTTTACCAAAGGCTCTTTTCCAATAGCCTATATAATCAGTGCCTTGCAAATAAGCTGCATCTTTAGAATTAAAAGATTTGAGTTTGTTGCGTAAATGCAATTCATCAAAATCAATTTTACGCATTTTGTCATCTTGCGCAAAATACGCATTCCCATTGTATAGATTCAATTCAAATACGCCATCTTTATTATTGATATTGCCCTTTTGAGCCAAAATAAAACTTTCTTGAGAAAGGCTTTTATTAGAAAAAAGCACCAAATTATCATAAGAATTATCTTTGGCCCTATCCACATACACAAGCCAATCGCCTAGTTTTTGTCCAAATTCGCCCTCTCTAATATTAATATCAATCTTGTCCTTTTTTTGACGCAAAAATCCATAATACGCACTCTTAGAAGTAGGGATTAAGATAAGCGAAAACACCAATAAAATCACGCTCACTAAGATACTTATTGGCACAAACACTTCAGTCATTTTTTTAGGCGAGATTCCTAAGGAAAAAAACACTAATAACTCATGGTCATAACTAAGCCTTGAAAGTCCCAAAGCACAAGCCGCAAAAAAGGTAATCGGTAGAATAAAAAATATGGTTCCGGGCATTGAATACAAAAAGAGTTGCACTAAATCTAAAAAGCTTACTTTAATCACCATTGTAACGCTTGCAATGCCAATTAAAAGCACGATAGAAGAAATAAAAAACAGCACCAAAAAGAATGAAAAAAAGACTTGCGAAACCGCTAAAAAAAGATAGTGCTTAACCATTATATATTCTAAATCCCCCTATTGCACCCCATCTAAAATAGGCACAAACAAGCATTTTTCTAGCACCTTTTCTAAAACTAACACACCATTTCTTTTAATAAAGCGTTTAATCACTTGCTCGTTATTTTCTTGCATGGGTGCAACTAAAATTCCGCCTTCTTCAAGTTGGTCAATGAGAGCTTGCGGAATACTTTTAGCACAAGCAGAAAATAAAATCCTATCATAAGGGGCGTATTGCTCCCAGCCCTTGTTCCCATCAGCAAGCTTAATATGAACATTTGAAAAGCCTAAAGCTTTAATGCGTGAGCGTGCTTCTATATACAAGCTTTCAATCCTTTCAATACTAAAAACACGCCTAAAAATTTGAGACAATACCGCCGCTTGATAGCCACTCCCACAGCCAATTTCTAGCACGCTATCCACATTATCCACTTGTAAATATTGCGTCATTTTTGCCACGGTTAAGGGCGAAGAAATATATTGTTCTGCTTGCATAGATAGTGCGTTTAAAGTATAAGCAAAATGCTTGAAAGGTTTTGGGACAAAGATTTCTCTGTTTATGCTTTCCATAGCTTTTCTTACTTTTGCATGCAAACTGAAACGCTTATTGATTTCTTCACACATCAAGCGATTTTTTATACTCTTCAAGCAAGCACCTTAAAAATCATCAAAACTCACGCTTCCTTTAGCATAATTACTCACTCTAGCTTCAAAGAAATTGGAGCGTTGCTCATTAAAACTTGAAAAGCTCTCTACCCATTTAATGGGGTGTTGAACGCCATAAATTTTAGGAATGCCTACCTTACTCAAACGGCTATCTGCTAAAAACTGAATATATTGCTCAATCAAGCTTGAAGTAAGACCTAAAATCTTACCTTGTGTGATGTAATCCCCCCAAGCAGATTCAATCTCTACAGCTTTTTTAAACATCTCTATGACTTCACTAATTAATTGTGGTGTGAACAAATCCGCTCGCTCATTCCTTAAGGCATTTATCATGTTTTGAAACAAAATCAAATGCGTTACTTCGTCTCTTTGAATAAAGCGTATCATTTGAGCTGAGCCTAGCATTTTACCACTTCTAGCTAGAGTGTAAAAATAGCTAAACCCACTATAGAAATAAATCCCTTCTAAAATTTGATTAGCAAAAAGAGCTTTGATAATGTTTTCTTCTGTAGGGTTTTTGGCTAATTCCATATACACTTCAGCGATGTAATCATTCTTGCTCTTGAGTTGCATATCAGTGCGCCACATATCATAAATCTCTTCCGTATTCGCACTAATGCTTTCTACCATAACTGCATACGCATGGCTGTGTAAGGCTTCTTCATAAGCTTGACGCACCAAGCATAGATTAATCTCTGGACTGGTGATAAAAGGATTGACATTATCAATGAGATTATTGGTTTGTAAGCTATCCATAAAAATGAGTTGTGCTAAGGCTCTGTCATAGCCGATTTTTTCTTCCGCACTCAATTTGAGATAATCTCTCTTATCATCATTCATGCTCACTTCTTCAGCAAACCAAGTGTTAGCGAGCATCATTTTCCATAAATCATCAGCCCATTGATACTTGATTTTATTCAAATCAAACATGCTTGTAGGATTACCCCCAAAAATCTTTCGTTCATTCACACTTTCTGTAGAATTAGGGTTATAAATCTTCTTGCGTGAAACTTCCATATTTTTCCTTAAAAACCATATAATTATTAGTCCTATAGGATACTCTTAAAAGCATTTAAAACCCCTTAAAAGTAAGCATAAAACTTAATTTTTTTGAGAATTTTAATCGTTTCAGTATTTTTAAAGGATTAACTAGCTATAATCTCACTTCCTTTCATTTTATTTTGTGCGGAAGTGGCGAAACTGGTAGACGCACTAGACTTAGGATCTAGCGCCGCAAGGCATGGAGGTTCGAGTCCTCTCTTCCGCACCATATATCTTTTAGCTTTTTATTTAAAACTTCTTAAGAATGCTTGCTGATAGTTAGAATTTCTGCACCCACTTTGACTTTTTCATTACTCAATTCAATTTTATCACTAGGTTTTAACTTCTCTAATTCTATAGCTTTATTACCCTTACTGACAAACGCTCCAAATTTGGGTAATTTCAAATGTGCATAAGCGAGTTTAAGAGCGTTTTCTAACGCATTCAAACGCTCTGTTTTGGCTTGTAAAAAAGGGTTTGTTAACATTTGAGTAGTTGCATTTTCTAAAAACATTTTTTTAAGGCGTAACATCTCTAAAACCTTACTTTCTAAAGCAATTTTTAGATTCTTAAGTTTTAAAGAATGCAAATGGTGCTTATTTTCAAAACTCAATCGTTTTAAAGAAGTCTCTAAATGCTCTAAAACCGCCTTTTTTTGACTAAATAACACTCTAAAATAGCGTTGCAATTTTAAGTGGTATTCATCAAGGCGTTGAAGCCATTCATCACTACTAGGAAGTAGAATTTCCATCGCATTTGAAGGCGTAGAAGCCCTTAAATCGGCCACCAAATCACTCAATAAAAAATCGCTTTCATGCCCTATAGCAGAAATAGTGAAAGTTTTAGCTAAAAATAGTGCATCAGCAATTTTTTCATCATTGAAAGAATACAAATCTTCCATGCTCCCCCCACCCCTAGCGACAACAATCGCATCAAAAGCCTTTGGTGTGTTATAAAAACTATCCGCATAAGCGATGTTTTCTACCACGCTTTTTACGCATAATTCCCCTTGCATTAAAGTGTCTATACAGACTAATTCACACATAGGCCATCGTTTGAAAGCAATTTTTTTCATATCAGCCAAAGCGGCGGAACTTTTTGAAGTGATTAACGCCACACGCTTAGGAAAGCTTGGTTTAGGTAGTTTATGAGCTTTATCAAAATAGCCCTTAAGGCGTAATTTCTCTTTGAGTTGCTCTAAAGCTAAGGCTAATGAACCTAACTCTTTAGGCTCTAATTCTAAACATTTGATTTGGTATTCCCCCCTTGGAGCATACACACTAATGGCGCCAAAAACAATGACTTCTTGCCCTTCTTTTAAAGCGAATTTGAGCCTACTCGCATTGCCTTTAAACAAAACGCATTTAATCACAGAGTGGCTGTCTTTCAAAGAAAAATACACATGTCCACTTGCCTTATGAATGGTTAGGTTACTGATTTCACCTTGAACTCTCACTTGTAAAAAAGTCGTTTCTAAAAGGGCTTGTATTTGAGCGTTTAATTCGCTCACACCTAATACACTCATTGTAAAACTTCCTTATACAAGGCGTGTAATATCATTAAACAACCCTAAGAGCATGATAAAAATCAAAAACCCTACCCCTACTAACCATAACATGTTATGGATAGATGTGGGCAAGGTCGTTTTAAACACGCTTTTAAAAATAACCCCTAGCATTTGCGCCCCATCAAGTGCTGGAATGGGTAATAAGTTTAAAATCCCTAAATTGATAGACAAGAACGCCCCAAATAATAAAAGCGCGCTAAAACTATTTGCATGGCTTAATGCCCCCACAATGCCTACTACCCCACTTAATTCTTTAGCTGATGCACTCCCTACAATCAAACGCCTTAAAGAGTCTATAATCAAATCAACGCCTTCTTTAAACCTATTCAAAGCAAGTTTGAATGCTGGAAAAACCGCATAAGAGACAACGCCTACTTTTTGAGTATCAGGTTTAATGCCAATCACCTTGTATCTCATCATTTCATTAGACTCATTAGGAATGACGACAATTTTAGGGGTTAGTCGCTTTTCTAAAACTTGGTTGTTGCGTTCTATCTCTAGGATTAATTCGCCTTGAGAGTGCGTTACTAACTCTCTAATCTCTCTAAAACTTTTTATTTTTTGATGATTGATAGAAAGGATTTTATCCCCTTTTAATAGTCCGGCTTCTAAAGCGTTATTTTCTAAATCACCAATGATAGGTAGTAAGACTTTTTCCCCACTTAGTGCCAGAAAAAAATACACTAAAATCGCAAAAAGGAAGTTAAAAAACGCCCCCCCAAAAAGTATCCATAATTTTTGAAAAGAGCTTTTTTGTGCGTAACTATCACTATGCTTATTTTCATCACTCTCTTCTTTATCCATGCCTTTTAATTTTACATAGCCCCCAAGCGGAATTAAAGATAAAGCAAATTGTGTGTTAAAAAGCTTAAAAAAACAAAGTTTTTTACCAAAGCCAATACTAAAAACTTCTACCTTCACCCCACAAATTCTAGCCATTACAAAATGCCCTAACTCATGGACAAAGATTAAAAACGCTAACATCAAAATCGCCATAACTAGCATGCTTGTCCTTTATTTTGTGGGGCTTTCTGGTGCTTTATTTTGTGGAGGTGTGGGCGCAGTGGGTGCTATAGGTCTATTAGGTGCTTGAGGGGCATTTGCATTAGACTTCTTTGTGTCAGTATCTCGTGGGGATTTTTGCCATAATTTAGTCAAATCAGCCGCCTTTTTAGGCTCCATTTTAGCTAGAATCTTGCCTAATTCTTGGGGCTTTAGTGCCATTAAAATTTCTAGGGCGTTTTGAGTGGGTAAATTCTCTAAAATCAACGCAGATTTTGAATCTTTCATCTTAGAATAAGTCTCGCCAATTTTACTCGCCTTAGCCTGTTTGATTTGCTCTAAGATTTGCTCATCTTCTTCTAATAAACTTTCCATGCGTTTTTTTTCAGTTTCTTGCAAGACTCTAAAAGCCTCTTCTCTAGTCTCTAGGGCTTTATTTTTTTTATCTATCTCTTGCTCTTTTTTATCTAATAAATCGCTTTTTTCTTGCAAAAGGCGTGCGTTTTCAGTTTGTAGAATCTTTAAAGACTGCTCTTTTTGATTAAGCTCGTCTAATTCTTCTTTGATTTCAGCTTTTTTGGATTCAAAAATCACACTACAGCGCAATAATTCTTTCGCATCTTTTTCATCAGCAATCAAGTGCGTTAGAAAACCTACTACCACAAATCCTAAGATTATTTTATGCATGCAAACCCTTTTTGGCAAAATGCAAGATTAAGGCGCTTTCATCTAATAAAGCTTGCTCCTTTTTTTCTAAAAGTTTCGTAGCTTTTTTAACTTCATTTTCTAAAATGAATTTAGCTTTCTCCAATTCTTGATGAGCCATAACATAATCTTGTTCTAACGCTTGAATGTCTTTTGCCACTTCATCAAGCTGTCTTTTAATAGAACCAATCTCAATTCTTAAAGCATTTTTTAAATGCTGAGTTTGTAAAAATAGCCCCACATTCCCCAAAATAGGGCTACTAAAAGCGCTCAAATCTTGCTGACTTTTTAGCATTTTCTCTTCAATTTGCAAAAAAAGTTGGCGTTTTTCTAAAAGCTTTTGCTCTAATCTATGCAAAGCGTATTCATTGATTTGAACTAAAGTTGTAGCAAATTTCTTCATAGAAAAATCGTGTCTTCTCTCTCAGGGCTTGTAGAAATAAGACTGATTTTTACCCCCACTTCTTCTTCAATAAAACGCACATAATCCCTAGCATTTTGTGGCAAATCTTTTAAATCTCTTGCGCCAACACTTCTCTCCCACCCCTTAAAGCTCTTATAAATAGGCGCACAACCACTCAAATCACTTGGAAAATACTCTAAAGTAGCGCCATTTTTCTCATAGCCTACACACACTTTTACTTCATCAAATCCGTCTAAAACATCTAATTTCATCAAGGCTAATTGTGTGCAACCATTCAAAGCACACGCATATTTTAAGGCTACTAAATCTAACCAGCCACAACGCCTTGGGCGTTTAGTTGTTGTGCCAAATTCTGCTCCCCTACTTCTTAAAGTCTCGCCCATAGAAGTCAAATCTTCGCTAGGAAAAGGCCCATTGCCTACACGAGTGCAATACGCCTTAGTAATGCCTATAACTTCATCAATGACCTTGGGGTTTAGCCCTGTGCTTACACATGCGCTCGCACTAATGGTGCTTGAGCTTGTTACAAAAGGATAAGTCCCCAAATCAATGTCTAAAAGCGTGCCTTGAGCGCCTTCTAAAAGGATTTTTTCACCTTTTTGTCTGGCGTTAATAAGCATAATAGTGGTATCCGTAATAAAGGGGCGAATTTTTGGGGCATAAATCTTAAAATATTCTCTTAAGTCTTGTTCGTAATTTTCACTCAAGCCATAAATTGCCTTAAAAGGTTCAATGGCTTTAAAGTGAGCGTTTAATTTTTTTTCTAAAACTTCATCGTCTAATAAATCCCCCATTCTTAAGCCACTTCTAGCCATTTTATCTTCATAGCAAGGGCCAATGCCTTTTTTGGTCGTGCCAATATTTTGAGACTTTTCTTTAAAGGCATCTTTTTCTACATGATAGGGCAAAATCACATGCGCTCTATCGCTTACAAACAAACGCCCCTCTAAGTTTTTAAACTGCGCCATTTCTTCGCATAAATCTTTCACGCTAATAACTACGCCACTAGAAATAATATTCTTACATTGTGGGTATAGCACCCCAGAGGGCATTAAATGCAAGGAATGCTTAATTCCCTCATGCACAATCGTATGCCCTGCGTTATGTCCGCCTTGATAGCGCACTACAAACGCATAATCTTTAGCGATTTTATCTACAATTTTTCCTTTGCCCTCATCTCCCCACTGAATGCCTACGACTACATCTGCCATGCGTTATATTCCTTAATGAATGATTTTAAGTAGATTTGATTTTAATTAAAGCTCTTTTATAACAAAGTCAAACAGACTAGAATACCAAAAAAAACACAATAAAAGAAAAACCACTCTAAAACTTTGTCATAAAAATTTAAAATTAAGCGCTTTTAAAAAATAATAATTAAAAAATTTAAGGTTTTATGGATTATAATCACATTCTAGGGAAGTTATACCGCCTAAAGAAGGTAACGACTTCTCTAGGCGGTTGTTCCCTAAATTTACATTTAAGGAGCAACCATGAAAATCGTTGCAATTATAGCATTATTATGCATGATTTTAGTAACTTTTTGTTATTAAAATCATGAGAGAGCCTTTAAAGCTCTCTCTTCATTGCAATGTTTTCATTATTTTTTTAAACCCTTTTTAATAACTTCATCACAATTTAATTGATAATTAAAATAAAAATATTTAAATTTTAAAGATAGGCTGAAAGTATTTTAAGCTATAATCGCATTCTAGGGAAGTTATACCGCCTAAAGAAGGTAGCAACTTCTCTAGGCGATTACTCTCTCTAAATTTAAGATTTAAAGGAGTAATCATGAATAACATTGTGATTATAGCATTATTATGCATGATTTTAGTAACTTTTTGTTATTAAAACATGGGGGAGTTTAGCATAAACTCCCTTTTAATTGCAATGTTTTCATCATGCTTTCTAAAAAATATCAATCTTAGTGCAAAAATCTTAAGTGGCTTTTAGATAAAAAAGATTAATGCATTAAAAAGATTAAAACTTTAAAACCTATCAAAAATTTAAAAATCGCCTTAGAATGAGTTATGAAAAAGAGTCATTAAAAAAGCAAAAAGCCTCTAAAAATTTTAGAGACTTAAAGAATTAAAATCCAATATTATAATTCACATAGAAAATATACAAGCGTCTGTAAGTTACATCAGCGCCCGCACTTCTTAAATACGCTTGATTGATTGCAGGGATTTTCACACCAAATTCCACACCATGCTGAATGATTTGTGTGTGGTTTTTGAATTGCAAGAAACGATAGTGTGTCGCTCGTGCGAAGTTCGCTCTCAAACCAAGGTTGAATAAGAATTGGAAATTCGTAGGGTTTAAATGCTTGGGGCTATCAAAGTTAGTCTTAATTTGATGATATAATGAGCTATCCCAAGTATTCCCTGCAATTTGAATCCCTCCATAAACACCCATATTCAACGCCTTGTCCAAGAAAGTTCTTCTAAAGATATTCCATAAAAAGTCTGTTCCTACCCCATAAGTAAAGATATTTGCATTAACCTCAGTATTAAGAATACCTAACTGAGTATAGCCATAATCAAAGAATCCATAATAGCGAAACCCAACATTTTTAGAGCGTCCAAAGAATTGTTTATAACCCATTTGAATACCCAAACCATTACTCACGCCATGCTGAGAGCTTTTACCCGCAACAAATTGAGGTAGGTAGGGTTCATCATAACGACTAAGCATAGAACTAAGTCTATTCAAATCATTTTTATAAGTTCCTAAAGCACCAAAAATAGCCTCACTTGCTTGTTGCACAGGAACTCCAAGCAGTTGCTGTAAGTTCTCTGTGAAAGCTTGGATATTAGAAGTTTTAGAAGTGAGAAGATTCAAAGCATCTTTTAAGGCCGTAGCCATTGCTGTATTATCACTAGCACTAGAATTACTAGCATCTGTTTGGAGAGTTTTCACAACACCTTGAATATAATAATACATATTATTACAAGTTTGAGAGCTAGAGCCAGAATCAGCGGGCTTTGTAACCTCTGTGGTTTCTATGGCGCTTGATTTTTGAGGGGGAGTTTGTGGGGTTGCATTAGGGTTAGCATAAGGCAAGCTTTTTAAGGCTTTTATAATCTCAGTATCAGCGCTATTGCTAGTATTTAAATACCCATTTATTTTTTCTACAGCAGTAGTAATTTGCGAACCAACATTTTTGTTATCAGTTTCAGCCTTACTGATAATGTTATACAAATCATTCAATTCATTTGCAACGGGATAAATGGTGTTAGCATTAAGAGTTCCTGTTGTGATGTCTTGCAACTGATTGAGCATGTTAGCAAGCGCTACAGCCCCAAGATTTGCTTGAGCATTTGGTGCTTCAAGTGCCTCTTTCACATCATTTTGAGCTTTTGTTACATCTGTTTGCAATTTTTTTAGTGCTGTTATGACAAGAGGCTTACTACTAAGATTGTTTATCGTAAAAGGGTTGGTTTTAGTGGTAGAAACATCGCAAGTTTGACTAGTAGCGCATATTAATGAAGTAACCCCATAAATATCATCCATTAATTGCTGAGCAAAAGTGATATTCTGTCCTGTGTTAGGGATAGGTTCCCATGTTTGAGGGTTTAGGTTTACTATGACTTGTTCACTACTACTAACGGGTTTTAAAAAAGAGTTAGTAGTATCAGTCTTGCCAAGACTACCCATAAGCTGATAAGAATACAAACCAAGAGTTTGAGCATAAGAGCTTTTTAGGGCTAGGGGAATGGTGCTAAAAGAAGTGTTATAAAAATCTTGCAAGCCACTTAGCAAGCTACCTAATTGTTGTGAAGTGTTTTGATTGTTAACGAGATTTAATCGGTTCAAAATATTAATACTTCCTACAACAAGCTGACCAAACTCTTGTTGCACCGCATTAAAGATTCCAATCGCTGGTTGGTAAGTATGCGTATAGCTAAAATCAGTAGAGGGCGCACTCTTTAACAAGCCTGCAAGAAACTTTTGCAAACCTTGAATGGTATAAAGACTCCTATCAGCCTCAGCACGCTGCATAACAAACTTAGCCAAACCACCCGCAGAATCCGGATAAGCCTTACTCACCATATCTGTAAGAGCTCCCATTACCGCATTAGTCGTAATAGATAAAAGCCCTTGATTACCCGCCATAGAAACCCCCACATTACGAAAAGACTGGACGGTTTCTTGTCTTAAAGCACTGCCTTTATTGTCAATTTGCTGTTGAGTGCCTCCAATTTGATAGCCAATCCCCATATAAAAGCCACTATCTTCAGCTAAAATAGCGCATAAGGGAACACTTAGGGCTAAAGTTGCTTTAAATGCAAAGTTCTTAAACATGTTTTTTTTATTCTTTCTATTCATCTCTCTCTCTCTTAGAATCCTACGGTATAGCCTACATAGAAACTGAAATTACGAAGATAGCTCACACTCACCCCAGCCGTTTTAAAATAAGTGTGTTGGATAGTAGGGATTTTGACCCCCACTTCCATACCTTGTTGAAAAGTGTGTTTACCGGGCTTTCTCTTAGAAAAGTTGGTTCTAACCCCCAAATCAAATAAAAATTGGAATGATGAATGGCTTATTTTACTTGGCATTCTACCATTAAGCTGGTCTAACACATCAGTAAACCAACTCTGCCCTGCTAGTTGAATCCCCGCAAAAAATCCAAGCGTGGTCTTCTCTCTCCCTCTTGAGCGCTCAAACACATTATAGAGCAAGTCTGTGCCTGCTCCATAGGTTACGAGGTTTGCCCCAACTTTTAAATTGCCACTACCAAAATTTACAGCTCCATAATCCAAAAATCCATAATAGCGTAAGCCTAAATTACGCTTGCGCCCAAAGAATTGCTTATAACCTAGCTTAGAGCCAAATCCATTCATACTCCCTGATTGATAGGAATTGAGCGCTTGAAGATTGGGTAAATAAGAGATTTCATACAAACTCTTAGACCCTGAAACAAGTCTTTCTAGTTGGGTTTGAACAAGGCTTTTAGATGCTTGCAATCCTGCAATATTTCCCATTACGGCTATTTTAGTTGGCGTTTTTGAGCCGGGTTCATAGAAAGGTAAAATCGCTTTTCCATTAGTGCCTTGAATGGTAGCTTGTATGTATTCTTTAACTTTTGTTGCATCCCAACCCTTAGGAATATCATATTGTGGTAGGAGAGGAATGTCTTCATTAGTGTCTCCTTTTTTAAGACCACAGAGATTAGCTCCAATTTGACACACAGTCTGCTTGAGATACTCGCCTAAAATTTGAGTGTCTAATGCTAGAGAGCGCCCTTGCTTTACAAGTGCCTCAATTTGAGAAATCGTAGAGTGCGCTCCTAAGAGAGAGGATTGCGCCCCAAAGCCTTGCATCCCGGTTGCTACATCACCAATGCTAATACCATTATGTTGCCCGATATAGACATAATGGGGATTTTTGTCTGTTCCAACATTTTCCCAATAGAAAGGATTTTGACCAAACTTCGTATCCCCTGTTTGCAAGTTCATAGACTCAACCCCAGCTACCCCAAGCACAATCGCTTGCATTAAGTAATTGTAGAGTTGTTGTGCGCCATCAGCTATGGGTGTCCCAGCTGTTTTAGGGGTATCAGCACCACCACCATTAGGCATTGTGCCACTATTTGCACTAGAGGCATTGATAGATTCTTTACTAGCAAAAGGCGAAGTAGAGTTAGCGCCAATAACACCTAATGCGGTATCAATATTTTGAGCCACATTCATCATTGCTTGAGTGATATTAAAGGTTTGACCCGGTTGTAAGGTAGGGATTAGGTCTTGAATGGGCTTACCATTTGGTAATAAATCGCCATAGCTAAGCACTAGAGGCTGTATTTTACCCGCAAGAGCCTCTTGCCTATATTCTGGAGTTTGCGACATAGAAAGCAAGGTTTGCAATATATATAGCGAATTAAACAATAAGCCACTATCTGTTGGAGTGTAATTAGCCAAGTTAGGCGTTGATGTCCCACCAATACGTGGAGCACACTCGCCATCTTTGCCTTTACAAAGTTGGCTCATCAATTCCACCGTTTTTGAACCTAAAAGCTCTAAATAGTAGGCTAGAGGCACTGCAGCACTATTAACACTCTGCGCCCCTTGCTTAATCTCTTCTCTTAAGAGTTGTGCGCTCGCATAACCCGGGTTTTTAATATTTTGTCTAGCAAGGCTTGCTTGATAATCAATGCCAAAAAAGAATCCATCTTCTTCAGCTCCTAACTCACTTAGAGACAAGCTTGCCACTAGAGAAAGACAAAACGCCTTTAAGCGCCCATTTTTATGAAAAATGTTTTTCAAAAAATCTCCTTAATCTTGCATGTTCTGCATATGAAGTAGCTATCATTAGTATTGGTATGTCTAATTTTGAATACAAATTTTACAAGCTATTTTGGTTGTAACTATAGCACCTTTTGCTAAAATGTAAGCTTAAAGTGCCACCTACTACTTTCTTTTCCTTTAAGCCCCCCCCCCCCAATGTTTCTAAAAGTAAAACTCTAATTTTTATTAAAATTAAAAAAATTTTATTATTAATTTGAGAAAAATCTATCATTTTTTTAATGATATTTTTTATTTATAAATAAAAAACAAATATAATTTTTATCTATTTTTAAGAGACTTTTTGAGTTATAAAATATAGTTTTATATATCTTTTTTTCTCAAAATGGATTTTAGAATTGTTTATTACATGGCTACCCAACCTAGATTAAAAGCAAGGCTGTTTTAATCTGCTCTATTTTTTCTATCAAAAATTGATAAGCATTTAAAGAAAGGTCTTTGTAATGTGAAATAGGTTCTACCATATCTATTTCTATGCTATAACGCTTTTTATCTAACTCTTGCAAAGAATTTTGAAGAGTTAGTAGGTCTTGCTTGGTTATCTTTTGAGAGCTTAATAGCTTGTCAAATAAATTATTGTCATTATATAGAGCGACTGCTATATCAAAAATATCTCTTGTTTTATTGTCAGTTTTTCTAAAAGTAATCTTTTTAGCGATAATATTTTCTAGGCTTTCTGTGTAAATATCAAAAGCAAAAATCTTTTTAGAATTATCTACATATCCCTCATTACTTGCATAATCCACTAAAACATCTACTTTAATATTATCTTTATTCGTTACGCCTATATGATTGTGCTGGTCTATGTATCTAATGCTATCAAAATGACTGCAATCATCTATCCATAATTTAGGGCTAAAGAATCCTAAATGTTGAGCGTCATTAACAAACAAATCAATATCAAAACTTAATCTATGCTGGAAGTAATACATGCTCAAAGCTGTGCCTCCGCCAAACTTAATACTACTAGGATTAAGCCCTAAAATTAAAGCGTTCTTAATAATGGGGGTAAATTGCTCTAAAGCTTGAATTTGAGCTACAAAATTGTTTTTGATAAAACTAAGCTTAGTTTCATTGATAGGGATTGATAGAAAGGACATGCTTAATATTCTCCATAGGGACATGATAATCTTGTGAAAACCATTCTATTTCTTGCTCTAGTGCCTCTTGCTGGATTGTGCCTATAATATACTTGTCAGTATTGCTTAGATTAGTCGTTTTTTTATCCATAAAAAGCTCTATAAGATACTCTAAGCTCACATGCTTATTTTTATTACCAATAGAGTTATTGATGGTGGCTAGTAACATAGGAGCAAATGGCATCTTATTCTCCCTAAATTGATTTGTTCTAGTTTAGCAAATTCTGTGTTGGTTTTGGTTTTGACTGATAATGATTGTTTGGATACAATGCGCCTACATTTTAACCCACTAGAGCAAGTCGTAATGCATGGGCGGTTGTTTGGTTTGATTTTAGCAAGTTTTCCCAATGATAGATTTCTAATTGTCCATAGCAAATTCAAAGCAATATGGACTTTAGCATAATTATAAAAACCTTGTTTTTTACCCTTATAAGCAAAGTATCTCTGTTGTCTTGATAATACTTTTAGTCTGTCTTTAGATAGAATAAGTTTAATATCGTTTTTTGAAATCTTGTATAAAATCTCTTAGTGGTTTTTAGATTAAGTATAACCAAAACGCACTAAAAAACTTCGTTTAGATTAAGCATTCATAATAAAAGATTTAAAATTGATAACTCAAATACGCTGTAACAGAGCGCCCCGGTGCAGACTGAAACCCACTAGGACTTGAGCCAATGCCAATGAAATAATATTGCATGTTGAAAAGATTATTCACTTGCAAAGAGCCATAAACCCTATGCCTACCATTTTCCCAAAAGACTTGAGAAACTTCAATATTCCACACCCAATACCATGGCAATTCGCCTCTACTTACCGTCATACACCACGCACCACAGCCAGCACCCCCACCATTAATATTATTCCCACCTAAATCCCAATAGGTGTTGCGCTCCACCGTGTTGCCAATATTGCTATAAGCTCGGCTATAAAAATAGCTAGAGAGACCAAAAGTAGTGCGCTTATAGGTATAGCGTGCATCAAAAATGAATTGATAAGGGCTAACAAAAGGGAACATCTTATTATAACTTGTGCCCTTTAGGCTATCGCCAGCTAAATCTGTTAAGGCAAAATGGCTTGTTACTCTAGTATCAATATAGTTAAAGGCCGCATGGAATTGTAAGCCACGAATAGGGCGATAATATGCCTCTAATTCCACACCTTGAGAATAGCCATTAACCGGGCGGATATTGCCCTTATTAGGCCCGCTTGTATAGATAGCATATTGTCCGGTAGCATAGTCTTTTGCCCAAATGCGATAATAATCTGCATTAAAGCTGAATTTATTCTTATAGCTATATCTTGCGCCCACTTCTACTTGGTCAAAATGTTGCGTAAAATATTCATTGGTTACATTACCCACTGAAATCACATTGAGTTGTGGGGGCAAGAAAGAGCGCTGATAGGTAAAGTAAGTAAACATTGTGTGCTTATTGTCTTCATAAGCGGTGTAGTCAATATTTACTGAGGGGTTCCATACATTCATGTTGCTAATTTTTTGCAAATCTATTTTAGGTGGCTCATAACCCCAAGATTTATCACCGGTGTAGTGATATTGCATAAAAGTATAGCGCACGCCCGGCGTTATTGAAAGCTTGCTATCAAACATTTCAATCTTATCGCTAATATATGCTGCTACATAGTCATTATTCCATCGGCGGTAGTGATTTTTCTTATCATACCACCCGCTCATTCCCGGCGCACTCCCCTCATAAACTTGAGGATTCACCCCTCCATTATCACACCAAGAGGCATTTTCATTATTGCAACTAAGGGTGTTTCTAAAATTTTTCGCATACATATCCGTAGTAAAATAGCGCATACCCATAATAAAAGTTTGCTTGATTTTACCGGTATTAACCACTAAATTAAGTTTTGGCTCAAACGCATTAAACACGACTCTTCTAGGATTTTGGTCTAAAGTAAAGCCATTATAAGTATTAGAGGTATAAGGATACATATTCCCTCCAAAAGGGCATGCCACACCCTCTAAACACAAATGTGTGTTAGAGCTATTATAGTTAGAATCAATTTGGAAGTTCCTTGTCATATCTTGGGTATAGTAAGTGAAAGTGAATATCCCCCCTACTTTATCTATATCTCCAAATCTATTCGTATAGACAATGCCAAAACGCTTGGCTCTACCTGATTTTTTGTTATAGGGGCGGTTATTAGCAAAACGATTTTGTTCATAGCTTGCCCAATCCAAACTCCCGGGCGTGCTCATATTAAAATCATAGTATTGGTAGTAGGCTTTAATGTCGTTATTCTCGTTAATATCGTATTCGCCATCTAGCATGTAATTGGAAATAGAAGTGGGCTGATTGATTCTAAAGCCTTGCCCTCTCACCCAATTAGCTTGTGCCATAATGCCAAAATGCTTGCCAATCTTACCACCTGTTTTAACATAAGTGTTATAGAGCATATTATTTTCTAGGCTATTATTGATAGGATGGGCGTTTTTATCTACCCAATCTTTAGGTTGTGCCTTATTCCAAAAAGTGATTCTCTCAGCCGCCTCATTAACCCATTTATCCGTAATAGGCTTAGTAATAATATTTATTACACCACCAAAGGTATTAGGCCCATATTGCACGCTTGAGCCACCCTTAATCACATCTATCCTATCTACTGATTGGAAAGTTACAGGAAATACCGGTAAGCCAATTTGTGCGTAAGGCCCTATGTAAATAGGAATGCCATTAACTAGAATTTGTGCCGCATTAGAATGCCCTGAGCCACCTGCTCCAAAACCTCTCACTTGAATAACAGGCAACACACCAATACCACTTGTGTTTCTTATTTGCATACCCGGCACATTTTGCAAAGCCTCTTCAATACTTTGATTAGCCGTTTGCATAAGTTGTTTATTAGAAATCACGGTTCTACTACCACTAAATTTCTTCACCTCTTCATCTTGCCAACTTTTAGGAGCTGTCAAGCCATTATAGCTTGTGTTAACAAAACCTGATAAATTGTCCTTTTGCCCTGTAGCTTTAATCTTACCTAGAGTATAATCCTTGCTTTTAGCCAATAAAATTTCATTAAAAGACACCATTAATGCTAAAGAAACACTAAAATATTTCAATGCTTTTTTCAAAATTATTCCCTTTCACTCTCAAAAGTTTAATATTTAAAAATGTAAAATATTGTTGATTATTAGTGAAAAAACGACAAGAATTTATTCAAAGGCGCTCAATAAAATATAAAACGCACCGCAAATGAGACATTCCTATGCCTATTTAAAGCTAAAAACAAAAAAACCAAAATATAAAAACTTGTTATTCTTAATTCTTTTCACAAAATACAAACATGCGAATTTTATTAACTTAATATTAAAATAAACTTAATAACACTAAAAATAAGCTTTTTATTGGTTTTAATAGCTAATCTTTTAAAAATAAACCATTATGATTGCTTATCTTGCTTGCTTGTTTTTATTCTTTTTAAAAGCCTTTATTTTTCACTGAAAATCTAATGGATTTTAAAATTGACAATTTCAAGCTAAAAATGATATAATCTCATTCTTTTTTGCTTAAGTAAGCAACTTATTGAGAGCTTTTGGGGTGTTAGCTCAGCTGGGAGAGCGCAACGCTGGCAGCGTTGAGGTCAGGGGTTCGATCCCCCTACACTCCACCATTTTTCTATTTTTGTTTTTTTCCTTTTTTATTTATAAATTTTTCAAAAGCGCTTCAATCCCTAAGGCGCTTTTTTAAACATTATCCATATTTCATTATAATTAATTAACTCTAAAAACAAATTGATTGCTAAAGGAAAATAGTGAGTCCTCTATTAAGCATGCGTATTCAAAACTTTAAAGCTAATAAACGAGCTTTGGTGTCATTATGGGTGTTAGTTGGCTTATTAGTATTATCTATGGGGGCAAAGTTTTGGGTTAATGAGCGCCCCCTATTTATTTACTATCATTCCAAAATGTATTTTCCTATGTTTAAAGATTACGCTGAAGTGGAGTTTGGGGGCGACTTTTTTACCCCTACTAATTATAATGACCCCTATGTTAAAAACACGCTTTTAAAAGATGCGTTTGTTGTGCGTGCTTTAGTGCCTTATAGTTATGATAGTATTGTAATGGATTTAGATTCTCCTGCCCCAACCCCGCCAAGTCTCAAACATCTTTTAGGCACAGATGACCAAGCTAGAGATGTGCTTGCTCGCCTTGTATATGGCTATCGCATTTCTATTTTATTTGGGTTATTATTGACCTTTTTTAGCGTGGTTATTGGGGTAAGCTTAGGAGCGATTCAAGGCTATTATGGGGGGTTAGTGGATTTAATTATCCAACGCTTAAGCGAAATTTGGAATGGTATCCCTGTGCTATTTTTACTCATTACTATTTCTAGTGCGTTTGTTTCTAGCTTTTGGCTCATTTTAATTTTAGTGCTACTTTTTAGCTGGATGGGATTAGCTCAAGTGGTAAGAACAGAGTTTTTAAGGGCAAGAAATATGGATTACATTAAGGCTGCAAAAGCTTTAGGGGCGAATGATTTACGCATTATTTTTTATCATGTTTTGCCTAATGCGCTTGTAGCAAGTATTACTTATATCCCTTTTTTAATGGCTGCAAGCATCGCTACTTTAGTATCTTTAGATTTCTTAGGCTTTGGCATGCCTGTAGGGAGTGCGTCTTTAGGTGAATTAGTCAATCAAGGCAAAAACAATCTCACTTCACCGCATTTAGCCATAGTAGCGTTTTTATCTATTGGAGTGTTGCTTTCAGTGTTAGTATTTATTGGTGAAGGGGTGCGTGATGCGTTCAATTCTAACATGCTCAAATAGGATTTTATTAAAGGGTCTTTATGCTTAAAATTGAAAATTTAAGTTGTGCTTTAAGCTCGCATTTTTCACTTCAAAATATCAATATTTCTCTTTTAGAGGCTCAAAGAATAGGCTTAGTGGGCGAGAGTGGGAGCGGAAAAAGCTCTATTGCTAATCTTATTATGCGATTAAACCCCAAATTTAAACCCCACTCAGGAAAAATACTTTTTGAAAATAAAAATCTTTTAGAATGCTCTATGCAAGATTTGCAAGCTATAAGGGGAAATACCATTGCTTATATCGCTCAAGACCCTCTATCTAGTCTCAATCCTTTGCATAAAATCTATAAGCAAATTAGCGAGGCCTTTTTCTTGCACCATAAACTTGCTAGTAAAACGCTCATTAAAGAAAAGGTTTTAGAAGTTATGCACTTAGTGCATTTAGATGAGAGCTTGTTAAATCGCTACCCTTATGAATTAAGCGGAGGGCAACGCCAAAGAGTGGCTATTGCTATGGGCATAATCAATGCGCCAAAACTTCTTATTTGTGATGAGCCAACTACCGCTTTAGATGCGCAAGTGCAAGGACAAATTTTAGACTTACTCTATCAATTAAGTGTTGAAAAAAATCTCGCTCTTTTATTCATTAGCCATGATTTGAATGCGATTAAGCGCCTTGTAGAAAAGGTGTTTGTGCTTAAAAATGGCTTAGTATGCGAGAGTGGGGACACTAACGAATTATTTAACGCCCCCAAACACCCCTATACCAAAACCTTATTAGAATCTTCAATATTGCCTAAAAAAACTCTAAAACCCCTAGATTCAACATGCCTAGAAACAAAAGATTTTAGCGTGCATTATTTGCAAAAACGCTTTTTTATGCCCTCTTTACAAAAAACGCTCATTTCTAAAGTCAATTTTAGCTTGAAAGAAAAGGAAAATATTGGGGTGATTGGAAGAAGTGGGAGCGGGAAAAGCTCTCTAGCTCTAGGGCTTTTAAAGCTTGCCTTAAGTAGTGGGGAAGAAAAAATTTTAGGTCAAAATGTCCAAAATCTTAATTCAAAAGCCTTTAAACCCTATCGCAAGATTTTACAAATTGTCTTTCAAGACCCTTATGCCTCGCTCAACCCTCGTTTAAGCATTCAAGATATTCTTTTAGAAGCGCTTTTTTTTGGCTCACCCTCTCTTAATAAAGAGATCCTTAAAGAGCAAGCCAAAATTTGCTTAGAAGAAGTGCAACTAGAGTCTAAATTATTGCATGCGTATGCGTTTGAATTAAGCGGAGGGGAGCGCCAAAGAGTGGCTATTGCTAGAGCGATTGCTCTAAAGCCCTCAATTATTGTCTTAGATGAGCCTACTTCAGCCTTAGATAAAAGCATTCAAAAATCAATTTTAAACTTGCTTTTAAACTTGCAAGAAAAACAAGGTTTAAGCTACTTATTTATTAGCCATGATTTGGACATTGTGCAAGCGTTTTGTGATAAGGTGCTAGTAGTATGTGAGGGACAAGTTGCTGAATTTGGCACTACAGAAGAAGTCTTTGAAAACCCTAAACACGAATATACCAAACACTTATTAGAATCCAGAAAATAAGGGTTTTACACTCTTATTTTCTTGCACTTTTTATGATTATTTTAAAAACTCTATATTTTCATTTATTACAAATAATTCATTATGCAATTTAAAAGGTGTTAAAAATATATTTCACGCTTAATGTTACATAAAAAAATATCATAAAAGATTATTAAATGGGTTTAGCTCTATATTCTTACAACTAATGAAATCCTAGTCTTAAAGCCCCTTTAATCAAATCCTAAACACTCCTTGACAACACAAAGCACAACTTCAAAATTTTTCTCTAGCTCTATACAATCCTATTCTAGCCTAAACTCTCACTATCTAGATTTCTTAAACAAACGCTTTTATCAAGATTTTTTGCGTAATTTTAACGCCCCTATCATTTATCTTTGGCTAAAGGTGTTTTTGCTTTTTGTATGATTATTGCAACATTATCTAATCAAAAATAGTGTGATTTAATATTACAAAAGTATCATAGGCTAAATAGTTTTCAAAAAAGTTCTTATTTCTTACTGCCTACCAACTTGCTATTTTAATACTTTTAATAAGTTATGAGATTAAAAATATTTGAGAATATAAAAAACTAGAATCAACAACACTTTGCTAATTTTTAGAAGAAAAAACCATGAATATATAATAACCAATTCCTATCAAAAACACTAAGATTAAAAAGATGAGTAAAGCCCACTCTAAAAAGTCCATGTGTCCTCTCAAAGAATATCATTAAGGTGGTGCGCTTGGCAGGACTCGAACCTGCGACCTACGGCTTAGAAGGCTGTTGCTCTATCCAGCTGAGCTACAAGCGCATATAATGATAATGTTAGGTGGTACGCCCGAAGGGAGTCGAACCCCTAACCCCCAGATCCGAAGTCTGGTGCTCTATCCAATTGAGCTACGAACGCCTACAATTTAAAAGAACATCACAATACAGATTTGGTAATTTTTCATTATTAAAGATGGGGTGGAAGATGGGAATCGAACCCACGACCCTCAGGACCACAATCTGATGCTCTAACCGACTGAGCTACTCCCACCATCAAAGAAGTGAAAAATATTCTACCAAAAAAAATTAAACAGAACGATTTACTTTACAAAAATGGTCGGGGCGAAAGGATTCGAACCTTCGACCCCTTGGTCCCAAACCAAGTGCGCTAACCAGACTGCGCTACGCCCCGATAATTTTTGTAAAGAAACATTATAGCTAAAATTTTTAATTTTTAGCTTAAGTTTCACAAGCACTTCACAAAAAATAATTAAATTTTGATAAAACCTACTTTCTTTAGCAAAGCCTTAGCGAAATTTATCTGCTTAAAACAAAGAACTAAGCTATCATGGCTTAACTTTTTGTTATAAAAGCAATACGACAATAAAATCTATATTATTGTTTTAGTTAAACTAAAACATAAAATTAAAAAACGCTATCCTAATTAAGCATTGATACCCTAAAAATATCTTAACAAAATAATTTCTTTTCTTTTAAAGAGAGTTTTTTAAAAGGCTTTTTCGTATTAGCTCGTCTTAAAAGTGTGTTTAGCGCCTTTAAGACAAACACTCATTGACTTAAAACATTAGTCTTTGTTAAACTCTAAAAAATACCTAGAAACTATCACTTAACGCAATTTAAACATTAAGCTCTTTTTATATTTTATTATCGGTGTTTAATGAAAATAAAGTCATATAAAACTTTTAAAAATCATGTCCCAAAGAGAGCAAAACAAGCAATAAAATATAATAGAGCCTTTTAGTATTCTCTTAAATTTCTAGCTCCATACAACAACTAAAAATACTATTTTCAATCTAATTCATATTAAAAAGCATTTAAAATACCTATTCCTCTAGGAATTTAATAATCTATAAGAATCAAAGCAATAAACACTCTAATTTGATACCAATCATTAAAAATAGGCATTTATCAAAAATACAACAAGCTAATTTTTTAATGATAAAATGATAGAAATAAACTCTTAAAACACCAAGTTATAAAAGACTTTAGAATAAAAATCATTGATTCCAAGCAACTCTCCTATAGAGAGCTACCTTTTAAAAAGGCGAGAGTTTTAAGACTCTCTTTTTAAAGTTATTTGCGTTTTTTTATCTCACTAGCCACTTGCTGATAGTGCATGACATTTTTTAAGTTTAATTCTTTAGAGACATGACCCATTGTCTTTTGATATGCTTGATTCATAATCTTTCTAATAGCTCTATCATGGTCTGTCTCTTTAACTTTATGAGTAACAGTTTTTGGCATATACCCACCAGAATTAGTGCGTGTAAGCATAATATGTTCAATCACTGCCTTAATTTTTGAAATATCCACACCAAAACTATGGATAATATCCCCACTCTTAGGCTCAAATAAGTTTAAGTTCACATATCCTGAAGACATATCAATCACTCTTTCTTCAGTAATATCCTTGCTTTCTTCTACAATATCCTCTAAGATTGCCATACTGCCTTCAACACGCAAAGCAAGGCGAGCCTTTTTCTTCATCTCTTCGCTAATTTCACTTTCACTTTTGACATGCGAAACGCTATAGCCCTTTCTTTCAAAAAGACTGCTAATTTGCACCATTAAAGACTTTTCAAACTCTTTTTGATAAGCTTGTGGAATAATCTTATTGATTTCTAGTTTTGGGTCTATCAATAATACCATATGCCCATTATTAGGCTTTTGCTCACCTTTAATGGGATAATGAAAGTGCAAATCCGTAGACTCACCCGTATTGATTGCATGGTGATAATCTTTCTGCGCCTTTTCTTGAGCCACATCAGCTTGTAAAGCTTGAGTTGCCAATAACATTCCTACTACCAAAGCCAAATTACATTTTTTCATGAGATTCCTTCCTAAGTTTTGATTTTAAATCTTAATATTATCTAAAAAATCCTACTTTTTTACAACGATTTTTAACTATTCCCACTCAATTGTTCCGGGTGGCTTAGAAGTGATATCATACACCACACGATTAATCCCACTCACTTCATTGGTGATACGATTAGATACTTTTTCTAAAAATGCATGTTCTAAGTGTGAAAAGCTCGCTGTCATGCCATCACTAGCATTCACTGCCCTTAAACACACGACATTTTCATAAGTGCGATTATCTCCCATAACCCCTACTGAAAGAGCATTTAGTAGCACACAAAAAGCTTGCCACACCTTATCATATAAATTAGCTTTTTTAAGCTCTTCAATAAAAATAGCATCAGCCTCTTGCAAGCATTTAAGCTTATCTTCTGTGATTTCACCCAAAATCCTTATAGCAAGTCCGGGTCCGGGGAAAGGATGGCGCATAAGCATGCTTTCTGGCACACCTAGCTCTCTTCCAAGTGAGCGCACTTCATCTTTAAACAACTCTCTTAATGGCTCTATAAGCTCAAAATCCATCCATTCAGGTAACCCGCCTACATTATGGTGCGATTTAATTACCTTTGAAGGCCCTTTAACACTTACTGATTCAATCACATCAGGATACAATGTGCCTTGGGCTAAAAACTCAATCTTATCTTTTAAGTGGTGCTTTTTAGCCTCTTTTTCAAACACTTCAATAAAGGTCTCACCAATTATTTTTCGTTTTAATTCTGGCTCACTCACACCCTTTAATTTAGACAAAAAGATTTTTTTAGCATCTATAGTGTTTAGAGGAATTTGCAAATCCCTAAACATCGTTTGCACCATTTCTTTTTCATTTTTACGCAACAAACCATGGTCGACAAATACAGCAATTAAATTATCTTTAATCGCCTTATGTAGCAAGGTTGCTACCACGGTAGAATCTACTCCCCCACTCACCGCACACAAAACCTTAGCATTGCCAACATGCTCTTTTAATCTAGCAATTTCTTCTTTGGCAAAATTTTTCATTCCCCAAGTTTTTTCGCAACCACAAATTTGAAGGGCAAAATTCTCTAAAATTCTACCCCCTTCTTCACTTTGAATCACTTCTGGGTGGAATTGCAAACCAAAAATCTTTTTATATTCAATCGCACAATGGGGTGAATTAGCACTTATTGCAATGGTAGTAAAATCTTTGGGCAATTCTACAACCTTGTCCATATGACTCATCCATACAAGACTTTTTGTTTTCACACCCTCAAAAAGCATGGAATTTTTAGTGATTTCTAAAGTAGCCTTACCAAACTCTTGCTCATTCGCACAAGCTACTTTCCCACCAAAAAAATCCACCACATACTGCATGCCATAACAAATCCCTAAAATTGGCAAACCTAACTCAAAGATTTTTTCACTAGGCTTGTAGGCATCTTTGGCATACACGCTTGCTGGACCTCCACTTAGAATCAAGCCTTTGGGCGCTTTTTTTTGAATATTTTCTACACTTTCAAAAAAGGGAACTATCTCAGCATAAACTCCACTCTCTCTCAAGCGCCTTGCAATCAGCTGAGTATATTGACTCCCAAAATCTAATACTAAAACCATTCTACTCTTTCATTTTAAATTATAATTATTTGTGTTTATTGTGGAGCTTATAGGGATTTTGATAATTTACCTTATAGCCCTCAATCAAACCTAATGCCTTTTCTTTGAACCATTGTTGTAACTTAGAAATATCTTTTCTTTTTTCTCTAGCACAAAATTTAGGCTCAATCATAGCAAATACATAATTTGTCTTATCTTTAGTGGATTCAAATAAAATCTCTTGTAAGGAAAGAGCGTTTTTAGGGACTTTATTCATTGCCATCTCAGATAATAAAACAGCATCAAAATGACAAAGCTCCTTCTTGTCATTTTTATCCTTATCTTTAGCAACTACAAATTTAAGACCCGCATGCATTTCATCTTGAAAGTCCATAGATAAAACTTCTAAAAATCTACCACTCAAACTCTCATCGCTTTTGACTGCAAAACCCTGAGACTCTGCAAGCAATGCCCCTCCTAAAATAAGAAAGCCTAAACCAAAATACTTTAAAAAAAAATCCATAATTATTTTACCCTATTATCTACTCATCATCAGTCGCATAACCATCAATTGCATGGGAGTGCAAATATTGAATGATTTTGCGTGCCTCTTCATTAGTTGGCATAGCAAAAGTTCTCATCGTTGCAAAAATCCCATCCCACTCTACCATATTATGCTCTTTGGGAGCATGGGCTGCATGACACATAGAGCATGTATCATAGTATAAAAACTCAGAATCTGACCATGCTTTAGCTTGGTCGCTTGTAAGTTTTTTCTTAGGCACTGCAACTTCCATAGTGTCTGATTGCACACCACCTGCCTTAGTTAAAGAAATAAATGCCATAGCAAAATTCTTGGTCGCATACAAAACTCTGGTGTCATCTTTTTTAAGATAACCCTTTACTTTAACCACACTCTTATCGCCTACATCACTAATTGTATCTACCGGTGTGCCTCTAGCAATAGTTCCAATCTTCTCTTTGCCTGATTTATCATAAACATCTATGTCATCACCTGCTACATACAACCTTTGCGCACTCAACACGCTCAAAAACAACGCTAACGCTAGTAACTTTTTCATCTTCTTGCTCCTTCTTAATTTATGTAATTACGCACCAACAATACTTGGCACTGAAATAGAATGATAAGGCCTAACTAACTCGCTCTTTCTAAGTCTTCTAATTCCCACTAAAACCGTATTGGCTGAAACTGCTTGCGCCATGCCACTTGTAGGGCGTGAAGAGGTAAGCACATTCACATGCCCTGCATTACATCGTGGGTTTTTAACTCTAGAATCTTCTGGGTCATACCATGCGCCCTCTTGAATACTTAAAACGCCTTGGCGAATATTTTTTGTTACAAACGCTCCAGCTAATAACCTTCCTCTAGCATTAAACACTTCCACAATCTCGCCATGCTTAATGCCTAATTTCTTAGCGTCTAATTCATTAATCACTACAGGCTCTCTACCTTGAATCTTATACACATTTCTAATCCAAGTGTTATCAAGCTGTGAGTGAACACGATATTTTGGGTGTGGAGAGACTAAATGGAATGGATAAGTCTCAGCCATTTTAGAGCCTAACCACTCTGCTGGCTCAAACCAAGTCGGATGCCCCTTAAAATCAGCTAGTTTAAAATCCGCACATTTTTGAGAGAAAATTTGAATTTTCCCACTCTCTGTAGCAAGCTTATTATTCACGGGGTCTTGCCTAAATTCAGCATGACGCACAAACTTTCTTGCGTCTTCAGGAATTTCAAACTCTACAAAGCCATCTCTCCAAAATTGGTCAAACGATTTTAAAGTAGGCCCATCACTTCTATCATAGAAACGCTTAATCCATTCCATATAACTCTTGCCACCTGTAAAGCGTTGCTCTGCCTCATTGCCTCCAATTCTTAAGGCTAATTGCCTAAAGATTTCATAATCATCTTTAGATTCATAAACAGGCTCTATAACTTTACGCATAGCATAAATGACATTTTTAGAGTAACTGCCTCCAAAAGTGATGTCATCTCTCTCCATAGTGCTAGTAGAGGGAAAAACAATATCAGCAAACTTCGCTGTAGGTGTCCACCAAGGCTCATGCACAATCACACAATCTAGCGTTCTTAACGCACGAATAAGCTCGTTAGCATCTGGCTCATGCCCTAGTAATGATGAACCACAATTATAAACCATTCTCACTTTAGGCAATTTGAGTTTCTTACCCTTAAAGTCAATTTCCTTACCCGGATTTAAAATGGCCTCAGAAACCCTAGATGCTGGAATAGTGCCTTTCACACGATTGCGCCCTTGTGAAATGCCAGGAATTGGTCTTGCCCCTGAACTTGCTTGACCATTCCCACTATAGTGCATTGAAAAGCCAAAGCCCCCACCGGGCAAGCCCACTTGACCAATCATACTCGCTAAAGCAATTAGCGCCCAATCAGGTTGCTCGCCATGTTGGGCTCTTTGCATTGCCCAATTCCCTGCTAAAAAGGTGCGTGTAGAAACAAATAATTCTGCTAATTCTTTAATCTTTTTGACAGGAACTTCTGTGATTTTAGATGCCCATTCGGGAGTTTTTGGCGTATTATCTGTTTTGCCTAATAAGTAGGGCAAGAATTTATCAAAGCCATCAGTATATTTAGCGATAAAATCCTTGTCATACTTCCCACTCATATACAAATGGTTCATCATGCCTAACATTAATGCCACATCAGTATTGGGGCGAATCTGTATCCATTCAGCATTGAAAGCCTGAGCGGTTTCGGTATAAATGGGGTCAATACTAATGAATTTAATCCCAGCTTTTTTATATTCGGGATAGTATCTGTCATTAACATGATTTGGCACAAAATAATCAATACGATTACACTTGAACAAATCCGCCCCCCACATGACATACACCTTACAATTTTTAATCATCTCTTCATGGGTAGTTTGTTGCGAATAAACTTCCATATCCCCCACTACAATAGGATTCACTCTTCCTGCTGCGCCATTACTATACTCTCCATCAGTCCCAACTGCCCCCCCTAAAGTCGTGTTAAAAAACCGCCCTGCTAGACTATTACAACGATGCAATTTACCCACATGCCCCCAGCCGCTATAACTCGCATTATAGATATTTTCTCTAGGAATTTCTTTAAGCTTCTTAGCTGCCAAATCCAATGCCACATCCCAGCTCACACGCACAAATTCTTCTTTTCCACGCAATTCTTTGTGGTTTTTTTTATTTTCCAAAAAACTCTTACGCACACAAGGATATTTAACTCTGGTATCAGAATGCACTCTATCTGCCATAGCTTTTAACATTGTGGTAGGATTGTAATCACTTTTTTGGGGAATGATGTCTTTGATAACTCCACTTTGAACCTTCGCAATAAAAGGGCCAAAATGTGTTGCATGCGGAATGGACTCTACTTTTTCAAAATGATTAATCGCCCCTAAAGGATTAGTGCTTGCAAGTGCAACTGCCCCAGCTGTCCCCTTTAGGATACTTCTGCGTGAAATAGACACGATTCTCCTTGTGATAAGTAAATTAGATACAAAAAACATCAAAATTTTAGCACACAATAAATAAAACTATCGTTAACTATTGTTAACAGATTTCTTAATTTAATAGCCAAACTAAGACTATTTTTTATTCACACTTCCCATATCAGAAACTTTCCCCCACATTAAGCGGTATTTTCTCTTCATAAATTCAATTTCTTCTCGTGCTTTTTCAAGCTCAATGCGCATCATATCAATGGTTTTTTTATCTTCTTCATAAACTTCTTGCATAGAAATTAAAGCATCTTTTAAAAACATATTTTCATTTTTAAAAGCCCCTATGGTTTCATCTTTTGCTAACACCACTTTATCATGCAAGCCTAAAATGGTATTAATAGTCTTTTCTACAAAGATAGGCTCTAAAGCATGCCCATCCATATCCATTGAAACAAGATTATTTTCCACTCTTTTTACAAGCGCATTAGTCCCACTGCTCACATCAATTAAGAGCTTAGAGCCACTTTTTTTACTCTGAATTTTCCCCTCATTCACTAATTCTATAATACGCTCTTCAGAAAGTCCAGAAAGCGTGCTAAACTCGGCAACCTCAACCCATGCTAAAGCGCTTAAATCCTCTAAAATAGCTTGCTTATCTTCATCTAAAACTTTAGTTGTTTCTTCCTCTAAGCCTTTTTCTACCTTATCTAAATTAAGAATATCCAAGAATTAATCCTTTCTAATTTATTAAGTCTTAACGCAATTTTTTTATCGCTTTCTTTAAGCATTCCAATAAATAATCAATATCTTGCAACGAATGCGTAAAATGTAAACTCACCCTTAACCAACCGGGCTTTGTAATAAAATCTTCTAATCCTTGAGCCTTAAGGTTTAACAAATCATGTCCATAAGGCCCTGCACAAGAGCAACCCGCACGAGTTTCAATACCATATTCATAGCTTAAAACCCTAGCTAATTCATAAGGTGATATACCTCCAATATTAAAAGCCACAACGCCTAAACGACTAGCTGTTAAATTCCCATAAATACTGATTGCTGGTAAATCTTTTAACCCATACATAAGTAAGCGTAATAAATTGTCCTCTCGCTTTTTGATAAAATCCAAATCGCATTCATCTCTTAATTGATACGCTAGAGCACTTTTATAAAATTGCAATAATCCCGGTGTGCCAAACTCTTCTCTTAAAGGTAGTTCTTCAATAAACTCATGCCTTTTGCTATTAGCGTATTTAATCACGCCTCCAGCACTAAAACTAGGCGCAATTTGAGTGTCAATCAAATCTTTGGCAATGCCTAAAAGACCACACCCCCCAACACCCCCTAAAAGCTTATGAGGCGCATAAAAACCTGCCTTGTATTCACAATCTTTAGGGTTAGCATGAGCGCTAAAATTAGCCAAGTCTAAGGCTAAAGTGGCTTGATATTTTTTACATAATGTTGAAATTTCTTTTAAAGGCGTAAGAAGTCCGGTTACATTAGAGGCAGCGCTAATAGAAACTAGACTATGGGGATTATTTTTTAAATTTTTTTCTAAGTTGTCTAAATCCAATAAACCATGCTCATTTAAAGGAATACGCACCACTTCACACAAGCCTTCACGCCAACTAATTTCATTAGAATGGTGTTCATAAGGCCCTACAATAACATGCCTTAAAGGAATATCTTTTAAATACGGCTCTAAATTTTTCTTCGTTTTTGAAGGAATACACACCCCTAAAATCTCTTGAAATTTCTTAATCGCTGAGCTTGCTCCATATCCAGCACTTAAAATTAGGTATTGTTCGTTTAAACCTAAAGAGTGGCGCAATCTATTTTGACATTCTTCTAAAAGCGCTCCCATTAAAATCGCATGCTTAGAGGCGATAGAATGAGCGTTCGCATAGTAAGGCAATAAAGATTTCATGCGTTTTTCAATTAAGCTACTTGCTAATCCTGATGCTCCAAAGTCAAAATAACGCACCCCTTTTTTTAAGATAATACTAGAGCGCACCTGCTCTAAAAGGTCTTCATTAGGATTAAGTAAAGGGGCAAAACTCTTATTTAGAAATGCTTGCATAAAAACCTACCAATGCTTTTTAGTGTTTGTCTCCGCTTAAAATATGAAAATGCAAGTGCATCACTTCTTGTCCAGCGTTTTTACCCACATTGGTTAAAAGCTTATAGCCACTCTCTTTAATCCCTAATTTATCCACCACTTCAAAAATGAATGCTGTCATTTGTGCCATAAGCTCTGGGGTTATGCCATTAAAATCTTGAATGCTTTTTTTAGGAATAACTAACGCATGCACTTTAGCTTTAGGGTTAATATCATAAAAGGATAAAAAATGCTCGTTTTCTAAAATCTTAGAACAAGGGATTTCACCTTTAATTATCTTTTCAAACACATTCATATTTATGTTTACTCTCTTTTTAAGGTTTCTATTTTATTAAATTTGTATTATACTCTAGCTTTTAAAAATAAAATAAAGGATAGTTATTGCACACCTTAATAGAGCGATTAGAAAAGGTTAATAACAGCAAAGAGTTAGAAGAAGTGCGTTTGAATGCCCTTGGAAAAAAAGGTGTCTTTGCACTTAAATTTGCTGAACTTAAGAATTTAAATGGCGCAGAAAAAAACGCCTTTGCTAAAGAAATACACCATTATAAACAAGCGTTTGAAGAAGCGTTTGAGTTGAAAAAAAAGACCATTATGGAGCTTGAGCTAGAAGAATGCTTAAAAAAAGAAAAAATTGATGTGAGTTTGTTTAACGCTCAAAAAACAAGCTCTTCTCACCCCCTAAACTACACCAAAAATAAAATCATTGAATTTTTTACCCCCTTAGGATACAAGCTTGAAATCGGCTCTTTAGTGGAAGATGATTTTCATAATTTTAGCGCTTTAAATTTGCCCCCTTATCATCCTGCAAGAGATATGCAAGACACTTTCTATTTTAAGGATAACAAACTTTTAAGGACACACACTTCACCTGTCCAAATCCATACCATGCAAAATCAAACCCCCCCTATTAAGATGATTTGCTTAGGTGAGACCTTTAGGCGAGATTATGACTTAACCCATACGCCCATGTTTCATCAGATTGAAGGGCTTGTGGTAGATAAAAAAGGAAGTATCCATTTCACGCACTTAAAAGGCGTGATAGAAGATTTTTTGCATTACTTTTTTGGCAATGTGAAATTAAGATGGCGTTCGAGCTTTTTCCCTTTTACTGAACCTAGTGCTGAAGTGGATATTAGCTGTGTATTTTGTAAGCAAGAAGGCTGTAGGGTTTGCTCTCATACTGGCTGGTTAGAAGTTTTAGGCTGTGGCATGGTAAATAATGCCGTCTTTGATGCGGTAGGTTATGAAAATGTGAGCGGATTTGCCTTTGGCATGGGCATTGAGAGATTAGCAATGCTTACTTGTCAAATCAATGATTTACGCAGTTTCTTTGAAACTGATTTAAGAGTATTGGAGAGCTTTTAATGAAACTAAGCACTTATGATTTGAATGTTTTTGTAGATGTGCCTAAAGATGTATCTAAGCTCTGTGAAAATTTGAGTTGCTTAGGCTTAGAAGTAGAGAGTTGCACCCCTTACATCACCCCTAAGAATGTGGTTGTAGGTAAAGTGCTAGAAAAAATGCCCCACCAAAATGCTGAGAAGCTGAGTGTGTGTCAAGTAGATGTGGGTAAGGAAGTTTTACAAATCGTGTGTGGGGCTAAAAATGTCAAAGAAAATCAATTCGTGCCAGTCGCTCTCAATGGAGCGACAATAGGCTCAACTACTATTGCTAAAACCAAACTTAGGGGGGTGGAGAGCTATGGCATGATTTGTTCTAGCACAGAACTTGGCTTTCCTAAAATTAATGAAGGCATATTAGAATTAGATGAAAGTATTGGAGAGTTAGTTCTAGGTAAGGAATTGTGCGAATACGCCCCATTCAACACGCATGTTTTAGAAATCTCATTAACCCCAAATCGTGGGGATTGCTTGAGTGTTTTAGGCGTTGCTAGAGAAATCAGTGCGTTTTATCAATCGCCCCTAAAACCTATCAAGGCATTAGTTTTTACTAAAAAAAGCGATTTAATCACACTCAATACTGATGAGAGTATTCAATCGCATTTAGCTTATTATTTGATTAAAAACCATTCTTTAAACACCCCTTTAAATATCAAACTTGCACTAGCTCATAACAATGCGTTGAGTGAGAATGCTTTAAAAAATTTCATAGAGTATGGCACGCATTTTAGTGGGGTATTAATGAATGCTTATAGCGTAAATTTATCCCCTATTAATCTAAGCGTAAAAAGTGATGAAAATAACCTTGAAAGCGTTTATATTAGTAATAAAAAGCTCTCCACTATCGCTATAGAACATACCCAAGAATATTTAAGCGAGTATCTACTCTTAGAAGCAAGTTATACAGAGCCTGCAAACTTATCCTTAAAACTACATGCCCTAAAAGATAAAACACTTAAAAAAGACAACGCCCTTGTGTATAGAAGCACTAGGGGAAGCAACCCTAACTTACTAGAAGGTTTAGATTTTTTAAGCACTCATTTAAAGGCTGATGTTTTAGAAGTTAAACAAACCAAACATTCTTTGAAAGATTGCACACTCACTATAAAGCTTGAAGAAATTACAGAGATTTTAGGACTTGCCCTAGAAAGAGAAAAAGTTCAAAGCATTTTAAAAAGTTTAGGCTTTGAAGTTGAGATAAAAGAGCAAAATTTAGAAATTATAGTGCCAAATTTTAGACATGATATTAAGAACATTCAAGATATTGCTGAAGAAGTCTTACGCTTTGTAGGCATTGATAATTTAGTCTCCAAGCCCCTTAATTGTGTCAATAAAGAAAATGCAAACCCACATTATCACACACACCGCTTTTTTGAGAACCTTAAACACAAGGCTCTTGCTTGCGATTTTAAAGAAGTCATTCATTATGTGTTTTATTCCAAAGAAGAACAACAAAAGCTAGGTTTTGAAGTTTTAGAAGACTCACTAGAGTTACAAAACCCTATCACAACGGAGTTAAACTCGCTTAGAACCAGCCTTGTTTGTGGTCTTTTAGATGCGAGTTTGAGAAACAAAAATTTAGGGTTTAAAAGCATAGCGTTTTATGAAAAAGGAAGCGTGTATAACTCTAAAAGAGAAGAAACTCAAAAGCTAGGCTTTTTAGTGAGTGGCTTAAGAGTATTAGAAAGCTATCCTTATGCTAAGGGCAAGGCGTGGGATTTTTACTCTTTTGCTGAATGTATTTCAAAAATTATAGGGGATTTTAGTTTAGAAAAGTTAGACACTCAAATGCCCATCAATCACCCCTACCAAAGCGCTAAAATCATTCAAAATAACGAAGTCATAGGCACAATTGCAAAAGTCCATCCTAAAGTTATCCAAGAACTAGATTTATTTGAAAGCTATTATGCTGAAATTGATGCAACTAAACTCAAGCATCCTAGTATGCTATTACAACCCTTTAGCATTTATCCTAGTAGCACAAGAGATTTGACCCTTTTAATAGACAAAGACATTGCTTTTAGCACTCTGTTAAAAGCTTTAGAAGATGCTAAAATTCCTAACTTACACGAAATTCTAGCCCTTGATGTTTTTAAAGAAAACGATAATACTATCGCTTTAAGCATACGCCTTGTTATTAGCTCTTTAGAAAAAACCTTAAATGATGAAGAAGTTAATTCTGTCATTCAAAAAGCCCTTGAAATTTTAGAGAAAAAATTCAATGCCCGCCTTAAAGGATAATTTTTGATAGATTTAGAGCTTGATATTAATGCTAGTGATAAATCGCTCTCGCACAGAGCGGTAATTTTTAGCCTACTAGCTCAAAAACCTTGCATAGTGCGCAATTTTTTAATGGGGAAAGATTGTTTAAGCTCACTAGAAATCGCTCAAAACTTAGGGGCTAAAATAGATTATATTACACAAAATTCTTTTAAAATCACACCCCCACTTACCTTAAAAGAGCCTAACAAGATTTTAAATTGCAACAACTCTGGCACAAGCATGCGTTTATATGCAGGGCTTTTGAGCGCTCAAAAAGGGTTTTTTGTCTTAAGTGGGGATAGCTCATTAAACTCACGCCCCATGAAAAGAATCATTGAGCCTTTGAATGCTTGTGGGGCAAAAATTTTAGCAAGAGAGAATAATCATTTGGCTCCGTTAGTTATCTTAGGAACCCACTTAAAAGCTTTTGATTATGAAAGCCCTATCGCTTCTGCTCAAGTAAAAAGCGCTTTAATTCTAGGTGCTTTACAAGCACAAGGTATAAGCACTTATAAAGAAAATGAGCTTAGTCGTAACCACACAGAAATCATGCTCAAAAGTTTGGGAGCTAACATTCAAAATAAGCAAGGTGTTTTAAAAATAACGCCTTTAGAAAAACCCCTAGATTCTTTTGATTTTAGTATTGCTAATGACCCATCAAGCGCATTCTTTTTCGCTCTAGCTTGCGTTATTGTGCCAAATAGCCGCATTCTTTTAAAAAATGTCTTACTCAATCCCACTCGCATAGAAGCTTTTGAAGTCTTAAAAAAAATGGGCGCTAAGATAGAGTATTTGATAAAATCCAAAGATTTAGAAATCATAGGCGATATTTATGTAGAGCATGCCCTTTTAAACGCTGTTACTATAGATAAAAATATCGCAAGCCTTATTGATGAAATCCCCGCCCTAAGTATTGCCATGCTTTTTGCAAAAGGTAAGAGTAAAATCAAAAATGCTAAGGATTTACGAGCTAAAGAAAGCGATAGAATTAATGCCATTATTTCTAATCTCAAGGCTTTAAATTTGGAATGCGAAGAATTTGAAGATGGGTTTTGCATAGAAGGTTTAGAAAATGCAGAAAATTTAAAGCAACACTTTTCTAAGATTAAACCCCCTATGATTAAGAGCTTTAATGACCATAGAATTGCGATGAGTTTTGCTATTCTAGGCTTAGTGCTACCCTTAGAAATTGACAATTTAAAATGCGTTTCAATTTCTTTCCCTAAATTCCATACAATACTTAAGCAACTCAAAGAAGGAAAATAACATGGAAATTAAAATGGCTAAGGATTATGGCTTTTGCTTTGGGGTAAAAAGAGCTATACAAATTGCTGAAAAAAATGAAAACAGCTTGATTTTTGGCTCGCTCATTCATAACGCTAAAGAAATCAATCGTTTAGAAAAAAACTTCAATGTGAAAATTGAAGAAGACCCTAAAAAAATCTCTAAAGACAAGAGCGTGATTATAAGAACTCATGGCATTCCTAAACAAGATTTAGAATATTTGAAAAGTAAAGGGATAAAAATCACTGATGCAACTTGTCCGTATGTGATTAAACCCCAACAAATTGTAGAATCTATGAGTAAAGAAGGCTATCAAATCGTGCTTTTTGGAGATATTAACCACCCTGAAGTAAAAGGTGTAATTAGCTATTCTACAAGCGAAACCTTAGCTATCAATTCCTTAGAAGAATTACAAGAAAAAAAGTTACAAAAAAAAGTGGCTTTAGTCTCTCAAACCACCAAACAAACCCCAAAACTCTTACAAATCGCTTCCTATCTCATTGAGAGATGCCCTGAAGTGCGTATTTTTAATACGATTTGTAACGCTACTTCACACAACCAAAAAGCCGCTTTAGATTTGAGTAAAGAAGTGGATATTATGATAGTCGTAGGTGGGAAGACTTCTTCAAACACCAAACAACTCTTAAATATTGCTAAACAGCATTGTAAAGATAGTTACTTGGTAGAAGATGAAAATGAGTTAGAAATTGAATGGTTTAAAGGCAAAAAATTGTGCGGAATTACAGCTGGAGCCTCCACACCTGATTGGATTATAGAAAAAGTTAAGCAAAAAATTAGTGCATTTTAAGGAATTTTTGACATTTTTTCTTAAAAAGTGCGCTAAATTTTGATTTTTAAACGATTTTGTAAGCCAAAAAAAGATAGAATACTACTAAGTAGTTTTATTTTATTATAAGGTAGCTAATGAGCAAAGTAGATAATCAAGTCATTTCTGACGAGGATGAAGATTTCGTAACACTTTTTGAAAAACAAGAAGAGGCGTTAGAGAATGGCACAATTAAAGAAGGGCTAATCGTTTCAATCAATGAAAATGATGGCTATGCAATGGTAAGTGTTGGCGGTAAGACAGAGGGTCGTTTGCCCTTAAACGAGATTACCGATGAACATGGCAAGTTAAAGTATCATAAAAATGATTCTATTGTAGTGCATGTTTCTGAAAGAGGTGAACGCCCTAATGTGTCTCACAAAAAAGCTATTACCCAACAAAAAGTTATATCTAAAATCCAAGAATTGGGCGATGGATACAAAGATGTGATTATTGAGGGCAAGATTGTAGCCAAAAATAAAGGTGGCTATATTGTGGAATCAGAGGGAGTAGAATACTTCTTATCTCGTGCGCTCTCTTCTTTAAGACATGATGCTAATCATATAGGCAAACGCATTAAGGCTTGCATTACTCGTGTAGATAAAGAAAATCACTCTATCGCACTTTCTCGCAAACGCTTTTTTGAAATTAATGATAAGCGCCAACTTGAAATTTCTAAAAAACTATTGGAAAGTCAAGAGCCGATTTTGGGCATAGTAAGACAGATTACAAGCTTTGGTATTTTTGTAGAAGTGGAGGGTATTGAGGGATTAGTGCATTATTCTGAAATCAGCCACAAAGGTCCCGTAAACCCTGAAAAGTATTATAAAGAGGGCGATGAAGTTTATGTCAAAGCTATTGCTTATGACGAAGAAAAAAGACGCCTCTCTCTTTCAATCAAAGCCACTACCGAAGACCCATGGGAAGAAATCCAAGATAAACTCAAGCCCGGCTATGCCATTAAGGTTGTGGTAAGCAACATTGAAGATTATGGCGCTTTTGTAGATATTGGTAATGATATTGAGGGCTTTTTACATGTTTCTGAAATTTCTTGGGATAAGAATGTTAAGCACCCTAACAAATACCTAAGCGTAGGACAAGAAATTGATGTAAAAATCATTGAAATTGACTCTAAAAATCGCCGCTTAAGAGTGTCTTTAAAACAACTCACTAACAGACCTTTTGATGATTTTGAGGCTAAGTATCAAGTAGGCGATGTCTTAGAGGGTAAAGTTGCTACTTTAACTGATTTTGGAGCTTTCTTGGATTTAGGTGGTGTAGATGGCTTATTGCATAACCATGATGCTTTTTGGGATAAAGACAAAAAGTGCAAAGACCACTATAATGTTGGCGATGTGCTTAAAGTAAAAATTCTTAAAATCAATAAAAAAGACAAGAAAATCTCTTTAAGCTCTAAACATTTGATGCCTTCACCCACTGAAGAATTCGCCCAAAAGCACAAAATAGACGACATCATTAAGGGCAAAGTGGTTAGCATTAAAGATTTTGGTGTGTTTGTCCATGCTGATGGTATTGATATACTTATCAAGAATGAAGACTTAAGCCCTTTGAAAAAAGAAGAAGTTCAAATGGGCGAAGAAATCACAAGCGTGATTGTTGCCATTGAAAAATCCAACAATAAAGTGCGTGCTTCTGTGCATCGTTTGGAGCGTAAAAAAGAAAAAGAAGAATTGCAAGCCTTTAATGCAAGCGATGACAAGATGACCTTGGGTGATATTCTTAAAGAAAAACTTTAAGAGTATTAAAAGAGCATGAGATTTAAAACAACTCTTGTTCTTATCTCTCTAGCCATTGCTCTTGGCTCCTTAGCCTATTTATTTTTGCATCTTAATAAAGAGATTCCTCCAACCTCTCCAATCAGTCAAGCAAAAAAGCCAAGAGAACCCAAAATTATAAAGACAATTGATGATATTCTTTTAGAAGACCCTGATTTTGATGACGATAAATCATCTAATGACACACTTTCAAAATCCCCCACAAATTATCCTGTTGTAGAACGCCACTTTGAAGTCTCTTTTGATAAACATGCGTTTCAAAGCTCTAAACTGCTTGTTAAAGATTTAGAAGAATACCAATTTTTATGTTTAAAAGAAATCTTAAAGCAAGAAAAGATTGAATTTGCCTACGATAACACTCCCAAACAATCCAACATGATAATTTATTTAGATGATTCTAAACGAGAACGCCTTTTAGAAGACTTGAAATATTACAAAATACGCTATCATGCCATTCCATAAAATCTTAAAGGAATTTTTATGTATCAAGTAGCCATTTGCGACCCAATTCACACTAAGGGCATTGAGCTTTTAGAAGCTCAAAAAGATATTATCTTGCATGATTATTCTGCATGCCCTAAAACAGAGCTTTTAGAAAAGCTTATCCCTATGGATGCCCTTATTACTCGTAGTATGACCCCTATTACAAGCGATTTTTTAAGTCCTTTAACTAATTTAAAATCCATTGTAAGAGCGGGTGTGGGCGTGGATAATATTGATTTGGAAAGCTGTTCTCAAAAAGGTATTGTGGTCATGAATATTCCTACCGCTAACACCATTGCTGCAGTAGAATTGACTATGGCGCATATCATTAATGCAGTGCGAACATTTCCTGGCGCTAATGAACAAATCAAACACCAGAGATTGTGGAAACGAGAAGATTGGTATGGCACAGAATTAAAAGGTAAAAAACTAGGCATTATTGGCTTTGGAAATATTGGCTCAAGGGTGGGCATTAGAGCCAAAGCTTTTGAAATGGAAGTTCTAGCCTATGACCCTTATATCCCTTCTTCAAAAGCCACTGACTTGGGGGCGATTTATACGAAAAATTTTGAAGATATTTTACAATGCGATATTATCACTATCCATACCCCTAAAAATGAAGAAACCATTAACATAATAGGCACTAAAGAAATTGAACGCATGAAAAAAGGGGTTATCTTAATCAATTGCGCTAGGGGTGGGCTTTATAACGAAGACGCCCTTTATGAAGCCCTAGAGACCAAAAAAGTGCGTTGGCTTGGTATTGATGTCTTTTCTAAAGAACCTGGCATTCATAACAAGCTCTTAGACTTACCTAATGTCTATGCAACCCCTCATATTGGTGCTAACACCTTAGAATCTCAAGAAGAAATTTCTAAACAAGCCGCACAAGGGGTTATGGAGTCTTTAAGGGGTTCAAGCCACCCGCATGCTCTCAATTTGCCTATGCAAGTTTTTGAACCTAGCATGAAAGCTTACTTAAATTTAGCTCAAAAATTAGGCTATTTTGCTAGTCAAATCCATAAGGGTGTTTGCCATAAGATTGAGTTTAATCTTTGTGGAGAGATTAGCAAGCACGAAGATGCCCTTGTAGCCTTTATGCTCGTAGGTGTGTTAAAACCTATTGTAGGGGATAAAATCAATTATATTAACGCCCCCTTTGTGGCAAAAGAAAGGGGTATTGAAATCCAAGTTACTCTCAAAGAAAGTGCATCACCTTATAAAAACATGCTCTCTTTAACTTTAAATGCAACCAATGGCACAATGAGTGTGAGTGGCACCGTGTTTGAAGAAGATATTTTAAAACTCACTAATATTAATGGTTTTGATATTGATATAGAACCAAAGGGTAAAATGCTTTTATTTAGAAACACGGACATTCCAGGTGTTATTGGAAATGTGGGGAATGCGTTTGCTAGGCATAGTATCAATATCGCTGATTTTCGTTTGGGGCGTAACGCACAAAAAGAAGCCCTAGCACTTATTATTGTAGATGAAGAAGTTTCTTTGGAAGTTTTAGAAGAGCTTAAAAATATTCCTGCATGCTTAAGCGTTCATCATGTTATCATCTAAGGTTATTTGAGAATGCGAGATTTTTTAGAACTTTTAAAAGAGCATGATGAATTAGAAATCATTGATACCCCCCTTGATGTGGAACTAGAAATCGCTCATCTAGCCTACATAGAAGCTAAAAAACCTAATGGGGGAAAAGCCCTATTATTTAATCGCCCCATAAAAAAAGTCAAACACCAAACAAAAGTGTTTGAAATGCCTGTTTTAATGAATGCTTTTGGTTCGTTTAAACGCTTGGAGCTTTTATTAAAAACCCCTATAGAGAGTTTGCAACAACGCATGCAAGCTTTCTTACATTTTAATGCCCCTAAAAATTTTACTGAGAGTTTGAAGGCTTTAAAAGACTTATGGACTTTAAGACACATTTTTCCTAAAAAAACCACTCGCCCTAGAAATCTCATCATCAAGCAAGATGAAGAAGTCAACTTATTTGATTTGCCCATTTTAAAAACTTGGGAAAAAGATGGTGGGGCATTCATCACTATGGGACAAGTCTATACCCAAAGCCTAGATAATAAGAAAAAGAATGTAGGCATGTATCGCTTACAAGTCTATGACAAAAACCATTTAGGCTTACATTGGCAAATCCATAAAGACTCTCAACTCTTTTTCCACGAGTATGCTAAGGCTAAAGTAAAAATGCCTATAAGTATCGCAATTGGAGGAGATTTACTCTATACATGGTGTGCTACAGCCCCCTTACCCTATGGCATTTATGAGTTAATGCTCTATGGATTTATTAGAGAGAAAAAAGCACAAGTTATGCCGTGTTTGAGTAATGCTTTGAATGTGCCAAAAGATTGTGATATCGTTATAGAAGGGTTTGTGGATTGTGAAAAATTAGAGCTTGAAGGACCTTTTGGAGACCATACTGGTTATTATACCCCCATTGAGCCTTACCCCATCTTAGAAGTTAAAACCATTAGTTACAAAAAAGACGCCATTTACTTAGCCACCGTAGTGGGTAAGCCCCCCTTAGAAGACAAATACATGGGATATTTAACAGAACGCTTATTTTTGCCCCTGCTTAAAACAAACACCCCAAGTCTCATAGATTATTACATGCCAGAAAATGGAGCTTTTCATAATTTAATTTTAGCTCAAATAAACACACACTACAACGCCCATGCCAAACAAATCATGCATGCTTTTTGGGGTGTGGGGCAAATGAGTTTTGTCAAACATGCGGTTTTTGTGAATATTGATGCTCCAAATTTAAGAGACACTAACGCCATCATTGAATATATATTAAAAAATTTTTCTACCCAAAAGGTGCTAATCTCTCAGGGCGTGTGCGATGCACTAGATCATGCAAGCCCTGAATATGCTATGGGGGGCAAACTTGGTATTGATGCCACAACTAAAAGCGATACCCCCTATCCTACGCTTTTAAACGATGATTCATTATTAAGGCTTTTACAAGATAAAATGCCAAACATCATTCTTTTGAAACAATATTATACGCACACTAACAATCCCATTTGTGTAGTTAGCGTAGAAAAGAAAGACAAGAGTATCATTGAACTAAGTAAAAACTTGCTAGGTTTTGAAGAGTATTTACGCATTGTAGTATTTGTAGAGCATAGAAGCAATGATTTAAACAACCCCTACATGCTATTATGGCGTGTAACTAACAATATTGACGCACAGCGTGATATTCTCATCTCTAAGCATTGTTTTTTTATAGACGCTACTAATAAGGGTGTTATGGACAAGCATTTTAGAGAATGGCCTTTAGAAACTGATTGCTCCATAGAAGTCATAGAAAGTTTGAAAAATAAAGGGCTTTTAAAAGATTTTGAAAACTTAAATCAAAAATTTCATCTCACGCACTCTTTTAGCACGCATAAGGAAGAGTTATGTTAGATTATAAGCAAAGAATTGACACCCTAATTTCTACAATAGAAAAAGCTCGCATCGCTTATTCAAGACACCATGTCGTAAAAATAGTGGCTATTTCAAAAAACGCTTCCATAGAAGCCATTCAAAATTACTATGATTGCTCTCAAAGGGCTTTTGGAGAAAATAAAGTTCAAGATTTAAAAACTAAAATGCAAAGCTTAGAGCATTTACCCCTTGAATGGCACATGGTAGGCTCTTTACAAGAGAATAAAATTAACACCCTTTTGAGTTTAAAACCAGCCCTTTTACATTCTTTAGACTCTTTAAAACTTGCTTTAAGCATAGAAAAGCGTTGTGAAAAACTAGGCGTTACTTTAAACGCCCTTTTACAAGTTAATAGTGCGTATGAAGAAAGTAAAAGCGGAGTAATGCCAGAAGTTGTGCTTGAAACTTATGCTCAAATTAAAGAGTCTTGCAAGCATATCACATTAAAAGGGCTTATGTGTATGGGAGCTCATAGTGATGATGAAAAGAAAATTGAAAAATCCTTTGTTATTACTAAAAAACTTTTTGACAAACTAGAGAATGCAAGCATTCTTTCAATGGGCATGAGCAGTGATTTTGAATTAGCTATTGCTTGTGGGGCTAATCTTTTAAGGATTGGCTCTCATCTATTTAAATAAGGAATGGATATGAAAGTTATGATTAATGGCGAAACTAAAGAATTACCTAAAGATTGCAATGTCTCCCAAGCGCTTGAATTTTTGCAAATCAACCCAGAAATTCTTATGATTGCTTTAAATTGCATGGGTTTAAAAAGGGAGTTATGGGATAGCACCCTTTTAAAAGAAAATGACAAATTAGAATGCTTGCAATTTATGGGTGGTGGGTGATTTGAATAAAGAATATAAATTGCAAATTGGAGCTATCTTTATCTCTGATGCGCATTTTTTACCTAAAAGCTCTCATTTAATTGAGTTGCTTAAAAAACTTTTACAAACTAAACCCCCACAAATCTTTTTTATGGGTGATATTTTTCATGCGCTTGTGGGCTACTTGCCCTTAGATAGCGTTGAAAAAGAAATTATTGATTTAATCAATGCGTTAAGCAAAACTTCGCAAGTCTTTTATTTTGAAGGCAATCATGACTTTGGCATGCGTTTTATTCTTAATCCTAGTGTTATAGTTTTTAAACGCAAGCACCAACCCGCATTATTTCAATTCAATGACAAACGCTTTTTACTAGCCCATGGGGATTTGTTTATCACCAAAGCGTATGAATTTTATATCACACAGCTTACTTCCACTTGGGCGAGATTTTTTTTAAGTTTTCTAAACTTAATGAGCTTTAAAACCCTATACCCCCTTTTTAAAAAGCTCATCTATAAAAAGCCCATTCGCCATTGGGAGCTAGAGTCAGCCAAATTACAATCTTTTATTGAAAAACGCCTAAAAGCCTATCAAAACTATATCGCACAAAAAGGTCTTAAAGGAATTGATGGCATTATAGAGGGGCATTTTCATATTAAGCAAACAACCTCTTTGTGTCTTTCGCATAATAAATACACGCTTTTTTATTGCCCTTTGCCGTCTTTTTATAATCAACAAAGTATTTTTAAGGTATCATTAGACACTTTAGAACTATTTTAATCCTAAGGTATTTAAAGTTATGACAAACAAAGCATCAAGCGCTTTAAAATTAAGCGAAATAGAATTAGTAGATTTTCGCATTTATGGCATACAAAATAATATCCCCTATGAGGGTATTTATGGGATTAATGTTGCCAAAGTTCAAGAAATTATTCCCATGCCCACCATCTTTGAATACCCTACCGATTTGGACTATATTATTGGTGTATTTGATTTACGCTCTACAATTATTCCGCTTGTGGATTTATCCAAATGGATAGGAATCACTGCTGATTCAAGCAAAGATGAAGAAAAAACCGTTATTATCACTGAATTTAATAATGTCAAAATGGGCTTTTTAGTCCATTCAGCAAGGCGTATTAGACGCATTAGCTGGAAAGATGTAGAACCTGCAACTTTTAGCGCCTCAAATAATATTAATAAAGAAAAAATCACCGGTCTTACACGCATTGAAAACGACCAAACTTTGCTGATTTTAGACTTGGAGAGCATTTTAGATGATTTAGGGCTTAATGAGGTCTCAAAAGATGTTCCCGAGGAGTTTCCACAACAAAGTTTTGAAGGTGATGTTTTATTCTTAGATGATAGTAAAACCGCTAGAAAAACCCTAAAAAACCACTTAAGCAAATTAGGATTTAATATCACAGAGGCTGTAGATGGCGAAGATGGCTTGGCAAAACTAGAAAAACTATACGAGCAATATGGTAGCGAGCTAAGAAAACATTTGAAGTTTATCATCTCTGATGTAGAAATGCCCAAAATGGATGGCTACCACTTCTTGTTTAAAATTCAAGAAGATGCTCGCTTTGCCAATATTCCTGTAATTTTTAATTCTTCAATTTGTGATAATTACAGCGCTGAAAAAGCTAAGGAAATGGGAGCTAGTGTCTATTTAGTCAAATTTGATGCAGAAAAATTCTTAGAAGAAATTTCTAAAATTTTGGATAAGAATGTTTGAAACTACTCACAAACATTGTAAAATACTTTCACTTTATGAAAAAGGGGTTCTTTAATGGATGATTTACAAGAAATAATGGAAGACTTCTTAATTGAAGCCTTTGAAATGAATGAACAACTTGACCAAGACTTAGTAGAGTTGGAGCATAATCCTGAAGATTTGGATTTGCTCAATCGGATTTTTAGGGTAGCTCACACGATTAAAGGTTCTAGTTCTTTCTTGAATCTAAACACGCTCACACACCTTACCCACAACATGGAAGATGTCTTAAATCGTGCTAGAAAAGACGAACTCAAAATCACACCCGATATTATGGATGTGGTGTTGCGCTCAATTGATTTGATGAAAACCCTGCTTGTAACCATTCGTGATAGTGGCACGGACGCTAATAGTGGTAAAGAAAATGATATTGAAGAAGTCGTTAAGCAACTTCAAGCTATTACCAACCAAAGTGGTGAGGCTCTTACAGAAACACCACAAGAGCCTAAGAAAGAAGAAAGCGCTAAAGAAGAGTCTAAGACAGAAGAGAAAAGTCAAGCTAACCAAGACTCGCTTGATACTAGCAACCCACTAGCTGATGAGCCCGATTTAGATTATGCCAATATGAGTGCTGAAGAAGTTGAGGCTGAAATCGCACGCTTACTTAATAAACGACAAGAGGCCGATAAAGAGCGCAGAGCACAAAAGAAACAAGAAGAGGCACAAACAGAGGGCACTAAAGACGCTCAAACTCAAGCAACTCCAACACCAACTCAAGCTCCCACTCCAAAAGCCCCTACTCCTAAAGCAGAGACAAGCAAAGCTAAACCAAAAGCTGAAGAAAACAAGTCCCCCTCTATTGGCGTAGAACAAACCGTAAGAGTAGATGTGCGTAGGTTAGACCATTTGATGAATCTCATCGGCGAGCTTGTTTTAGGAAAGAACCGCTTGATTAGAATCTATAGTGATGTGGAAGAACGCTATGATGGCGAGAAGTTTTTAGAAGAACTCAATCAAGTTGTTTCATCTATCTCTGCAGTAACAACAGACTTGCAACTAGCTGTTATGAAAACTAGAATGCAACCGGTGGGTAAGGTATTTAACAAATTCCCTCGCATGGTAAGAGACTTAAGCCGAGAGCTAAACAAGAGCATTGAGCTTATTATTGAGGGTGAAGAAACCGAACTAGACAAATCTATTGTAGAAGAAATTGGCGACCCACTTATTCATATTATTCGTAACTCGTGCGACCATGGTGTTGAATCTCCAGAAGATAGAAAAATGCTAGGCAAGCCCGAAATGGGTCGTGTGGAATTGAGTGCTTATAATGAGGGTAATCATATCGTCATTAAAATTACTGATGATGGTAAAGGCTTAGACCCAGATGCTTTAAAGCAAAAAGCCATTGAAAAGGGCGTAATCAGCGAAAAAGAAGCTGATAGCATGAGCGATAAAGAAGCCTTTGGCTTAATCTTTAAACCCGGATTTTCTACCGCCAAGACCGTTTCTAATGTCTCTGGAAGAGGTGTTGGAATGGATGTGGTAAAAACTAATATTGAAAAGCTTAATGGTATTATTGAGTTAGAATCCGAAGTGGGCGTAGGCACTACTCAAAAGCTTAAAATCCCCCTTACTCTTGCCATTATTCAAGCCTTGCTTGTAGGCGTGCAAGAAGAATATTATGCTATCCCACTTTCTTCAGTTTTAGAAACCGTGCGTGTTAGTCAAGATGAAATTTACACCGTTGATGGCAAGAGCGTGTTGCGTTTAAGAGATGAAGTGCTTTCTTTAGTGCGTCTTTCAGATATTTTCAAAGTGGATGCAATTTTAGAATCAGGCTCTGATGTATATGTAGTTATTATAGGATTAGCCGACCAAAAAATTGGCGTGATTGTGGATTATCTAATTGGTCAAGAAGAAGTGGTCATCAAATCTCTAGGATACTATCTCAAAAATACTAGAGGCATTGCTGGGGCTACAGTAAGAGGCGATGGTAAAATTACTCTCATTGTAGATGTAGCTGCTATGATGGAAATGGCAAAGAGCGTGAAAGTTAATATTACTACCTTAATGAATGAATCAGAAAACGCTAAAGTAAAGAGCTCGCCAAGTGATTATGTGGTCTTAGCGATTGATGATAGTAGCACCGATAGAGCCATTATTCGCAAAAGTTTGAAACCACTAGGAATCACTCTTTTAGAGGCAACCAACGGATTAGAGGGACTAGAAATGCTTAAAAATAGCGATAAAACCCCCGATGCGATTTTGGTGGATATTGAAATGCCTAAAATGGATGGCTATACTTTTGCCTCTGAAGTGCGCAAATACAATAAGTTTAAAAGTCTCCCCCTAATTGCTGTAACAAGTCGGGTAACAAAAACTGATAGAATGCGAGGGGTTGAATCAGGAATGACTGAATACATTACCAAACCCTATAGCACTGAGTATTTAACCAGTGTGGTTAAGCGCAGTATTAAACTAGAAGGAGGCGAATAATGAGTAACCAGCTCAAAGATTTGTTTGAAAAACAAAAAGAAGGTAATGCAAGCACTAAGCAAGAGGATAATGAAGAAATTTTACAATTCATCGGTTTTATTATTGGCGATGAAGAATATGCTATCCCGATTTTAAATATTTTAGAAATTGTTAAGCCCATTGGCTATACACGAGTTCCTGAGACCCCTAATTATGTGCTTGGCGTATTTAATTTGCGTGGGAATGTTTTCCCCTTAATTAGCTTACGCCTAAAGTTTGGCTTGAGCGCTGAAAAACAAAACAAAGACACTCGCTATCTTGTAGTGCGTCATAACGACCAAATCGCTGGATTTTTTATTGACCGCTTGACTGAGGCAATCCGCATCAAGCAATCTGATATTGACCCTGTTCCAGAGACCTTGAGCGATAACAACAATTTAACTTATGGAATCGGAAAGCAAGATGATAGGCTTGTAACTATTCTCAATGTTGAAGAAATCTTAAAAAAAGATTTCTAAAATTATCAATATTTCCTAGATTTCTTAGCAAACCCTCTCAATCCTTTTTTTGGGGGGTTTGTTTAATTTTTCTATCACCCAAAATAAACATGTGTCTGTTGGGTTTAAAAGTGTATAACCCTAAATTCCCACCACTTAAACAAAATATAGAAAAATAATGTTAGCAAGCACTCTACTTGTCTGGCTCAAATTATTTTTTACAACCACTAACATTTTTGCCCTTGTTATAACTTTCATCAAATACAAATAGTATTTTTCTAAAAAATAGTTCAATTCTTTAATGCTAAACACCCTACCTTAACTCATCAATTGTTATCATTTCTGCAACAATTTTGATTATCAACAAACACTTCTCTTTCTGTTTAATTTTGACGCCTAAAATCTATCTAAATAAACCAACTCTCTTATCTTAACAACACCATGTAATTATTAGTGCTACTTAAATTAAAAAAATCATATCTTTTTATCTTCTCTTGTTTACTTTTTAATCCATTTAATAATTGCCATTTAACCCCCTATTTTCAGTGCTTTTCATCTATATGTCTATTTTCTTATGTTACTTTTTCGCTATTATCTTTTATAAAAAAGTGTTACTTTTTAAATAAAATTAATACTATTTCTGTTAAAATGCGTTTGCCCTTGAGGCTTTTATTTAATTCTAATCACAAGGAGAAAGGATGAAATTAACTCCCAAAGAGCAAGAAAAATTCTTGTTATATTATGCAGGTGAAATCGCCAGAAAGCGTAAGGCTGAAGGCTTGAAATTAAACCAGCCAGAAGCTATTGCCTATATTAGTGCACACATTATGGATGAAGCAAGGCGTGGTAAAAAAACGGTTGCGGATTTGATGCAAGAATGCATGCACTTTTTGAAAAAAGATGAAGTCATGGAAGGTGTGGGAAATATGGTTCCTGATTTAGGCGTTGAAGCATGTTTTCCTGATGGCACCAAGCTTGTAACGGTGAATTGGCCTATAGAGCCTGATAATCATAAAGCGGGTGAAATTAAATTTGGCAGTGATGAAGATATTGAAATCAACGCCCATAAACAAGCCACAGCCATTAAACTTAAGGTTAAGAATAATGGCACAAAATCTTTGCATGTGGGTAGCCATTTCCATTTCTTTGAAGCTAATAGAGCCTTAGAATTTGACAGAGAAAAAGCCTATGGCAAACGATTAGATATTCCAAGCGGAAATACGCTAAGAATTGGTTCTGGTGAGACTAAAGAAGTTACTTTAATTGATATTGGTGGGTCTAAGAAAATTATCGGTATGAATGGGCTTGTCAATAATATCGCTAACGAACGCCATAAGTCTAGCGCAATTGAAAACGCTAAAAAACACGGATTTTTAAAATAAGGAGTTTCCTATGAAAATGAAAAAACTTGATTATGTCAATACTTATGGGCCTACTAAGGGGGATAAAGTAAGACTCGGCGATACTGAGCTTTGGGCAGAAGTTGAGCATGACTATACAATCTATGGCGAAGAGTTAAAATTTGGTGCGGGCAAAACCATTAGAGAAGGCATGGGACAATCTAATAGCCATGATGAAAACACTTTGGATTTAGTGATTACAAACGCTTTGATTATTGACTACACCGGCATTTACAAAGCTGATATTGGGATTAAAAACGGCAAAATCCACGGCATTGGAAAAGCTGGGAATAAAGACATGCAAGATGGCGTTAGCCCTAATTTAGTCGTAGGTGTAGGCACAGAAGCTTTAGCGGGAGAAGGCATGATTATTACAGCTGGTGGGATTGATAGCCACACGCATTTCTTGAGTCCGCAACAATTTCCCACAGCCCTAGCTAATGGTGTAACCACAATGTTTGGTGGCGGAACAGGTCCAGTTGATGGCACAAACGCTACAACCATTACTCCGGGTGAGTGGAATATCCACAGAATGTTAAGAGCCGCTGAAGAATACGCTATGAATATAGGATTTTTAGGAAAAGGCAATTCTTCTAGCAAACAGCAATTAGTGGAGCAAATCCATGCAGGGGTTATTGGTTTTAAATTACACGAAGACTGGGGCACTACACCGAGCGCGATTGATACTTGCTTAAGTATTGCCGATGAGTATGATGTGCAAGTGTGCATCCATACAGACACCGTGAATGAAGCTGGGTATGTGAATGACACGCTCAATGCGATGAACGGACGCGCCATTCATGCATACCACATTGAAGGGGCAGGTGGAGGACATAGCCCAGATGTTATCACTATGGCTGGTGAGGAAAACATCTTACCAAGTTCAACTACCCCGACCATTCCTTATACCATAAATACGGTTGCAGAACACTTAGACATGCTAATGACCTGCCACCACTTGGATAAAAAAATTAGAGAGGATTTACAATTTTCACAAAGTCGTATCCGCCCAGGCTCTATTGCAGCTGAAGATGTCTTGCATGACAATGGCATGATTGCTATGACAAGTTCTGATTCTCAAGCTATGGGAAGAGCGGGGGAAGTCGTGCCTAGAACTTGGCAAACCGCCGATAAAAACAAAAAAGAGTTTGGTCCTTTAAAAGAAGACGCTAAAAATGGGAATGATAATTTCCGCATTAAACGCTATATTTCTAAATACACTATAAATCCTGCCATTACGCATGGCGTGAGTGAATACATCGGCTCTGTAGAAACAGGAAAAATCGCTGATTTAGTCGTGTGGAATCCAGCCTTTTTTGGTGTGAAGCCTAAAATCATCATTAAAGGTGGCTTGGTTGTATTCTCTGAAATGGGCGATAGCAACGCCTCTGTGCCAACCCCTCAACCTGTGTATTACAGAGAAATGTTTGGCCATCATGGAAAGGCTAAATTTGATACTAGCATTACTTTTGTCAATAAGCTTGCCTATGAAAATGGCATTAAAGAAAAGCTTGGCTTAGAAAGAAAAGTATTACCCATTAAAAATTGTCGCAATGTAACTAAGAAAGACTTTAAGTTTAATAACACAACAGGGAAACTCAGCGTAGACCCAGAGAGCTTTGAAGTCTTTTTGGATGGTAAGCTTTGTGTCTCTAAACCAGCGAGCGAACTACCCTTAGCCCAACGCTATACTTTCTTCTAAAAAAGATTTTTATAATGGAGAAGACTTAAAAAGTCTTCTCTACAATGAATTTAAATTCTACTTTCTAAATAATACTGATTAGAACAAGCGTTGATAGATAACTATCTTTTAGATTAGTTTTATATTCACTTCACACACTCGCTAAAATAATGCAAGAAACCTTGCTTAGCCGTTTTAAGTCAGTTCTATAGATTTTGGTCTTTTTACTCTTAAAATTGCTTGACTGATTGCATCTCTTACAACTTAAAACACCCATCCATAGTTCATAAACACATGCATGTTTTGTATGTTTTGATTCAAAGCCACTTCGTTAATCAAATTTTCTGTAATCAATTGCGCCTTGATGCTTTGTTTAATAAGGGGCATACTAATACCTAATGAAATTTTAGAGTGTTTGTAACGATAGTTAAAACCTGTAGTGAAATACACATTGCCTCTATGCTTATTGGCATTTATAACCCCATTAAATTTATAGTAATTATATAGACCCCTAGCTCCAGCAAAGACTCCAAAAGAAGATTTAAAATTTTTGCCCGCATACACATTGATAAAATCTATTAAGAGATTGACGCCACCCCCTACTCCATATTGCTGTGTTTGATTGAGTAAGCCTTGTCTTTTAGAAAAATTGTAATTAAACATCGCATAGTAAGAAAGACCAACAACATTGTTGAAGTAATTTTGATAGCCTATTTGAGTGTTAAAGCCTAGCATAGGGGATTTTTGTCGCTTGCTTGTGTGTGAAGGATTTATAGATGACTGAATCGTGTCATTGAGTGTTTGCATCATATTTGAAACATTTGATACCATGAAATTGTAAGCAAAATAATGCGCATTGCTTGGGGTATTTAGATTTTTAAAATAAGGAACATCTTCACTTTTATTATACAAGGAGCAAGTCTTCTCATCCCAAGTGCATTTAATCACTTGAAAGGGAATTTCACCTTTTTGAGCCATATTAAGCCATACTTTAGCTGTTATTGAAGTAAAACCCTCGCCATGCGCTATCCTATCGCCACCATTATAAGTCATATTTCCATAATGCATGTAACCTTTTGTGTGAGCATATTCATGCATGAATTGATAAAACTTTTCTAAATGACCATAGGAAACAGCTTTAGAATCCCAAAGGAGTGGGTTGGTATATTCACTAAAAGTAGAAGTGTCTAAAGCATAGAGGTCTCTAATTCCTAATCCCTCAATCCCATTTTTCTGTTTCAAAGCATTGCTCATTACCGAAAATCTTAATTCCTCACTATCGCTACGCATTTTTTCAACAATAGTTTCTTTAGAAACAATATTGTTGCAATTTTCTAACCTAGTATGAGAACCACATCTATCTTTAAAATCAAATTGTGCATTTAAAATAGCATTTTTCCATTCTTCAGAGTCTAAAACATAGGCAAAATTAAAAAGAAGTTTGGTAAGCCCTGTAGCATATTCTTGCGTAACGTCCTCAAAACATTTAGACAAACCACATAATTTATAAGGTGTCCAACCACCATTATAATATTCTTCATTGGTAAAATGTCCATGAATATTAGTGGTGATTTTTCCTAAAGCTGTAAGTGCTTCTTTAGTCTCTTTGCTTGAAGTCTCACTAGCTTTAATCAAAAAATCGCTTGGGTCAATACCCCCTTCTAACTCTGCTAACGCAGAGATTTTGCTACTATCAAAAGTAGCGCTTGAATCTTGTGGCAAATCGGTAATTGTAGCGATTTTCTTTTCTACTATTTGTCCATTTTCGCTCACTTTCACATATAAATCTATATTAGTTAAATTGGTAGGCACAAAATTTTGTAAAGTAACCTTTTGATTAGTGCTGTCATAGTCTAAACGCACCGGAATTTTAGTAGAAAATTTAATGCTCCCATTATTAAGCTTTATCGTATCGGCAAAAAGAGAGTTGGCTGTGGGATTTCCTAAATCACTTAGAGAAAGATTGCTAAAACTTATAGAAGCATTATTTTTTATGGTTACAGGCTTAGAAAAATCATTTTCTACTTGAGGGACTATCTCGGCATTTTGCGTTGTGGTTTGTGAATTATTTTGTTGATTAGATGAGTTGGCTTGGGTTTGTGTTTCTTGCTCTTTAGGACTAGACACACTCTCTACACTCGCTGTAGGAGTTTTATTTTGAGAATTTTCTGTATTGATTTGACTTTCAGGTTGGTTCTTACTAGGATAACTTATATGACTATTAGCGGTTTCTTTTTTAGAAATTGTTGTGCTAGGCAAAGATTCTTTTTGATATGAGTTATCATCTAACAATGGCTGTGGATTAGGACGCCTTTGAATGCTTTCAACTACGCTTGACATGCCACTTTCAAACCCTGCCTCTATAAAAAACCCGCTTTTTGGGTGAGCCTCACACTCACTTAGCACACTTACTAAAATAATGCATGAAATTTTGCTTAGATGTTTTAAGTTGGCTTTCATAATATTTTGCTTTTTACTCTCTCTCGTTTAGTCATATTCTATTATCTTTTTGTTTATGTTATTATGTAACTACTATACCAAAAAACCACTTCAATTTAAATATTAGGTTTAAAAAACCTCTCGTTTAAGACTCGCTTAACACAATAATTGACATAATACCCCCATAAAGCCCCTTATTCAAACAATCTATATTAAACAATAAGGAGTTATCTAACATGGGGTTTTTCAAACTTAAAGAACACAACACCAACATAGCCACCGAATTTAGAGCTGGCTTAACGACTTTTATCACAATGATTTACATTGTGCCGCTAAACGCTCTCATTCTTTCTCAAGCTAACATGCCCTATGAAGCCCTTTTATCTGCAACCGCTATCATCACCATATTAGCAAGTATTTTTAACGGACTATGGGCAAACACCCCTATAGCTATGAGCGTTGGTTTGGGACTATCAGCATATTTTAGCTACGGACTTGTTCAAGGCTTAAAAATACCTTGGCAGAGTGCTTTGGGTATTGTGGCACTCTCTGGAGCGATTTTTGTCATTTTGTCTTTTACAAATTTTCGTAGCTGGGTAATGCAGAGCATTCCTAGTGATTTAAGACGAGCCGTAAGTGCGGGAATAGGAGCATTTATCGCCTTTATTGGGCTTAAAGAAATGCACATTGTTACCACAAGTCAAGCTACTCTGGTAACCTTAGGCGATTTTAGCGACCCACAAGTTTTATTGGGAGTTTTTGGGATTATTCTTATTTTTGCCTTACACACCCTAAAAATTAAAGGTTCTTTTATTTTAGCGGTATTAATCACTTCAATCATTGCTTGGGTCTTTCAACTAGCCCCTTATCCTAAAGAATTTTTCTCCATACCTGCTAGTATTAGTTCTATTGCTTTAGAGCTAGATATTAAAGGAATTTTTTATGATGCTAGTGGGGCTTTTACCTTAGCCTTAGTGCCGGTAGTCATTACATTTTTTATTACGGATTTATTTGATTCGTTAGGCACACTTGGAGGCATTGGCTATAGAACAGGCTTTTTTGACAAAAAAGAAAAGAGCAAAGCTTTAGAAAAGACTTTAGAAGCTGATGCGGGAGTTTCTTTAGCAAGTGCGTTTGTAGGCGTTTCTACCACTACTGCTTTTATAGAAAGTGCAAGTGGGGTTGAAGAGGGTGGCCGCACAGGGCTTACGGCAGTTTTTACCGGATTATTTTTTGTTTTAACGCTCTTTTGCTTACCGCTTTTAAAAGCCATTCCTAGTAATGCGATTTATCCTGTGCTTGTTATGGTGGGGGTTTTGATGTTTAGTGCCCTAGAAGGTGTGAATTTTAAAGATATTGCCATTAGTGTTTCTACTTTTTTAACCACAATGATGATGCCCCTAACTTATTCCATAACCGATGGTCTAGCCTTTGGCTTTCTCTCTTATGCAATCATTAAAGTCGTGCAAAAAGACTTTAAAGCCATTAATCTTGGCATTATCACACTCTGTATTATTTCACTCTTTGTATTCATTTTTCGTTAAGCCCTTTTGATAGGGCTTGGGAATTTTTACGCACAAACGCTTAATTTTTTAATAATTTATAACCTTTCTAGCACCAAAATAGGTTAAATTACAATAGCATTATAATTATAGTTAGCACACCATAACAAAAGGAATCAATATGCAAAAAACTTCCAATAATTTAGCATTGATAAGTTTAACAGCGTTATTTTTTTTAATGGGCTTTATCACGGTTTTAAATGATATTTTAATCCCACATTTAAAACCCATTTTTGACTTGACCTATTTTGAGGCCTCACTCATTCAATTTTGCTTTTTTGGAGCGTATTTTATTATGGGTGGGGTGTTTGGAAATGTGATTAGTAGAATTGGCTATCCTTTTGGCGTGGTGCTTGGTTTTGTGATTACGGCTAGTGGGTGTGCGTTATTTTATCCGGCGGCTCATTTGGGCTCTTATGGGGTGTTTTTGGGAGCGTTATTTATTCTAGCTAGTGGCATTGTGTGTTTACAAACCGCAGGTAACCCTTTTGTAACCTTGCTTTCAAGGGGCAAAGAGGCTAGAAATTTAGTTTTAGTTCAAGCATTCAATTCACTTGGCACGACCTTAGGGCCTATCTTTGGTAGTCTATTAATCTTTAGCACGACAAAAACAAGCGATAATTTAAGCTTAATAGATAAATTAGCTGATGCTAAAAGCGTTCAAATGCCCTATCTAGGCTTAGCAATGTTTTCTCTTATCCTAGCACTCATTATGTATCTTTTAAAATTACCCAACATAGAAAAAGAAATGCCTGAAACCACGACGCAAAAAAGCCTGTTTTCGCACAAACACTTTACTTTTGGGGCTTTAGGAATCTTTTTTTATGTAGGAGCAGAAGTTGCGATTGGTTCATTCTTGGTATTAAGCTTTGAAAAGCTTTTGGATTTAGACGCTCAAACGAGTGCGCATTACTTGGTGTATTATTGGGGGGGTGCGATGATTGGGCGTTTCTTAGGAAGTGTTTTGATGAATAAAATTACTCCTAATAAATACCTAGCTTTCAATGCTTTAAGCTCTATTATTCTAATTATGGGAGCGATTTTAATGGGAGGCAAAGTAGCGCTCATAGCACTCACGCTCGTAGGGTTTTTTAACTCCATCATGTTTCCTACTATTTTTTCTCTAGCCACACTTAATTTAGGGGCTCTTACTTCAAAAGCCTCTGGAATCATTAGCATGGCTATTGTAGGGGGAGCATTAATCCCACCTATTCAAGGGCTTTTGATTGATATTTTCACAAAAAATTATATTGCCTTATTATATTCTTATATTGTGCCACTATTATGCTACTTTTATATCCTCTTTTTTGCTCTCAAAGGACATAAGCAAAAGGAAAACCCTTAAAAAGGTTTTTTCTTTTTCTCCCCTTATTCCATTTTCTGCTACAATTCAAGCTTATTTTTCATTCGTAAAATCATTAAAAAAGGAAATTCTTATGTCTCATCACACCATAAAACTTTTTAGTGCTTTAAGTCTAACTTTGGCTAGTTCTTTAATAGCTGAAGAAAGCTCTTTCTTTCTTGGAGCTAACTATCAAATGGCACAAATGAAAGAAAACTCTTCTATGACTAACCCAAACTACAACCTTAACGATTTTTCGGGGGGGGGGGGTAACACCTTTGCCCCATTAAGTGATAAACGATTGCTAAATATAGACAATTTAAAGCTTTTTAACAAGCAACAATTACAAGCCCTAAAACAACAAATTAAAACTTTAGAAAAACAAAATAATTCTAATCTCTCTTATTTAAATATCCAACAAAGCGTAATTGATTTTTTAGAACATATTCAAGATAGCTCTATTTTAACAAAAAATCATTCTTTAAAAAACCTTGTGAGACTTTTACAATATGGTGCAGGACTTGAGTCTTATGTAACCGATTATCAAGGTCTTAATTCTCAAAACCCCAATTTTAAAAATCTCTTTACATCTCTATACTATGCTAATAAAATTTTAAAAGAGTTAAAAAATGATAAAAATATAGACCAAAAAAGTCCTGCCTATTTGGATACTATCAATCTTTTGCAAAACATTCAAATTAATTGGTTATCATCTATTGGTTCAAATTGTGGTGCTATATGCTTTTCCGTATTACCCTATGTTGCCGATTCAGCGGATGTCTATCAAAACGCTCAGTCTAACAACGGCACTATTTTGAGCAAGCTCAATAAAACATTATCTCTCTTAACAAATGGTTCAAATATTTCCACAACTGAGCGCTCTACAATAATCCAACAAGCTATTAAAGAAATTGATTTAGCTATCAATCAGCTTGCTCAAGCAACACAAGGTAACCCAAATTACAATCCTAAATTTACACCAAATGTCAGTAATGATCTTGGAGCTCCAGTAGGTCCTAGTCAAGGGGTTTTAGGGACAAAAATTTTAGAAACCTTTAAAGAAATTTTAGAACAAAAATCAAACATAGATTACACCCCACTATTAATTATTGAAACCTTCAATCAATCCCAAAATTCTAACCCACCAAGCCAAGCTTTAGGAACTTTAAGCGACCAACTACTTTCTGCAATCCAATCAAACATATACAATCCTCCTACAACCACCATTACACATGACCCCTATGCAGTTAAAGCTAAGGACACCATCTCTAATTCTCCCTCAGCTTTGCAAACCATTCTACAAACAATTAATAACCCCCATCTCAATGAAATTTATGCCCAAATTCCTAAGCTTTATGCACAAATTTATCTCAATGGTAATTTCAAAAATAATTCAAGTGCCTTAGCCGCTTACTATGATTCTATTATTCCTATTTTGAACGAATTACAAGAATCATTAACAAACATGCCAATCTCAAAAGAAACCACATCAGCTCTATTTGCTATCAATCAACTATTCACTCTAAATGGTAATTTATACAATGACATACAAGCTACTACGCAAACAGATAATTCTATTTTTAAAATTGCTAGCTGGGCTTGTTCTGTTTTTTGCGATATTGAAAGCATGCAAGGATTTGGACAATATTTTAATTCTATCCCCATTGTCAATGCAAAAGGTATTAGCAACAAACAACTTTATCAAGATACCTTGCAATGGTTTAGTGAATTAAGTAATCTTGTTAGCTCTCTTATATCTGATAATAAGCAAGAAATAGGCAAAGCTATCAATAAGTTTTCAAACTACTACAATACTATGTGGAGTAAATACCCCCATTTCCAACAAGGTAGTATAGCAACAACAGACAATACATTTAATGCAAACGCACGAGCACAATGGAGCTACCCCAATAAAGACCAAATCAAGCAAATCCTTAACAATATCAACACATCTCTACCCAAAGCTGACCAACAAACCTTGCATTTTACTTTTATGGCTTTACCCACCAACTCTACTACTCTCTCCCAACAACACCAAGCTACCTACAATACTCTACAATCTTCTAAACCCATAGCCTTAGCAAGTCTAAGCACTTTAGCGAGTATGTTTAATCAAATGAATTATTTAAGCTCTCCTACCACTAAGCTTACTAATAATGACAAAGACATAGAAAGCACTCAACAAGGTTATATGCTAGGCTTTGGAATCAAGGGTGGCTATAAACAAATGTTTAATCATTATATTAAAGGCAATAGAGAAAGTAAAAAGAAGTATGGTCAATTGGGGTTAAGATATTATGCTTTCTTAGATTATAACTATGGAGTCTTAAATCAAAGAAACACTAACAAAGAAAATATGAACATGCTAACCTATGGAGTAGGTTTAGATATTCTAGTAAATATCTTTGAAAACAAACTAGCTAGTTATGGAATCTTTGGTGGGTTTCAAATTGCTGGTAATTCATGGTTAGCTACTAAAAATTATTCTAGTAGCATTAAAGATAAGATTAGAGCTACTCATTTTCAATGTTTGTTTGATTTTGGATTAAGAAGTAATATTCTTAAACACCATGGTATTGAATTAGGCGTAAAGATTCCTATGCTTTCTCAAAAGTATATTGATACAGCTAATTATAAAGTGAATTATAAAAGAGAGTTTGTTTATTATGTGGGGTATGTGTGGGGGTTTTAGGATTAAGGAAACAAGCAATAAGTCTAATAGCTAAAAAACTTTATGGCTTTTTAGATTTTGAAAATAAGAACACATAAACTAATATTTTAAAAAACTCTTATGTTTAGGGTGTTTAATAAACCCCCTAAACAAAAACCTATATATCTATACAAATACAAAAACTTAATTCTTTTGTTTTGTCTTAAAATACAACATTTTTTAAAATAACGCTTTTTAGTGTTCTATGACTAATTTTCTATAATTGAAAAACTTAAAAGGCTCAAGCAATATTTTTAGCTTGATTCAAACTCTCTTTAACTAAATTGATGATTTTATCCCACTCTTTGTTTTTAATTAAGTCTTTAGGTGTAAGCCAGCTCCCCCCAACGCATAAAACATTTTCTAAATTCAAATAAGCATGCATGTTATTCAAACTAATACCGCCTGTGGGGCAAAATTTCACTTCCCTAAAAGGACCATTAAAAGCATTTAAAAGTTTAGTGCCACCGCAATTTTCTGCTGGAAAAAATTTTAAAGTATTGTAGTCAAACTCTAAGGCTTGCATGACTTCACTACTACTAGAAACTCCGGGTATTAGGGGGATATCTTTTTTCTTTGCATATTCTAAAAGAGTGGGTGTAAGACCCGGACTAATGAGAAACTCTGCCCCCCTGCTTTTAGCTTGCTCTAATTGAGTGGTGTTTAAAATCGTGCCAGCACCCACGCACATATCTGGCACACTCTTAGCAATAAGCTCTATACTTTCTAAAGCACAGCTTGAACGCAAAGTTACTTCTATGATTTTAATACCCCCTTCTATTAAGCTTTCTGCAAGCGGCACAGCGTCTTCTAAACTCTCAATCACAACCACAGGAACAATAGGGCTAATTTGTAAAAATTCTCTTATTTTTTTTTGCATTTTAACTCCTTAATATTATATTTTTATACCAAAACTCATCGCACCTTCTTCGGCACTATTCACATTCAGCCTTAAGCTAGTAAATAGCTCTCTACCCACGCCAAAACTTGGCTTTTCTAAATCTTTTAAAGTTTCTAAAAACAAGGGGTTAATTTCTCTATTCTCAAAATCCTTTTCAAGCACATTCAAGGCGTTATTAGGGGCGTCTAATTCTATTAAATCGCCATCTTTAATCTTAAGTATCGCTCCATTTAATGCCCCTTCAGGGCTCAAATGAATCGCACTAGGCACTTTTCCACTCGCCCCACTCATACGCCCATCAGTAATGAGTGCGACCTTGTAACCCATATCTTGTAATGCCCCTAAAGGCGTGGTGAGCTTGTGTAACTCTGGCATGCCATTAGATTTAGGCCCTTGGAAAGGTAGAATAGCGATAAAATCTTTCTCTAATTCTTTACTTTTAAAGCGTTCTAAAAACTCGCTCTGAGTTCTAAAAACAATCGCTTGTGCTTTGATTTTTCTATGCTCTTCTTTAATGGCTGAGATTTTAATCACGGCTCGCCCCAAATTACCTTTTAAAATTTTAAGCCCCCCATTAGTTGCAAAAGGCTCGTAGAAGGGGCGTAAAATCTCCGTATTTAGGCTATTTTCTATGGCATTTTTATACACCAAATGATTGTCTTCTAAAAAGGGGTTTTTAGTATAATTTTGCATGCCTTTTTCTTTTTCTGTATCCATAATAGTGTGAGCGTCTTCAAATAAAAGCCCATTTTTTAACAATTCCTTAATGACAAAAGCTAATCCCCCACTCGCTTCAAAAGCATTCACATCAGCTGAGCCATTAGGATAAACTTTAACTAAAAGGGGCGTAAGATTTGAAATAGCGTCAAAATCATCCCAATTAAGAATAATCCCACAAGCCCTAGCGATAGCAATTAAATGTAAGGTATGGTTTGTGGAGCCCCCTGTTGCCATTAAACCTATAAGAGCGTTAAGGATATTTCTTTCATCTATGAGTTTGGCTAAGGGTAGAACCTTGCCACTGGCTAATTTTCTAGCGCTTTCTTCTACTAAAACAGGGCGTAAGGGGTTGTTAGGGTTGATAAAACTAGAATTTGCCACATGTAAGCCCATAAATTCCATCATCATTTGATTAGAATTAGCGGTGCCATAAAAAGTGCAAGTGCCTACGCTATGATAACTTTGCATTTCCACTTTTAGTAATTCTTCTCTACTAATTTTTCCTATCGCAAAATCTTGGCGTGCTTTGGCTTTTTTATAATTTTCTATCCCACTACTCATAGGACCACTTGGCACAAAAATACCCGCTAAATTTCCAAAACTTAACGCCCCTATAAGTAAGCCTGGCACAATTTTATCGCACACGCCTAGGTAAAACGCCCCATCAAAAACATTATGGCTTAATCCAATAGCTGTGCTTAAAGCGATAGTATCTCTACTAAATAGGCTCAATTCCATGCCTTCATAGCCTTGCGTGATACCATCACACATCGCTGGCACACCACTAGCTACGCTTGCATAGGCATTATGCTCTTGCAACTCTTTTTTAATCAAATCGGGATAGTTTTTCAAAGGCTGGTGGGCTGAAAGCATGTCATTATAAGCTGTGATGATAGCAAAATGCTTTTTTTTGTGCGAACTTAAGGGCATTTTCAAATGCTCTGGCACGCTCGCATAGGCGTGGGCTAAATTCGCACAGCCTAAGCTCTCCATTTTTGGTTGGTTCTTGGGGTTAAAGGTGTTCTCTAAATAAAAGTCTCGTGTGGCTTTGCTACGCTCTGTAATTTTTTCTTTGATTTGTTTTAAAGAATGCTTAGGCATGGGCGTTCCTTCAATTAAGATTAATTATAATAATAACTCAAAAACACTCTAAAAGGGTTGGTTATGCTGGATTTTGATTTGGTTCTTTTTGGGGCGACGGGGGATTTGGCTATGCGAAAGCTCTTTATTTCGCTTTATGAAATTTATATCCATTATGGGTTTAAAGAAAGCACTAAAATTATCGCATCGGGGCGTAAAAACTTGTCTAGCAAAGAATTTTTAACACTTCTTTGTGAAAAAACACAATTAGACAAAAGAGAAAAGGGCAAAGAATTTTTAGCTCATCTCAGTTATTTTTGCGTGTGTTTGGATAATCCCAAAGACTTTGAAAGCTTGAGTAAAATCGTTACAAAAAATAAACCTTTGATTTTCTATTTTTCTATCGCCCCTAGTTTCTTCGCAACCACCGCTCAAAATTTAGCCAAAAACGCTCTCAATCACGCTAACGCCCGCCTGATTTTAGAAAAGCCCTTAGGGCATAATTTAAAGACTTGCAAAGAAATCGCTCAAACTATCAGTGCCTATTTTAAAGAAGAGCAAATTTTTAGAATTGACCATTATCTAGGAAAAAAGGGTGTTCAAAATATCCTTGAATTACGCTTGAATAACCCTATTTTTAACTCGTTATGGGAGCAAATCAGTTCGGTTGAAATTTGCTTGTATGAGACTTTGGGGGTAGAAGAAAGGGGCGAATTTTACGATAAAGTCGGAGCTTTAAGAGATATGGTTCAAAACCATATTTTACAAATTTTATCTCTCATTGCTACAGATTTACCAAAAGATTTAAAAGATTTACGAAAAGAAAAAATCAAGGTTTTAAAGACCTTACAACCCCCTAAAGATTTTGAAAAACAAGTCATGCGAGCCCAATATCAAGGCTATAGAGATGAAAATAATGTCAATAGCAAGAGTCAAACAGAGACTTTCGTCGCTATTAAAGCCTTTTTAGACACACCTAAATTTAAAAATGTGCCTTTCTATCTCAAAACCGCTAAAAAAATGCCCCATAATCAAGCAAGTGTGAAAATCCATTTTAATTCAGCTAACACACTAGAATTTTCTCTCTCTCAAAATAAAATCACTCTCACTCTAAAAGACAATCAAAACCCCCTTATTTTAGAGACCCATAACACCCATGAGTTTTTGCAACCCTATGCCAAATTACTCTATGATGCAATACAAAATAACCAAAACAATTTCGCCCACCAGCTAGAATTAGAAGCGTCATGGGTTTTTATTGACACACTTATAGAGAGTTTTACAAACAACACCACGCCCTTACATTTCTATGAAAGCCATAATCTAAACGAATTAGAATTTTTAAAACCACTCTATCAATAAAAGGAATTTCATGGGATATCAATTATTTGAATTTGAGAGTTTAGAAAGTTGCCACAAGGCTTTAATAGAAAATTTTAAAGATTTTTTTAATGCCACTTTAAGAGAACACAACGAAGTTGCTATCGCTTTTTCTGGGGGTAAATCGCCCATTAGTTTATTGCAAAAATTGAGCGTTTTAGATTTAGAATACCAACATTGCTCGGTAAGTTTGGTAGATGAACGCATAGTAACACCAAGTTCTAATGATAGTAACACCAAGCTACTACACGACTACTTATTACAAAATAACGCCAAAAACGCACGCTTTATCTCTCTTTTAGGCGATGATTTGGGCGATAAAAATACACTTTTAGACTTCGCTAACAAGCATTTCAAACAGCCCCATTTAGCCATTTTAGGCATGGGGACTGATGGGCATACGGCTAGTCTCTTCCCTGAAACGAACGCCTTTTTAAATGAAGAAAAAGAAAATATTGTCTTTACAAAACCTACAAACGCCCCTTATGAGCGACTCAGCATGTCCATTAATGCCTTAGAAAATTGCGAAAAACTTTTTTTAAGCATTAGCGGAACTGAAAAAAGAGAAGTTTTAGAAAAAGCGTTGCAAGAAAATGCCCCCTACTCTCTGCCGATTGCTAGAATTTTACACTCTAAAAAAGTTACTACGGAGATATATTATGCCAAAGACTAAAACTTACCCAAGACTATTAGCGGATATCGGTGGCACAAACGCACGCTTTGGCTTAGAAATCGCCCCACGACAAATTGAGTGCATTGAAGTCTTACAATGTAAAGATTTTGAGAGCTTAAGCGATGCAGTGCGTTTCTATCTCTCCAAATATAAAGAAAATCTTAAATTGCACCCCCTTTATGGCTCTTTTGCTGTGGCTACGCCCATTATGGGCGATTTTGTCCAAATGACTAACAACCACTGGACTTTTTCTATAGAAACCACAAGGCAATGTTTGGGCTTAGAAAAATTGCTTGTAATCAATGATTTTGAAGCACAAGCCTATGCCATTAGTGCGATGCAAGAAAGCGATTTAGCTCAAGTGGGTGGAATCAAATGTGAAATCAACGCCCCTAAAGCCATTTTAGGGCCAGGAACTGGGCTAGGGGTAAGCACTCTTATTCATAATAGTGATGGCTCTTTAAAAGTATTGCCCGGCGAAGGGGGGCATGTGAGCTTTGCCCCTTTTGATGATTTGGAAATTTTAGTGTGGCAATACGCTCGCTCCAAATTCAATCATGTGAGTGCGGAAAGGTTTTTGAGTGGGAGTGGCTTGGTGCTGATTTATGAAGCCCTATCTAAGCGAAAGGGCATGGAAAAAGCAGCCAAGTTAAGTAAGGCTGAGCTGACCCCACAAATTATTAGCGAACGGGCTTTGAATGGGGATTATCCTTTGTGCAGATTAACTTTAGACACTTTTTGTGCGATGCTAGGCACACTAGCGGCTGATGTGGCTCTTACCTTAGGTGCTAGGGGAGGCGTGTATTTGTGTGGGGGAATCATTCCACGATTTATTGATTATTTTAAAACTTCGCCTTTTAGAGTGCGTTTTGAGACTAAGGGGCGTATGGGGGCGTTTCTAGCTTCTATTCCTGTGCATGTCGTGTTGAAAAAAACTCCCGGACTTGATGGAGCAGGCATTGCGTTAGAGAATTATTTGCTAAACTGAAAACACCTTAGCTTTGTACAAAAAGAAAAAGAGTATTAAAAGCGTAATAGCAAAATGGGTAGTGATAATGCTTAGGGGCGAAAAATAGTGCAATTCTAAACTACTTAGTGATAAAACTAGCACAGAGACTACACGCACACAGCTTGACATCAGTGAAGAGAGCGATGAAATATTGTTTTTGGAAACAAAGCTTGAAAACTGATAGCCCAAACAATAGCTCATGTAAGTGAAAAAAGCCACCATTAACGCATACACCCCTATGAATAAATAGGGCATGTTAGTGAGTAGTAAAGGGCTAACGCTCAATAATACCACAAGAAAACTCAAAGTGATTTTTTGACTATAGCTAGATGCTTTGAGAAAATGAACCAGTATAGAAATCACTTGAAAAGCGATGTAGAATATAAAAAGGTGTTGCTCTTTGATTCCTTGAGCCAAAAAATACGCTTGCCACATTTGAAAATGGCTCATAAAAAAGAGTGGCACAATCAAATGCCCTACTAACAAAATTTTAAGCTTGGGATTGTCTCTAAGCTCTTTAAGACTGCTTTTGACCTGCTCTTTGAGTAAGCTCAAACTCTTTTGATTTTTAGGAGTAACTTTATTTTCCTTAAAATAAAAGATGACGACTAACATGCATAATAGCACTAATAAAATCGCCACCATATACATGCTTGCATGCATTTTTGAATACAAAAACGAGCCAAAAGAACTCCCTATAATCATGCTTAAATAAGTGATTTGATTATTTCTAGCTAAAAATTTGGATAAATCTTGCTTGTTCTCTTTAATATCTGTAATGAGTGTGGCTTCAATAGTGCCACTATTACAAGCGTTAGCGATGCCATAAAACCCCCATGCTAAAAGCATGAGCATAAAGCTATCAAAAAATAGCACGCAACAAAAACTAGCGATTAAAAAGAGATTAGAAAAGAGAAACAAAAATTTCTTACTCATCAAATCTGCTAAAACACCACTTGGATATTCAGCCACTAACACACAGAAGCTAAAAAAGGACTGCATGAGTAAAATTTCACTCAAACTTAGTCCCTTAGAAAGCAATAAAGGGGTCAAAATCGCATGCGGCAAGCTCTGTGCTAGAGTTAAGAGAAAATTCGCCCCATAGTAAGCTAAAATGTTTTTTCTTAAAGTTTTCATTTGAGAATTATAGTAAAAGCATTGAGTTTTAATTATTATTACAGCAAATTATCTTAAAAAATATTTTTCCAATCATTACAAAAACGATGCAAAAGACAATAAAAGCTTAGTATATAATATATTTATTAAAAAGAGGTTTTCTATCGTTAAACTTGATGTAAATAATGCTTAGTAGCGCTTTACTCTCAATTCTAAGATTAAGACACTACCAAGCAAGGCTTAATTTTTAGATTTTTAATGAGCCAATGCTTTTCTTGCTTGATTTTTTTAAACGACCTCTAATCAATAAAATAATACTTAATAAAATAAAGGCTCCACAAGCAAATACGGCAATTTTTAATGCTAAGAATTTATAACTCGCATAGCCTAACTCTGAGGCTTTTTGATGATAATAATTAGCAAGCTTTTGACTCCTAAAGAAAAAATATGTTGCTAAATTATCACAGCTAAGGGCATTGCCTAACTCACAAGCTCTTTTATAAAGAGCGATAGTTGTTTTGGAATCTTTGGCCACACCTTGTGCGTTATCATACATACTTGCTAGAGAGTAGCACCCATTATCACTGCCCAAATCACAAGATTGCTTATAAAGCTTAAGTGCTAGAGCATTATCCTTTGCTACGCCTTGTCCTTGAGCATACATAAGTCCCAAATTATTACAACCTATAGGGCTTTTTAGCTCACAGCCTCTTGCATAAAGTGCTATAGCTTGTTGCATATCTTTTGCTACACTTTGAGCCTTTTCATACATAGAGCCCAAACTAGCGCAACCATAACCATTATTTAAACTACAAGCCTTTTTATAGAGCATAAAAGCTTGTTCTAAATCAATTTCTACTTCTTGCCCCCTTTGATACGCATACCCTAATTGATAACAACCATCGCCACTATTTAAATCACATGCTTTCTTGTAGAATGTAAGAGCAAGTTTATTATCTTCATTTACGCCCTCACCCCTATCATACATAGCCCCAATATTCAAGCAACCACCTCTATAGCCCAAATCACAAGAGGCCTTATAGAAAGCAAAAGCAAGCTTATCATCTTTATTCACGCCTTGAGCTAAACTATACATAGCGCCTACATTATAGCAACCAATAGCATTTTCTAAATCGCATGCTTTTTGATAAAAAGCTAAAGCTTGTTTATAGTCTTTGCTAACTTTATACCCCTCTTCTGCTTTTTCATAAATAACACCTAGGCTATTACACCCCTCACTATTTCCTAAATCACAAGCTTTTCTATAAAGAGCAAATGCGAGTCTTAAATCCTTAGCAATCCCAAACCCATTATCATAAAAAGAGCCCAATCTATAACAAGCGCTACCCACATAGCCATCTTCTAAACTACATGCTTTTTTATAAAGTTTAAGCGCTTTTGAATAGTCCTTGGTTACTACTTCACCAAATTCATGCATACGACCTAAGTAATAGCAAGCATAAAGGTCATTTAACTCACATGCTTTTTGATAAGAAGTAAGGGCTAATTGCAAATTCTTATTTACGCCTTGTCCCCAATAATACGAAGAACCCAGATTACGACAGCCACTATCACTATTCAACTCACATGCTTTTTTATAAAAATTAAAAGCAAGTTTATTATCTTTTTCAATACCTTGTCCCATGCTATAAATAAGACCTACCTCATAACATGACGCACCATTTTTCAAATCACATTCTTTTTGATAAAGAGCAAAAGCCTTTTGATGTAATTCAAGAGCCATTTTAGAATCTTTAGCTACTTCTTGCCCCTTTTCATACATATTGGCTAAATAATCACAGCTCTTGGGATACTCTAAATCACACCCTTTTTGATGAATCTTGAATGCTTGCTTATAGTCTTTAATATCACTCATAAAATTATATGCAAAACCAGCCTCATAACAACCTTGCTTATTCCCTAATTCACAAGCTTGCTTATAAAATTCAGTAATTTGTTTGGCTGAATTGGTTTTGTCCTTATTAGTTGCCTTGAGATATTTAGGATAAATTTTTCCTAATTGATAACACCCCTTATCATTCTTTGAATCACACGCTTGCTTAAAAAGATTAAAAGCTTGTTTATAGTCCTTGCTTTTAAGCGCTTTTTGAGCTTTTTCATACACAGGCGTTTTGTCTTTATGTGAAGTTTGTGCTAGTGCCACATTCACACATAAAATCCCTAGCATTAATGTTTTTAATAATGCTTTATAAGCATCAACTTTTTTCAACATAGCATCCCTTTACATTTAGATGAAATCAATAAAAATAGCATATGAATTTTAGCAAGTTTTTAACTATTATCATGCGTATTGCAGAAACTTATCTAAAGATAAAACTAATCTTTAAGCACTTTTAAGCCAATCAATAAGAGAAAATTCACCCCATAGCAAATTAAAATGTTTCTTTATGGGGCTTTCATTGGGAAATTATAATTAGAACCTTTTTATAATAATCGCTAAAGCAATTTATATCAAGGGATACTCAATGCTCACACAATTAAAAACTTATCCAAAATTACTCAAGCATTATGAAGAGTTCAAAGAAGTTTGCATGCGTGATTTGTTTCTCAAAGATAAAGAGAGAGCGAGCCGCTATTTTGTGCAATTTGGTGGCTTAAGTTTAGATTATTCTAAAAATCGCTTGAATGATACAACCTTAAAGCTTTTATTTGAACTAGCCAATGATTGCTGTTTGAAAGAAAAAATTGAAGAGATGTTTAAGGGCGAAAAAATCAACACCACCGAAAAGAGAGCTGTTTTACACACCGCATTAAGAAGTTTGAATGATACAGAAATCTTACTAGATAATATGGAAGTGTTAAAAAGTGTTAGAAATGTTTTAAAACGCATGCGAGCCTTTAGCGATAGCGTGCGAAGTGGTAAAAGACTAGGCTATACCAATCAAATCATTACCGATATTGTCAATATCGGTATAGGGGGGTCGGATTTAGGGGCATTAATGATTTGCACCGCCCTAAAACGCTACGCCCACCCACGATTAAACATGCATTTTGTTTCTAATGTAGATGGCACACAGATTTTAGATGTTTTAGACAAACTCAATCCTGCAAGCACGCTTTTTATTGTGGCTTCTAAGACTTTTTCTACCCAAGAAACTCTAACCAACGCCCTAACAGCTAGGAAGTGGTTTGTAGAAAGAAGTGGCGATGAAAAATATATCGCTAAACACTTTGTGGCGGTCTCTACTAATAAAGAAGCGGTGCAACAATTTGGCATTGATGAAGATAATATGTTTGAATTTTGGGATTTTGTAGGGGGGCGTTATAGCTTGTGGTCTGCTATAGGATTGTCTATTATGATTTATTTGGGGAAGAAAAATTTTAACGCCCTTTTAAAAGGGGCGTATTTAATGGACGAGCATTTTAGAAACGCCCCTTTTGAAAGCAATTTGCCTGTTTTGATGGGCTTAATTGGCGTGTGGTATATCAATTTCTTTAAATCAAAGAGCCATTTAATCGCCCCTTATGACCAATATTTAAGGCATTTTCCTAAGTTTATCCAACAACTTGATATGGAGAGCAATGGAAAACGCATTACCAAAAAAGGCGAAGTAGTCAATTATGACACTTGCCCTATTGTTTGGGGCGATATAGGAATCAACGCCCAACACGCTTTTTTCCAGCTCTTACACCAAGGCACGCATTTAACGCCCATTGATTTTATCGCCTCATTAAACAAAAAAGGTAATGCTAAAGGGCATCATGAAATTTTATTCAGCAATGTTTTAGCTCAAGCTCAAGCTTTCATGAAAGGTAAGAGTTACGAAGAGGCGTTTGGCGAATTGCTTTCAAAAGGTTTAGACAAAGATGAAGCTAAGAGCCTAGCCAAACACAGAGAATTTTCTGGCAATCGCCCCTCTAATATCCTTTTGTTAGAAGAGATTTCACCAAGCAACATGGGGGCATTGGTGGCTCTTTATGAGCATAAGGTCTTTGTGCAAGGGGTTATTTGGGATATCAATAGCTTTGACCAATGGGGTGTAGAACTAGGCAAAGAGTTAGCGGTGCCAATTTTACAAGAATTAGAAGGGCATAAGAGCAACGCTTATTTTGACAGCTCTACCAAGCATTTAATAGAATTGTATAAAGAGTATAACAACACCAAGAACTAACACTTTTTGAAGTGTTAGAACCCCCTAATTTTTTAATAATCCAATAGAGAACCAATAAAAAATCCTTAGACTAAAGATTTAAAAAAATATTTAAACCAAAAGAAGTTCTTTATTAATATGGTTGGTATTAGTTCTATATTATCTAAATCTATTTAGCAGCATGTAATCAGGTCATACAAATATAAAATCAGACTATTTTGGTATCCAAACTATCAACAATCAACACAGAATAATCAGCATAGATATTTAAAAAATAATTAAAACTTAGTAGCAAAGCAACTTAAATACTTTGATATAATTATCCTATCCACCATGATGACATTTGTGATTTTTTCAAAGAAAGGATAAGAAGTAGTATTGATTCAACATAAAATGGTGGAAAAGTTAGTTTTAAGTAAAAACATTTCTCAAAAAAAATAATACTCTAAAAGGGATAAAAATATGAAACAATATATAAGAGTCTTAGTAAAATAATGTTGTTTAAATTAATCAACCAAGTGTTAGATAGCACTAAATTTGTTCCCTATCTAAAAGAAGAGATAAAAGGAATTCTGCCAAATTTTAGAGTAAACACCAATACTTCTATGCCCATTAGTATAAGTGAATTTCTAAAAGCTACTAATCAAGTTTATGAAAAAATAGATAAGAAAATACTTGGGGCTTATTACACCCCCAATGATGTTTGTCGTTTTATTATTGAGCAAATGGTGTTAAAAGATAATGATTTATTGCAAAAAAATATCTTAGACCCTACTTGTGGGAATGGGGAATTTTTATTGGCCTATTTTCAATTTATTAAAGAAAACAATTATTTAAAAACAGATAAGCAAATTTTAGAATACTTACATGCAATATATGGAAACGATATTAAAAAAGAAGCTTTAGAAGTCTCTAAAATAAGACTATTGTTTTATACATTTTCTATCTTAAAAAATAAGGAAAATATTAAAGGAGTTGCTAAAATTCTTAATGCCAATTTTTATAATTTTGATGCCATTAATGACTTGAATAAAGTCAATAAATTATTTGATTATATTATTGGTAATCCACCCTATATTGAAGCTAACCAATCAAAAATAGCTCCAAAAGAAAAAATGGGAAATGTGTATACCAATGTGTTAAAAAATTCTATGTTGCTTTTAAAAGAAAATGCTTATCTTTCTTTTGTGATACCGATTTCTTATGCCTCCACACCTAGAATGAAAATTTTAAGAGAACATGTCAAAAATAATAGTGCTAAACAGATTTTATATCATTTTGCTGATAGGCCTAGTTCATTGTTTATAGCACACCAAAAATTAAGCATACTTATTTTAAAAAAAAAGAACCTAGCAAAAAGCATAAAATTTACAGCTCTAAATACTTGTATTGGTATAAAGAAGAAAGAAAGGATTTATTAAGTAATGTTTCAATAGTAGAAGTCAATGACACTTTAGAGTTTATCCCAAAAATTGGCTCACCATTAGAAAAAAATATCTTGCAGAAAATATCTGACAATAACCAAAAAAGCCTTTTAGACTTGCTAAAAAAAGATAAAAACAAAGCTAATCTATTTTTAAGCTCAAGGGCGACTTTTTGGATTAAATGTTTTAGAAAAAATAAAGAAAGCAATGAATATGCCCACTATTATACCAATGAACCTGATTTTATATTTTGCTTATTTAATTCATCATTATTTTTTTGGTATTGGAGTGTCGTTTCTGATGGGTGGCATATCACCAATAAAGAACTTAAATATTTTACTATCAACAAGATAGAATTTACCCCTATTTTTAAAAATTTAGCTAATGAGTTAGAAAGAAAGTTAGAGAAAACAAAAAAATTCATAGGCACTAAGCAAACACAATATGAATACAAGCATAAAGAATGTAAAAAGATTATTGATAAAATAGATGATAATTTAGCCAATATCTACAAACTCAACGATAAAGAAATTAGCTACATTAAAAATTTCGCCTATAATTATAGAATGAGTAAGGGGGCTGTTTGCAACCATTAAAAGTATTAGATTTATTTGCAGGAGTTGGAGGGTTTTCAAAAGGCTTTGAGAATGCAAATTTTAATATTGTTTTAGCAAATGAAATAGATAAAGAGATTGCTTATTCCTATAAGGAAAACCATAAAAATACAATTATGATAGATAGTGATATCAATGATTTTTTAAAGCATTATCACAATCTAGAAACTAAAGACAAAGAGAAATGTAAAGATATTGATGTAATTATTGGGGGTAGTCCTTGTCAAGGTTTTAGCATGGCAGGAGCTAGAATTAGACAAAACAAGCAAGATTGCTTTATTGATGATAAAAGAAATTATCTATTTAGAAAATATTTTGAAGTTATCCAAGCATTTGAACCAAAATTTTTTGTTTTTGAGAATGTTGTTGGATTAGCTAGTATGAATAAGGGAGCGATTTTACAAGAAATAGAAAGCTTATTTTCTAATGGCAATAACTTTAAACAAGGCAAATACTACCTATATAAAAAAGTGTTTGAAGTTAATAAAATTGGTGTGCCTCAAAATAGAAAAAGATTGATTATTTTAGGCTCTAAAACCCCATTTAATGGAGAAGAGATGATAAAAAAAGTTAGGCAAAAAAATTCTAAATTTAATCAATCAAATACTATTAAAGATGCCATTAGTGATTTGGCATTTAAAACAAATAAATTATACATTGACAAACAACAATATCTTAAAAAATCTGCTTCAAACTATCAAAAAGAAATGCGTTTTATGTCAAATGTTATCTATAATCACACCCTTTTTAATCATAAGAAAATTGCCCTAGAAAGAATGCAACACATTAAGCAAGGGCAAAACTACAAAGATTTAAAAGAAAAAGATATGATTAAATCCGTGCATAGTGGAGCTTATGGTCGCTTAGAATACAATAAACAAGCCGTAACGATTACAACTAGATTTGATACCCCATCAGCAGGCAGATTTATACACCCCTTATTTGATAGAACTATTACCATAAGAGAAGCAGCACGATTGCAAAGCTTTAGAGATGATTTTATTTTTTATGGTAGCAAGACCTCTATTTGTAAGCAAATTGGCAATGCAGTGCCACCTTATTTAGGGGAATTTTTAGGTTTAATGATTAAGGAAATTATACATGAATGTAGATAAAAGATTAGATGAAATAAGAAAATTAAAAAAGGGGGGAACATTGGTATATTGTTAAACAAAGCCTTAATTTTAAGGATTTATGTTATGCGACTTTTATTGTAGAGGAATTTCAAAGACATTTAACATTGCATTCTAAAGAAAAAGCTAATGATAATTTTGAATCTTTTTTTGAAACATTAAGCAAAGAGCTACCCATTATTAGCCCTACACATAGAATGACTATTAATAGCTATTATGTAGGATTACCAGAAAGGCAAAGCACCAGTTATAAAGATGCCAAACCATCACAAGTTTATTATCGCATTAAAGAGTTGTGCAAAGGGGATTTTAGTGATACTTCTAGCTATCAACACATTATAGTAGAACAGATAGAAAAGATTTATACCACAAATGAACTAGATGAAAAATCTAAAGACTTAAGAAAAGATTTTGATATTTTACTCGCCTTTTTTCTTTATAAAATTTTATTATTAGTTGGGGATATTACAGGAAGTTATCAAATTTCTAAAGAAGAATTTAGATACTTTGTCGCAAGTGCCAAACAATACAATCTATATTATTATTCTACAAGTATCTCTTTGATTCTAAAATACAGAAACAAAGAATTTGATATACCAAATAAAGATAATTTTACAGATATAAGATTCCATAAACTTTTTGAAAATCTATATTTTTTAGAAAGTAGCTCTGAAAATATAAAAATTAGAGATAATTATATTGATTTAGTGAGACAAAAAGTTGCCGACTATGAGCTAGGAAAAACACAAATTGAAAAGTCTATTCATAACTTAGTCAGCTTAGATACCCCACAAAATACCCATGCTAATATTATTGATTTAAAAGCCCCTATTCAAAAAATCTTTTTTGGAGCGCCCGGCACTGGGAAATCTCATAAGATTAAAGAAATGTTACAAGGTATAAATGAAGAACAAATAGAAAGGGTGCTATTTTATCCCGAATATGATTATCATAGTTTTATAGGGAGTTACAAACCCATAACAAAAGATGACAATATCTGTTATGAATTTGTCCCTCAAGTTTTTACCAATATCTATGTAAAAGCTCTTAAAAATAAAGATAAAGATTATTATTTAGTGATTGAAGAAATTAATCGTGGCAATTGTGCTGAAATTTTTGGAGATATTTTTCAATTATTGGATAGACATTATTCTATTACGCCAAGCAAAGAGTTGCAAGAGTATTTAAAATCACAAAATTTAGGGACTAATCACAAATTAAGTCTACCAAACAATTTACATATTCTAGCTACCATGAATACAAGTGACCAATCCCTATTCCCTATGGATAGCGCCTTTAAAAGGCGTTTTGATTTTGAATATATACCTATTTGCTATGAAGAACACAATGAAAAAGGGCTAAAAAATATGTCTTTTGATTTTGTTGTCAGGCTTAATGAGACAGAGTATTTCAAATGGATTGATTTTATTAAAAAAGTTAATATAAGAATCAAAGCCAATACTAATTTAGGCATGGATAAATGCTTGGGAAATTATTTTATCAAGCCAAAAGATAAGAAAATAGAATTGGAAGATTTTATCCATAAAGTTATATTCTATCTTTATAATGATGTTTTTAAAGATGAGCCTGAAGAAGATTCTATCTTTAAAGACAATACTTCTTATGAAGACTTTTTTCCTATGGCAAGTAACGCTCTAGAAAAACTTAAGGATATTCTTAAGGAATTAGAAGTAGAAATCAGGACTTTTGATAGCGATAATGAAAATACTCATTGAAGAAGAAAATTATCCTTTAAAAGAGCTTGAGAGCCTTTTTAATGATTCTAGTTTTTATACTAAAAATAGCAAGAACAAAGCACAAGCACGAGTTAATTGCGTAGGATATTATTATGCTAATAATCAAGTGGTGTATATATTGCCTAAAGTTTTTATGTTAAATAAAGACACAACTATTTTTAACACCCCCAAAGAAAATCTATTAAACATTTTAAAAGATTTCAAACATGCTAAAGAATATGCAAGTTTGCGCTCTTTGTGTGTATATTTTTATAATAGCTTGAAAGAATTTAGGCGTAGGCATTCTTACTAGAATGTTAGTTTTTGTCTCTAAGTCTCATAGAAAGGGACTTGAAAGACATGGGAAAAACGCTAAAACCTAATTTAGATAAAAATGAGTTAAACACGCTTTATAAAGCAAATCTTACTTATGCTAAGAATACGCATGAGCATTATTTCAAATTTAAAAAAGATTTAGACTACAAACTCTTTAATCCTAGCATTATGCATGAACAAGGCTCTATAAGCTTTGTGGGAGGGCAAGGCGCTAAACGATTACTAGACATTTTATACAAACTCGCATTTAATGCTAAGTCTAATAAGATTGCCCTAGATAGACATTACGCCAAAATGTTTTTGCAAGTTGTCGCAAGAACCTTAAGAAAAAATGTCAACATACTAGAAGAACAAGGCTTAATTGAGACTATTAAGGGGAAACAAAGATACCTGTATGTGTATCTCAAGGACTATAGAGAGTTAGAGGGTTACACTTCAATAGGAGCTAATCAAAAGAACAATATCCCATCGCCCTTTTTCTCACAGATTATGCGTTTCTTAGAAAAGTTTGCCAAAGAAATTGAGAGAGTAAAAATTAACAAGCATGAATGCATTATGCACATTCCTAGCCAAGAGCTTATGCAAAGAGTTAATAATGTTGTTTTAAAATTCACGCCTATTTCTAATCCTAACACCACTTACACCTTATCCTACAAGGATTTAACAAACAAAGACATTCCTTCTAATCTTTGTTTTTATCAAACAGCCATTGTGAAGAAAAATCTCTTAAAGGCTTTAAAAGATAGAGAATGTGTAGGCGAACCTATTAACAACTCACCCAAAGTTTCAAACTACTTTCAAGAGAGCGCTTAGAAATGAAACCAAACAATATTTTGAATATTTGTTTTGATTTGAATGAAAAAACTTTGCAAATTGATTTTTCGCAGACAGACACAGAAACACAGAACAAAATTTTAGAAGAATTGTTTTGAAAAGAATTGTTGCAAGAGAAACTAAAAGGTCATGTTTTTAAAATGCTTGACCCAATAAGTGAAATTTTGTTTCCAAGCCAAAACCAACCATTTACAAAAAAAGGAAGATAATGATTGAATTAACCTTAGACAAAAAGTCCATACAAATTGATGAAGAAGTGCTAGACATTAACGAACATTTAGAAAAGTTTTATTCAAACAAAGAGCAAGATTTAATCGCTCAAACCTTAGAGGGTGAAACAGAAATTTCTTGTAGCTATTTATGGGATAAAGATTTTTCACTATTAGAAAAACATTTAGAGAACAATTTAGGTCATTTTACTTTTGAGAGCGAGTTTGCTCTACTAAAAGACAAAGAGCCTTTAAATTTAGCTCAAATCAAACAAATGGGTGTTTTAAAGGTTCTCACACATCCAATGATACAAACCTTAAAAAATCAAATCATTCATTTAGCGCAAGTTGTCAATGAAGAAAGTTTAGAAAAAGATGAAGAGCTTGTTGTCTATCACTTGGATTTTCATCTCAATCAAAATGCCTACAAGGTGTTAGCTAAATTTTGCGTGATTAAAAAAGAAAGGAACATCGCATGAAAAAATTAAAGCATTTTAGAAAGCTCATTGTCTTTTTAGGATTTTCGCCACTTTTATTACAAGCGGATTTGACAACCTTTTTTAATTCCCTTGAGCAACAACTCCAAAGCCCTACAGGTAAGGGCATTTTAATGATTATTTTCATTGCTGTTGGTATTTTTGTATGGAAAAACCTAGATAGATGGAAAGAAATCTTAATGACAGTTCTAGCTGTTGTTTTAGGAGCGCTGATATTTTTTAAAGCCCCAGCCTTAGCTCAATGGGTAATGAATAGTGTTGGTAACTAAGGCTTATCAATGCAATTAGTTGGTATTTCAGTTTCTAATCTCAAAGAAATCAGTTCCAAAGAAAAATTTCTTTGGCTCAATGCTAAGAGTTTTTTACTCGCTGGATTTGTGCCATTTGTAATGATGCCTTGGTTTGACTTGTTGAACTCTTTTATGCTGTATGCGTGCTTTCTCTTAATTTTTAGCATAGCGGAGTTCTTTGATGAAGATATAAGTGATATTTTAATCGCTCATTCCAAGATTAAAACCAAAGCCAATTCATTTTACGCTTAAAAGGAAAAATATGCAAAAAGAAATCGTAGTAGAAAAACCTAATAGGATAAACATTGCTATAAAACTACAACAAACTATCTCTAAATTACAAGAGAGTGTGGGATTGTTAGAGAAAAATAAGCAATACAATGATGCCTATGCCCTTGTTTGTGGTATCAAAAGCATTGTAGATGATTTTCATAACGATGTAGTTATTCATGTAAGCAATAATTCTAACCCCCCTAAAAGAAAAAGAAAGTCTTCTTAATGCTAGACAATGCCCTTAAATATTGCAAGGAAAAAGCCATAGACCTTTTAGCAGGGTTTGTGCCAAAAACCTATTCTATGGCACAAGAATGCAATATTTTAGGCTTGTATGATGACACTTTTATTATTACTAAGCAAGAAAACTTAGTGGGTATTATGTCTTTACAAGGACTAAGCTATTCTAATTTAATGCAAAAAGACTTAGAGGGGTATTTTGATACTAGAGCTAATGTTCTTAATACTATTAGTAAAGACATTCAATTAAGAATTGTTGCTAAAAGAAGAAAGGAATTTATCAATCAAAGTCCAAACATTGACAACCCTTATGCCAAAGCCATTATCACGCAATTTGAGAGCAAGGAAATCTATAAAACAGAGTATTTTTTAGTGTTTGAAACTATCACTTCTAATGTCAAATCTTTCTTTGAAAAAAAGAAATTAGAAATGACTACTTCAATCAATGAAGAATTAGAAGAAAGCGAGCAAGAGACAGAAAAAGTAGAAGATAAAAGTAAAAAGAGCCATAAAAAAGCTCCCAAAAAGACAACTTTTAGCTCTACCAATAAAAGAGCCTTGCTTATTCAAACCATAGAAAGAGTAAAAAACGCTCTTAAAGAGTTTAAACCCACTCCCTTAAATTCTAAAGAAGTGTTGAATTTCTATGCAGAATATATCAATGGGCAATATATTGCCTTTAATCCTAAATTAAAGCGCTTGAGCGATAGCTATATTGCTAGTAATGTGCATTTTAAAAAAGATTATTTTGTCATTGAATTTCAAAATCAAAATACCTTTTGTGCGTGTGTGGGGATTAAAAACTATGAGAGTGAAGAAATCACATCACTTCCTATTTCTACGCTTTTACACACTCAAATTGAACTAGATTTAATCTTTCATATCCGCTCTTTAGGGCAATTTGAAAGCTTGAATTTTTTAAAAACCAAGAAAAAGCTCACCCTTTCTAAAATAGTAAAAGCTGATATTGATGACTATATAGAATTAGTGCAAGCCAATCGTTTGAGTATGCAAGAGTGTGCTTTAAACTTAGTTTTAAGGGCTAAAAGTAAAGCCAAATTAGACAAGTCTTTAAAAGAGATTTTATCTTTGCTGAATAATGCTGGACTAGGCAGTGTTACAGAAACTATAGGACTAAAACCATCTTATTTTTCATTCTTCCCTAATAATGCCAATATCAACCCTAGAATGAGACATCAAACTTCCCAAGTGATAGCATCTTTAATTTTGTTTGAAAAAAATAATACAGGTTTTAGAGCAAATTCATGGGGGGATATGCCCTTAAGCGTGTTTAAAAATCTAGACCATAGCCCTTATTTGTTTAACTTCCACAATCAAGAAGTTAAACATAAAGGCGTGTTAGCGCATAATATCGCACGAGTGGTAGGACATACCATGATTATTGGAGCAACAGGAGCTGGTAAAACAACACTTATTAGCTATTTGATGATGAGTGCCTTAAAATATTCTAATATTGATATTTTAGCTCTTGATAGATTGAATGGCTTATATTCCTTTACCAAGTATTTTGATGGGGTTTATAATCAAGGCGAAAATTTTTACATTAACCCCTTTTCATTAGAAGATAGTCAAAGCAACAGAGCCTTTTTATTGCATTTTTACGCCCAAATGGCAAAAGTGGATAGTTATGACACCCACAAAGACAAAATGGAAGATAGAAACGCCCTAATGAATGCTATTGACACGATGTATAGGCAATATAATGATGAAGTCAAACAAGCCAAATTTAGCAAGTTAGAACTCCCACTCCCTTATGATTTAAATGAGTTTGTTAATTGTATTGTTAAAACTAATACGGATATTTTAGATAGTAGCTTTGAAGAATATTTAAAATCCCCCTTATTTTCTAGTAGAGCTGATAGCCTAGATTTTAAAGAGCGTATCACTACCATTAACACCGATAGCATTTTGCATAATGATAATGACGCTGGGCTTTTAGCTTATTATGTCTTTCATAAGATGATTGATAGAGCCTTAAAAATCAATCGTGGGTTTTTATGTTTTATTGATGAGTTTAAATCTTACGCACAAAATGAAATGATGAATAAAAAAATCAATGAAATCATCACTCAAGCAAGAAAGGCTAATGGCGTGATTGTTCTAGCCTTACAAGACATTAACCAACTTAGTGAAGTGAGAAACGCTCAAAGCTTTATAAAAAATATGGGGCAATTAATTTTATATCCCCAAAAAAATATTGATACCAAATCCTTAAATGATGAGTTTGGCATTAGATTAAGCGATACTGAAAAACATTTTTTAGAAAACACCGCCGTTAATGAATACAAAGTCTTACTTAAAAACATGAATGATGGCTCATCTAACATTATAGATGTAAGCTTAGGCACACTTGGCAATTACTTACAAATCTTTAGCTCCAATTCTAGCATGGTAGAACATATTGATAATCTCATAAAGCACTACCCTAAAACTTGGCGAGAAATCTTTATTTCTGACAAACACGAAAGCTTTGATGACAAAAAACACTTAAAAAAGGTGCTTAATTAAATGAAAAATATCATGCGTTTAGTTTTTGTAATAGTGGCGATGTTTTTATGTGCATGCTCAGATAAATTCATAGAAATGAAAAAATCCCCTTGTGCATTAAAGGACTTAAACAACTCTTTTTTAAGGGGGGCACATGTCTAATTTGCAAGAGCTTAGAGAGCATTTAAAAGAATTAGAAAATTCCTTTGAGATAGGCTCTTTTACCAAAGAAAATATTAAAGAATATGCTAAATGCTTTTTTATGAGTTTAAGCATGTTTTTAGAAGAACAAGAAAAAAACCAACAAGAAGAGCCTTTAGAACAAGATACTAAAGAAAATCAAGAAGAACTCATTAAAAGCATTCAAACAAGCATTGCCAAAAACCAAGAGCTAGAAAAAATCTCTTTTGAAAAATGGGCTAACAAAGTGCAAGAAAGAGTGTTGCCTGAGTTAGAACGCATTGTTACGCATAAATTGCAAGAAAATATCACATCTAGCATAAACACACAATTAGAAAGTTTTAAAAAAGATGAATTAGATTTAGCAAGCGTATTTGAAATACAAAGAAAAAACACTCAAATTGCTTATAGACTAGCTATAGGCTCACTAATAGGCGTTGTCTCTTTGAGTTTGGCTCTAGTCTTTTTAATGCCTTTAAAACAGACTGAACCTTATTTTGTAGATTTTGCTAATAGTGATAAGCATTTTGCTGTAATTCAAAGAGCTGATACTAAAGTAGATTATGGCGAGGCATTTTTAAGAAATCTTGTAGGCTCTTATATTATGTCTAGAGAAACTATCAATCATATTGATGACAAAATCCGCCTTAATGAAGTCATTAGAGAGCAAAGCTCTGAAGAAGTGTGGAAAACTTTAGAACAATTAGTATCAGGCAAAGGAAGTATCTATTCTAACTCTAATATGGATAGAGAAGTAAAAATTATCAATATTTCTATCTATAAACAAGGCAAACAGCAAAATATCGCTGTAGCAGACATTGTAGCTAAAGTCTTTGATAAAGGCTATTTAATTTCTGAAAAACGCTATAGAGTTTCTTTAATCTATCATTTTAAGCCACTTATTCAATTTGACTATAGCACTATGCCTAAAAATCCTACAGGCTTTATTGTAGATAAATATTCCTTGAGTGAGATTGCTAGTATTAAAGCCCTAGACAAGACTTATAAAAAGATAGAAAGACCCCATTCAAAAATTGAATATAAAAGCCCCAAACAAACTAACGCTCAAAATAAAGAAGAACCTAAAGAAAAGCCTAATAATAAGGGAGAGCAATGATTAGAGCGTTTAGGGGAATTAGTCTCACTTTGTCTTTTTTAACTCCCTTATTAGCAGAAAATAATATTCAAAATTATAGTGAGCCAATGGATTATTCACAAAATCCTACCATACAGCCCTTTAATAATGCGCCCACTAATAATTATAACCAACCACAAAACCCTAATACACAACCCTATGTGCAACAAACAATGCAAAACTATAACACACAATCTTATTCACAACAAACAACGCAAAATCAAAACACCTATCCACAACAACAACCTACTATGCAAAACATACCAAGTGGTAATAACCAATCAAACACTATTATCAACAATACTAAGCAATTCACTAATAACGCTCTTAATAGCACCAAGCAAACTATCAATAATGCCACTAATTATGTTGGTAATCAACTCACTCCAAAACCTAATGATGTGCCTATTAGTGCGTTTAAAAACAATAATCCATTTAACAATAAAGCAGAACCTAATTTACAAAGTAGTGAAACAGAAGAAAATGATGAGAATAACGATAACGCTCTAAAGCCCATGACTAATTTTAACGCTATTCAGACTAATTTCTTTTCTAAAAATCGCTCTATCAAGGATAACGCCCACTTTATCCACTACACCATAGGCGATACTTTTAATGTGCGCCTTAGATATGCTATGACTACTACCTTTATTTTTGATGAACCCATCTCTCAAGTGGTCTTAGGCGATGACATAGGCTTTTCTACTAAAATGCTTGGCGAAGATAAAGAGCATTTGATTTCTAATATCTTACTCATTAAGCCTTTGCAAATTGGCGTAGATAGTAATTTAACTATCATTGGAAAAAGTGGTAAGGTCTATAGCTTTTATGTGTTTTCAACCACTTATACGAGTTCTAAAAACCCTGCCTTAATGGTGTATGTGTCTTCAAAAGAGTATTTTAAAAATTTCACTACCACTAAAAAAGAAACCAACAAAGAAAATAAACCCACTCATAGCACCCCAAACAAAGATATTAAAACAAGCCATAACACCCCTAAAAAGATAGCTCAAACTAAAAACCCTTTAAATGCTAAAGAGCCAACTTCATTTTCAAAAACAAAAAACCCTACTAAAACAGCAATTACACCTACTTCTTCATATCGTTTTAAATCCCCTAGCTATCCACCCAATAACGCTCTAGCTAATTCTAGGAAAGCTTCAGAAAATTTTAGTGTCATTAGCAACAAAACTAAATCAGCAAAAGAGCATAGACATAGCCAAGATGAAATGAAGTATGTGGATTACTCAGCCAAAATCAAAGATGATGGCAAGTTCATCAAAATTGGAGATGAAGTCAATCATATCTATATCAATAAGAAAAAAATGGAATATGGCTATGTCATCATAGATAAGAAAAAGCGTAAATGGTATTGCCTATGGATGTGCAAAAAGGTTGTCAAATCCAAATATAAAGATGATTTACCCACTCAAATTTTTAATGATGAGCAATTTACCTATTTTAAGTTCAACCGCTCTAATGCTAGAAGTAAGTTCCCTGTAGTCTATAAAGTCATAGACGGCTATGATAACCCTGTTAATAGCCGAATAGTAGGCGATTATCTAATTGCTGAAGATGTCTCAAATCAGTGGAATTTAAAGCTTGGTAAAGCCTATCTTTGTATAGAAAAGATAGCAAAGAGAGCAAGATGAATAAATCGTTGCTTAAAAAGATAGGCTTAGGCGCTTTAGGTGCTATTACTTTAATGGCACTAGGCATACTTGCTAATAAAAATCAAAACCAAAATAACCAAGAAGAAATCTTTCAAGTAAGCGAGAGTAAATTCCCACTAAGCGATTATTTCTTTGAAGAAGTCAAAGAAGAACCAAAAGAAAAAGCAAAAGAAACTACGCAAACAACTACACAACAACCTACAACGCAAGCTAATGTTTCAACTAATCCTATTGTCGTGGGTTACAACCCCCTTAATCATAGTCTTAATAATCAAAATAGCACACTTAATCATTTGCAAAATGTTTTACAGCAAAAGCCAAAAGAAAAATCCAAAAAAACAAAGCACACCAAAGAGCAATTAGAGTTTTTAAATACACGCCTTAAACCCCTAGAGCCTTTAAAGAATGCCACTAAGCCAGAGACTGAATATGGTGTGGATAGTTTTACTAATTTGAAGTATAAAGATGTCGGCACTAATGAGCATAAGCTTTTAAGAACTATTACAGCTGATAGAATGATACCAGCTTTTTTAATCACGCCTATTAGCTCTCAAATTGCTGGCAAAGTAACCGCTCAAGTAGAGAGTGATATATTTGCTAATATGGGAAGAGCGGTGCTAATTCCTAAAGGCTCTAAGGTTATAGGTTATTACAACAACAATAACCAAATTGGCGAATACCGCCTAAATATTGCTTGGACTAGAATTATCACCCCTCAAGGCATAAACATTATGCTCACTAATGCAAGGGGAGCTGATGTAAAGGGCTATAATGGTCTAATTGGCAAAGTCATTAAGCGTAATTTTGAACGCTATGGACTTCCTTTACTCACTTCCACACTCTCTAATGGGCTTTTAATAGGCTTAACTTCAGCCCTAGCTAATAGACAAAATAAAGCAGGTGTAGGCAATCCTTTTTTTGGGGATTACTTACTTATGCAACTCACTAGAAATACAGGCATGAGTATCAATCAAGTCATCAATCAAATGTTAAGACAAAACGCTAGACAAAACCCCATTATCATCATTAGAGAGGGGAGCAGAGTGTTTATTAGCCCTAATTTAGACATTTTTATCCCTAAGCCTAAAGATGGGGAAGTTCTAGCAGAGTTTTTTAAGGAGAAAAAACCATTGATTAAAAAACAAAACGAGGAAATTAGCAATGAAGATGAAATCTAATGTTTTAAAAATTTTAATGAGTTTATGTGTAGCTATCTCAACTAGCCATGCTCTTGTCATACAGACTATGCAAGATTGGAATTTAAGAAAAAATAGCGAATTTAAAGCTTTAGTCGTTGTGGGTAATAAGGTGCAAGAAAATACCATTGCTATGGGTAATTACAAAGTTTCTAAAAATAGGGCTAATCTCTCAATTCTTGTAACGCATATTAAAAAGGGTAATGACTATAAGACCTTGCAAAGTCCCCCAAATGCCATTAAAGAAATTAAAGGCAAATTGGTGCTTAAAAAAGGCACTAGGATTGTCTTAGGCGGTGAAAATGATAGCGAGATGTCTAATGCCATAGGGGTGAGCAAAAGTGCGTATGTTTCTAGCAAAAATGGTAAAGGATTTAGTGGGGGCAATGTGGGTGCGTATGCAGGTAGCTATGGAGCAACTCACGCAAATAGTGGCTCTAATGGGTCTTATGGCACAAGCACAAGTGCAAGTAATGGCACTGCATCTGCAAATGATGGAGTTAATGGAACAAGTGGAGTTAATGGGAGCAATGGGTCTAAAGGGGCAAATGGCACTAATGGAAGTAGTGGCTATCAAGGCGTAGGCTCTAATCCATTCCCCCCAATTGCTGGAGGCAATAGTGGCTCTAGTGGCTCTAGTGGGAGTTCTAGCTATAACCCATTTGTTGGAGGCGGAGGTATAGGGGGCATGGGAGGGGGCTTTATTCCTTTCCCTTATTCGCCCGGACTTCAAAATGGTAGTGGCACTAATGGAGCTAATGGAACTAATGGGGCTAATGGAAGTGATGGAGCAAATGGCACTGGAGCGAGTGCGAATGCAGATAGCCATTATACTAATGAATTTTGCACCGCTCCTATTAGAAATGGCAATACAATGAATATAGACATTGTAGATAGAAATGGCTCTTGCTTTAAAATGCAAGCTTTTAGAAACGACAATGTCTGTCAATACAACTACGACTTTGAAAACATGAAAGCCATTAAGCAGACACAATTTTATTTTATCAACAGAGAAAATAAAAGCATTAACATTGGGGGTTGTGTGGATTTATATGGGGAGCAATTTGAGTTTCCTATGTATGAAGACGCCAATAAATGCAAATTAGATACCACTACCAATAAAGGCTATGGAAGTGGCATGGCAAGTTTCTTTCAAACAGAAATCTTGTTTCGTGGATTAGATAACCTTATTCATGTAGCTAAACCTTGCACTGATTTTGCTAGTGTGCAAGAACAATTAGTTAAATATGATAATGACCCAACCACTCGCACCGTTCAAAGAGTGGTTAATCAATACTATATTAATCCTATTACTAAGCAAAAAGTCTTTATTAGTCATGATGTGGTTAGTCCTTTAAAATTTAGCTACCAAACTTATGCATGCGGTAAATGGCAGTTTGATAACGCTAAATTAGAGGCTTATCGCCCCACTCAAATTCGTATCTTTGACACCGTAGCTAATCAATACTACAATGTAACAGGCTGTGATTACACTTCTGATATGGGTAAAGTGCCTAAAATTATCCAACCTTATACCAAAATCAATGTAGAAAGTAGCGTTAAGGGCGAAGATGTAGGCGATTTGGACACTATTAGTGGCTCAAATTATGATTTTCCAGAATATACTACTTTTGAAATTCAAGAAATGTCTTTAAATGCTAGTCAATGGACAACCACTTCTTATTGTGATGATGGCTGGGGTTCTTGGACTAAAACACACAGCTATACAGGCTATTCTCAAGGTAATTTACGCACCCTAGCTAAATGGGTTACACGCTATCAAACTATCAATCAAGGCACTACGATTGAATATATCCGCCCTAGAAATGAGGGCGATAGTGATGCAGTATATGACACTTATAAATATTACTATGTCTCACAAGCTAAAAAAACACTCAAGCGCTTTCCATCCACTATCTATGTGAATACCCCTAATTTAAGCGATGAGTATCGCAAAAATTTTGAACTCACTATTTTAAGCCAAAAGCTTAATCTCAATAATGGTGTTAAACAGCTCATTAACACACAAGATTTTACCAATTGGCAAGCGACTTATTATCGCCCTAATGGTAATGGCAATCTTTGCATGGGCTATAACTTTAGCTCTGGAAATGCTTGGAAATCTAGCGATAAAGGCAAATATTGCTCATGGGCGCAAACGCCTAATGCTAATTATTCATGCGCTTCACACAACAATTGGGTTGTCCCCAACAATAATTAAGAAAGGAAAAAAAATGAACACTAATTTAAAAAAAGCCTTGTTTTTAACTACTCTTAGTTGCTTACAAGCTAATGAGGGCTTTTTAGCCATTATGCCTAATGAGAGCAAAGAAGAAAGTATCTCGCAAGAAAAGCAATTAGAGCAAAAGATTGCTCCACAAAATACCATTAAAAAACAACAATCAGCTCCTTTGCAAAGCGCTGAATTGTTGCAAAGTCAAGTTAAAAGAGAAGTTAAAGAGCAAAAAAAGTCTCAAAAACACTTAGTAGCTATGCAAACTAAAAATGGCTTTTTCTTAGGCTCAGAAATTGCCATTACAGGCACAAGTTTAACTCAAAGTTTAAGCCTTATTTCTAATGTTACAGATGATTTGCTAACTTATAGCAAGACTTCTAAAAATGCTAATTTTAATATGGGACTATTAGTAGGTTATCAGCATTATTTTGGGACTAAGAAAAGACATGGGATTAAAATCTCAAGTCATCTTTATGGAGGCACACCTAGTGAAATAAGCACAGATATAAAGATTTACAATTCTAAGGTTAGCACTAATTATACGCCTTTAAATTTTGGACTAGATGTGAAGTATTTGTTTGACTTTTTAAATGTTATTAAAAAGAACCGCCATACACTAGGGCTAAGTGTAGGCTTTGGCTGGCGTATGCAATACTATTTTGCAAAAATAGACCCCATAAAAACCAGCCATAGTGAGTTTATCACTAATAAACCTAAGGATATTTTTAATCATGGTTTTTATCCTACCATTGGACTGCATTATTACTTAAACCACCATCAATTTGAAATCAACTATCGTTTTGGAGGGGCAATCAATTATCAATTTGTTGTGCCTAGCAAAATTGTCGCTCAAAACGGGAATTTTAAGGGCGAAGTCTTGTTTTCTAATTTTCTTACCAAAGCAACTAATTCTAGCTACATAGCGTTTAACTACGCTTATTTATTTTAATTTTAAGGAGTAATCAAATGTTAGATGAAGTAAGCAAAAACCACGAGTTAGAAAATAACTCAAATAAGCAAAACCAAGAACCAAAGGAAGTAGAAAAAATGCAGTTGAATAATATTCAAAGGGCTAAAGAGTTAAAAGATAATGCCATTTTGATTGTAAGACGCACTGATGAGTTAGACAAGGCTATCAATAAGCGTGAAAGCTTAGAGAGGGAATTTAACAGACGCATTAAACACTGGGATAGCAAAATAGAAACTCTTAGCAAAGAGATTGATGAATTGAAGAAAAAGTAATCCTATGGACTTAGACAAACTCAAAGATTATAGAGCTTTAAGGCATTGCATTTTAAAGCTCTTGCCCTATTTAAAGAGTGGTATTACAGAACTCATTATGAATAGAGAAAAAGAAATTTGGCTCTATAAGCTTAATGGGACTAGAGAAAAAGTCTTTGATGAAAATTTAGACAAAGCCTTTTTATTAAGCTTTGGGGAGCAATTAGCAAGTTTTAGAGATTTATTTTTTAATGCCAATTACCCCACCCTTAACACTTCAATCCCCACATCCAGATACAGGGTGAGTATGAACCACTTTGCTATTAGTGCGGATAATGAGCTGAGTTTGAATATTAGAGTGCCTAGTGAGAAAAAGTTTAACTTAGAAGCTTTTAAACTCTCTTCTATGTGTCAATACGACTATGAGTATTTACAAACGCTTATGATTGAGGGTAAGAACTTACTCATTAGTGGGGGAACAGGCAGTGGAAAAACAAGCTTTTTAAACGCTTTGATTGAGTTTATCCCTAAACACACAAGAATTTTAAGTGTTGAAGATAGCCAAGAGCTAGATTTAAGGGCGTTTGATAACCATAAATCCTTGTTAGTGGATAAAACCGAAAGCTCTCATTTTACTTATGAAGACGCTTTAAATATGGCAATGAGAATGTCTCCTGATAGGCTTATGGTAGGCGAGATTGACACACGAAATGCCATGCTTTTTTTAAGATTTGGCAACACTGGGCATAAGGGCATGGTTTCTACTCTACATGCAGATAGCGTGCGTTCAGTCATAGAGGCGATTGGCTTAAACTTGCAAATGCGTAATAAAAGCGATTTGAGTTTAGATGTAGTGAGAAAATTCTTTGAAAGTAGCGTAGATGTGGTCGCACAAATTGTTTTAGATAAAGCCACTAACACTAGATATATCCAAGAAATCTTACCTGCAAAAGAATTAAGAAGTAGCCTATGAAAAAGTATCAAAACAAACGAAAATTGGGTAAGCGTATCAATTGCTTTATTTCAATTGAATGCAAAGATATTTTAGAAAACTATTTAAAAGTCAAAAAACTTAGTGTTACTGAGTGCATAGAAAGCCTTTTATTAGCCCTTGACCCTAGCAAAGAAACCATAAAGGCAAAAGAATTTTATGAAAGCTTGTTTAAAGTTATTAGTATCAACCAGCATGTCTATAGGGAACTTATGGCTAATAGCAATAATCTTAACCAATTAACCAAGAATACTAATATCGCTATAAAGTATAACAAGCCCTTTTATTTGCAGAATTTAGCGTTCTTAGAAGAGCTTTTTAATGTTATGGATACGCTCAATAAAAATGTAGAAGAGTGTAAAAAAATATCTTTAGAATTGTTACTCCAAATCTATAAGGAGCAAAAAAGCCAAACAGAGTTTAATGCCATCTCAAAAATTCTCAATGCCCTTAATGAAAAACAATCTACTACTGAGCCAAAAAAGGATAATTTATGAAAATGCAATTTGTGAAAGCTTTTTGTGTGCTTTTTAGCATTTTGCTTATCCCCTTATTTTTTATCTTGGCTAATTACTACACTTTTGATGCCCTAAAGTCGTTGAGACAAGCTTATTTCTTTTCTCAAAGCGTTTTTGTAGGGCTTTATAACGGAGCGAGTATCTTTGATTTAAAATTTGAAGTCTATATCACCATGCTTATGTCTTTAACACCCTTAGTAGCTACAATCTATATCAGTTTTCCAAAGACTACAGAAATTTCGCATGGTTATGCGAGATGGGCTAATGTTAAAGATATAGAATGCTTTAAAGTCTTTAGTAAAGAGGGCTTTTGTAAGGTAGTGCATAGATTAGGGGTGCAATTTGATAATGGCTTTATTTTAGGTAAATTTGGTTTTCCTAAGCTTAGAAATGTGTGCTATGACAAACCCTTAGGAGCGATGATTGTTGCACCCCCTGGAGCTGGAAAAACTGCATGTATTGCTTTGCCAAACTTATTGACTTTACCTAATAGCTGTATTATCACTGACATTAAAGGCGAACTAAGAGATAAGACTGCTGGATATAGACAAAAATTCTTAAACAACAGGATTTTAATCTTTAATCCCTATGGTGATGATAACACTTGCTATTTCAATCCTTTTGATAAAAGGATTGTTGAAAAGATGACCTTTGCAGAGCAATTAAGGCATGTTAAGGCAGTGGGCGATGGCATTTTTGTAGATGAAGAAGACCACTGGGTGTCTAAAGCCAAAGAACTTTTTGTCTTTTTTGCTCTTTTACAAATAGTAACCAAAGGGTATAGCTCTTTTTATGATGTCTCTATCGCTCCAACAGATGATTATGCTCCCTTAATACACCCTAAAAGCCCTTACTACAAGCAACTCTATCAGCATGATAAAAAGACAGGTGAAGTTATCCTAGACCCACAAACTAACGCCCCTATGCCAGTCCTACAAGCTGATATTTTAAAACTCTTTTTAAAGCAAACGGCTGACCAAAAATACATAGATGTAAATGATGAAAGAAATTATAATCCTAATGAGCCTAACCCACCTTATGGAACAAAGGACGCACTAGATGAAATCATAAGAACTGGTGCGAGAAAATGGGCTAGAACTCCTGATGATGAGTTTGGGAGCATTATGTCTTCTTTTGTGCGATTTATGTTTGTTTATCAAGACCCCAAAGTGCGTGAAGCCACTTCTAAAATGAGCTTTGATTATGAAGAATTAAGAACAAGCAAAATTAGTATCTACATCGTGATTGCTCAAATTGATATAGGCACACTCTCTCCGTTAGTGAGAACTTTTTTAGAAAGCATTGCTAAAAATCTTATGGTTAAAGAAAGCTCTAAACCTGAAGAGCGTATTTTTATCATCGCTGATGAATTTGTTAGATTTGGTAAGTTGCCTTTCTTGTTAGAAATGCCAGCATTGTGTCGCTCTTATAATGTCGTTCCCTTATTCATCACGCAAGACTACGCAATGATTAGAAAACACTACAGCGATGATGATTTGAAAATCCTAAAAGGCGTGGTGCATTATAACATTGTCTTTAAGATGAATAGTGCAGAAGATGCTGAGATTGTCTCTAAGGAAGTGGGCGAATTTACAAGACAATCTAAAAATTATTCTACTGAAAAAGGTCAGTTAGTCTTTGGAGGTAGCTCTTCTTATAGCCATGAGGGTAGAAACTTACTCACAGCCCAAGACATTATGAACATCAATTCTGATGAAGTCATTGTCATTGTTACAGGGGCAAAAGCTACCCCCTTAAAACTCAAGGCTAACTATTGGTTTAAAGATAAAGAGCTTTTAAAAAGAGCTAATTTGCCTATTGATTTAGAAGTAGAGAGAAAAAGAGTTGAAGGACCTACGCAACCCACTACAGAGATTGAAACAACTCCTAATCAAAACAAAGCTAATTTAGAACCAAGCAATGAGGGGGAAAACACAGAGAATGAGAGTAATGAAAGCAACAACAAGAATAACCCCACTACAGAGCTTGAAAATTCTAATCTCATAGAAAGCGAACAAGATAATGAAAACCCCATTACTTCAGAAAGCAAGAATGAAAATACAGAGCAAGGAAATCACAATGAAATTGATGAGATTTTAAAAAAGCCAATGAGTGAAATCAGCATGGAAGAAAAAAGAGCCTTGTTTAAGAAAATGCAACAAGGCGATGAAGAAAGCGAACAAGAAATTCTACAAAGCACCCAAAATTAAATTTTAAAAGGAGCAGAAAATGGCATACATTCCCAGCAAAAAGAAACTTCAAACTCTTAGAGAGCAACCTAATTTATTCAGTATCTTAGATGATGGCGATATTATCCCTACTAGCACTCATAAAGAGATAGTTGATAATGAGATTAAAAGCAAAAACCCTACACCACTAGAACCAACGACTGAATTAGATAAAACCAAAGAACAAGAGCCACTTAATTATCAAGTGAAGTTTAAAAGCAACACGCTAAGCATGATTAACAGAAACCCTATTGAATGGGCGGAGTATCTAAGCTCTGAACAACGCCAATATGATGACAATAGCACAGAAGAGGTTAGTTTCTTTGCTAATGGTGAAGTAAAAGACAGCTCACGCTATTATGAAATCAATAATGAGGGGTTTAAAAAGCGTGTAACTAAAAACTACAAGCTTATTGATACAAAAACTAATCAAGCACTTAATGACAAAGAAACTGAAAGACTAACCTATACAAACAGCTTAGAAGATTTAAAAGAACAAGGTTTAGAAGTAGAGCTAACCCACCACTATGAAACACACAAGAAAGTCTTAGAAAATGGCAATGAAATCACCAAAGAATACGACCATATTGCTGATGTTTACACAGAAGTAGAAAGAACAAGCAATTATGAATTAGTAAAAGAGATAGTCCCCCCTATGTCTAGCAAAGAGTATTTTAAGCTCTGTAACAAATTGCCCTTTGAAACTCAAGGTAATGACAATGCTATGAGTAATGATATATTAGAACCCAGCACTTCTAATACTATTCTCTCTACTCAAAATCCTAACACCCCTATTAAAACATTAGAATTTGAATTAGCTCAAAAAGTGCAAGATTTTGTAAGAAATATTGAAGATAATGCTAGAACAACTCGTTATGGTGCGTGGCTAGATAAACATGAACCCTATCCTAGTTTCTCTTGGAAAATATACAAATTGCTACGAAATTCTATTGCTAAAGAAAATAACCTTAGCATTGAAAATGCCACTAGAATTGAAGAGTTTATCTCTCATAATAATCATATCTTAGGCTGGACTAAAGAAGAACAAGAGACTATGCAAGATGATTTAGATTATTCATTGATGAAAGATTTTTATGGAAAAACGCCACGCAAACTTCTAAGCTTAGAAGAAGTATCTAAGGCTAAAATGGAGTTACAAGAATACTATCAAAAGGTTTATGTCAAAGGGCGTAGTCAATGGGACAAATGGAATATCAAAGAAAGAGAGATTAAGCCGTTTGAAGACATTCTAAGAGATATAGACAATTTTGAAAAAGCTTACAAAGAGCGTTACAATGATTTTATCAGCTTGAATGAAACAATCATTCAAGCTAAGGAGAGCAAAAATAATGACCTTGAAAATTCTAGAACAAAAGAACAAACTCTTTTAGAAACATACTTTATTGACTTAAAAGCCTTACAAGATTTAAAAGAGCGCTATGCTACAGAAAATAACCCTACTTTTAGTGATTATAAAAACTTAAAAGCAGAGCAAAACGCTATGCTTTTTGCTAGGAGTGATGAAGAGATAGAGGCAAAATATCCTTTAGGATTTAAGTTTTCTCAAATGAAAGAAAAATACCAAAGCGAACTCATCAAACTTAGTATTAACTCTACTTTATACAACAACGCCCCTAAAGATAATGGCGCAGAAATTCTACAACTTTTAGATAATGCCTTTATGCTCTATGTTTCAAACAAAGACTTGTCTTTAGGGCATTTAGAAAGCGTTTTAGCCCAGCTAGAAATTCAAAAAACCCTTGAAGATTTAAGGGAGTTTGACCTTTATCAAGCATTTGAAAATGCCAATGAAAACACCTTAGGATTGAATAATGATACTCTAAATAATGCAGAGTTAAACCATACTAACCATTCTATTGAGAATACTCTCAAAGAACAAAACAATCCCAACCCAACCCTATCTACTCAAAGTCTTTTTAGTGATTTAGAGATTTTTGGGATTAGTAAGCAAGAATTACAAAAGGCAAAAGAAACTTACCAACAAAATAAACCTTATAAATACTCAACAGAAGGTTACAATGTAATGCCTTTTGTTTATCAAACAAGCCTTTATCAAACTACCCAAGACTTTAACTATATAAGACTTTCTGATTTAGAAGACAGAATGGTTGGCATTATTAAAAAAACCCTTGAACACTACATCAAGAATGAAAACATGTCTTTAGAACATGTAGAAAGCATGTTAAACAAAGTCGCAAATGCCTTAGAAAAGATAGATAAAAATACTAAAGATTTAAGATTTTTAGAATTAAATCACGCTCAAAAAGAGCCTTATGTAATAGCGAACACCGAATTTGAGGTTTTTGATAATGTTTTAGATTTATTTCCTAATGAAACTATCAATCAGTTTGTTGATAATGAAATCAATCCTAATGACACGCTTATGGATATTGCTTATAGTGTCCAAGAAAAAGTAAGAGAAAATTACCAATTATCCCAAGAGTTAAACAGACCTATTGAAAACACTACCCCACAAGAAAATACGCTTTCTACTCCCCCAAATCCTATGATAAATGAGATTAAAACAGCTATTGAAGAATTAGACCAAGTAGAAAAAGAATTTTACAGCGTTGATTACAAAACTCAAGCGGATAATCTCTATAAGGAAATGTTTGAGAACCCAGAGAATTTAAGCGAGTTTAAGCTCACTCAAATGGCTAAAGGCATTCAAAACGCTAAAAATAACCTACTAGAGCAAGAGAAAAAACGCCAAGAGATTTCTAAACTCAAAGAGCATTACAACCAAAGCTTAGAAAACTTGCAAACTAGAGATAGCCTTTCTATACTCAATCAACCTAATGGTGCTATGAAAGAGTTTCTAGCTAAGGAATTAGGCACACCTTCTACAAGCAATGAGTTTGTTAAAAATTTAGAAGATTTGTTATGGGATATTGATATTTGCAAGCGTAATTTTAATAGCCTTTTAATAGACAGAAATACTTTAAGAGATGAAAGCTCACTTAGACCCCTAAAGGCAAAAGCAAGTGCTTTAAACAATCCTTTTTTAAATCATTTCTATGAAATCAATTTTGATGTAATGGGGGCTGATAATCTCAACCCAGCTACCCCAAAAGACATCATAACCATTCCTACTATGCAAGAATACTATGAGTTTAAAAATGCGGTGCGTTTGAATGGAGCGTATCATCAGAGCCTAGAAACTAAACTAGACAAACTAGAAACGCTTATGAGAGAGTTTTGTGCTAAGTTTCACAAAGAGTTTGGCATAGATTTAATAGATTTAAATAATCCATTAAACCAGCCATTCAAAGCTAGTAAAACCCCCTTAGAGCAACTACAAGATTTAATTAACAATGAGCCAAACAAAGAAACTCTAAAAGAAGAGTTTAATCAAAAGCTTAATGCCATTGTATCTAATAACGCCATTATCAACACCTTTAAGAGAAATATAGACATTACTGAGATGGTGTTAAATGACTTTAAAAAAGATATGAGTATGGATTTTGAAAATCTCTACTATAACAACAAGGAATTTAATGCCTTAATCACACAAAGCCTTAGCGTTATTGTGGGGGATTTAATTAGTGAAAATAGCCTTATGGATAATAAAACTATTGATAATACAATAGAGCCTAATCAATCTATTAACAATAGTATTACTGAAAATAATGATAATAATAATCCAAGTTTAAGTAATGCTAGTTTAGAATTAGAACAACAAAATTTAGGAGAGCAAAATGCAAACAACAATGATGCAAGGATTGAGCGAGATGGAGCAGAAGTTCATAGAGACTTACATACCATACGGATACCCAGAGAGACGCAAGAACGCACTCAAAAGGAAATGGGCGAACGCATTCAAGAGAAGATACCCAAACAAAACATTCAAAACAAAGACCTTGCCCTACATAATGAGCCTAGAGAAACAACAAGCGAAAGAATTCTTCAGTCTAGCGACCCAAGACTTGTTTCCAGGGGAACACCCCCTAGACAGCATGTGGAGAATGACCACTTGGCTAGAAATGGTCATAGAACCAGCACAGGAGGAAATGAGACTGAAAGAAGAGAAGAAACAAGCGGACATCAAAATGATGTTGGAGGCAGAGAAGAGAGGGATTTATCCCAAGATGAGAGAAGAACACCACCCTTATCGCAACAAGAACCTAGTCAATCAGGTCAACGCAACGATATGGTATCTCATGGAGCAGATGACAGAGAAGAGGGACTTGGATTACTACGCCTATCTAATCCTAGAGAGATGGGTGCATTATTTCCCACAAACGATGAAATCAATGGAGAACGAAGTTCTAGGGAGCATATCAACAGCGATAGAGAATCAAACCAAGATGGAACTAGAAGTCCTAGACAGCATGCAATCTCAAATCAAGAGAGCGCAAGGGATGACAGATATGGAGCTACTCAAAGAGGCTCAAATCAATCAGTATCACTATCTACTAATAAGCAGAATTACAGAGAGCCAAGCGTGGAAAGAGGATTGGAAAGTGCTAGAGAAAGCAGGGATAAAAAAACAAGACTTCAGGCAAATTTAGACAACCTACAAGGCTTACTCCACAGCATTAAAAACAACACTATAGCGAGTGAGCCTAATTTTAGAGAGAGGCTCATACAAGCTATCTCAACCAACCCTACTTTAAGCGCTCATCATTTAGGCAAACAACTCTTAGAAAACCCTACTACTAAAACTTTTATTGATGAATGGGGCGAGAAAATAAGCTCTAAAGAAGTGATAGGTTTATTTGAAAATCTTTTAGAGGGAACTTTAAAAGATTTAGAAAGCTCTCAAAAAACACAAGAGCAAGAGCCTATCCTAGAAAAACAAAATGAGCAAGAAATCTCTAATCTTAGACTTTATACCATGAGTGAAAAGCTAGAACTCTTAATTCAAAGCATAGAAAAAAAGGAATTAGTAGATAGTCTCAAAATAGATACTGATAATAAGTTAGAAGAACTTTTTTATATTATGCAAGAAAGTTTAAGTGATTTAGATGGGCTTGAAAGTGCGAGATATACAAGAATTGTAGCAAAAGTGCAAGATTTGCCTTTTTATCTTAAAAAGCAAGATTTCAAAGATATTGAATTTAGCGATAATGAAAAAATGCTTTTGCAAGAAGTCATTCAAATGCAAAAAGAACATGAGCAAAGACTTATCTATGATAAAACCATTTCAACTTTAGATAAAAAAGAGGCTTTGAAAACCCCTTTTATTTTTTCACCATTAGAGAACCCACTCTATTTGGATATAAAAGAAAAGCTTGATAGTGGTAGTTATTACTATGGGATAATAAGCGAATTTTATGACATTCTCTTAAAAGCTGAAATTAAGCAAAAAGTCTATGAGAATATTAAAAAGAAAGATACGATTATACTGACTGAAAATAGCATTTCTAAAGAGATTGCCAATCTAAGAAAAAACACTGATAGATACGATAATTTAGTTATCGGTCCTAGAACAACAGAAAACACACTAAAAGATGTTAAGCGCCTTTTTAATGAAGAATTAGATTTAAGCTCTTATGTCAATCTAAGTGAGGCTATCTTTTCTGCCAACGCAGAAGTTTTATCATCAAAGACAAACGCACAAGAACTACAGACTATAGAGCCTATTGCAGAAAATAGCAACCAAGAAATCTCTAATTTTATACAAGAGCCAAACGCACAAGAACTCTCACAAACTAGCCGATTACAAACTACTCCACTTTTTGAGAGTTTGCTTAAAAATTACAACCCAGCTCCCCCTGAAATTCCTAATTTTAAAAACGAGAATGAATTGCTTAATGCAGTGTTTCAAGAAACTATTACGCAAAAAAATGGCACAGAGCCACAAGCCACAGAAAATGCTAAAGAAGAGCAAACTCCACAACAAGTCCAAGAAAATCCTAAGCTTGATTTTAAACCTAACGAAGAAATTTTGATTAATGGAAAAGTCAGTCGTTATAAGGCAAACATCAAAGCCATTGAGTTATTAAAAGAATTGCAAATTAGAGAAAAAGCCTTACAGGACATTAACTCTGATTTGCACTACTATGCCACTAAAGAAGAGAAAGAAATTTTAGCTCAGTTTAGTGGTTGGGGCGGACTTGAGAGCTACTTTAAACAAGAAAATCCTAAAGAACACCAAGAATTAAAAACTCTTTTGACTAAACAAGAATTTGAAAAAGCCTTGTTAAGCACAAGAGACGCTTACTATACTCCTAAATTAGTCATTGATAGCATTTATGCAGGTTTAGAGCAATTAGGGTTTAATAATGATGACAATAAAAAAGAAATCTTTGAACCTAGCTGTGGGACAGGCAAGTTTTTAGCTTATGCCCCAAGTGATAAAAACTACCACTTTGTAGGCACAGAATTAGACCCCATTAGTGCTGGGATTTCTCAATTTCTCTATCCTAATCAGAGAATAGAAAACAAAGCCTTACAAAACTATGATTTTTACCAAGATTATGATGCCTTTATCGGTAACCCCCCTTATGGACAGCATAAAATTTATAGCTCTAATGACATGGAATTAAGTGGGGCAAGTATCCATAATTACTTCTTAGGCAAAGCTATCAAGGAATTAAAAGAGGATGGTATAGGGGCGTTTGTGGTGAGTTCTTGGTTTTTAGACGCTAAAAATTCTAAAATGAGAGAACACATCGCCAAGCAAGCCACCTTTTTAGGAGCGATAAGATTACCTAATAGCGTGTTTAAAGGCACAGGGGCAGAAGTAACAAGCGATATTGTGTTTTTTAAAAAGGGCGTGAATAGTGAAATCAATCAAGATTTCACTCACTCTAAGCTTTATTATGAAGATTTGATTAAAGCTTTAAACAATTACCATGCAAAAGCTATAGAAATTTTACAAGAAAATAAGCTTGATAATTTGGTTGATAGAGCCAAACTAAATATTATCAATATTCTTGCTAATTATTTCAATTTAAAACCACAAAACGAACAGAGCGACTTTTATAATATTGACACTTCTACTTTTGGATATAGCGAAGAAGACTACCAAACTATAAAAGATTTCATTGATAAAGTTGGCGAAAATAAGATTGATTTAAACGAACAAACCTTAAATGAATACTTTACTAACCACCCACAAAACATTCTAGGTAATCTCAGTTTAGAAAAAACTCGCTATAGTGAAGAAGTTAATGGCAAACGGATTTACAAATACGAGTTACAAGTTTTAGAAAATAAAGACTTAGATTTATCTAACGCCATTAGTAAAATCATTAAAAACTTGCCTAAGAATGTCTATCAATACCACAAGAAAACCATAAAAACTAACGCTCTTATTATTGATAGAAACGATGAACGCTATAAAGAAGTCTCAAGGCTCATCAAAGATTTAGAAGTAGGCGAATTAGTCAAATTTGATAATCGCTATTACAAACTAGAACAAAACAATGAAAACGCTATTTTTTTAGCCCCAACTAAAATTGCTGGCAAAACCCAAGAAAAAAGGATTGTTGAGTATTTGAAATTAAAAGTTGCTTTAAATGATTTAACGAATGCCGAATTAAACCCCCTAAGTTCTGATTTAGAGCTAGAAAATAAGAGAGCTAAACTCAATGCTGTTTATGAGGGGTTTGTCAAAAAATTTGGCTATCTCAATGAAAATAAAAACCGCAAAGACATTAGACAAGATTTGTATGGGGCAAAAGTCTTAGGACTAGAAAAAGACTTTGAAAAAGAAATCACTCTTAAGTCTGCCAAAGCTCAAAACATTTCCCCAAGAAAACCAAGTGCTAAAAAGGCTCAAATCTTTTTTGAAAGGACTTTAAACCCTAAAAAAGAATTTTCTATCACTAATGCTAAAGAGGCTTTGATAGCAAGTCTAAATCAAAAGGGCAGACTAGACTTGCATTTCATAAGAGATAATTTTAAAACCCAAAGCTTAGAGGCCACCATAAACGAGTTATTAGAGCAAAAGCTTATCTATAAAGACCATAGCGATAATGGTGATTACATTCTAGCCAATGACTATCTAAGCGGTAATGTCAAAAAGCAATTAAAGGAAGTCAAAGAGGCAATAGAAAGGGGTGTTGAAGGGCTAGAGAATAATTTAAAAGACCTAGAACGCATTATCCCTAAAGATTTAAAGGCTACTGAGATTATGGCTAATATCAATAGTCCTTGGATACCTACCAAATATTTAGAAGAGTTTTTAGTTGAATTAGCAAGCAATCATTATGAAAAGCAATATGGCTACAAAATGAATGACGCTCAAATAGAAAACATAAAAAAAGACATTAACATCTATCATTTTCAAGGGACTTTTAGAGTAGTAGTAAATGGTTTTAATAATGGATTAGATGAACTCTTTGGCATAAGAGATAAAGTCCATACTTCTTATTATAAAGTGCCTTTTAGTCATCTATTAGCTAAAGTCTTAAACAATAAGGATTTGAGTGTTAAATACGAGAAGCCCCATCCTACAGAGCCTAAAAAGACCATTCAAGTAACCGATGAAGAATTAAGCAATGTTGCTAGAAGTAAGGCAGAAGAATTAAAAGAAGCCTTTCAAGACTGGATTTACAAAGATTATGAGCGCCGAACGCATTTAGAACAAATCTATAATGACACTTTTAATAACTCCGTTTTAAAAACCTATGATGGCACGCATTTAGAATTAGAGGGCTTTAATTCTAACATTACTTTAAGACCCCACCAAAAGAATGCGGTGTTTAGAACTATCCAAGATAGAGCGGTGTGTTTAGACCACCAAGTTGGCGCTGGTAAGACCTTGTGTGCCATTGCAAGTTGTATGGAGCAAAAACGCATGGGGCTAGTCAATAAAACTCTCATTGCTGTGCCAAACCATTTGACTAAACAATGGGGCGATGAGTTTTATAGAGCCTATCCTAATGCGAATGTCTTAGTGGTAGATAGTAAAGACATTACAGAAAATGAAAGAGAGCTTTTATACAACCAAATTGCTAATAACAATTATGACGCTGTGATTATCGCTCATAGTCATTTAGAATTATTGTCTAATCCTAGAGAAATTGTAGAAGAATTAAGGGAGGAAGAATTAAATAAAGCTGAAGAAAACTTTAGAAGACTAGAAAAACAATACTTAGCCAATAAGAAAGAGTTTAAAAAACCTAATGAAAAAGCACATAAAAACAAGCTAGACAAAATCAATGATAAATACGACAAGATTTTAGAAAAGCAAGGCTCTCACATTGATATTAGCCAAATGGGGATTGACAACTTAATTGTTGATGAGGCGCATTTGTTTAAAAACCTAGCCTTTGAAACTTCTATGGAAAAAATTGCAGGGCTTGGTAATCAACAAGGAAGTAATCGTGCTAGAGACTTATTTATTAAAACTCGCTACTTGCATAAAAACAATAAAAAGATGATGTTTTTAACAGGCACACCGATTGCTAACTCCTTAAGTGAAATGTATCACTTGCAACGCTATTTAACCCCTGAGATTTTAAAAGAAAGGGGATTAGATTACTTTGATGACTGGGCTAAGACTTATGGGGAAGTGGTGAGTGATTTTGAATTAGACACTTCAGCTCAAAGCTACAAAATGGTGAACCGCTTTTCTAAGTTTAGCGATGTGCAAGGTTTAAGCACGATGTATAGAGCTTTTGCTGATATTGTCTCTAACGATGATATTTTAAAGCATAACCCTAACTTTGTGCCAAAGGTTTATGGAGGAAAACCTATCAATGTGGTTGTGCCAAGAAGTGAAGAAGTCGCACAATATATCGGTATTGCTGATGAGAATGGCAAATACAACGAAGGCTCAATCATTGATAGAATGCAAAAATGCGAGGGCAAGAAAAACAAAAAAGGCGAAGACAATATCCTTTCATGCACTACAGACGCACGAAAAGTGGCTTTAGATTACAGATTGATTGACCCAAGCGCTAAAGTAGAAAAAGAGTTTTCTAAAAGCTATGCTATGGCAGAAAATATCTATCAAAACTATATAGAAACTAATGAAGTCAAAGGCACACAGCTTGGCTTTATAGGGCTATCTACCCCTAAAGTGCATTCTCAAAAAGTGAGTCTAGAAGAAGTAGATTATTCTTTGGGAGCGTTAAATGAGATTAAAGAAAAAATTCAAAAGCAATTTAGTGATAGATATGGGAGTGGGGTTAACTTAGAGAGCAACTTTGTAAATGACTTCATTAAAATGCACCTAGACAATATCAAACAAATTAAAGCTGGAACTTTCCCCCTTGAAATGAGTTTGAATGAGTATAGAGAAGAAAACTCCATAGATGATTTTGAAAATGAACTCTTGCATGACATAAGCGAGAATACTAAGGATTATGAGAAGTATCTTAATCTCTTAGAAAACACTAACGAACTAGAAAACAAAAAAGCTATAGATGAAACCCAAGAATTGCTAGAAAGCCTTTCGCAATACGATGAAAATGGCAAACTTATAACTCCTAGCAAGAAAGAGTTAGAAAACGAGCTTGATGAGAAAAAGGCTAAGAGTGTTGATTTAGATGAAGAACTAGCCAAGAATTGTAAGTTTGATGTCTATAGTGATGTGTTAAGGCACTTAGTCAAAATGGGTATCCCCCAAAATGAAATCGCCTTTATCCATGATGCAAAAAGCGAAGAACAAAAGCAAGATTTGTTTAAACGAGTTAATCGTGGCGAAGTTAGGGTTTTACTAGGCAGTCCAGCTAAAATGGGCGTAGGCACTAATGTGCAAGAAAGATTAGTGGCTATGCATGAATTAGATTGTCCGTGGCGACCAGATGAGTTGTTGCAAATGGAGGGGCGTGGGATTAGACAAGGTAATCTCTTACATCAAGCAGACCCTGAAAACTTTAGCATGAAAATCTATCGCTATGCGACTGAAAAAACTTATGATAGTAGAATGTGGCAAATCATAGAGACCAAATCTAAAGGCATAGAGCAATTTAGGAATGCCCATAAATTAGGCTTAAATGAATTAGAAGACTTTAATATGGGAAGTAGCAATGCGAGTGAGATGAAAGCAGAGGCTACTGGTAATCCCTTAATCATTGAAGAAGTCAAGCTTAGACAAATTATTAAGAGCGAAGAGGCAAAATACAAAGCCTTTAATAAAGAGCATTACTTCAACGAAGAAAACTTGAAGAACAACACTTCTAAATTAGATTATCTTAACAAGGAACTAGAGATTTTACTAGCCATAGATAAGGCTAAAGAAAATAAGGGGAACAATGTAGAAATTAAACTCTATGATTTAAAAAATGAAACTAGCAAAGACTATGAGCTTATTAAGGCGAAAGTTGTAGAGCCTTTAAAGGAAAATGCCACAATGAGCGAAGAATTAGAACACAAGAAACTTAAAGAACAAAACAAGAAGGTTGGCGAACAAAACAAGATTGTGTTAGATGAAATCAAAAAGCAATTCGCTAAAAACATGGATACCTTGTTTTACAATGAAGAAGAAAATTTTAAAGTCTTAGAGTATAGGGGATTTGTAGTGAATGCTTACAAATCTAAATATGAAGTAGAATTTACTTTAAGCCCTAAAGATAATTTAGAAGTTGTCTATAGCCCTAGTAATCCTAGAAATTTGACTTTCATAAACGAAAACGAAACTATCAGTGTGCTTGACACTTCTTATAATTTCTGCAAGGATATTAAATTTGATGGCTTTTTAAGAAGGCTAGATAATGCGATTGCTAAATTACCTGAAAAAATCAAAGAAAAACAAAATGATTTTTCATGGATACAAGAAAATGTTACCAAATACACTAGATTAGTGGAGCAAAAAGAAGAATATCCACGCTTAGAATACTTACAAGCTTTAAAACTAGACCATAGAACCTTAATAGATGATTTAGCCAAAATGGGTAAAGACAGAGAGTATAAGCCAGTGTTTAACCCTAAATCTAAAGAAATCTTAGAAAGAATGGAGGCTGAAAAGAAAGCGAGTTTAGAGAGTGAGAGTAAGGCAATGACCGAAATTGAAAACAGCAATAAAGAGCAAGGAATTAAGGGGAACACAAAGAGCCATGATGAAATAGAGCCAACTATAAAACAAGAGATTGGGGAAGAAATAGAAAAAGGCACTGAAATTATCTCTTCTAAGGAAGTTGCAACCACAAATAATGTTGATTACTACGAAAATGAAGAAGAAGTAGAAAACACCAAAACAAGGGGCAGAAGATGAGAAAGAACTCTAACAAACTCTTTAGCTTTTTAAATGGCATTAAATGGCGTGATTTACGCCTTGTTATGCGAGTAGTCAAGCTAGTGAAACGCTTAGCAAAATTTAAATAGGAGTAAAAGATGATAAAAAAATATGAATTTTTAGAAAAATACCCTCCAATTTGGAAACGCCCCAATTATCAAAGACCCCCTGAAGTCAATGAAGAAATCTTAAATAAAGGCATAATAACTAAAATTATGTTTTCCAAACACTCGTTAATGGCGGAGTTTAGCAGGAATATATTTTCTAAATTAGAGCCATATAAACAGCTTTTAGTTCCCTTAGAAAAAATTGATTTCAATCATTTAATTTTTACATTACTTGAAAAAGCTATTTGTCAAACTTTAAAAGATGAAAAGGATTTTTTAAGTTCCTTTACTAAAGCCAAGCAAGAAAATTCTCTATTAGAGTTTAGTGAATTGAGAAAAAGGGACTTAACAGAAGTATTGAGTAAGCTTTGCGAAGAAATTTTAGCAGATGGCAATAACGCTCAAATCATTATGGATACGACAAATTATTTAGTTGGAATAGATGGTGGCTTATTTTTAACTAGCACCACTCCATTGATACCCCTTGAAGACTACGATGATATTTTTTAAGGACTAAGAATGCAAAAGCTACTAGAAACATACAAACAAATAAAAACTAAAGACAAGTTTGCCAACTTGATAATACCTAATCAACTAGAAACTAAGAGAGATTTCTATCTTTTCAATAAGATACTATTTCAATACAATTTTCTTTTTGGCATTAGATTTGTTATTGAAAATAACAAATGGCGCAAATCAGGGTGGTGTAGAGTAGAACTACAAGATGTAGATTTTACGCATTTGGTATATAATATTTTATCCCCTGCCATTCTAAAAACATTTAAAAATACAGATTTTATAGAAAATTTTAAACAAGACCTAGAAACAAAACGCCCTATTGAATTATCTCCAAAATACAGAATAAGACATAAATTTGAAAATCTGTATAAAAGGATTGCTACAGAACAAAATAGAGAAGTCATTCTCAAGACTTCTGAATATTTAATAGAAGTAGTGCATAGCTAAATTGAATTAAGGGGTAATAATGAAACAAAATCAATGTGTTATAAATTTTAGGTTTCAGTGCGAACTTGAAAACCTATTAAAAACATTCAATAAGGAAGAGCAAGAGAGTTTTAATCATTCGCTTTGCTCTATTATGAAACTCTTACTAGACAAGAAAGATACTAAGCCTAATCAAAAACTAAAACAAGACTTTGAAAGCTTAGGTAAGACTTACACGATTACCTATGAGTTTTTTTGGCTCTTAATGGAACATAATATGAAATTAGAAAAGCATTTATGTTTGCAAGGGCTAACAAGATGAATTGGATAATTTTCTTTTACATACTCTTTGTAATCAAATCTATCGTTGATTTGCACTTTTTAAATAGGGATTTCAAGGAACTTAAAAGTGAGTGGGACAATCTTAAGAACACTTTTGATGAATTTGAAAACTATTGCGAATATTGTGGGCTTAAAAAGAACCAAAATGGATAAGGAGTTAAAACAATGTTTGAATTAGGATTTTTTCTATTCTTAGGGCTTTATATTGTTAATTCTATCTACTTGTATAAAGCCTTAAATTGCACCAAGCAATCTCAAGAAAATTTTATAAATAGACATAGCGAACTATTAGAAAGTTTGCTTGATGATGTAAGTGAGTGCAAAAAGAGATTAGAAATTTTAGAACAAAAATCAATTAAGGAGTTAAGGTAATGAAAGAGAGTATCAAAGAAGTTATCTTTGCCGACAACGGCAAATGGGCTAGAGAATGGTGGGCTGATGAGACATACTATTGGACTAAATATATCGTTTATGATGGATTTGTTACAACTAGCGATTGTATTTTGCTAACCCCTAAATCCATAGGGCAAGATAGTAGCATTCATGGAATGCACCCTGTGGAATACGCTTTAAAGAAAAAAGGCGAATTAAATATCCAAAAAGTTAAAAAAATAGATTGTCCTATGAGTGAAAACATGCGAGAAAAACTTATTAAAGAGGGCAATATCGTTGAGCTAGTTCTTGAGACTATGACCCACAAGAATGAAAAAACTATTTCATTTGTCTTTGATGTATTGCTAGGTAAAGACAGCGACTTGTCTAACAAACATCGCATTGAAACGCTTATTGGACTAGAGAAAGAATTAGAGAAAGATGATTTTAACAAACGCTTTAGAGAGGAATTAGAGAGCTATAAAAACTATACAGACCCTAAGCTCTTTGTAGAAGTGTATTTTGAAAAGGAAAATGCCTTTGATAGCATTTCCAAAATGCTTGTTATTCTACAAAGGCTTATGCACTCTATGAGAAAAATTTTCTATCACTATGAAAAACGAGAGCTAGGTGAAGAGTATTTTTACAATGACATTGATAACTACAAGGAAATCTTGCAAGAACACCAATACCAAGAGCAACAAAACTTTTTAATTCAAATGGAAATGTTGAGCCTTGATGAGATTAAGGGGTAAGTTATGAATAACAATAAATTTACCCTTATTAAAAGGGATTATTACTTTGTCAATGGCGAATTTTTTAATAGCTTGCAAGAGCTTAAAAATGCTAAACAAAGGATTAGAGATAGTTTTTTAGATACTTTAAAAGACCAAAATTTTGGCTTTACTACACAATGTGTCTTTTTTAAAGCCCTAACTGAGCATGTAAGCGTAATAGCTTTAGAAGTGGAATACAAACATTCAAAAGCTCTTTTTTTCTTGATCTGTGCCACTAGCAAACAAAGAGCTGAGTGGTTTATTACGCAGAAGTGCTTTAAAGACTTTTTAAAAGCAAATGGCTATGAAAAACAAAAGAAAGGAGTTAAGCAATGAATTACGATGTTTTAATGGGATTTTTAGCGTTAATCTTGCTAATTCTTTGGTATGCCTATGGATTAAGGCAATATCTTAAGTTAAAAGATGAGAATAAGAAATTAAAAGAGAAATTACAACGCTGTAATCTAAATAAGGAGTTGCAATAATGAATAATACAGAAATAAAAGACACGCAGTTAGAGACTTTACAATACAAACATTGTCCTTTCTGTTGTGATAAAAAAGATTGTAGTTGCTGGGATTTTTTAGTAGGTTACAATAAAGAACTAGAATATTTTTCAAGAAATTTAAAATCTTTATGGAAATTACTTGAAGTTACAGACAGAGAGTTTATTGATAAAAAAATAGCCAATTTTTATCCTTTTGGTTCGGCTTATGCAACTCGTGTTAATGAAAATCAATTTAAAGATAAATTAATGAAGTTACATAAAAGTTTTTCTTTTTACCAATATATTTTGTATAACATTGTCAATATGATTTCAGAAAAATACACACTTATTCCTAATAAAAAATACAATAAGCAAATTCTTATCCCCAAAAAGACTTTTAATAAGCTTTTCTTAGATTTAAGTCGTAACCATAACTTCACGCTAAAAACAAGTCAAAAAATAATAGAAAAAGCCCAAAAACTTAATGAAATTTTATGCGAAATGCAATCTTTAAAACAATAAGGAGTTAAACAATGAATAACAGCGTCATTATTATTGAAAGTCCTAATAAAGTGGCTAAGATTAGAGAAATCACAGGGGCTAAAGTTTTTGCTACCATAGGGCATTTTTTACAGCTTAAAAGTTATGATGCAAACAATGGCTTTAAGCCGACCTTTGAATATGACCCCCAAAAGAAAAAGCGTATTTTTGAGATGATAGAGGCGTGTAAAAACAAAAAGGTTTATATCGCCACCGACCCTGATAGAGAGGGCTATGCTATAGGCTATATGTTCTATCATAAAATCAAAAATGTAGCTAGTTCTATTTATAGGGCAGAGTTTTTTGAAATCACGCCAAGTGGGATTAATAAGGGCTTACAAAACGCTCTTTTATTTGAAAACACCAACAAGCAAATGTATCAAAGTGCTTTAGCAAGACGAGTTGCTGATATGCTCTTAGGTTTTACGCTTTCCCCTTATTTAGGTAAGGCTTTAGGACAAATGAAAGGCTCTAGTGCCGGAAGAGTGCAAACGCCTTGTTTAAAGCTTATTGTAGATAGAGACAGAGAGATTGAAAAATTTAAGGCTTTACCAGAAAATGAGAAAGTAAGCTATCAAATCCAAGCTAAGATTAATGACAATGCTAATAGAGAAGTAACTATCAAGCATTGCGATGAAAAGGGCGAAGAAATCAAGTTCAATTCTAAAGAAGAGGCTTTAAAACTCTTTGAGAGTTTAAAGGATAATAAAGCCTGTCTTTTAAAGGATTTAAAAAATTCTGTTGTAGAGACTAAACCCAAAAAGCCCTTTATCACTTCTACGCTTTTAGAAAAAGCGAGTTCTGAATTAGGTTTAAGTATCGCTGAAGTGCAATCTCTAGCTCAAAATCTCTTTGAGGCTGGGCTTATTACTTACATTAGAACGGACGCTGAAAGTTTGAGCGTGGAGTTTTTAAATGAGGCAGAGAGCTTTTATGCACCTATTTATAAAGAAGTGTATCAAAAAAGAGAATACAAGGCAGGTAAGCAAAGCCAAGCAGAAGCCCATGAGGCGATTAGGATTACGCACCCCCATACTACTGAAGATTTAGAAAGCATAGTCTATAATGCTAACATTACTAATCAAGACGCTTTAAAACTCTATAGATTGATTTTTGAAAGAACTATTGAAAGTCAAGGCAAGAATGCTATCTATGACAAGCAAGACTTGCTCTTTAAAATCAAAAATGAGTATTTTAAATGTTCTGTAAAGAGTTTAAAAAGTGCTGGGTTTTTAGCAATGTTTTCTAAAAAAGAGCCAGAGAGCGATGAAAGTAATGATGACAAAGACCATAAAGAAAAAGAGCAAAACGCACAATTTAATCTTAAAATTGATGATATGTTAAATCTAAATGCCCTAGATTTAGCTACCATTAAAAGAAATGCCCCAAGTGCTTATAAAGAGGCAGGTTTTGTAAAGCTTTTAGAAAATAAAGGCATAGGAAGACCTAGCACTTATGCGAGTTACTTGCCTACGCTTTTAAAAAGAGAATATATCACTATTAGCCAAGATAAAAAACACACCATTACCCCCACAAATAAGGGTAAAAGAGTGATAGAAGTGTTTGAGAATGCTTATCAATTCATTATTGATTTGACCTACACCAAGCAAATGGAAGAAGTGCTAGATGAGATTGTAGAAAATAAAAGCTCTTATGTAGATTTTATAGGCAATTTAAGTTCTAAATGCCCCAAAATTGAAAAGCTAGAAAGAAATGATGATGAGACAATAAGACCTAGTAGTGAGGGGCAAATCAAGTATGTAGAAAGCATTCTAGCTGATTTGCAATTAAGCTTAAGTGATGAGTTTAAACACTACAAAGAAGATAACAGAGTGGCTAAGGCATTTTTGGATAGATACATTAAAGAGCATGAGTTCTTTAAGAAAAACAATAAAAAGGCTAGTAACTCTAACAATGATGAGATTAGACCTGCTACACCTAAACAGATTAGCTTTGCTGAGAGCTTGGCTAAAAAGCACAATGTCAAGCTCCCTAAAGATTACAAAAACAATATTAAAGTGTGTGCGGAGTTTATTGCTAAATATAGTAAGAAGTAGTAAGTAAAATTTTGCTAAACTAGAACCTAATTAAAACTAATGAGGGAGTTTAGCATGTTATACATTCCACCCACTTCTAAAGAAGTCTATGTTAGCTCTATTGTGGCTTTAAATATCCACTCCCCACAAGGCACAGGGGATTGGCATAGCTCAAGGGCTTTAATGCCTAATGCCATTGATTTGTGTTACTACATTTATGGTAAAGACCAAGAAAGAAACACCAATCATCTACTAGGTAGTTTAGGCATTATAGATGGCACAGAGAGGCTAAATAAAATGGGCTATTACCCTAAAAATACCCCCACTTATATTGCAGACCACCCAAGAGCTTGTGTGGATTATCTCTATATGTCTGTGTTGCAGTCTGGCATTTTAGGGGAAGTTATGCTAGATGAATGGTTTCCTAGTATAGAAGATAAAGAGAGTGTATATGCCCTTATAGAAGTGATGAAACCAAAACTTAGTGCTAAAGAAAGAGAGAATTTAGATAAATGGATAGCAAGAAACCCCATTATAGAGTGATTTTAAGCGAACAAGAAATCTATCATGAAAAACTCATGAGAGCCATTGTTAAAAATCTAGCCGACACGCCTATGGTTTTAAAGGGAGGAACGGCTTTATATTTAGGCTATGGCTTAAATCGTTTTTCAGAAGATTTAGACTTTGATTGTCATAAAAAAATCAATCTCTTAGGCAGGGTAAAAAGCGCTATTCCTAGTGGCATTATTTTAAATGATATTCACATTAAAAAAGATACTGATAGCGTGGGGCGTTATATGGTGCGCTATGCTACCAAAGACAATAAGGAAGAACAAACCTTAAAGCTAGAAGTATCCTACAGAGACGCACCAAAAGAGAGTGAAGTCAATGTGATTGAGGGAATGAAAATTGCCAAAGTAGAGCGTATCATTGATAACAAACTCTGTGCTTGTTTTGATGGGGAACATACAAGAACTAAAGCAAGAGATTTATTTGATTTACATTTTTTAGCCAAACATTATGAAGAACACTTTAACTTAGATTTAGCAAGTCGTTTAAAAGAATTTAGCAAAGACCCTGATAAATTAGTGAGCGATTATAAACAAAATAAGAGTGAAGATATTTTGCTTAACAAGGTTATGGACTTAGAAGAAACAGCCCTAGAATTAGGGATAATGGCTCATTTAATGCATAAAAAACTTAATAAACAATCTCATTCCCTTAATGCCTTACAAGAACCTAACATTGATGATAATAGTTTAGATAATTCTAACAAAAACACCCACACACCTAAGCGTAGGCGATAAGTAATCTTATTAAGTGGGTATTTGATAGTTTTAGTTGTTTTATCTTGTTAATTTAATTTTATTCAAATTAGCTTAATACCCTTACTCTCTAAAATCTCTTTAAAACTTTCTTGCAATTTCTTAGAAAATAGCTCTATGGCGTCTTTGTCTTTAAAATCTTTGATTTCTTCTGTAGGTTCATAACTCAAAAATTCTCTAATCTCTTTAGCATACTCTTTTACTAAAACTTGCAACAAGTCAATGTCATAAGAAAACTTATCTTTAAGAACATTTTGAGCGAAATCTAGCATGCATTCATCATAGGTTTCTATGCTTTCTGAAACCACTTCTGTTAAGTCGCTTTCTTTAACACCATTTAGAAATAGATAGTAATCAAAGAGCCTATCTTCTTTTTCTTCATTTAGCCATTCTAAGTCATCTTCATATTCTTCTTCATCAATGGGGCGAAAATCACTAGGAATAGTGCTTTCATAATCAATAGGACTAAATTTACACATAAAGCGTGAAATGAGTATTTTGGGAACCACATTAGATAGTGTTTTATGAAACACCATATTGGCTAAGGCATTAGCTAAGATTAACTTCTTTATTAAACTAGCTTGGCTAATTTCTTGCTCTAGTGTATCCTTAAACTTTAAAGGGGTGTCTTTATAGACTACCTTGTTAGTAAAAAATTCATTCAAGTTCATTGTTTTCATTATTGCCCTTTTTTTGTAATTGTTCTAGTTGTTTTAAAAGCTTTTGCTCTTGGGTGTTTTTCTGTGTTTTAAATGTCTAATAAGCGCTTCTTCAATAAAAGTGCTTCGTGTCTCTTTAAATGAGCCAAATTCTAGCAAAAATTCATCAAGTTCTTTTATTACAAAAGGACTAAAGGCAATGTTAAAGCTCTTCTTCTTATCTTCATCTAACAAGCTCTTTTTACGCCCCCTTTTTTTAGGGGTTTTTACTTCTTTTATGTTAGGCTCTTGTTCTAAGGGGGTATCTTTCTCTTGCTCGGCTTTTTGTCTTTCTTCAAGCTTTTTTTCTAAATCATCAATTTGTTGTAAATCCATACTTGTATGCTCCTTATTATATTTATTTTTGTGCTTTTTAACTCTTCTAAAGCGCATGCTTTCTCTCTTTTTCTAAATGGCTTTTTAATTCGTTATAAAAATTAGCCCATTCATTGATAGCTTTCTTATCGCTATATTCTATGACCCCTAAACCTTCGCTTACACTACGCTTATAAACAATGCGTTCACTCAAAGAATTTTCTAAGAGCGTAATTCTATCACTAGGATTATTTTCTTTAATAAACTCTATTAAAGCTTGTCTTTCTTTAAGGGTAGGAATAGTAGGCATTCTATTGATGACAATTAAAGCTCTTAGATTTTCATTAAGCTCTTGGAGTTGCTCAATTCTTTCTAACATATTAGCTAAGACTTCAGTGTCTAATTGGCTAGGGGTTGTTGGCACTAGCACAATATCACTTAAAAGCATAGCTTTTTGGGTTTCTTTGCTATATTCCCCCTTAGTATCAATAAGGATATTTTCATACTTAGATACCATTTGTTTTAAAGTATCACTAAAGCCACTACTACGATTAAATAGGCTAAAAGTTTTATGTTCTTTTTCAGCACGAATTTCAGTAAAAGTCTCCATAGATTTTTGACTATCTGTATCTAAAACAACCACTTCTTTATTGTTTTTTAGTAATTGCACAGCTAAGTTTAAACAAAGCGTGCTTTTACCACTACCACCCTTTTCATTAGCAATACAAATGGTCATGCTATTTTCCTTAATTTAATTGTTTTAAAAGTATATCACAATTATATAGATTTTGAATTAACTTTAAACAATTTGATTATTTAAGATTATTTGTATAAACAGAATAGATAATTAAATTTAATAAGGGATAATAAAACTATGTTGTTTAAAAAGTATTTAGTCTTTAATTTAATATTACAATGTTAAAAGAATTTATTCTTATCTAGCTTATATCATTAAACTATCAATAAATTAAGTTATCAATTAAATTTAAAGCATTTTAAGTGGGACTTTTACAATGGTGTTGTTGTGTGATAACTAGAACTTATTATCTAATGTTTCTTGTATAAAGAAAGGTAAAAATAAGCATAGCCAAAGCATTAGCCAAACTCCCTATAGCTCTGTCTATATGATTGATAACTAAAAGCACGATTAGAATAAAGACACACAAAGGGAATACGCTTTCTGGGTGTTTATTAAAAAAGTCTTTTAGTTTTTTCATGCTATTTACTCATTGAAAACTTTTTGAAATTTCAAAAAATAAGGGTCTTTAAGCATTTCTCTAGCAATCTTTAAAGTTTTAGGTGGCATTAGAATAAGGGTGTAGTTATCCTTATTATTCACGTCAAAAAATACGCCTATAATACTTTTTTGGCTTTCTAAATGCGTAAATTCCTGATGAATAGGAGCATACATGGCAGATTCTATCCCTAGATTTTTTAATAAATCTTCTATAGCTCTTTTTCTTACTTTGACAATCTTTTCATAGCTAGTAAGCTCTTTAAAATCCACGCTTAAAGCAAAAGTTTTGTCTTTTAGTTTGATAAATTCCATGTATTCTCCTTATTTTATCTTTGTCTTTTTAGTTTTGATTTTTTTATAAGTATCTACACAAAAATCAATAATAGCTCCCACTAATATAGCAAAAGGAAAAATGCCAAGTAAAACAATTTTTTCTAGAGTGTAAAATACTCTCTTGTAAAATCTATCTTTAATCCTTAAGCATAGCTCATCAAAATCTATAATTGCCTTTAATTCTCTCTCTATTAAACTTTTATTTTCTAGCATTTTAAATAGACTTTTTTTAACCTTTTTGTCGTATCTAATAACGATGTAAAGAGACTTTTTATTGGCTCTTTCTCTTACTTCTATATTTTTAAAATGTTCTTTGGTTAGTTCTACATTACAATGTTTAAAAACTTCTAGGATTTTTTCTTCCATTGTTTTAATTCCCTTATTTAGTTGTTTTATTATTATAGCATAATTCTATATGTTTTTAATTAACTTAATAGATTTTACTTAATTAAATTGTTTTATAAGTATTTAGTTGTTTTTTATTGATTATTTAAATAATCAAATACTTAAAAATTATATAGTCTAATATCAAATTAGAATAGATAAAAGCAAAAATAATCCTAAGCACTTCTACACTTGATAGATAAAAAATGCGTAATTTCTTTAAAAAAAGATTTTTTTAACATTAAAAAGGAGTGAAAAACTATCATTTTAGCTTAAAAATAGCTTAAATTTTAAGGTTTTTTACCTAAATTTTTATGTTCATTTACTTTTCATTTACTTTTAGACTAAGTTACGCATTTTAGGGGGTTATAGCGTTTGAGCCTAAAAAATGTGTGCGTACACACTTGCGTTTTTTGCTTAATTTTAGCTTAAAAAGTGGCATATGTGTGCGTACACACTTTGAAAAAGTAAATAAGTCAAGACCTTGATTTCTTCGTAATCTTAATGGCATTCTAAAAAGATTTTTCAAAAACAAGGACAGACAAAATGACACAAGATTTTTTAGAACTTACAGAGGGAAATTACCCTATAAGCGAGGAGCAAATGTTAGAGTTTAACATTATGGGAGTAGAAGTAAAACAAGAAAAAGAAATGACATTAGAGCTAGAAAATTCATTAGAAAATGAAGTCAATAAAAACAAGGAGCATTAAATGAAAGCGTGGAATGAAATGGATATTAAAGAGCAAAAAGACATTTTTTCTAAGTTTTTAGCTAATGAAATTGCTAAAAGTTTAGAATCTGGATTAGAGTTTAAAGCTAACAATAGAGCCTATAATGGTTCTGTAGGCAATGCCTATAATGGCTTAAATTCTCTTATTTTAGATGCCAAGCAACATGAAAATGGCTATGAGAGCAATGTTTGGGTAGGTTTAGATGATGCTTTAAAGCTTGGGGCAAACCCTAAAGAAGTAGAACATATCAAAAACAATACTAAGGCTAAAAATAATCCTAACGGCTTTTATGATAAGGCAAGTATCGCCTATATTAGAGATTATGAAATGCGCTATGTTAAAGCTAGAGATGAAAAGGGTAATTTAATCCCCCTTAAAGACAAAGAGGGCAATCTTAAGCATTATTCTAATGGTGAAGTGATTTATGAAAATGAAAAAGTCCCCCAAAGAGACAAAGAGGGCAATATCAAGTATATGCAAGATGGCAAAACGCCCTTTTATGAGTTCAAAAAAGAAAAAGTAGCTATAGAGCCGACTTTAGAAATTAAAAATCTCTACAATGTCAATGTTTTTCAAACACTAGACAAAACTAAGCTTAAAGAATTAGACCCTAAAACTTTAAGAACACAATACATTAGCCATACTTTTTCTAGGGATAATCAAAATTTAGTGATTTATGATTTATCCAAGCATTTGAATGAAAATCAGTATAACAAAGTGCTAGATTATGTCAATCAATATGGGGCAACCCATCATGAAGAAAAAAAGAGGCACAAAGTTTTTCAACAAGAGCCTACACAAGAAAATGCTCCTAATACAGAAAATCATGTTAAAGAAAACAACGCCAAAGAGCCAAACAACAATGAAATGAATATGGCAGAGTTTTCTAAAATGCTTGAAACAATTCAAAACAACCCCCAAATGTTAGCCATGTTGCAACAAACTCTTAATAAGGGAGCAGAGCAACAAAAGCATGACCACTACTTTGCTAATGAGGAAGTAGCACCTACTCAATCTAAAGGTAGGGGCAGATAATGCAAGATTTTATCAATGGGTTTTTAAAGGCATGGAAAGCTTGGAGTGATGATGGCAAGGACGCTTTTTTAGAGAGTTTTTTAGATGAAGTTAAAAGCTCTCAAAACGACCCCTCCAATTTCTTAGGCATTTTAGAACAAGAAATCAAGTCTTTAAGCCAAGAGGGCTTAAAAGATGACATTTCTTCTATGTTAGAAGTCATTGAGAGCATGAAAAATGAAATCTCACAAGAGCAAAATAATCCTAACGAAAATGTAGATGATTTTATGAATGCCTTACAAGATGAAATCAAAGAAGAGCAATCTATCTCTAATGATAATCCTAACGAGTTTGTAGAAAGTTTAGCTCAAGCAATCACAGAGACACAAGAAAATGCTAATGAGCATACAGAAGAAAAAAGCTTTTTAGAAATGAGTGAAGATGAATATTATGAACACATGCAAGAGCAATACATACAAATGAATGAATATGATGGTATTGCACGAGTTAGCGCAGAGTTAGAACAACAAGAGATAGAAAGAGAGGAGGCTGAGCTTGAAAATAAAGCACTACAAGACTACGAAGAAAGCCAAATACAAAGAGCTGAAGAAATTAGTATCACAGAGCATGAAAATGAGTTAGCAAGAGAAGAGCTAGAAAGATACGCTATAGAGGGCGAAAATAAAGCCCTAGAACAATATTATGAGAGCCAAAACCCTGATACTCTTCTCTATGAGCAACAAGTCGCACAAGAGCAAGATAAAGAAAAACAACTATCAAACAATCAAGACTTAGAATTAGAAACATTAAGGGATAGCAATATCAAACAAGGTTTGAATAATGAGAGCATAGAGCTTTTAGAGAGTTTGCAAGTTATAAGAGATGAAACAAGTGAAGTTACCAACTCTTTAAGAGCTAATGATGAACTTTTAAGACCTACAGGAGAAAACACTACAAGTAAAATCGCTTCCATTGCTTTAGAAGAAAACAAACAGCTTAATGAAAAAGAAACTAACGAGCAAGAACTAGCTAAAACACAAGAAAGCGAACAAGAAGGTCCACAAGAAAAGCCTAAGATTACCCCTAGTAATGACATAGACCTTAAGGACAAATACGCTAATTTGCATAGTTTCTTTAAACAAACCGAGCTTGATATTAAGCAAAAAAGGATTAAAACCAAGCTGGATTTTAAAGAGAGCTTTTTAAATTACGCTAAAAACCATATGAGCGAAGACGAGTTAAAAGTCTTATTAGTGGTCAGTCAAAAAGAACCCACCAAACTCACTAAAGAGCATATCAATTTAATCACCGATTGCTTAGAACAAGCGCATGGCAATAAGCATATGCAAGATAAGGGCTTACAATTAAGCGTTAAGTCTATCTTAGGGCATGAATTAGAAAAAGAACACCAAATAGTATTAAAAGACTATTTAAAAAAATCTAAAGACAGCTTAGAGCCTATGGATAACAGAGTGTATGAAGTAATGCAAAAGCATTTAGACAAACAACAAGCAAAAACGCTCAAAAATTTAGATAGCACCACTCAAAGCGTAGGAGTGAATGTTATTAAAGAGCAAGCTAAGGCTAATAAAAATGCAGAGCAACCTAAAAACTCACAAAGTGAGCCGACACAAGAGGCAAATACACAAGACAATAATTTAGATTTGCAATACCACCAAGCCAAAGAAATCATGGAGCAAACAGAGCAATACTTCCCCTTAGATGTCAAACCAAAAAACGAAAAGATACCTACAAGAGAGCAGTTTATTGAAATGCAAGAGAGTTTGTATGAGCGTATGGTTGAATTTGGAAATCACCCATCATATTTTAAAACAATCAATGAGTTTATCTCAAAGGCTTATATCCAACAAAAAAATTCTACAGAAATGCAAATGGATTTTAGAGACCTTAATCAAAAACTTATGGGAGGAAAATACAAGAGTTGGTCTGAACACATGATTGATGCTGGACGCATCATTAACGCAGAGTATGCTCGTGCGTCTTTAGAATTTGATAAAAAACGACAAGCTAAACAAGAACAATCTAAAACCTTACACCCTGATGAACCATGGCTAGATTATGACCCAAAAGCTCACAAAGGCTTACAAGAACGCCAAAAGAGCCAAGAGAAAGCACAAAATAAGGGAAATAACAATGATGAGCCTTGGATTGAATTTGGCAAAAAGGAACAAGCTAGAGCTAAAGCACATTATCAAGCTATGCTAGAAAAAGAGCGTGCTAAAGAATTAGCCAAAGAGCAAAACAGCACTCAAAAAGAAGTGAAAAAAGAAATTCTTGATTATGGCTACACACAAAACACGCCAGCTAAAAGCAGAAAGCGTTAGGAAAATCCCATGAGTTATATCCCTAATCTCACTTCCTTGCCATTACATGAGATTTTATTAGATAATGGCTATGTCTATAATAAAGATAAAACAAGCAAGAACAACCCTGTTTTAAAGCATGAAAATGAAGAGGGAAGTTTGGTTATCTTTAAAAATCAAAATAAAGATGGCTCTATTAGCTATACCTACAAAGAAACCCATACGGACAAGGTCGGCAATATCATCACTTTTTGTAAGGATAGAAACCTTAAAGTTGAAGATTTAATTGCTGGGAAGTTAGAAGATTATCTTAACAAACAAGATAATCTCAAAGCAAGGGATAACTCTAATGAGAATAATGAAGAAATTCAAAAGATAAGAGATGAATTTAATGCCCTTAAATTCTATGATTTAAAAAATGCTACACTCATTAAAAAGCGTGGTCTTGATACAAGCTTATTAGAACCTTATAAAGAGCATTTAAAGACTGATAACTTTAATAATCTAATCCTTGCAACCTACTTAGCTTTTGAAGATAAAAAGCTTAATGTCATACCCATTCATCAATGTGGCATTAACAAACGCTTAAATACCCCCTTAACTACAGATAAAGAGGGCAACATAAGAGACAAACCCTTAAAATCTATCGCACAAGGAAGTAAAGGTATAGAAGTCTTAATGCCTAAAGACTTGAGCTTAGTTAAAAATATCATTTTAAGCGAAAATATCTTTGATAGTCTGGCTTATTTAGAATTACAAGGCTTAGAGCCTAAAGAAAGCGTTTTAATTAGCACCGCTGGACAATTTAATGAGCAAAAATTAGAACTCTTTTTTCAAAGCTTTTTTAAGCAATTACATAACAGACAACAAGGAGCATATAATAGCTATTTAAGACAAGAAGAACAATGGCAAGAGTTAGTAAGACAAGGCAAAGCTACAGATGATTTTAAGAGCGTGGTAGTAGAAACTTACACAGACATTATTAAAAATTATCAAAGAGAAAAGAACACTCCTATTTATAACAAAAGAGTTGAAAAGACTAGAGAATACAGAAAACCACAACCTGTCAATCAACCACAAGAGAGTTTTAATATAGTGTTAGCCTTTGATAATGACATTAAGGGTAAAGGATATAAAGAAAAATGCGAGGGTATTTTCTATGCCCTTTTACAGCAATTCCCCACTATCTATACACCTTTTTCAAAAGATTGCAATGATGATTTGAAGTTAGCTCACATTATAGAAAATAAAGCGATTAACATTGACATTATGGCAGAGTTTCTAGATTGCTCTTTAGAGAAACTAAATAGCAATGACACACCAACACAAGAAAAGGAAAATATTATGGATAAATTAGAACAAATTGATAGCATTAAGCCCTTTAATGAAAGGCTTAAGGGTATTTTAGAGAATGCTAAAGAAAACTTACAATTACAGAGTTATACTAAAGGGAGGGGGAGATGAATTTTTTTGACACCATTATGGGCATGTTTGTTGAACCATCTCAAAAAGTCGCTAAAAGTCTAGCTGAACATGTGGGTAGCTTTTTTCATGCACAACTCATTTTAAACACTATTATTACTATTTTATTTATGATATGGGCATATAAGCGTGTGAAAGAGGGGGATATGTTTGAGTTTAAGACCGCTATGGGAGTGGTTGTATTCATCGTGTTTGTGGGGTTTATTAATTGGGGGATTAAAAATCCTAGCGAATTTAACACCTATTTTATCAACACGATATTTTATCCAGCTGAAAAACTAGCCATACTTATCGCTCAAAGCTTAAATGATGGCTTAGAAATTCCTACCAATGCTAATGCTAGTCCTAGTGAAACTTTTAATATAGGCAATCTAGCATCAAGTGCGTATGCGATGATAGTTAATCTTTGGGATAATGCTTTTGATGGTATGACTATGTTTAATTGGCTTACAATGATACCTAAAATAATCATGTTTGTTTTAGTGATTTTAGGGGAATTATTGTTTTTAGGGCTATTACTCATTATTGTGCTATTAGTAACTGCAGAAATTTTTATGTGGTCAGCACTAGGTTTAATTGTATTACCTTTAGGTTTAATTCCCCAAACTAAAGGCATGCTTTTTAGCTATCTTAAAAAGCTCATTTCCCTTACTCTTTATAAGCCTTGTATGATGTTGGTAGCCTTTTTTAATTATGGAATAATCTATAAAGTCAATGCTTTAATCCCCACTAAACATGAAATCGCACAAGGCTTTTATGGCAATGCGGATAAAATGGCAAATGAGGGAAAAATCATTGATGCCTTTGGAAATGTCTTAAAAGGGGATTGGAACTCATATATAGCTCATAGCTCTATTGTAGGCTTTTTAACCATTATTGTTTTAGGTTCTGTGATTTGTTTCTTTCTAGTTAAACGAGTGCCTGATTTTATCAACAACATGTTTGGCACAAGTGGAGGTATAGGAGCAGTAACTGAAATGATGCAAAAAATTGGCATGACTATAGCAGGAGCTGTATTTGGAGGTTCTGCAGTTATGGTTGCTAATCAAGTTAAGCAAGCCTATCAGAGTGCTGGAGGAGGATTAGCTGGACTTCAAGCTGGGGCTAAAGCTCTTGGACTTGCTGGACTAAGTGGAGGGGCAAATGCAGTGAATGCAAGAAGTGCTAAAGCTGGTGTGAGACACTTTGTAGCAAGTGTTAAAAGTGGCTTTGGACTTGATAATGATAGAAATAACAGATGAAAGGTTTAGGAATGAAAAAATTAGTTTTTAATATAGGTTTTAGTGTGCTTTTATGTTGTAAAAGCGTGTTTGCAGAGGGGGAAACCCCATTAATTGTTAATGACCCAGAGGTTCAAGCAAGTCAAGTTACTATCATAGGAAAAATGGTAGATAGTATCAAAAGATACGAAGAGATTATCTCTAAGGCTCAAGCCCAAGTCAATCAGCTAGAAAAAGTCAATAACATGATAAATACAACTAATTCTTTGATTAGTAGTAGCGCTATTACTCTAGCCAATCCTATGCAAGTGATACAAAACGCTCAGTATCAACTTCAAAGCATTAGATACAATTATGAGAATTTAAAGCAAAGCATAGAAAATTGGAACGCACAAAATTTGCTAAGAAACAAGTATTTATCGCAACAATGCCCTTGGCTTAATGTCAATGCTCTTACTAACAATAAGATTGTCAATCTTAAAAATCTCAATAACTTAATCACCAAAAATGGCGAACAAACCCAAACCGCAAGAGATGTGCAAAATTTAATCCAATCTCTAAGTAGCAATGGTTATGAAAACATGCAGTCTCTTGCTGGGCAATTAAGTGGTAGAGCGTGGGGGGAAATGTTGTGTGAAGAAATGACTAAAGCTGATAATGACGCTGAAATAGCTCTTTTAAAGACAAGAGGGCAATACAAACAAGCGTTTATTAAACAGATTAAGCAAAATGTCGCAGAGGAAAAAAGAATGAGTAAAAAAGTTAAACTACTATCAAAAAGACTTGATGCCTTACAAACTAATTTTGGCGTAACCGACCCTACAGCCAACCATAACAAGCAAGGAATACCTTATTGTGAAGAGAATAAAGAAACAGGCAAATGCGACCCTATTGAAAATGTATTTAGGACAACTCGCTTAGATAACGAATTAGAGCAAGAAATCCAAACGCTTACACTTGATTTAAGCAAAGCCCCTAATAAAGACGCTCAAAGCCAAGCCTACGCAAATTTCAACCAAAGGGTTAGACTACTCACTGTGAAGTATCTCAAAGAAATTACCAATCAAATGCTCTTTTTAAATCAAACAATGGCAATGCAAAGTGAGATTATGGCAGATGATTATTTCAAGCGTTATAGCAATGGTTATAACACGCCAAAAAGCCAAAAAGAAGAAGAGCTAGAAGAAGAAAGGATAAATAAAAGAGAGATGGCTAGAAGATACTTTCAACACCCTAATGTTAAATTTGACCAATTTGGTTTTCCCATTTTTAGCATATGGGATTAAGGGCTTTTAAGAATTAGGGCTTAATGCTTGTATTTAAAAGCGACTTTGTTTTCTTCATTGTCAAACGCTTGGGTTTTTAACAAAGCGATTTGACTTGAATTGTCTTGTAAGCCTTTTTCTTGCTCTTCAACATAATTTTCTACACCATATCTGATTATATCTGCTTCTTCGCCATATTCATTAAAACCAAGTGCTTTAATAGTTTCTTCTGTATTTTTATACCCATACTTTCTATGTAAATCATCAAGCCACCTAGAAATCCCTGTTTCATATGCTTTATCAATTATTATTCTTAATTGCTTTTCATTTGGAATATATTTAGACTTTTCTTTTATCTCAAAAGCCATAAATTGTTCCCTTACTTTTTTAGCTTTTTCTTTAGCTTTTCGCATAATTTCTGCATTCTCTTTTGCGACTTTTTCTTGGCGTTCTTTTTCGGTTGCTTTAATTTTTGCATCTATTTTATCTTGCAATTTATCCACAATACATTGCTGAAATTCTTTCTTCCATTCGTTAGGAATTTTTTGTTTATAATCCCACCCAGCAGAGAAATATTTAGTGCTATCAACGCTACGATTACAAGCTAAAATATCTTCGTTATTAAGGACTTTGTTATAGACTGAAACACGCTTAGGTAATTCAGTGTCTGTGAATAAAGGTTTTGCCATTAAGGGAGCAGAAACACCTAGTAAAACCCCAGCTAATAAGCTTGTTTTTAAAGTTTTATTCAAACCACTTAATTTAATCATTTTTATTCCTTTTAACTTAAATTGAATTGTAATCATTATAGCATAGAAATTTAAAGAAATACTAATAACAATTAAATATTAAGTTATTTTGTATGTATTAAATTAGTTTTAGTTATTTGAATTGTTGATTAAATATATTCTTAATGAGTAATAACAATCTTTTATAGCTAATTTTGTTTGTGTTATAATTGGCTTAACAATCCATTTAAGAGACACTATGCACGATTTACAAGATTTTAAAAATGATATTGCTCTCATTCTATCTAAAGACAGACTAGAGACTTATGACAACCTAGAACAATACAAAGAAAATTTAAAGCTCATTAGCCTAATTACGCCTAAAATCTCTAATTTAGAGATTTATTTGCGTAACGCATTAGATTATTGCCTAACTCAAAATAAGGGGAATGAGTGGGTGTTTGAAGTCAATAACAAGGGCATTAAAAAAGCTATTAGTCATTTTGAAAAAGAAAAATTAAAGCACCCTAATAAAAACGATATTCTATCTAGGCTGACATTAGGGATTATTGTTAGTCTTATTAGTGCTAATCATTTACAATTTTTAATTCTTAGCCTTAAAGATATGGATTTTAAGAGATATTATAGTGGCAATACTAATAAAATCCGCATTGGCTCTACCAAGAGTAAAATTTCTAATATTTTAAAGGCTAAAATCGCACTTAATCTTTTAAGAAATATTAGAAATCGTGCGTATCATTGGGAAAACTTACTAAAGACCAAAAATGATACTCCAAATATAACTAATGAAATTGATGGGGTTATTGTAGGGATTATGCCAAATAAAATTGTTTTATTTTTAGATGATTTAATTAAAAGTATTGGAAACAAGGATTTAGAGAAGTTGAGCGAGTTTGGGTGTCAGTCCACCCTATAGCTCTTGCTAAGTATTATAGCAAACTTTTAGCAAAATTTCTTTATTTTTAGATGATTTGATTAAAAGCATTGGAAATAAAGACTTGGAAAAATTAAGTAACTTGTAAGAAAGTGGGCTTCGGTTAGCCCATTGAATGTATGCGTATTATAGCCAAATCATTATCAATAGTCAAATATGGTATCACCAACTAAGTTACAGCAAGAAAGTCTCTAAATATACTCACTAAAGACTTTTATAGCCAAGATGTTCCCAAGCCAACTTGCCATATCTAGTATAGTATAAAAACAACAACTTCTTAATATTTTCTATCTTTTATTAAAGCAATAAGACCCCAAATAGCAAATAGAGGCAAAGCTATATCAAGGCTTTTATAAAAGCTGAATGCAAACACTTTGGTTACATTAGGGTTATCGGTAAAAAACCCATAGCCCCACACTATTAAAAAAGTTACTATGGATAGCTTGACAAGATTTACCATGTTTATCAAAAATATGTCCAAAGTAAAAAATCTACTAAGACTAGAATTTTTGAAAATGTTTTTTAAGATTTTTCTTTTAATCATTTATTGTTCCTTTTGTGTTGCAAATTTGATAGCACCCACATACATAGGCAATTAGATTTATTGATTTTCTAAAGCCTTATTTTAGTATAATCTAGCCAATAATGCAAAAAATAAGGGGATAAAAACTAGATAGTGTTTAATTGTTTTATCAGTATTGAATAGAATTTAGTTATTTGTATTACTCACTATATATACTCTTAATAATAAACAACATTCAATTTATTGCTTGTGTTATAATTGAGTTAACAATCCATTCACTAATAAATAAAAGGATAACCATGCCAACCATTGATTTTACACCTTGCGAGATTAACCCTAAAAAAGGTTTTGGGGGAGCAAATGGAAATAAGATTAGCCTAATTTATAACAATGAACTCTACATGGTCAAATTTCCCCCTAAGCCTTCCACACATAAAGAAATGTCCTATACCAATGGTTGCTTTAGTGAATATGTGGCATGCCATATAGTTAATAGTTTAGACTTATTGGTTCAAGAAACATTGCTAGGCACTTATAAAAATAAAATCGTAGTTGCTTGTAAAGATTTTACCACTCATCAATATGAGCTTGTGGATTTTCTAAATCTAAAAAATACTATGATTGAATTAGAAAAATCAGGTAAAGACACTAATTTAAACGATGTGCTTTATACCATAGATAACCAACATTTTATTGAGCCACAAGTTTTAAAGCGTTTCTTTTGGGATATGTTTGTAGCAGATACCTTGCTAGGTAATTTTGATAGGCATAATGGTAATTGGGGGTTCTTAAGAGCCTCAAATTCAAAAGAATATCAAATAGCTCCCATTTTTGATTGTGGCTCTTGTCTATATCCCCAAGCCGATGATGAAGTATGCCAAAAAGTTTTAAACAATATTGATGAGCTAAATGCAAGGATTTATAATTTCCCTCAATCTATCTTAAAAGATGATAACGATAAAAAAATCAACTACTATGATTTCTTAACTCAAACAAATGACAAAGATTGCCTTGATGCGCTGCTTAGGATATACCCACGCATAGATATGGATAAAATCCATTCAATTATTAACAACACGCCCTTTATGAGCGAAATACACAAAGAATTTTTACATACAATGCTTGATGAAAGAAAATCAAAGATTATAGATGTAGCACATACTAGAGCTATTGAGCTATCTTTGCAAAACAAACAAGCCCATTCAAATTCCTATGATGACAATACCGATGATTTAGACAATTCTAACGAATACACCCCCACACCTAAGCGTAGGCGATAAGTAATCTTATTAAGTAGATATTTGATAGTTTTTAGTTGTTTTATCAGTATTGAATAGAATTTAGTTGTTTGAATTAACTATTAAATATGTTCTTAATAAGTAATAATAATCTATAATTACATTATTTTTAGCATATTTTGTAGTTTAATTTAGCTAAGTAAATACTAATTGTTTTTAATAATCCTTATAAAATCTAATTGTTTTTTTAATCAGTTATAAACAATTAGATAGTTAAGTAAAAACTATCTAATATTAGAGTATTTACATTAACTACATTAACTAATTAATTCACCCCCCTTACTTCTTACTATCAATCAGACTATCAAATACAAGAGCCACTTTCTTATTATGCTCTTGTGTAGTATGGATATAAATCTTAGTAGAGAGCAAAGAGCTATGCCCCAAGGCTCGGCTGGTTAAAACTAAGTCTTGGGTCTCTTGATAGATAAGAGTTGCAAAACTATGCCTAAATAAATGCAAACCTGTGCCATATTGCTTATAGTGTTTGATTTGAGCTAGTTTAAAGATTAAGGGGATAAAATTATAAAGCGTTAAAGAATTTTGTGCTTTTTGCTTGTCTTTTTTAAAAAGATATGCCCCATTGAAATATTTTAGTCTATAATCATCACTAAGCCAAGCATTCAAGCTTGGTTCTAACAAACTCTTTTTTATATAAGCCTTTCTCTCTTTCCTGCCTTTACCTTGAATTAAAATAGAGTAATTTTGTTCTTCTACTTGAATGTGTTTTAATTCTATGTTTAACACTTCGCATTTTCTAAGTCCCCCAAGTATCACAATGAGTAAAACACATTTATTGCGTTTTTCATGGCTAGTTGTGGGCTTATATTCTAAAAGCGTTTTTAAAAAGCTCTTTAAGTCTTTATCATTTAAATGTCTAGGCAGACTTTCTTTAGTTTTAGCAAAGGCTAGGTTTTTAAGCATAAAATCAAAGCTATAACGCTTTTTTCTATCTAAGTAATCAAAGAATTGTCTTAAATACATCACATACTTAGCCATAGAGCTTGGTTTTCTATTTTGGGCTAAATTAAAAAGAAAGTTAATCACTTGCTCTTCGCTAAGCATTCTAAAACTTCTTAACTTGAGATTATTTTTAAAATAGTCAAAGAACAAAAACAAGCCTTGCATCATTATGGTGTGTTTGATACCTTGATTGTAAAGAATATGACAGAGTGATTTGAGTTGCTCTATATTGTGGCATTTTAAAACTTTGTTTTGTATATCTAATATCAAAGCCATATCATTCACATCTTGAATGGGTGTGAAATTTTTAACCTTAGCAACCAAAAAGGCTTTAATGTTATCAAAGAGTTCTCTTTGAGATTTAGTGAGTTTGTTTGTTAGCATATTGCTCCCTTATTAAATTTGAAAAATAAATCTTAAAGAATGAGAGTTTTATATGCAAAGTTCCGTTTTTAAATCTTAGTCTCTAAAAAGTTCCGTTTTTTAGCTAAAGCATAGAAGCAAAATTCCGCCCCCTTAAAAGTAAATAATCAAATACATAGTTATTTGCATTACTCACTAAATACAAAAATTGAATTTAGCAACGATTAAATAGTTTTTGAAAGTTGGCTTTAAGCACTTTTTAAGCTTAAGAAGTGCGTATTTATGGGTATTAGATACAAATGTGGCACTTAAGTTCCGTTCAAGTATAATAATATTAAGGGAAAGAAAGGTTTACCTTTCTTTCTAACCTATTAATTAAAAATATTATTAGTAAATATCATGTCATGAGGGGGGATTTCTTTTTTTAAAAACTATTAAATCATGTAATAGGAATTTGCTAAAAAAGAAAAAAGTTAAAAAAGAAAGAACTTTCTCATAAAAAAGACAAACTAATTAAAAGGGTTGTAAGAATGGTGTCATTTTTAGTTAAGGGATAGGTTTAGTTGATTGGAACTAACAAGAGAAAAAACATCATTATTTAATCTCATTAAGTATTTTTAAAAAAACTTTAAGTTTTAAAAATTTTTGTGCGCCGATTAAGAAAAATTTAAGCTCTACAAGGCGTTTTAAAGCGTTTTTTATTTTAAGTTGATAGTTTGTCTTATCTTATAGCTTTATTTTGATTGTAGGACATTTTAGAGTAATCTGTTTGGGTATTTGCTTGAGTTGGCTATTTTGCAAAAAGAACAATCAAAGAAATCTCTTTAATCAAAGGGTATTAAAACTAATCATTGTTTTAGAGTATTATCTATTATGACCTTTAGAGTTTGTGTTGCTATCATCTTGCTTTAATCCAGCATGAGCTTTAGGGTCGTAATCTAGCTCATTAGGGTGCAAGGTTTTCTTTTGCTCTTTGGCTAATTCTTTAGCTTTTTCTTTTTCTAGCATAGCTTGATAATGTGCTTTAGCTCTAGCTTGTTCTAATTTGGCAAATTCAATCCAAGGCTCATCATTATTTGGTTCTTTAATGATAGCTTGAATTTCCTTTTGCTCTAGCTTAGTATCTTTAGCGTGTTCTAGGACTTTTTGAAGTTGTGAAATATCATAATGACTTAAAAACCGATTAGCTCCTATGATTTCATTACAGATATAAAGAATATCCTTAGAAAGTTTAGAAAATTGTTTGTTTTGTTTGAGAAAGTCTTGGTTTTCTTTCAATGAAAAGGTCTCTTTATAACTCTCTAGGGCTTTAAAATAGCTCTCTTTGGCTCTTTTAAACTCTTCTTCTTTTGTTTTTAAGTCTTGTTCTAAAAAGAGTAGTCTTTCTTTAGCTAATAAAAGCATGGTGTTTTGATAGTCTTGTAGTTGCTTATTGACTAGCTCATAAGCATTGTCATTAAGCTTATAAGTGGGGTCATCTTGCTTAGTTTTAAAGCTCTCTAGCATAAATTGATATTTTCTAGCGCTAAAATAAGCGTTTTTAAAAGTTTTGAGCGTGGGGCGTTTATCCTTAGGAAGTTCTAAGGCTTTGGCTAAGAAAATAGGATTAGTTAGAGTGCTATATTGTGTGTTTTGCTTGGTTTTAACTTCATTTCTTAACTGAGCTAATAGTAAGTGTGAGTTTTTATCTAAAAGGCGTTTGTCTAGGTGTTCAAGCTTATTTAAAAGCATTTCTTTTTTCTTTAAAAGAGAAAAGCCCTTAGTCTCTCTTTCAAAATGGCTGTCTAAATCATTGAGAATAGCAAAATTTTTAAAGGCTGAGTGGTTTTGTTTTTTATCTAACTCTTTTTGATAAAAGCCTAAGAGTTCGTATAGTTCGTGTTTGCTGGTGTTTTTTAAGTGTTCGCTTACTGGTTTATTTTTGTCTATTCTGTCAATGTTTAGCTGTTCTTTTTCATCATCGCTTGTGTCTTTGTGCTTAAAGAGAGCGATTTTAAATGCAGAAATCTTTTGTTTTAAGGGAGTGGTTTGGTTGTTTTGAATGTCTAGGGCTTGGGCTTTATTCTTATCTTTGAGAGTTTGTAGATACTCGCTTTGTAAAGCCTTGTTTAAATCCCACTCTTCTTTTGGGGTTTTGATTTGTTCTAAGGCTTTTTCTTCTTTTTCCAAGTCTTGTAATTGGAGTTTGATATTGTCTAATTCTTTAAGCTTAGGCTCATTGACATACAAGTATTCTTCGCTTAATAAATGCTCATTCAGCCTATAAGCAAACTCATTTCTTAATTCATTAAAAAATTCTTTGCAATCCTCACGCCCCTTAAAACGCAATCTTCTTCTTGTTAGTTGATTAGTTTTATTGATAAAGCAATGGATATGAGCATGGTCTTGATGAGCATGTGGCACAAGAGCAAACTTGTATTCAGGCAATCCTATTTTTAAAGTCTCCCAAGTAGAGTGTAAAAGTCCTTGCATTGTCTCTTCATCTGGCTTATCTTTGATAGAAAAGACTAAGTGCATAGCCTCATTATAATCCTTAGTCAAATCAAAGTCATTCAACCAACTATCTAAGATGAATTGTTTATCACACTCCAAAAACATTTCATTATAGGCTGTTTCGCTGTTTTCTAAGGTATAGCTTAGGGCATTTTCTAAATGGGAGCGTTTCATTTGCCCTATATTTTTGATTAACACAGGAATAGCTGTTTTTGTGGGATTAGATTTAATAGACTTTGAGTTAGGGTTAAATTGATTGAATTTAATCAACAATCTCTTATCAACTCTATCGCTATCACTAGGTCTAGGCTTTCGCATATACTCTAAAATATCATCTAAGAAAGACAAATCCATAGGGCGACTATCTAATTTAGTGTCTCGTATAGCTGTATCTAACATACAAGCCCTTTAAGACTTAACAACATTGCTAAATTTTTATCCAAGACACACGCTTTCAAGCTAAACTTTATTCCCTTACTACAAGAGCGTTTAAAAACGCCAAAATTTTATTCAAGCTAACGCTAATTTGAAAGCTAGACTTTTGATTTTAAATCTAGCGATTTTTCAATTCTTTGTAGCATAGCACAAAGAATTGAAATTAAAACTAAATCAAAAAAGGTGCAGGATAACACCATGTGTGCGCACACATATGGTTAAAACTTCGTATTCAAGGGACTTAGCGCTAGATTTTTAAAAAATAAGGGTTTTTGCTAACTTTTTGCCTAAAAAGTTTTTAAAAAGTGCTTTGATAGATAAGCTAAATTTTTAATCTAGTAAGAGATAAAAATTTCATTCAAAAAATTCTAACTCCCTTACTACTAAATTTTAAGAACCAAGAGCTTGTTGAAAACACCATAAAACTCTATAGTGTTTAAAAAAAACTTGTAGTCAAAGCATTAAGAACTAGATAGCTAAATGATAAGAACTTAGTAGCTAACAAAAAAGAACTTACAGCCCACTAATAAGAACTCGCAAGCTGAATACTATAAACTGACAAGCAAGTGATAAGAACTTGTAAGCAACAATGATAGAACTAAGGGCTACACGATAAGAACTAAGAGCAACAAGTTAGAAACTAATAGCTCATACTAAATAAAGAACTAAGGGGAAAAGATATTAAGAACTTATCTGCTCTAATGATATAAATGATATAAACTAGGTTGCCTGTATGATTAAGAACTAGGAGCAAAACACCCTTAGAACTTACTAACAATTCATATAAGAACTACTAGCTAGAAGTAAAAACTGCCAGCCCATTTAACAAGAACTCACAATCAATATTAAAGGAATGAAACTATTCTTTAAGCTTTTGTTTAAAAAATTTATGCTACATTTTCAATGATTTTTTAATTGACTTAGATTGAAACTTAGAGAACACTTAAAACTTATATTCTTTTAGTGAAATCTTATGTCCTTTTAAATTACAAGAATTGCATACAAACTTAGACAAAAATGAATATTCTTATATGGATTTATTATTAAGTTTTGTAATTTTTTATAAAAAACATAAAGATTATTTGCTCTATCAAAACACTTTGCAAAAATCTAAATACATCAAAAAAAACTCATTGGGATAAAACCATTAGAAAAACAATGCCCTTAATGCTAAATAATCATCAAGTGCTATACCAAACTTGCTACAACAAACAACAAGTTACCAATCACAATGAAACCTTATTAAGCATTTTTTATTCTATTATCTATCATTTTAACCAAGAACACCATTTGGGCTTAAAAATTAATAGTGCCTATAAGATTATCAAAGATAAAGCGTTTGAAATTTTGCAACAAAGAGGTTTAAAGCATCTAAGAAAGATTAAGCACAATTATTTTTGTGATATTTTAAAAAAGATGTATCAATTATGCGAGATTTACTTTAATTCAACACAAAAAGCTCATAGCAAAGCTAAAAGTAAAGAATTTTTAATGGTTAAAAAATATAACATCGTTTTTGAAGATATGATTGATAAACTCCTTACTCCAAAGGCCTTAGAACAAGGGCTAAAAGAACTTAAAAATAATCAAGATGGCAAGATTATAGACCATATATTCCCCCATCAATCCTTATTAGATACTAGCGATATATTTTACATAGGCGATTCTAAGTATTACAAACCAAACAATGAAGTAACAGATGTTTCTAAATACAAACAATTTAGCTATGCTAAAAATATTATCCAATACAATATTAATTTGCTTAATGAAAATACCCCTTATCCCAATACTCGCTACAGAGACCCAATAAGCGAGGGCTATAATATCACGCCTAATTTCTTTCTCTTTGGAGCTATTGAAAATGATAAAGACTTTGAAGAACCAAATTTAAAGAAAAAAGGACAGCCCATTACAACTTATCATTTTAAAGAAAGATTATTTGATAGGGATACCTTATTTGTCTTGCAATATAGAATCAATTTTTTATTTGTTTTAAAAGTTAAAGACTATTTTTAATTTCTAAGGCTTTTGAAAGCACGAATTTAAGCGCATGCAAATTTAAAGCACCGACTGCTGAAAGGGGCAATACAAAAAGCGCTGATTTTTCTTTATTCTCAAATTCATCTCTTAAAATAGGGTGTAAAAACCCTAAATAAGGCTCTAAATCAAACGCTTTTAATTTTTCAGCCTTTAAGTTTAAAAATTGACAAAATTCCTTAGTGGTGGCGTCAATATCTTCTAAAATATCGCATTTATTCAACAACACACCAAAGGGCTTATTAGCAAGTGTGGGTGAAAATTTTTCTAATTCTAATCTTAAGCGTTTGTATTGCTCTTTAATATTCAAATCTAACCTAGAAGTATCTAGCACAAAGGCTAAAACTTTGGTGCGTTCAATATGCTTTAAAAAGCTAATGCCTAAGCCTTTTCCCTCACTAGCTCCTTCAATAATGCCCGGAATATCAGCCATTAAAAATTCACTTTTTTCATCTACGCTCACTACCCCTAGATTAGGCACTAAAGTTGTAAATTCATAATTAGCAATTTTGGGTTTAGCGTTAGAGAGAGTAGAAATAAGCGTGGATTTTCCAGCATTTGGAAAGCCTACTAAGCCTATATCAGCAATGAGCTTTAATTCCAAACGCACGCATTTTTCAACCCCGGGTAAGCCTTTTTGTGCGTAAGTGGGGTGTTGTTTGGTAGCGCTTTTAAAATGTGCATTTCCTAAGCCCCCCTTACCCCCTTTTAAGGCTAATACTTTTTGCTTAGGTGTTACTAAATCAAGCCATAATTCATCATCTACAAAGACTTGAGTTCCCGGTGGCACGACAATCACTTTATCTTCACCCTTTTTGCCCGCACAATTTCTTGTTCCCCCCATAGCTCCATTTTTAGCCTTATGGTGTTTGGTGCCCCTAAAGTTTGCTAGAGTATCGGTGTTATTATCCACTTCAAAATACACATCGCCCCCATCGCCCCCATCGCCCCCATCAGGCCCGCCTTTAATGACAAATTTTTCTCTTCTAAAGCTCACCATTCCAGCCCCACCTTTACCGGAGGCTATAATAATTTCTACACTATCTACAAACATGAAAATCCTAATTTTTAATTTTTAAATCGTTGCTTGATTTTTTCTACACTTGGCACAGCATTCAATAATTTTTGGGTGTATTCGTGCTTTGGCGCACTAATGATTTCATCTGTGCTCCCACTCTCAACAATTTCACCATTATTCATCACAATAATTCTATCACTAATATGCTCTACTACCCCTAAATCATGGCTAATGAATATATAAGTTAGCCCCATTTCTTTTTGCAAATCTAATAGCAAATTTAAAACTTGTGCTTGGATAGACACATCTAGTGCGGATACCGGTTCATCACACACTACAATGCTAGGGTTTAAAATTAATGCCCTAGCAATGCCTATTCTTTGTCTTTGTCCTCCAGAAAATTCATGCGAATAGCGATTAATCCATTCTGATTTTAAACCCACTTTTTGCATAATCTCTAGCACTTTTTCCCTAATTTCAGCTTTTGAAAATTTAGAATTTAAAAATAAGGGTTCAGCGATAATTTCGCCTACTTTCCATCGTGGGTTTAGGCTAGAATAAGGGTCTTGAAAAATCATTTGCACCTTTTTTCTATATTCTTGCCATTCAGCTTGATTAAAGGTGTTTAAGTTTTTTAATGAGCCATTATTTAAAAATAGCACTTCCCCACTATCTGGCTTTTCCATACCTACTAAAATTTTGGCCGTGGTGCTTTTCCCACAGCCACTCTCGCCCACAATACTTAAAACTTCTTTAGATTTAACTTCAAAGCTCACGCCCTTTAAAGCTTGGATATGGCTTTTTGGCTTAAACCACCCCTTATCAATGCTATAAGTTTTTTTTAAATCTTTAATTTCTAAAAGATTCATCTAATTTCCTTAGGAAAGCTTAAATAATCTATATTTTCATCTACGCTCTCTAAACGCTTTTTTCTATATTCTTTGCCAGATTTTGGAATCGCATTTAAAAGGGCTTTGGTATAGGGGTGCTTAGGATTATTAAATAACTCTTTAGCGCTTGCTTTTTCCACTACATGCCCTCTATACATAACTACCACTTCATCAGCGATTTGCGCTACTACCCCTAAATCATGGGTAATGAAAATAATTGAAGTGCCTTTTTTAGTTTGCAATTCTTTCATAAGCTCTAAAATTTGAGCTTGTATCGTTACATCTAATGCCGTGGTAGGCTCATCAGCGATTAAAATTTCAGGCTCACACACCATAGCCATAGCAATCATTACTCGTTGGCGTTGACCTCCACTTAATTTAAAAGGGTATTCAAAATACTTGTCTCTAGGCTGTGGAATACCCACTTTTTCTAACGCCTCTATGACTAAATTAAAACGCTCTTTTTTATTTAAATGAGGGTTATGGATTTTTAAAACCTCATCAATTTGAAAACCTATCGTATAAGAGGGGTTAAGACTTGTCATAGGCTCTTGAAAAATCATGCCTATCTTTTTACCCCTAATCTCTTTTTGCATGATTTTTGGACTAAGTTTTAATAAGTCTTGCCCTAAGAGTTCAATACTCCCTCCTACTATTTGACCGGGCTTTTCAATAAGCCCTAAAATAGAAAGCGAAGTAATGCTCTTCCCGCTCCCACTCTCCCCTACAATACAAAGTGTTTGAGATTTTTTTAAACTAAAGCTCACGCCATCTACGGCTTTATTCACGCCCCTATCAGTAAAAAAATAAGTTTTTAAATCCTTTACTTCTAATAACATCATAACCCCCTAAGTAGTGCGTTTAGGGTCTAGTGCGTCCATAATGCCATCACCAACGAGATTAAACCCCATAACCGTTAAAAATATCATCGCTCCCGGAAACACCAATAATTGAGGCGCTGTAGTAATATAAGTCATTGCATCCATTAGCATTGCCCCCCATTCAGGTGTAGGTGGTTGAGCCCCAAGCCCTAGAAAGCTAAGTCCAGCTGCCTCTAACACACAAGATGCAAAACCCATAGTGGTTTGCACAATTAAAGGCACAGAACAATTAGGTAAAATCACTTTAAACATTAAACGCATAGAGCTAGAGCCATTAAGCCTAGAGGCAGAAACATACTCCTTTTCTTTTTCTGCCATAACAGAGCCTCTTATTAGGCGTGCAAAACCCGGAATCCCCACAAATCCAATCGCAAGCATAGCATTAAAAAGCGAGGGGCCTAAAATCGCCACCACAATAATGATGAGTAAGATTGAGGGCAAGGCAAGCATAATATCCATTAAGCGCATAATAAGCATGTCTATTTTACCTCCAAAATAGCCAGCAAACAGCCCTAAAATAACCCCAAAGAATACCGCAATACTCATTGCTACAATCCCAATGCTTAAAGAAATCCTAGCCCCATGCATTAGCCTAGCAAAAATATCACGCCCTAAATCATCAGTGCCTAGAATATGCTCCAAACTCCCCTTTTCATTCCAAAAGGGTTTTTCTAATCTTAACTCAGCGTTTTGGGCTAAGGGGTCATGCTTAATGAATAAGGGCGCAAAAATAGCGCTTATAATCAAAAGCGCTACAATAAATGCACCGACTAGTGCGCTTTTATTTTTCTTAAATTGCTTATAAAATTCTCTTATATTCATTAGGATAGCCTTATTCGTGGGTTAATTAAAGCATATAAAACATCTACGAGCAAATTTGCCCCAATATAAAACACTGCTATAACTAAACTCATAGATTGAATAATAGGAAAATCACGCTGATTTAAAGCATTAACTATCCACTTACCCACTCCCGGCCATGAAAAAGTGGTCTCTGTTAGAATACTCCCCCCTAAAAGTCCCGCAAGCATTAAGCCCACAATCGTGGTTACAGGAATTAGAGCATTCCTTAATACATGCACAAATACCACCCTAAAAGATGAACACCCCTTAGCTTTAGCTGTGCGGACATATTCTTCTTTAAGCACTTCAATAATGCTCGCTCGTGTCATTCTAGCAATAATAGCTGTAGGAATAGTAGCTAAAGCAATGCTTGGCAAGATTAAATGTCTAATAGCGTCTAAAAAAGCGCCATAATCTCTTGCTATCAAACTATCTATGAGATAAAAGCCACTAGGCCCATCTAAATAATACGCATCGCTTAAGCGCCCAAATACAGGAAACCACCCCAATTTCACACTAAAAATATAAATCATCATAAGCCCTAGCCAAAACACCGGCATTGAAACCCCAGCTAAGGCTATAGTCATGCTTGTATAATCCCCTAGGCTATAGCGCTTAATCCCTGCAATAACCCCTACTAAAACTCCCACTACAATAGATATTACTAAAGCACTCAAAGCTAACTCAATAGTGGCTGGAAAACGCTCTAAAAATTCATGCGATACCTTTTCTCCAGAAACAAGCGAAACACCCAAATCACCATGCAAAAGATTATTGATAAAGAAAAAATACTGCTCTATTAAGGGCTTATTTAAGCCCATTTGTTCTCTTAAGGCCTCTATAGCCTCTTTATTAGCATGTTCGCCTAAAATCACTAGCGCAGGGTCTCCTGGCACTAAATGCACCATCATAAATACAATTACACTCACACCTAATAAAGTAGGAATCGCCCATAAAAGACGCTTTAATATAAAACTTAGCACCCTTTTATAACCCTTTCTTATTCTCTAAATACACCTCATAGAATCTATGCACGCTTACTCCTGTTGGCTTATAACCTTTTACATTCTTTAAATGAGGGACAATCGTATAAGGATAAGCTAGTCCTACCCAAGGAGCATCCTTATGAAAAACTTCTTGGGCTTTTTGATACAGCTTAGTGCGCTCTTGTTTGTCAATCACCTCTTTAGCCTTTGTAACTAATTTTGAAAATTCTTCACTTTCATAAAAGGCGACATTTTGCGTGGGTAATTCAAGAGCTGATTGCTTACTCCATAATAAATACAAGAAATTATCGGGGTCTGGGGTATCTGCCATCCAACCAGAAAAGCTCATAAAGTATTCCCCCATAGAAACTTTTTTGAGATAAGCACCCCATTCTAAAAACTCAATTTTAACCTTAATGCCAATCTTAGCCAAACTCGCTTGAATAAATTCTGCACCTTTTTTATTGTATTTAGACGCAGTATAGAGCGTAGTAGAAAAGCCTTTTTCAAAACCGGCTTTTTTAAGCAAATCTTTAGCTTTTTGAATATCAAATTCATAAGGCTGAATGCTTTCATTATAACTCCACATGCCTAGTGGAATAGGATTTATAGCTTGTTTGGCATAGCCCTCATAAACCACTTTAATATAAGCATTAGCGTCAATAGCATGATTTATGGCTTGACGCACTAAAGCCTTATCAAAAGGCGGTTTTTTGAGATTAAGAGAAAGCCAAGTAACAAAAAGTGCCGTAGCCTTATCTACAACAACATGAGGTAATTGCGCTAAAGAAGCAACCTCATTAGGATTAGGCGCTGAAATCATAGAAACTTCGCTAGTTCTTAAAGCCAAAGCACGGATTGAGGCATTTGGCACAACACGAAATACCACCCTATCTAAATACGCCTTTCTATCCCAATAGTCTTCGTTTCTTAAAAGCACAATTTTTTCATCTTTCATCCACATCGCTAGTTTGAAGGGGCCTGTTCCAATAGGCTTTTTAGCTAACTCATCTTGACGCTGATTTTTAGCCAAGTAGTCAGCATAATCCTTGCTAACAATCCCTAAAAAGTCCATGCCTAAATCAGCTAAAAAGGGGGATTCTTTATGCTTAAGAGTGATTTGAATCGTATAATCATCTAAGGCTTTAATACTAGCAATCAAATTATCCATGCCCATGCCTTGCCAATATTTATAGCTTTTATTCTTATAGTAAGTTTTAGCGTTCTTCATTTGCCTTTCAAATGAAAACACCACATCTTTAGCCTTTAGCTCCACTTTTTTATTCCAATATTTCGTGGTGTGGAAATAAACGCCCTTTCTTAAATGAAAGGTATAAACCAAAGCATCTTTTGAAATCTCCCAACTTTTAGCCAAGCTAGGCTCTAGTTCGGTCGTGCCATATTTAAAGCGCACCAAAGTTTCATAAACATTGCCTATCACACTAAAGCTCTCTGCATCAACCACTAATGCTGGGTCTAGGGCTTGACTATCGCTTGCTCTTGCATAAATAAGTGTGCCACCATAACGCTCTTTATATAGTGGTGGTGTATCATTTTGTTCGTTTGATTGAGAAAGGCTTGAAGTGGCGCTTAAAAATCCCCAAAAAGCCCCAAAAAAAAGAAAGAAAAATAGATTTAAAACCTTTAAAAAAGCACCATACATTTGAATGAATCTCCACAACAATTTTTACAAAGGGTAGAGACTCTTTTTTTTAAAAAAGACTTTTTAATAAAGTTAAAAACCTATAAAAAGACTTAAGCTAATCCTTAAGCCAATAAAAAGAAAACTCTATTCCCCACAACTTCCACTAGCTAGAACAGAAACTTTTCTGCGACTTCTGTCTTTGTGTTCAAATTTTACAATACCATCTGTCAGTGCGTATAAAGTATGGTCTTTACCCATACCGACATTATTTCCCGGATGCACCTTAGTGCCTCTTTGACGCACAATAATATTTCCTGCTCTAACAAACTCTGAGCCAAATTTTTTCACGCCTAAGCGTCTTCCTGCAGAATCTCTATTATTCTGCGTGCTACCTTGACCTTTCTTGTGTGCCATTGTTTAAATACTCCTTTATTTATGCGACAATTTTAGTAATCTTTACACGAGTAAAGTCTCTTCTAAAACCACGCTTAGTTTTACTATCTTTTCTGCGGCGCTTTTTGAAAATAATTACTTTCTTAGAGCGCCCCTCATTAATAACCTCGGCATGAACTTTAGCGCCCGCCACAAAAGGTTTCCCACAAGAGAGCTTGCCCTCTTTAGATACGGCTAGAACTTCCTCTAGCTCCACTTGAGCCTTAGGCTCTTTGTTCATTTTGTCTAGTAAAACAATATCGCCCTCAGCGACTTTATATTGTTTACCACCATGTTTGAATATTGCGTATGACATTTCTGTTCCTTAAAAAGTTTGAACGCTTTCTTTTAGCAAATGCTAATTATAGCGAGTGTTTGCTAAAATATAACTTTAAAATTCATTAAAAAATCTCTTTTTATCATAAAGCTACAAAATTTATTATGGGATTAAATTTTTAATGCGCCTTGTCTGTGCTAATCCCTATTTAAATTTTTCAAAGTTATCTTGCATATAAAATACCATGATTTCATTTAAATGATGAGTTAAAAAGAAATTAAGAAGAATATTTTTCAAAAGCCAAAGGCTCAAAAAGCCTCTAGCCCTATTAAAACTTGTTAAACCCCCTATTTTAGAAATTAATCATATAGTTAAGATACATAGAGAAGTTACGCTTATAGAATACATCTACATCACCATATTCCCCACGCTCTTTGTAGAATTGATTGACAAATAAAGGCACTTTAAAGCCTAGTTCAATACCACTATGCTTAGCAAAGTTAGTTCTAAAGCCCACTTGAACAGGCATTTGGAAATAGCTTGTATTCATGCTTGCACTACAACCTGTCATAGCATTACAAGCATTCATCATGTTTTTAAAATGGCTCTCTCCTTGCACAAGCCATGTTTCACCTCCTAAACCAAAGCCAAAAAAGATTCCTGCAGTGTTATAGCCCTCTTTGCTCTCATAGAAGTTATAGAGTGCATCAAAGCCTACACCATAAGTGTGGTTATTCACCTGGCTTGCTCCATTCATATAACCTGCTTGAGTGCCTACAAAGCTTAAGTTAGCATGATTAAAGCTATAGTAAGCATAAGTTCTAAAGCCCCAGCGCTTTTTCTTACCAAAGAAGTGTTTATAACCTGCCATAACATTCACCCCATACATTTGACCATGGTTGTTGGTGTTGGTAACAGTAGCAACGGTAGTTTTCTTCGCACTAGCTATAGCCATATTAACATTCTTTTGCACACTCAGCAACGCATTCTTTTGGTTGGTTAAAGTGGTTTTTAGGGAAGTGAGCAAATCTTTTTGCGTTGAAGTTGAAGAATCAGATGGATTTGTTGATGCACTTGATTTGACTGCAAAACGCATTGTTGGTATGGCTTGGGAATTTGAGTCAAGTTTTGATAACTGCAAATCCACCTCTTTAAGAGCGCCATTAATAGTTTTAAGAGTTTCTTGGGTAGAATCTCTTAGTTGCCCCACACTAGCACTAGAGCCATTAAGATAACCACTCAAAGTAACTTGACTTTTCTCAACTGCCTTAAGCGAATCGCTAAGTTTGCTTAGATTGCTAAAACTTGTTTGACTTAGCGTATCTACCGCACTGCTTAACGCACTCATTTGCTGTTGCATATCTTGCACTCCCTTAGCAGTCATACTAGCTTGCTCCACCATATCACTAAGATGGCTTGATTGTGTAGCTATTGTTTGGGCGAGCTTATGACTAACTTGTTTTATATCTGTTGCAATAGAATCTATAGTCTCTTTAGTTTGATGTTCTTTTTCTTCATTTGAGATATTTTCTTGCATATTAGGGGAGTTATCGCTTTTTCCATAGGAATCATCTTTAGTGGCAACATTCTTGCTTTCAGAGATTTCGGGGTCTTTTTTAGTATGATTGGAATTTTGCGCTGTGCTATTTTCCCCAACCAAATCATTTTTGGAGTCATCAACCTGCTTTTTTGTATCTTGCTGTGGCATACTAATATTATCAGCACCTTGAACCATGGTATTGTCTTGCTCATGCTGTTTATTAGGATTAGTATTGCTAGAGGCATTAGTAACGCCATGATGTTCTTTTACTTCCTTGTTATATTTGTCTGCAAGCGAATCTTTTTGAGGATTTTCTGCACTTCCTGGTATTTCAGTGCCTTGCTCATTTGTTGTTTTACCATAGAGCGCTTCGGCAAGTTCTTTATACTTCTCTGCCAAGCTATCTAATGCAACCAAAAGCGAGCCATCTTCTGTAACAATATAAGACTCATCGCCTTGAGGGTTCTTGGTATCCTTAGTATCCATTTTGGAAAATAGTGTATGCATGGCATTATCATATCTCTTTGCTACTGATTTTTCAGCCGAAACTTCTTGAATATCGCTCATATCAGTAGTATTGGGGATTTTATCTGTTTGTCCGGTTAGATTTTGCAAACTCGTGTGTAAGTTATTCATAGCAACCTTATAATTGGCTGCTATAGAATTATTTGCTGGGCTTTCAGCTGTCCCGCTCTCTATTTGATTATTGCTACCCTTATGCCCATAAAGAGCTTGCTGAGCGTCTTTAAGCTGTTGTGTAACGACATTACTACTATCATTTGGTGTCTGCGAAGAATTAGTTTCAGCACTGCTTGAACCCATGCCTATAGCTTTTTCTAAGGTTTTAACATGTGTTTCTAAATTTTCATAGTTTCCGCTTTTTACATCACTTTCTAGTGAACTTTTGATTGAACTAAGCGCTGAGCTAATAGTGTTATCAATTTGCGTAGCACTATTTTTAAGGCTCTCATTCTGACTGCTTTTATCATTCGTTAGGCTACTTTGCAACCCTTCTATAGCCTTAAGCACATCAGCAACAATAGCCGAAGTATCTTCACTTGAAACGCCATCAACAAGTTGCTTTAACCCAGAAGAAAATGACATTTCATCGCCATCGCCACTATTTCCATAGAGTATGGTATCAATTTGCTTGTCAACTTTTTCTATAGCATTGATTGTTTCAAGCGCAGTATTGTATTGTTCTGCGAGACTGCCTTTTTCTGGAGTGGGGTTATTTTGAGATACGCTTTGATTTTCTGTAGGTTCTTTTGCAACTTGATGAACTTCTGGTGCTTGCTCGCTTGATTGACTTTTCTCATTTTTATAAAGTTTATTAAAATCATCTTTAAATTGGCTATCGTATTCTTTAAATTCACTTGCTAAGCTGTTTTCTGCAGGCTTATCATAGGTGCCTTTTACATGAGTAGTCCTATCATCGCTTGTCCCCCAATAAAGGCTCTCATAGGCGACCCAAAACTTGTCATAAATACTTGTTTTTTCCCCTATAATTCTACCGCCAACAACTTTTGCATCCTTGCCATAGAGCTCATTAAACTTATCTTGATAATTTTTTATTATAGAGTCTTCAACTTCTGCTTTATTTTCTGTATTTTGAGCGTTTGAGACATTTAAAAGAATAGCGCTACCAATAATTGATACTAAACTTATACGAAGTAAATTTTTCATTCTTTAATCCTTTTATGCTTATTTATTGGTATTTACAGCATTATTGTTTTTCTGAGAATCGCTTGTCTGAGTCTGTGGGGCTTGAGGGGTGTTTGTGCCATTTAACGCCTCCAAATTCACTTGTGTATCATTGTTAAACCCGGGTGAGCGAGTGGTTTGCTGATTATCTAAATTAGAGTATTGAAACCCTCCTCCTAAAAAGCCTCCGCTATTTTCTGCGATAAGACTTGTTAAACTCAATAAACTAATAACTGCCAATTTTTTCATAAAATCTCCTTTTTTTAAAAAAAATAATTTTAAAAATAGTTTAATCATACTATTTGCCAATAATTTACCAAATATTTAATACTTGATAAACTTCTACTATGCTATCAAAGACTATCTTAAATCTATCTTTATTTATCATTGTTTATATAAAAATGAGTATTTTAGTATCAATTTTAGCTAATTTATGAGATTTTAGATAACAAATAGTATTGTTTTTATTATTATTCAAAGCTATAAAATCGTTGGTATATACCTTAATAATTTTACAACTAATAGTAGCTATTTTAAAATATGAGTATAAAAGTAATGCTTAAAATCTATAATACATTTTTTACATTTTTAATATTTCTAATCAAAGAAATTTGATATTGATACGATTTGATTGCTTTAGAAGATGCGAATGTGTTTAATAACTGATAGACATTATTTGATTACTGATAGATTTCATTTTGCAATAATTATTTGCCTTATTTATTGGATTATGCTTAAATCTCTTGGCATTTGCAGTAAGATTTGAACCGCTAGTAACTTAAAAGAGATGGTTTAATGGTTTAACATGTTATATAAAGGCTTGAAAACTTATATAGCATTTAGTAAAATAGCCTCCTCTTTAATCAAAAAATCAAACACCCCAAAAGTTAAGAGTAAATCTAGCATTTCTTAAAGGAAAACCCCCACCCTAAGCTTATAGAGGAGCTTTGACTAATTACCTTTCTATAGAAAAGATTGCTTTAAGAGCCTTAATAAAATTTTTAATGCCCTTATTTAATATAATCCCTAAAAATAACGCAAGCATACAAACAGCTTGACATTGGCTAAAATGTATTGTATATGTTGCAATAACCTTAATCCAAAAAAGCGAACTCAAAGCATTTTCTTTAAGAAAGCTTTTATTGCCTTTGTATTTTATGGCATTGTTTCTTAAGAAAATAAATTTACTGCATATCCAACCATAAGACAAGCATTCATATTATCTCTAGCGCCCATAATTCTTGCGCCCTTAACCCTATATCCATACAGATTTAACCCTATTTTTTAAGCCTTAATCTTACTTTTGTCTTAACCCTAAAAATACTAACAGACTTAGATTGATAGCAAGCTTAGAGCAATATTACACCCATTCTATCTAAAGACAAACTAAAGACCTATAGCAACCTAGAACCACATAAAGCAAATCTAAAGCCTATTAACCTAATCACGCCTAAACCCCCCATTAAGAGTTTTACTTCTATAAAAAGATTATCCAATTCGTATTAAAAGGGAATCATAAGTCTTTAATAAAAACTTTAATCCCCTTAAAACTTTGCATAAATAATGTATAGTAGAGCTGTTTTTAAAAATGCAAACTTTCTTTAAAAAATCATGCATTCTTTAATCTTATCTAAGATGTCTTTAGGAGTTATGATTAAGCGCTTTTTTGTAAGCTAGAAAACTCAATATTAAATTTTAAACCATTAAACACTATACTACTATCCAATTAATTGTTATTATCAAAATACAATACAATGAAACCCACCAAATGATGTTAGCAAGCAAGATGTTTCTACTTAATAAAAGATTGGGTTGTTTTAATAGGAATAAAAAAGAGACTTTCATTCTTTGAGGTTAATTTTTCATTATTGCATAATTTATTCTTGGTTGCACTAAGAAATTTTAATTAATTTATCTAGTTTATTGTCAATGTTTATTGTTAATGTTCTATTTAACCATTTCTTTTAAATCTACAAGGTTATCTTATCTTTCCTAAAATTCTTATTCTATTTTTGTAGTTTTAAATAGAGAGCTACTAATTATCCTATTATGTGGTGGCAACCTTTGGTATATAAAAACCTTTCTTTAAAAATAGAAAACCATAATTACTTAACCCCTCCTACTATAAACAATGGTAAAATCAAATCATTTTACCTCATAAAAAATCAAACAAAACCTCCCCTATTAAACTAAAATCCTATTAAACTAAAATCCTAAGCCATTAAAACAAAATTGATAAAAATTCAACACTTCATAAAGCTACTCGCTAAAGATAGAGACATAGAAGTTAAGTGTAAAATGCAAGAAAAACTAGAGATATAAGAGATATAAGAGATATAAGAGATATAAGAGATATAAGAGATATAAGAGATATAAGAGATATAAGAGATATAAGAGATATAAGAGATATAAGAGATATAAGAGATATAAGAGATATAAGAGATATAAGAGATATAAGAGATATAAGAGATATAAGAGATATAAGAGATATAAGAGATATAAGAGATATAAGAGATATAAGAGATATAAGAGATATAAGAAAACTAAAGATAAGAGATTGAGAATACAAAAAATAAGGCTCTATTTAAACAAAGTATTGCTACCTAAAATCATTTAATTTTTAAAATTACAAAATAGGCCTTAAGTCTAAAAATAGTTATTAGGAGGAAAACTACACCCCCCTTTTTTTATTTTATTCAAAAGAACTTTTTTAAAAAGTTTAATCACTAAATAAAAGAAACAATAATCTATCAATACAATGTTTTAACAGAGTTAAAAATAAATTTAAAGGGGAAATGAATGAGATTCAATCTTTCAAAACTAAGCAAAAAGAAGTTCTTTAAAATGAAGTAATACTCTTAAAGGTTATGGCTTTTAATAAGCGAATATTAAAAGCTCTTCTCTAGAAAGGAGGTGATCCAACCGCAGGTTCACCTACGGTTACCTTGTTACGACTTCACCCCAGTCGCTGTGTGTGCCGTGGGCAGTAGCTAGTTTAGCATCCTGACTTAAGGCAAACACAACTCCCATGGTGTGACGGGCGGTGAGTACAAGACCCGGGAACGTATTCACCGTGACATGGCTGATTCACGATTACTAGCGATTCCAGCTTCATGCAGGCGAGTTGCAGCCTGCAATCCGAACTGAGAGATGTTTTTGAGATTTGCTCCACTTCGCAGTATTGCTTCTCTTTGTACACCCCATTGTAGCACGTGTGTAGCCCTAGGCGTAAGGGCCATGATGACTTGACGTCGTCCCCACCTTCCTCCTCCTTACGGAGGCAGTATCCTTAGAGTTCTCAGCATAACCTGTTAGCAACTAAGAAAGGGGGTTGCGCTCGTTGCGGGACTTAACCCAACATCTCACGACACGAGCTGACGACAGCCGTGCAGCACCTGTTTTCAGGGTCTAGCAAGCTAGACACTCCACTATTTCTAGCGGATTCTCTCAATGTCAAGCCTAGGTAAGGTTCTTCGTGTATCTTCGAATTAAACCACATGCTCCACCGCTTGTGCGGGTCCCCGTCTATTCCTTTGAGTTTTAATCTTGCGACCGTACTCCCCAGGCGGGATGCTTAATGCGTTAGCTGCATTACTGGAGAGACTAAGCTCCCCAACAACTAGCATCCATCGTTTAGGGCGTGGACTACCAGGGTATCTAATCCTGTTTGCTCCCCACGCTTTCGCGCAATCAGCGTCAGTTATGTTCCAGCAGGTCGCCTTCGCAATGAGTATTCCTCTTGATCTCTACGGATTTTACCCCTACACCAAGAATTCCACCTACCTCTCCCACACTCTAGGATAGCAGTTTCAAATGCAGTTCTATGGTTAAGCCATAGGATTTCACATCTGACTTACTATCCCGCCTACGCGCTCTTTACGCCCAGTGATTCCGAGTAACGCTTGCACCCTCCGTATTACCGCGGCTGCTGGCACGGAGTTAGCCGGTGCTTATTCGTTAGATACCGTCATTATCTTCTCTAACAAAAGGAGTTTACAATCCTAAAACCTTCATCCTCCACGCGGCGTTGCTGCTTCAGGCTTGCGCCCATTGAGCAATATTCCCTACTGCTGCCTCCCGTAGGAGTCTGGACCGTGTCTCAGTTCCAGTGTGTCCGTTCACCCTCTCAGGCCGGATACCCGTCATAGCCTTGGTAAGCCATTACCTTACCAACAAGCTGATAGGACATAGGCTGATCTCTTAGCGATAAATCTTTCCCCCGTAGGGAGTATCTGGTATTAATCATCGTTTCCAATGGCTATCCCAAACTAAGAGGCACATAACCTATGCGTTACTCACCCGTGCGCCACTAATCCACTTCTAGCAAGCTAGAAGCTTCATCGTTCGACTTGCATGTATTAGGCACGCCGCCAGCGTTCACTCTGAGCCAGGATCAAACTCTCCATAAAAAGTGTTTGTCCTAAAGCTCTTTCTATTTTAAATGCGTATCACAAGAACTCGTTTTAATAATAAAACGGGTTGTGTTCTTAAGTATTACAACAATACAAAAAAGAAAGAAACTTTTTAAAATTAAAGGTTTAACAAAATGCTAACCCAAATAAATATCATAAAAAACAAAAAGAAAGAATTAAATCTCTCTTAGTAATTTAGAATATTCCTTTTTAAAAAGAACTTCCTATAACTTTGCTTAGTTTTCAAAGATCGTTTGCTTTAATAAGCTATCCTTGTGTTAAAAGACTTTTTTAAAAGCTCTTGCTGAAACAAGGAAGTGAAAGTATAGCTATACAAAGCTTAAGGTTTGCTTAAGTAGGTGGAGCAAAAAGAAAAAGTTGGTCTATCTTTAGGATTTTTGATAGAAATAAACCCTCTTAAGCCCCCTAAAATCAGCTATTCAAAGACAATTTTTATTGTTTCGCAAATTTTTGAAAAAATTTTTTGATTTTCTAAAAAAACTCGCTAAAAAGCTAATCTAATCAAAATTTCTAGCCAAAAATTGCCAAAAAATTAGAAAATCAATCCTCAAAATACAGATTAAAAACAACCAAAAAGTAAAAAATTAATGATAAAAAGCAAGCATAAAACAAGAATATCAATAAGCCTAAATCCCCTTTTATATTAAAGGAGTATTAAAGCTTATTTTAAAAAATTAGATTTTGATTTTTAATTGTTTGAGAGTATCACATGCACCTTTAGCGCCTAATTTACACCCTCTTTTAAAATTCTCTATCGCATTTTTCTCATCTCTTGGCATGCCATCGCCATTATATTGCATAGCCCCTAGATTAAAGCATCCTCCGCCATTTTTAAATTCACATGCTTTAGCATAGCGGGCGATAGCCTCTTTAAAGTTTTTAGCTACGCCATCACCTTTGTGATACATATTCCCCGCATTAAAACAACCCGCACTATCTTTCAAACCACATGCTTTATTATAAAATTCAAGTGCTTTTTGAAGATTTTTAGCTGTGCCACGCCCCTCATCATATAAAGTGCCTAAGATTGTGCAACCATCAGCGTCATCTAAATCACAAGCTTTAGTAAAATACTCTAAAGATTTTTTAAAGTCCCTTGTTACCGCCTTGCCATCATGATAGATGCCCCCTAAACTCGCACAACCCTCAGCGTATTTTAATTCACATGCTTTAGAATAGTATTGCAAAGATTTTTTAATATTTTTAGATACACCTTGCCCATCATAATACAAATTACCCGCATTAAAGCACCCACTACTATAGCCTAAATCACACGCTTTCACATAATATTCGCTCGCTTTTTTAAAGTCCTTTTCAACACCTTGCCCCGAATAATATAACACACCTAGATTAAAGCACCCGCTACTTTCTTTTAACTCGCAAGCTTTTTCAAAATGTTTCTTAGCTTTAGCAAAATCTTGCGCTTTATAACTTTGTGCGCCTAAACTTACAAGCTCTTTGGGGTCTTGCTCTGCCATAAGCCCCACAACACATAACCCACTTAATAACAAAACCTTAAAAGCCACTTTTTTGACATTTTGTAACATCAATTTCTCCTTATTAAAAAAATTATTATAGTGTTATTAAGCAAATCAAATTAATTGCTAAAGCCTTTCTTTTATTGAGGATTTCATATCTTAGCGCCTATTTGGAGTAAAACAATTTGTTGTATTGTTTGGTTTTTGTATCAATTTCCCATGTGCTTTCATCAATATCGCCTAAGTTTAAATAATCCTCGTTAGAATCTAAAAGGTTGCATAAAATCTCTTTTTGCTCATCTAAACTAAGGGTTTTAAATTCTTCGCTAGTTAGTGCATGCATATCACAATCTATGCGTTTGAGAATGCGTTCGCTTAGGGTGTTAAAGATTTCTAAGCATTCACTAGAATTTGTAGCGTTACAAATATCTTTTTTAATCTTTAAATTAACTTCTTTTAATTCGCAATAGACAAAACTCCCTCCCCCTTTAAAATTAAGCTTTTTTGAAATGCCCCCTTGTTCGCCCTCTATGACCTTTTTAAGTCTCTCTTTAGTGATAGTCTCTATATAGTCCATTTGCTCTATACCGATATAACGCCTATTCATTTTGTGTGCGACCGCACATGTGGTGCCACTACCGGCGAAAAAATCTAGCACTAAGTCGTTTTCGTTTGTTACCATATCTAAAATTCTATATATTAATTGTTCGGGTTTTTTGCCTGAAGGGAATGAAACCGAGCCTTCATTTTGTGTATTATTAAAATCAATATCATTCCAAAAATCACATAGTAAAATTGCTATTTTTTGTTCTATTCCTTGCGATGATAAAACAGAGTGGATTGAGCGTGATAAAAAAGACATTCTTCTACCATTATAAGCATATTGTATGCCTGTATCACTCTCGTATTTTATAGGAATATCTTTATTTTCAGTTTTTAAACTAATAGCTCTAATACGCTCTGGTAAGCTTTTTCCAGTTTGAAAAATTTTATCAGCATTAGAATATATAAAATTACAAAAATCTTTATCATTTAGATAATTTTGTGTAGCTTTTAATTTTTCATATAATCCATTTTGCCTTAAAATATGGCTTAATGGAAAAACTCTATTATGCTCTCTATCAAAGTATAGATTAAAATGGGTATCCCATGTAGTTGCTTCTTTATATTGTGGTTTAAGTTGGATTAATAAAGAATTTTTAGCATATACTAATAGATAATCTTTTGTCTTAATAATTGTCTTATTTCTATGTGCTGTTTTTACTCCGCTTGGGGTTGATGATAACATAGTTATACAACTAACAAAATTATCCCTCCCAAACACCTCATCCATAAGCACTTTCAAGTAAGCTTGTTCGTTATCATCGCACTGCACAAAAATCACGCCATTATCTTTTAAAAATTCCTTAGCGATTTCAAGTCTATTTTTCATAAACACTAACCAAGAGCTATGATTAAAATTATCGTTGTAATTGAAGCTATCATTACCGGTATTATAAGGGGGGTCAATGTAGATACATTTAACTTGTTTAGCAAACTTCTTTTTTAAAGAATGCAGGGCAATTAAATTATTGCCCTTGATAAGATAATTAGTATTTTTATCTTTTAGGGCGTTTTCTAAATCGCCATGTCCATGCATTTCAAAATTACATAAGACTTTTTGGTTTAATAGCGATTCAATTTCGTTTTTATGCAAGATTTCATGGTAAAAAAGCTCGTTAGATTTGGTGTTGTTATCCTTAGCGTTGCCTAGTAAGATATTGTCTTTAAAAGGGAAATTTAAGACCACTAATTCGCTAGATTGTAAGAAATGCCCCTTTTTAGTCAAACCGATTTTATTTTTAAAGCGTGTGTAAGAATTATTGAGTTCTTTATTTTCTAAAACTTCTAAAAGGGCTTTTTCTTTAAACACTAAACTTCCGGCGATTTCTTCAAAAAAATGTTTTTTATATTCGTTTGCTAATTTAGAATTAAGCATAAAATCTAGTAGCTTTTCGTTATGCTCTATGATTAAAGTAACTAAGTTTTCTTTACTATTAAAATGCGTGGTTAAATTGTCTAATAAGTCTAACATGTTGTGTCCTTAAAGGTTTCTTTAAAGGCGTTTGTAAAGGGGGCGTTAATTTTGTTGTTTTCTAGGATAAAAAAGGGCAAACCTTTTAAGTCTAGCTTTTTATTATTAAGATTTGTTGGCGTGATGTTTTCTAGTGCTTTTAGAAATGTTTCTTTCCATGCATTGTCTTCACTCTTTTCTCTATCCTTGCCTTTGACTTCCAAATAGCAAGTGAAACCCAAAAATTCATCGTTATGCGTTTTAGCAAAAAGGATAAAATCCGGCTCAAAGCCTTTCGCATAACTCTCACTCCCTTTAATATGGCAATAGAGTTTGAGCTCTTCAAAGCTATCATTCCTTAAAACGCACCATTCTTTGAATTTATTATTGATTAAATCCTTTTTAGCCTCAATGAATTTTAAAAACTCTTTTTCATGTTCGCTGTCTGTAGCAAGGTCTTTATAAAGCAACCATTCATAATCAAACTTTTTCATCTTATTTTTAGATTGGTATAAATGTCTTTTATTAGGATTAAAGTCTTTTATTTCAAAGGGGGTTACGATTTTTTGATTCTTGTCTTTTTGAATGCATGATTTAATATTTTTGAGGATATATTGCGCCATTTTAAGATTGAGTGTAGGGTTGTCAAATCGTTGCTTAATGCTGAAGTTTGTTTCTAAAGGGCGGATAATGTTGTTGATAAATTCTAATTTATTGTTAAAAGAATCAAATAAATTAGAATTAAAATGCGCTTTTAAAAACTCAAAATCCATATTTAAGGTGCTAAGGGCTTTAAGGAAAAAGGCTGTGGGGATTTCTCTTAAAGAGTAGGGTTCATAAAGGGAGCTATCGCTTTGAGTGGTCTCAAACCTTACTTGTTGCTGGCTGATATCTAAAGCAAATAAAGGCACTTGTAGTTTTTGTAACTCTTCTTTGGCTTGATTGATTTCAAAAAAATAATCTTTTGTATCTTTTTTCATAAGCCTTGAGTTAGAAACATAATAAAGCTTGAAATTCTTAGTGGGCTTTAGGGGGATTATCTCTTTGTTATCATCATTATTGACATTAAGCCCTATTTTATTCATTTCTTCATTAAGCTTAGCAATGAAATCGGGGTTATACACCGCATGATAGTCTAAGCGTTCTAAGGTGCTTAAGGGGTTGTCTAAATCAAATTTTCTTTTATCTATAGACTTCTTTTGATAGCTAAAAGGATAATACCTAGCTCCCCTACCTATAAGCTGAGCTTCTTTAGTGGTATCTTTAGAACTTGCTTTATTTTTAAGCCTAACAATATCAAACAAATTTAAAACATCCCACCCCTCATTGAGCTTATCCACGCTAAAAATCACTCTTTTAGGATTATCTTTGTCTTCTAATGAGTTTAATAAAAGCATGTTAGTGCTCTCTTTAGAAGTGTCGTTCGTGTTGATTTGATAGCTTTCTTTAAACTTAGCTTTTAAAAGAGAGACTATAGTTTTGAAAGTGTATTTTTGGTTTTTGAAAAAATCGCTTGCAAGGTTGAATAATTGGTTTTGTGAATGTTCTAAAAACTCTAAAATATTATTTTCATGCAAGTTTTCTAAAAATTCATTAAAGCGTTGTTGGCTTTCTAAACTCTCTTTGATATTCTCACTTTTAAACAAAATACAAGGCTTTAAAACGATGTTTTGTTTCTCAGCAAGGAGCTCTTTATACAAGCTTGATAATATTGCACCTAAAAATCGTTGTTCTAAACTCTCATCTTTATATAAAAGTGAAAAAATATTTTTGCAATACTTATCCTTGCTAAACTTTTTCAAATCGTATGAAAACACGATTTTGTCTTTGTATTTTTCTTTTACTTCTTTGTTTTTAGGAATGGTAGCGCTAAATTCTAAAAGCAAATTTTCTTGATGTTGTTTAAAGGCTTGATTAATTAAGCTCTCCCAGCCTAATTTGTTCTCATTCTCTTTTTGAGTGAGCTTTTTCTTAGTCTCAGTGTTTAAATGATGTGCCTCATCAGCTAGAAACACGATTTTTTGATGAGCTAATTCAGCAATTGTTAGGGCGTTTTCTCTCTCAGTGGTAAATAGCGAATAAAGAGCTTGAATGGTTGTGAAATATAAATTAATAGCATTGTCTTTTGAGTTATCCAAAGAGTTGATAGAATGGATTTCAACTTGTTGCTCATCAATCATAATATTGTCATTAAACAGATATTTTGAAGAAGTGCTGTCGGTAAAATTGAGCTTTGTTTTTTCCAAAATGCTATTAGAATTGACAAAAAAGATAAAATTTCTATAGCCCTTAGCATAACAATCTAAAATCAAACTTGCCATAACTAGAGTTTTACCGCTACCGGTTGCCATTTCAAACATCAAATGATTGGCGTTATTATCTTGTTGTCTTTTTATCAAAAAGGCTTTTAGGGCTTTTTCTTGATAAGGGCGTAAAGATTTTTTGAGATTATCTCTTATATGAGAGGGTAGCTCTAATTTTTCTTGATTATCTAATCGCTCTTGATTATTGGGGGGGGGGGGGTAACCTTACCTAAATTTTCTTGCATAATCTCTCTTTTTTAGAAAATGTAAGGATTATAGCGTAAAATTATTGCTTAATCCCTAGCAAGGTATCTATCATTTTATCAATAGCCGTAATCACCTTAGCATTTGCCGCATAGCCACTTTGAAACTTGATGAGATTGACCATTTCTTCATCTACGCTTACTTGCGAAATAGAGAGTTGCTCTTTTTTAATGGTCTCTAGCACGCTTTTTTTAGTGTCTAAAATGCGCCCTGATTTTTCAGCATCGGTATTAACTTTACCGGTTAGAAACTGATAAAACTCGCTAATTTTCATCTGCTTAATATCAAATTTATTATTGTAGAAATCCACATTATCATATTGTAATTGTTGCATCATGTTTGCCACATCAAAATTCCCGTTAATGGGAGTAAGCCAAGGTCTAATAGCGGTTGGCTCTTTTTTGTATTGCTTATTTAAGCTAATATTAGAAGCATCATCGCCTTGAAAGAAAGGGTTTAACTTGAGCGCACCGGTAAAATTCGTGCCATTATCTTTTAGAGAAACAAACAAGCCTTGTGAGGCGTTTTTAGGCTGGATAATAAATCGTTTTGTTTGATTGTTAAAGCTTGCTGTAAAATAATCGTCAAAATCATTTTCTGTATTGTTATCATGGTTGTCATCAGTGTTGGCATTGATAGCTTGGATAATGTCTTTCATGGTTGTAATAGGTGTGATTTTAATCGTTTTTCTAGCAATCTCTTTGCCATCGGTATTATATGCCACTAAGTCAAATGAGCCGTCTTTAATATTATAGTTTGTATCTTTAAATGCCTCATTGTCATTAAATTCTAATGGCTCACTTTCAATATTGTGGCTCGCACTTTGCGCATAAATCGCATTGCTAGATTCAATCAAACCTTTAGCAAAAGAATCTAACAAATCAATATAATTTTGCAATTTACCCTTTAAAGTGCCATTAGAGCCGTCATTATATACGCCTAGTAATGCGCCTGCTTTTCCTTGATTAAGCCTATCAGTAATATTAACTTCCTTAAAATCATCGCCTTGAAAATAGACTTGATTCAAGCTCCCTTTATTTTCTGATTCCCTAATCACAAGAGGGTGGAAAATCGTTCCATCAATGATATTAAAACCACGCCCAACATTAAGTGTATAACCCTCATCAAAATCGGCTGAATTTTTATCCACTAATGAGCTTGTTCTAATGCTACTTTTAAAAACATTCCCCCCTAAAAGCTCTCGCAAATGAAATTCTAATTCATCACGCTTATCCCTTAATTCATTAGCATGCTTTAGGCTTCTGTTGTTTTCTACTTCTTTCATGCGCTTATTAATATCTGCGATTTGAGAGCCTAAGTTATTCACTTCTTTAATCACGCTTTTTAATTCTTCGCTTGCTTTATGCTGTAAGGTCGTCAAACGCTCTCTGGTATCTTTAATGCTATTGGTGAGTGCCTCTGTTTTTTGTGCTAGAGCTTGCTTTTGGGCAGAATCTTTAGCATTTTTAGATAATTCTTTCCACGAATTAAAATAATCTTGCAAATCGGTGAAAATACTCGCCTCATCAATATCAGGAAAATATGCGCTTGCCTCTTGCAAGTGCGAAAATTCTGTATCATAATAGGTATTTTCATAATTAGCTTTAGTGTAGCGAGAGAATACAAATTCATCATGCACCCTTTCAATCGCTTGCACATCAACACCCATGTTGGCATTTTGACCACCATATATATAGGCATTTTGAGGCTTAGCAATAACTCGCTGACGGCTATAAAATTCATCGCTTGCATTAGAGATATTATTCCCGGTTACATCTACCATACTTTGATGAGCTTGTAAGCCGGTATAAGAAGTGTTAAGTGAAGATAAAATTCCGCCCATTTTACGCCTGCACTCTTAAAAAATGACTCCCCACATGTCTAGCCCCCTTATAATCGCAAGTATCATGGGGAATGATTTGTTGCATAAGTGAAGAGTAAAACTCAGAGACTGCAAACGCCATGCGTGAATAAGCGGTATTTTTTTCTTTCAAAGTTAAAAGTGTCTCTCTCATTTGTGAAAGCAAATTATTTGCATGCTCATCTAGTAATTCACTCATTTCTTTATGGGGGAATTGGTTTTTTAAATTAATCATTTGTGAATCAATGCCGACTTTTTCTTTTTCAAAAGCTTGAATAAAAACTTGTTTTTGAGAATTACGCTCAAAAATCTCTGTATGCTTAGCTAATTTAATATCCTCAATATCGCACTCGGTTAATTCAATTAGCTGTTGTAGTTGCTTTAATGCCATTTCTAAATGAGAATGTAAAACTTTCATAACAAATCCTTTTGTTCTTGTTTCATTCTTTTATCAAGCAAATTCTATGCCATTTTATACTTTCTTATTCTTAAGGGCAATCTTTTATTTGGAATTTTAACTCTAAATTGATTAATAAAATTATTTACAAAGTCTATAAAAAGCCTTTGCTTAAAAACTAAGCATTTTTTAAAACCAAGGAATAATAAAAAGAGAGGGATAAAAATTTGTTGTAATAAGAGAGTGTGAAACATCTGCAAGATTTCAAAAAAGCACTCTAAGCAAAAGCTTAGAACTGCCCTAATAAATCTTGCGCCATTTTTTGGGAGGTCTTGCTCAAGTTAAGCTTATATTGGTCATTTTCATAAGCTTGCTTGATTTCAGCCACCCTATTAGGTATGGCAACATCATTTTCTTGAACCTTTTCGCTCTTTTCCAAACGCTTGTAATTTCCCACAGACTGCACTGGAGCAAAAGAAGAAACTGCGTTAATCATTATAAGTCCTTATTTTAATATTCACCCTTGTAATTACCAAAATCGGCTAAAGCAAAAAAAAATCAATGGATTTTTGAAATTTGTTTTTGCAATTCTTTACCAAATTTCTTGGTTGTAGTTACTTGCTTTTTCCCTGTTTCTGCGATAGAGCCAAAAGATTGTGATTGCAAGTTTCTAAACACAAAAAACATGATAAAAATTAAAATGTAGCAAAACAAGAAAAAACAAATCGTGGGAAACAACCAATTTTTGAGATTTGTATTATCCATTTTGACTCACATTCTTTATATTTTTAAAAAGCGTGATTGCATTACCCATGCGAGCATGAGCAACCACAACCTCCACCACCTTTTTTATGGCCTCCGCCACCACCACAACAACCTCCGCCGTGATTATGGTGATGAGCCTCTAAAATTTCTTCCTCGCTCACTTCTCTAAAGCCTAAAACCTTAAAGCGAAATGCTAGGGTTTTTCCAGCTAAGGGGTGGTTATAGTCTATCATAACATGAGTAGCACTAAAATCTTTAACAAGCGCTTGCACAGTTTGATTATCTTCAGTTTGTCCAAAAACGGTCATGCCCTTTTCTAGCTCAATGCCTTCAAATTGCTCTCTAGGAACTTCTTGCAAATAACTGCTCTCATAAGCGCCATAAGCCTCTTCTGGGGCAATTACTACTTCTTCGTATTCGCCAATTTTAGCTTTCAAAACCGCCTTTTCTAATCCCATAATCACTTGATTAGCCCCAATAATAAACTCTAAAGGCTCTTTAGCGATATTGCTATCTAATACCTCGTTAGAACCCTGCTCTTTAACTTCATATTCAATTAATGCCGCTTGTTTAGTATTTTCTAAATCATGGTTTTGCATGATGATTATTATCCTTATCTTCTAAGATTTTCTTTGCCATTCTAGCTTGTTCACTTAAAGGAAACAAGCGTTGCAAAGTGTTTAAAAATTTATAATAGTTTTCATGGCTATCTAAACGCTTGAAAGACCATGCCGTATGCCATAACAAGATAGGCATATAAGTCGCCTTTTTATCCAAAAGAGCGCTTTCTTTATAATAGCCAATCGCTTGCTTATATTTTTTCTCTCTATAAGCAACCTCTCCAAGAGCATAACGCACATAAGCAAGCTTATAACTATTAGCCTCTAGCCATAGCAAACGCTCCTTAGCTTGCGCATAGGCTTTATCTTTTAAAAAAGTCAATGCCTCCTCAAAAATTTCATTTTGCCTTGCCACATCTTTGTGAAACTTAGGGGGCGCTTTTTTAGGATTTTTTATCTCTTGATTTTCCTTATTGACAGAATTAGAACTCTCTTTTTCTTTTTTAAGCTCTTGCTTTTTCTCTTGTTGTAGCTCACTTTTTAGCTCTTCTTGGCGCAATGCTTTCTTATGACTTTCTTTCTCTTCATTGTCTAGTTTATTAGTCTCATCTTGTGTATCCAAAGATAATCCATAGGTTTTAGAAGTCTCATCTATAGCGGGTGAGTCTATTGACTCTGCAGGTTTTGCTTGTGTGCCTTGATCTTGATTGTATTCTTGCTTTTCTTGCTCTTGCAAGCTTTTTTGAATCAAAGCAATTTTTGATGCCAAATCTTGACTTAATTTAGTAAGCAACTCGTTCATCTGTTTAGTTTGCTTGTCTAATTGCTTAATGGCCCGTTGGTTAGCACGCACATCATTTTTAAGGCTTTCTAAAATTTCTGCTTGCTGTTTAAGCGTATTAGCATGCACTTCTTGAAGGGATTTAAGAGAGCGTAACGACTCATCTTGAGAGAGAATAGACTCATTGATATTTTTTATCTTATTAGCTTGCCCCTCATAAATATCCTTTAATCCCTCTTGAGATTGCGTATTAGAATCTACTTGAGCTTGGAGTTTTGCTAAAACATTAGAAAAGTTTTTGCTATTAGTTTGTAATTGGTGGAGCTCCTTTTTGGTAGCTCCACTTTGCATATCAAACGCTGAAGGCTCCCCTACCAACAGCAAAGGAATAAAAAAAGAGAGTAAAGAAGTTTTCTTCATTCAAACTTACTTCACTAGCTTGATATCTACCCTTCTGTTCTCTTTGTAGCACTCTTTAGTTTTCTCTTGGCACTTAGGCTTAGTCTCACCAAAACTAATGGTTTTGATTTCATCTTTATCCAAACCTTTTACTGCCATAGCACTCTTCACGCTTAAAGCTCTCTTAACACCTAAAGCTTGGTTGTATTCACTAGAACCAAATTCATCAGTATTACCCTCTAAAAGCACTTGCATATGATTTTCTTTAGCTTTTTGAATGCTGTCATCTAAGATGTTTTGCTCATCTTCTTTTACTTCGTATTTGTCAAAATCAAAGTAAATAGAGCCTATAACAGTCCCACTCTCAATCGCTGGTGCTGCTGGCTCTTGAACCGCTGGCTCTGGAGCTGGAGCTGGCTCTTCATGTTTTTCTTCAACTGGAGCTGGAGCTGGCTCTTCTTTAGGCACTTCCTTCTCTTGAACTGTTTCAGTAGAAACAGGAGCATTTTGAACTGCACGAGCACCAGCACCTACATCACCAGCCACACCTTTATTGTCAATCTTGTGTGAACAACCCGCAACCAATAAAAAAGCTAGTAAAGAACTAACTACGGAAACCTTTTTCATAAAAACCCCTTAATTTAAGTTTATTAAAGGCGAAAATACTACCATATTATTTCTTAATTAATGCTTTACCAATCAAAAGCTTGAATTTTTACATCTTTCAAAGGGAATAAAAAGCTTTGATTGTAGTCTAATAAAATTAAGCCCACAGATTCCTCTTCTGGAGTCTTTTTCAAATACATTACATTGCTCCCATCAATAGAAAAACGAGGCATTTGATTGGAACCATTTACGGTAAGTCTGCGGATATAATTACTTCCAGCACTAATCATATTTAGATTAAAAACGGTTTTTCCAAATTCATTAGGATTTTCACGGCTTACATAGACAATATTACCCTTGTGTGCATCAATAGATTCATTGCTCTTGCCCTCATAAAGAAGTTGCTCTGCGCTATCCTTTAAACCCAATTTTTTAAGATAGATATTAGGATAACCCGCTCTATCTGAAACAAAAACCATAGATTTTTCATTTTCAAAAAACACACCCAAAACATCAATTCCCCTATAACGAGTTAGCTTAGTTTTAGTCTTTTTGTGCGTATCATACAAATAAACATCAGGCTGTCCTTCAGGGGATAAAGACATAAGCACCTTAGAGCCATCGGCATTAACGCTAGATACGACTGCCATGCCTTGACTTTCAGCAATAAACTCATTAGTGCCCTTTTGAATATTATATTTCAAAATCATAGGCGTTTTCTCACCATACTGAGTGTAATAAAATTCGGTTTGCTTGGCATCTGCCCACTTTGGAAAAACATTCAAGCGCCCATTTTTAATAATTTCTTTTTGATAGCGCATGGTGTAATCACCTAATGCAATCGTAGTAACTCCAGATTGGACATATTTAGAAAATACCACTAAACGATCCATCCATGCAATAGAGGGAGCTTTTATATAGTCATTAATGGTAATTGCCATTTTATGTGCAGCAAAAGGATACAAATCTTGGTGTGTGATAGGATAATCAAAAGTCTTTTTCAAAGTGGAGGCATTCACATCATAAAGTTTTAACTGCGCCACTTTATTACCATTATCAACAACCACACTTAGTAGTGCCACCAAACGAATATTCTTGCCTTTCAATGTCGCATAATCCAAGCTACCTTTTTGCTCCCCCGCATCAAAGACCTCAAAATGCTGACTAACTTTTAAGTCATTCATTAACACTTCATGGAGTTGGAACACATAAGTCGCATCATTTTCCTTAGAATAGCGTATCTCAACCTTAGGAAGCTTTTGAATCGTCTTAACAACATCTAGCGTTTTATCTGCCGCCAAAAGCCCCATACAAAACATTAACAAAACCCATATTTGCTTCACTGCTCTTCCTTTGTTGTAAAATTAACCTTTATAGAAATCATATGCCCTCCGGGATAAGGAGGAAAATCTTGTTCTTTCAAATGATTTAAAAGCGCTACAATACTATCATTATAGTCCTTAAAATTTGAATAGCTAAGGATAGTATAATCAAACTTCCCATTTTTAGCAATAACAACAACTACGCCTACAGAGGCGCTTTTATAAAAAGAGTCTTTCCAGCCCTTATATAAAATTTTATATACTTGGGCATACCATTCTTGGTAAGCCTTATTGTCAATACCATCTTGTTTAGGAATTTGCAAGTCTAAAGTCTTATGCTTAATAGTTTGAAGCTTTTCTGTAATTTGACTTAAATTTTGCTGAAGTCCTTTAAGCACCTCTTGATTCTTGAGATTTTTCTTCAATCGTTGCTGTTTTTCCAAACGCCTTTCTAAATTATGGTCTTCTACTTCTTTTTTGGCATCACTTGTTGTTTTTTCCCTAAGATTGTCAAAAGAAGAAAACATATCTTCAAGACTCTCTTCGCTCTCTTCTTGTTCTGTTGTATTTTGAGAATTTTCTTGCTCTGCTTGATGTTTATTTGTCTCATTTTCAAAAAAATCTTGCAAATCTAAATCAATCGTTTGCTCACTTTTTTTCCCCAAATCTAAAAGAATTTTTTGCGCCTCTTGATTTTGTGTGTCCAAAAGCAAAGTATAGAGCAAACCTGCATACAAGAAAAATGCTAAAAAACCTGAAAGAACTACAAGCATGCCCTTACTCATTCACCTAAACCCCACACCACTATTTTTAAGCTATGAACTCGTAATTAAAGAAACTTTCAAAAAACCCGCCTCTTTAATGGTCTTTAACAAATAAATGACTTTTTCATAAGTCAAATGCTTATCAGCCCTAATATTTACCTTAGTGTTCTTATCATATTTTTTAGAAAGTAAGTTAAAAGTATCTGGAAATGCCTTATATTCATAAGTTTGCTTATCAATATAAATTTTAGCATGCTTATCCATGCGAATTTCTATAACCTTATCTTGCACTGCCCTAAAAGTCTTAGAGCCAGAGGGCAAAGCAATCTCTTCTTGATAGGTCAAAGTTGGTGTTGTAACCATAAGGATTGCCAACAATACCAACATCACATCTACTAAAGGCGTAATGTTTAATTCTGGCTTATCTTCGTCCCAATAATTATTATAATCCATAAAAATCTCTTGCTCTAATTTCTAAGTCTTAAATGCTAATGAGCCTCTCGTGCCGATAAAATATCTGTTTGCATATGCACATAAACAGATACATCATAAACCTTACGCTTTAAAACCAAATAGAACGAATAAGCTGGAATGGCTGTCAAAATGCCTCCAGCAGTTGCGATAAGGGCTTTAGAAATAATGGGGGCAATCACTCCAAAAGAGGCTTGACCTAATGCGCCCAAACTATTAAAAGCACTTAAAATTTCAACTACCGTTCCAAAAAGTCCTATAAAAGGTGCTGTAGAGGCAATAATACTCAAAATCACCAAGCCTGTTGTGCTTTGCTTAAGTATTTGATGTTTCCAAGCTTGCAACAATTCTTTAGATGCCTCCTTAGAAACTTCAAACATAGGGTGTTCTGGCATATCTTGCTTGCCATTAAGAATTTTAGAAAGCGATTGTGTTTCACGCTCCAAATAAATCCTTAGCATCACAGATTTATAGACAAAAACCCACAAAGTTGCCACCAAATAAAACGAAAGCCACGCCATAACAAGAAGTGTAATAAAACCACTTTCATGCACAAAATATGCCAATGAATCTAACATTACCAATCCCTTTTACTTGATTATTTCAAAGGGACTCAAGCTTGGCAAGCACGCTTGAAATCGCCAATCTATCAGAGCTTGCATCTTCTAAAAGCTTTTTAGCCCTAGAAATTTCATCTTCCTTGCTCCCATGTTTTTCGCCAATAAAAACAGCTCCATCAGCTAAAACTTCCACCCCCTCTTGAGTGATTTCTGCATAGCCCCAATCAATCGCAATAAAATCCTTTTTTTGCTCCGTTTCAATCTCAATAATACCGGCTTTGAGTAAAGAAACCATGTTGCTATGCCCACTAAGCACTCCAAATTCCCCTACATTTCCGGGCAATACTACACTCTTAGCTTTTCCTAGATAAACCTCCCCTTGAGGAACTACCACGCTGATATTTAATAAAGCCATGCAAAAATCCTTTTTAAGAGTTTTTCATGTTCTTAGCTTTTTCTAAAACTTCTTGAATGCCACCTACCATATAAAAGGCATTTTCAGGAATATGGTCATACTTGCCCTCTAAGATTCCCTCAAAGCCCTCCAAAGTCTCTTGCAAGGTTACATATTTTCCGGGACTCCCCGTAAAGACTTCTGCCACAAAGAAAGGCTGAGATAAAAACTTCTCAATTTTTCTAGCTCTTTCTACAATTTTTTTATCTTCCTCGCTCAATTCATCTAAACCTAAAATAGCGATAATATCTTGCAAGTCTTTATATTTTTGCAAAACTTGCTGGATACCTGTGGCAATCTTATAATGCCTTTCGCCTATCATTTGAGGGCTTAAAATCCTTGAAGTAGAATCTAGGGGGTCTACTGCTGGATAAATCCCTTTTTCAGCAATTTTTCTATTCAACACCGTAGTAGCATCTAAATGCGCAAACACTGATGCAGGAGCTGGGTCAGTCAAATCATCTGCTGGCACATATACCGCTTGAACTGAAGTGATAGAGCCATTTTTAGTGGAAGCAATTCTTTCTTGAAGTTTCCCCATTTCGCCAGCTAGTGTAGGCTGATACCCCACCGCTGAAGGAATACGCCCTAATAACGCACTCATCTCTGCACCACTTTGAGCGTATCTAAAGATGTTGTCAATAAACATCAAAACATCTAAGCCTTTTTCATCTCTGAAATACTCCGCCATAGTCAAACCGGTAAAGGCAATGCGATTTCTCGCTCCCGGTGGCTCATTCATTTGCCCATAGCATAGGGCGACTTTGTCTAAAACGCCTCCTTCTTTCATTTCATGATAAAGGTCATTCCCCTCCCTAGTGCGTTCCCCCACACCAGCAAATACAGAATACCCATTATGCTTATAAGCCACATTATGAATAAGCTCCATAATAATAACAGTCTTTCCTACACCAGCCCCCCCAAACAAGCCTACTTTACCACCCTTAGAATAAGGCGCTAATAAGTCAATGACTTTAATACCGGTTTCAAACATCTCTGTTTTGGTGCTTTGTTGCTCAAAAGTAGGTGCACTCCTATGAATAGGCCACATAGTAGCAGGCTTAAGAGGTTCTAGGTTGTCAATAGTCTCGCCTACAACATTAAAAATACGCCCTAAAACTTCTTCACCTACAGGCACTTCAATCATCTTGCCACGAGCTTTTACTACTTGATTACGCACTAAGCCTTCTGTCATATCCATCGCAATCGTTCTTACACGATTGCCTCCTAAATGGGCGGCTACCTCTAATACTAAGGATTTTTCTTCCCCATCTACACCAAAACGCACATCTAAGGCTTCATGAATTGCTGGAAGATATGCCTCAAACTCAACATCTACAACAGGACCTAGGACTTGAATAATTTTCCCTTCCATCTCTTTTGTTGCTCCTTGATTAATTTAAATTTATTTTTTAATTAAGCGCTTCCACGCCAGCATTAATCTCTACTAACTCAGTCGTAATAGCTTCTTGCCTAGCTTTGTTATAAGCAATGCTTAAATTCTTAACCAAATCTTTAGCATTATTAGTCGCTGTATCCATAGCCTGCATTCTAGCGCTATGTTCTGCTGCTAAAGAGTCAATTAAAGCGTAATACAAACTATATTCTACAAATTTCTTTGCTAAAGAATCTAAAATCTCATCTTCATTATCATTAGGTTCACATGTGATAGTATCTTGTGGACGAATTTTTACATCTTTTTGATGAGTAATTTCATGCCCTACAGGTAACAAAACCTTTATTTTTAATTCTTGACTAATCATGTTCTTAAAGCCATTATAAACAAGGATTACTTTATCGGTTTCTCCCTCTAAATAGTCTTCAACAACCTCTTTCATAAAATCTTGTGCTCGTTCATAATTAGGTGCAGAGCTTAAATCATTCACTTTATCTAAAACTTCAATCCCATTAAAGTTAAAGTATTCATTACCTTTTTTGCCAATACCCCTTAAACGCACTTTTATGCCTTGTTCTTTATATGAACTCGCACATGCTAAGACTTTTTTAATCGTATTGGTGTTAAAGCCCCCACAAAGTCCCTTATCGGCTGTGATAAAAATAATATCCACCTTTTTAATCTCAAGTCTTTCTAAGGCGCTAAAATATTTGCTTTGAATGTTTTCAAGCCCTTGATTTCGCATTTTTGACAAAATATCATTAAATACTTTTTCTAATTTTAACGCATACACCCTAGAGCGCCTTGCCACTTCTTCGGCCTTTCTAAGTTTGGAAGTAGAGACAAGTTTCATAGCATGGGTAATCTTTTGCGTATTTTTAACGCTTCCAATTTTCTTTCTAATATCTCTTAAGTTTGCCATAATCTAGCGCTCTCCTACTCACTATAAGTAAGCTTGAATTCCTCCAAAACTTTCTTTAACATCGCCTCTAAATCCTTATCTAAAGCCTTTTTAGTGCGAATTTCTTCTAAAACTTGAGGATATTTAGCCTCCAAGAATGGGTGTAATTGCTCTTCAAAGTCTACAACTTTTTTCACACTGATATTATCCAAAAAGCCTTTAGCTCCCGCATAAATAATTACCACTTGCTTTTCAATAGGTAAGGGCGAATAAGGAGCTTGTTTTAAAACCTCCACCATGCGTTGCCCACGCTCTAATTGTTTTTTGCTTGCCTCATCTAAATCAGAGGCAAACTGAGCGAATGCTTGCAACTCTCTATATTGAGCTAAGTCTAAGCGCAAAGTTCCAGAAACTTGTTTGGTCGCTTTAATTTGAGCCGCTCCTCCAACTCTTGAAACTGACAGACCCACATTGATAGCAGGACGAATCCCAGAATAAAACAAATCGGTCTCTAGGAAAATTTGTCCATCGGTAATAGAAATAATATTAGTAGGAATATAGGCAGATACATCGCCCGCTTGAGTCTCTATAATAGGTAGTGCAGTTAAAGAACCAGCACCCTTTTCATCAGAAACTTTAGCTGCTCTTTCTAAAAGTCTTGAATGAATATAGAACACATCTCCGGGATATGCCTCTCTACCTGGTGGTCTTCTTAAGATTAAAGAAATCTCTCTATAAGCTACAGCATGCTTACTCAAATCATCATAAATGATTAAAGCGTGGCGAGCGTGGTCTCTAAAGTATTCTCCCATCGTTACGCCCGTATAGGGAGCTAAATACTGCATAGCGGCAGAATCAGAGGCTGAGGCATTTATCACTACGGTATATTCCATAGCTCCATATTCTTCTAGCTTACGCACCACTTGCGCCACAGTAGATTCTTTTTGCCCAATAGCTACATAGATACAAACAACATTTTGACCTTTTTGATTGATGATTGTATCAATAGCAACGGTGGTTTTACCGGTTTGCTTATCTCCAATAATCAACTCTCTTTGTCCACGCCCAATAGGCACGAGCGCATCAATAGCTTTAATTCCGGTTTGAAGAGGCTCATGCACAGATTTTCTATCCATAATGCCCGGAGCTTTTTGCTCGATAAATCCAAATTCGCTTGTCTCTATCTCACCCTTAGCATCAATAGGCTCTCCAAGTGCATTGACTACACGCCCTACCACTGCATCACCCACAGGAACTTTCATTAAGCTTTTGGTGCGCTTAACACTCACTCCCTCCTTAATCGCATGTCCAGTGCCTAAAACAATGATACCTACGCAGTCTTCCTCCAAATTAGATGCCAAGCCCTTATCACCGGTTTCAAACTCTACCACTTCATAAGACATGACATTTTTTAAGCCATAGACTTTTGCCACACCATCAGCATAGGAAACTACCTTGCCGACTTCAGCCATATCAAAATCAAATTCAAAATTCTTAATTTTTTCTTCAATAATTGAGCTGATTTCTTCTAATTTTATTTTAGACATTAACTCTCCTTAGATTAACTTAAATAGATTGAATAACTTGCTTTTCTAAAAACTCTAAAACACTTCTTTTAGAAAACCCCATTTCTACCCCCAAACTTGGCAAGCTCAAGCGCACACCATTTTCACCCAATAATTCTTGGTTGATTTGTATAGAGGACTGAAAACGCTCTTCAAGTTTTTGTTGCATAGTCGTTAGCTTATCTTGTGAAAGCTTTTCTTGCACAAATAAAACAGCCTCCAAAGTTTTAGGTCTATCCAAATGAGGCAATAACTTTTTAATAATTAAATCTATAGCTTTAAGCCTATTATGCTTAAGCATAAGCTCTAATAAAGGCTTTAGCACTGAAAATGCCTTTTCAGATACCATCTTTTCTACTAATGCTATCAAAACACTTTGCTTCATGGATAAAGGAATATGTGTTTCAAAAATAATCTTTGCCAATTTTAAATCTTGCAACGCCTCTTGCAAATCTTTTAGGGCATAAAAAATCTCTTCTAATAACCCCAAGTCATCTTTAGTGCAATTTATTAGCGCTTTAGCATAGTGCCTAGATATTGTTTTTAATTCTTGCATATTAGAGCCTTTGCTGTAAGATATTCACATAATCTTTGGCATTGAATGCTACCTTCTTACTCTCTTTTAGGTCTGCGAATACCCCCTCAATAAGCTCTTTTTTAACCTTTCGCACTTCCACATCCATTAAAACCTTAGAATTTTTTATCAAATTTTCTACATCAGTTTTAGTCTGCAATTCGTATTTTTGCGTGATAGTATAAGCCTCTTTATGAGCATCTGAAATAATACTTTCAGCCTGCTCTTTAGCCTTTTCTAACTCTTTGAGAAACTTTCTTTTGTTTTCTTTGCTAGTTTTTAATTGAATTTGAAGTTCTTCTAAACGCTCAGAAACTTGAGAACGCCTTACTTGAAAAAATTCTTTCAACTTGCCCGCAAAAAAAATCCATAAAATCCCTATAAACAATAAAAAATTTAAAAAACGCTCTAAAATGTCCGTATGAGAAATATCAAACTCTGCTCCCAACAAAGGACTTAATGTCAAAAGCCCTACTAAAATCACTTTTTTATTCATCATTCTAAACCTACTTGCTATACAACCATGCGTTTATTAAGCTCAGTTTCAAAGACTTCTAATTTTCCTTTTAACTGCTCTTTTAAGACTTGTTTTTCACTCTTTAATTGACTAGAAAAATCTTCAAATTCTTGCTCTAACTCACTCTCTTTTTGCGCTATGATTGCATCATAAGCCTCTATAGCTTGTTTTGTAGCTTGAGCAATAATAGCTCTGCGTTGCTCGTTAGCATCTTTAAGCAAATCTTCAATCTGGCTTTGAATTTGAGTGCTCTGCTTATTATCAGATTCAATCTTAGATAAGCTATCATTAATTTCAGCCTCTCTATTATCCATAAAAGCCAACAAAGGCTTATAAACCCACGCATTCATTGCCCATAGCAACAAAACAAACACCACAAAAACAAGCGCCATCAAGTAAGGGTTAATTGTTATATTCATTTGATACTTCTTTCCTAATTAAAGTCCTATTTACTTGCTTTTAAAAAATGGAGCTTTTAAGCTCCATAACAAAGGTCATTACATCGCAAGTATCTTAACAAAAATTAACTTAAAACTTAAAATTTTATGCCAATTTAAAGTGCCAATCTTTCTATGAGGGCTTTCAAATCGGATTTTTCACAACAATGCAAAATAATCTTATCCCCCTTTAAAGAAAGTTTTAGCCCGTATTTATCCATAAGCTCCTTTTCAAAATGCCCCCATTGCTCTTTAGCAATACTATTAAATAAGGTATTTTTTTGAGAAGAAGAGCCTTTGTTCTTGGGCGCTATAATAGGATTTTTCATATTGCGCACCAAATCTTCAGTATCTCGCACATTGAGCTTTTGACCCAAAATGGAATTAAGGGCTAACTCTTGCTTATCTTCATCTAAACCAACTAAAATCTTGGCATGACCAAAAGTAATTTTTTCCTCTAAAAGTGTGTCTTGCACTTGCTTAGAGAGGGTTAATAAGCGCATGGTATTAGCCACATGCGCTCGAGATTTTTTCACAATATGGGCTAGTTCATCTTGGGTCATTTGGTAACTTTCTAACAACTCTTTATAAGACTTGGCTAACTCTAAAGGATTTAAATCTTCTCGTTGGATATTTTCAATCAATGCCACTTCACGCATTTTTTCTTGCTCAATATCCACAATAATGGCTTTTATGGTGGGCATTTTAGCTAATTTGCTTGCCCTTAAACGCCTCTCACCTGCGATTAAAATATAGCGACCATTTTCACTCACCACTAACACCGGTTGCAACAAACCATGCTCTTTAATAGATTGCGCTAACTCTTCTAAAGATTCTTTAGTAAAAACCTTTCTAGGTTGGTAAGGATTAGGGATTACCTCATCAATTTGTAATTCCACAATCCTAGTTGCCCTACTATATAGGCTTTGCTCCATAGCTTCTGAAACTTCAGGTAAAATCTCTCCAAGTCCTCTGCCTAAACCTTTACTTTTTGCCATTAATCTCCCTCTAATATGCTTTGGGCTAATTTTCTATAGGCAATACTGCCATTAGATTTAATATCATAAAGCAAAATAGGCTTTCCAAAACTAGGCGCTTCGGCCAACCTTACACTTCGTGGAATTGTAATATATTCTTTTGTATTTAAATCTCTAAAAAGCTGTTCATCAAAATGTTGCGACAAGTCAGCTAATACTTGCTTTGAAAGATTAAGCTGTGGGGCATACATCACGGGTAAAAAACCCCTTATTTTAAGTCCCGGATTGGTATTTTCTTTTAACATTTTAATAGTGCTAAGCAGTTGTGCTAAACCCTCAAGCGCATAAAATTCACATTGAATAGGAATAATCACTGAATGAGCCGCTGAAAGCGAATTGATTGTCAAAGGTCCTAAGGCGGGCGGAGAGTCAATCACAATATAATCATACAAATCAATCACATCTTTTAAAACCCCTTTAAGCATAAGCTCTCTGCGATTATTTTGGTTGTCATCATTTGAATAATCATAAAATGCTTTTTCAATCCCAGCTAGACCTAGATTTGAAGGAATTAAATCCAAAAAAGGCATTTGCGTTTTTAAAATTACTTGAGAAATTTTTTTGAGTCCAATCAATACATGATAAATATCATAATCAATCTTATTGCGTCTAAATCCCAAACTTGTGGTTGCATTAGACTGAGGGTCAAAATCAATCAATAAAATCTTTTTTTCTGCTAAGGCTAAAGAAGCAGCCAAATTAACAGCGGTAGTCGTCTTGCCTACACCGCCCTTTTGGTTTGCTACTGCAATGATTTCACCCATAATATTCATATCCTAACATGCGTTTTTCCTTTGATAGCTATCCTACCATCTTCTAACAATAATGCATCTTTTAGACTCATAATCGTGCCTGATTGCGTATGAAAGTTAAAAGAGTAGTTTTTGTGAAATTCTAACGCATACTTACTTAAAACTTGCCCCCATGAGATTTTTTCTTTTACTTTTTTAAAAAAACACTCTAAAATCGTCGTATCATTCTCATTAATGTCTAAAACGGCTCTATTTGTTGCCATTCTATTAATGCCAATCCCACACACTCTAATCCCCCTAAATACTTGCACTAATACCCCTCCAATTTTTTGTTTCTCAATATAAAGGTCATTAGGCCATTTGAGCCACACGCTTGAGCCTAGCTCTTTTAACACCTCTTTAAATAAAAACCCTAAGTATAAGGCACTTGCTTGCATGGGCAAATCCTTAGGCAAATTGCTATCATTTAAAGCAAAAGAAAAAGTCAAAGCCTTTTCTACGCTCTCCCAAGTATTTCCCCTACTCCCAATGCCCGCACTTTGTTTGCAAGCTAATACAGCGATAGGGGCTTGGTATTGTTTAGATTTTAATTGCTCTAAAAGATAAGTTTGCGTAGAGGGCAAACTCTCAAAAACCATGATTTTCATGCGAGTTTATCGCCCATTTTCAAACGCTTGCCATTGAGATAATCCTTAGCCTTTAAGGGTTGCTTGCCAACTGCTTGCAATCTAGCAATTTTGACACTTCCTTTTAAGCACCCTATGATAACGCCTTGCTCGCTAATATTTAAAATCTCCCCTTCTACATGCGCTTTTATTTCTTCTATAAGCTCTATTTCTAAAAGCTTTAAACCACTTTCTAAAAACACTTGAGGCCAACTTTTAAAGGCAAGTGATTTTAAAAATAAATTCTTAGCGTCTTTAAAAGTTACTAGACCATCATTTTTAGTAATCTTTTTGCAAAAAGTTGCCAAAGCATGCTCTTGTGTTTTAGGGGTTATAGAAGTAAAATTTTTAAGCGTATGAATGAGTAATTCTGCACCCTTATAAGCTAACTCTAAACTTAAGGTTTCTAAATCCAAATAACGCTTTCTTTTAAAAGAAAAGGTTTCTAAAATATCCCCACTATCCATTTCTAAATCCATAAGCATAGTGCTTATCCCATAAATTTCATCATCATTTAAAAGCATTTCATGAATTGGTGATGCCCCCCTATATTTAGGCAGTAATGATGCATGCAAATTAATGCAAGGTGCAATTTCTAAAACACCCTTAGGGAGTAACTTCCCATAAGCGACCACCACAATAAAATCAGGCTTTAAATTTTTAAGAATATCTATTTCTTCTATGCCTAATTTTTCAGGCTGAAAAATAGGGATATTAAAATGATTTTCTATAAGATAGGCCTTAGTTTCTGGCATTTTAAGCTCTTTTTTACGCCCAAAAGGCTTGTCTATTTGAGTGAATAGCCCTACTATCTCAAACTCTTTAGTTTTTAATAACGCCTCTAATGCCACTTTTGCAAAAAAAGGCGTTCCCATAAACACAATACGCATGCATAACCTTATTATTCTAATTTTTAAGGATTATAAAATATTTGTTCTCTAATTGGTATAAAAAATTCTATAATGCTTTTTTAATCCATAAAACTAAGAGCAAAATATGACAATTAGTCTTATTATTACTACTTATAACAAAGAAAATTATCTTAAATTAGTGCTAGATTCCGCACTTAATCTAAGCTTACTTCCTAATGAAATTATTATTGCTGATGATGGGAGTAAAGAGCCTACAAGAATTTTAATTGAAAGCTATTGTGAGATTTTTAAAAAATTAGGGGTTACACTCAAACACGCTTATCAAGAAGATTTGGGTTTTAGAGCGGCAAAAAGTAGGAATAACGCCATAGCACTAAGTGAGAGTGAATATATTGTTATCACTGATACCGATATGATTTTACACAAAGATTTTATCAAAGACCATGCTTATTTTGCCAAAGAAAAAACCCTTTTGCAAGGCTCACGAATCATTTTAAATCAACAAGAAAGCGAACATATCTTAAACGCTAATGACTATAAACTAGCTTTTAATAAAAACACGCTTAAAAATTTACGCCTGCCTTTAATCTCTCATCTTATCTATACTCTATCACTCACTACACAAAAAGCTCTCCTTAAAACCCCCCCCCATTACTCTCTGGTATTAGAAGTGCGAATATGAGTTTTTTTAAAAAGGATTTTGAAGATATTCAAGGCTTTAATGAAAATTTTGTCGGTTGGGGGCGAGAAGATAGCGAATTTGTCGCACGCTTTTTATTCAATAAGGGGCATCTAAGACGCTTAAAATTTAGTGCTTTAGCCTATCATCTCTTCCACAAAGAAAATTCTCGCAATTTGCTTGATAAAAACCACCAACTCTATTTAGAAATTTTAAAAGCTAAAAGCCCCTTATGGCGTTAGCTTATTTTAAAAAGTCTTTAGTGTAAAATTCAAAATACTCTTCTAAAGCGTTTTTGACCTCTCTTTTAATGCGTGCGTAGTCCTTATTAAAATAATCAATCTTAAAAATAGCGCCAAATTTAGTCCCCACAAAAGAAATCGCATGATTATTAAAAGCCTGCATAATAAAATCTTTTGTCTCTTTGTCTTTTAAATCATATTTTTTAATAAGCTGTTCTAAATCTTTTTCTTTTTTTTCAATGATGAAATCTCTAAAAGCTTGAATAATATCACTAGGCTTATTTCTTTCATAACGCTTGAAAAACTCTTCTAACAAGTCTTTTATCTCTCTAGCACTAGGTGTCATTTTAATACATTTATCAATCTCAAGTTTAGGAGTATTTTTTTCATAAAGCTCTAAGATATATTTAACACCCACTTCAATAGCTTTTAAAAACTCTAAAACATAGTCTTGCTCTAATTGATTATTATCTAGGCTAGTTGGATTACCCCTATTATCTGTAGGCGTATCGCTCTCATTATTATTGTCATTGCTATTATCTTTCAACTCATCTTTAAAGTCATAATAATAGCTCCCATAATCTTGCAATTCCCTATCGCTGATTTGCTTATCTTTTTCAAATTGTGTGAAATACCTAAGCGCATTATCTAATTTCAATAATTGATTAAAAGCTTTCATAAACGCTCTTTTTTGCTCTTTATTTTCTAAATATTGCAAAGAATTGAGACTAAAATCTTGTTTTAAGCTTTTAGCGCATTCTAAATAAACTTCAAGGCTTTGCTTGTAATTAGTCATCACCACTTCTTTACTATTAGCCAAACCATACAGCCTTAAAGCATCATTAAGATTATTTTCTAAATTTCTAAAGCTCACAATATTACCATGCGCTTTTTTGGGGTTATAAATCCTATTAGTCCTACTAAAAGCTTGGATTAGCCCATGCTCTTTAAGATTTTTATCCACCCATAGCGTGTTAAGCCTAGGCGCATCAAAACCGGTCAAAAACATATTCACCACAATCAACAAATCAATTTCTGTATCTTTCATTTTTGAAGAAATATCTTTGTAATACTCAGCAAAATTATAATCTATATGATAATTTGTACCAAAGCTATTATTATAATCATTGATAGCTCTACTTAAAAATTCTTTGTCATTAAGCTCTAAACCTGTAACTTCTTCGTTGTTTTCCTCCTCTTCATCTCCCTTAGCACTAGCGCTATAAATCAAAGCGATTTTTAAGTCATGCGCATTGTTTTTAAAGCATTCATAATAGCTTTTAGCCATTTGAATGTTTTCAGTCGCTAGAATTGAATTAAACTCACGCTCGTTTGTCTTGGTGTTAAATTGAGTGATAATTTCTTTAGTAATAGTGTCAATGCGTTTAGGATTTAGACTTTCAAGCTTGTCTAATTTCTCATTATCTTTATAATAATCTATCATAAACTTTAGCACCGTGCCATTTCTAATCGCATCTACTATAGTATATCTATGCAAGCATTGATTAAAAACTAAATCCGTATAGTTTCCATAATTTCCTAGATTATCGTTTTCTCTAACTTCTATGCCATTCAACAAACTCTCTTTTTGAGATTGGCTAAAAATAGGCGTTCCGGTAAATCCATATAAATGATACTTTCTAAAACTACTAATAATGCTTTTATGCATAGTGCCAAATTGCGAGCGATGACACTCATCAAAGATAAAAACCACTTCTTTAGTATAGTAGCTCTCAGTCCCCTTATCCTTTTTAATCATATGGCTTAATTTTTGAATGGTGGTGATAATTATCTTATCTTTTTCTTCAGCACTTTCTAGCTTTTCTTTCAAATCAGCGCTATTTTTAGTGCCTTCTACACAGCCTTTTTGAAATTTATTGTATTCTTGCATGCTTTGATAGTCTAAATCTTTCCTATCCACCACAAAAAGAATTTTTTCAATCTTTTCAAAGTTTTTCAATAAAATCGCTGTTTTAAAACTAGTAAGCGTCTTACCACTCCCTGTAGAATGCCATATATAGCCCCTAGATTTACATCTTTCTTTATGGTCTAAATTCTTATAAATATTTTGCAAGATTTCTTCGCAAGCCCCCACTTGATAAGGGCGCATAATCAGTAGCTCGTTTTTGACATTAAACACACTATAAAAAAATAGCATTTCTAAAAGCGTAGTAGGGTGTAAAAACGATTGACCAAAATCTTCTAAATCTAACCATGCCTTGTTATCCTTGCTCGCCCAATGGATTTTAAACACGCTTTCTATTTTGGCGCTACTTTCTTGCTCTTTTTCTCTAAAAAACGCACTATTAGGGTAGTAATAGCTTGTTGTGCCATTAGAGACTACAAACATTTGGATAAACTCAAATAAATTCCCCTTTAACCCCTCCTCTTTATATCTCTCTAGTTGCTCTATAGCCTCTTTAACACGCACCCCCCTTTGCTTAAGCTCAATATGCACTAAAGGCAAGCCATTGATAAGAATTTGCACATCATAGCGATTAGTTTTGCTCTTGTATTGGTGCATAACTTGCAAGCAATTATTACTCAAATTAAACTTATCAAAAAGCTTAAGAGTTTTTTGTTCCTTATTGTCAAGCTCAAAAATAAATTCAAAATTTTCTTGCACTTGTCTAGTTTTTTCTATATAGTCCTTGCCATTAAGCTCATCATTAAGCAATCTTTTAAATTCTTTTTCACTCAAAGTGATGTTATTAAGCCTTTCAAGGCACATTTTCAAATTAGCTTTTAACTCTTGCTCATTTTTTGGGGCAATTTTTTGATACCCTAAAGAGATTAAATCTTTTAAAAGCTTGTTTTCTAAGCTATCAAGCCCCTTAGTCTCATATTGCTTTGAAGTGGTAGTCTCTCTTTTGGGCGGAGTAATAAAAGCGCTCATACAAGTTAAAGGACTTTCTAAAATGACTTTTTGTTGTTTAGGCATGTTCTTCCTTAATGTTAAAATCTAAGAGGGCGTCTCTATAGTGGGTGTATTGCTTTTCTCTTAATGCTAATTCTTTTTCTATTAAGAAAATAAGCCCTTTGGTGCTGTCATTAAAAGCGTCTAAAATCTCTACAATTCTTTCTTGCACTTTTAAGGGGGGTATAGGGATTTTTAGGTTTTTAAGCTGTGTCATATCAACAGATGCAAAATTACTAGAATTTGTAATTTTTAAACATTCTTTGTCAATAATAAAGAAATAATAAAATACAAAATAACTATTAAAATACTTTTTGTATTTTTCTTTAACTTCAAAATTTGTAAATCTCTGATTTGTTAATGCATCGCATTCTAAAATAGCATGTTCGCCTATGGTTGCTGAAGTTGCTAAAACAATAGAGTGCTTTTTAAATAACCCCTTACCCTTGATAGCTTTTGAAGTAATTTTAACTTCTGCCTCTTTTAAATACAAGCCATTTTCTCGTAAATCTTCCATTTTAAACCAAGAAATCGTGCCATTTTCCCAAAATTCTTTATTTTTTGTAGATGGTGTATAACCGCCCCTAATATCAAAAACTTCCCCAAGCGTTTTAAATTCTATAGCGTCATGCGACTCTAAAAGAGAGGATGGTAAGCACTCTTTAGGGGCGACTTCTCTTAGCTTAGTGGGGGCAAACCACGACACAATATTAAGGGGGGTTTTAGCGTTTTTAGATAGAATTTCATTGTGCCCCTTCTCGTTAAGATTAGGGGCATAACTTCTCAAAAAAGGACTTCTAATGGCAAAACCATCTAGGAAGTCTTGGCGTTCATTATACTTTAATTTTTCCTTTTTAGGATTTAAATTAGAGTTTAAAATTGAGCGTTGAGCCTTAGCCTCCTTTTTGGAGGCGTCCTTTTTGAGAGAAGTAACTATCAAATCCTTTAAATAATGCTTGTTAATATCGCTAAAATCACACAAGCTATCCCTGTAATAAGCGTATTGCTCGCCCCGCTTTTTAAGTTCTGTTTTAAGTTCTGTTTTAAGTTCTGTGAAAGCGTCTAAAATCTCTATAATTCTTTCTTGCACTTTTAAGGGGGGTATAGGGATTTTTAGGTTTGAAAAAGATTTTTTAGAGACATTATAACGAGTTGTGCCATTAGCCGTTTTGATAGCCAAATCCCTAAAATATGATGACCTAAAAAGATACTTTGTAAAATTTGGTAGCAATAAATTTTTTTCAAAAAATCTAAAACCAAAACAAAAACTATTAAAATAGATTGGCTCATCTAATTTTTTGGTAACAACGCTTGAGATAGCCACTTCATTAGGTGTTTCTGATGAAGTTGTAAATAAAACATCACCCAATTCTAAAGTTGTCTGTTTTTCATTCTCTCCCATTTTAACTAAAGGCAAGTCGTTAAAATCTATAGAGATATTTTGATACACATTGAGATATGAAATATACTTGGCATTACCATTCCTAAAATGTTCCTTATTTTTATTTCGTAACCCACTAATAAATGTGCCTATTTCCCCAAGCGTTTTAAATTCCACGCCATGCGCACAACATTCTTTTAAAAGGTGTTTTAAATAAGCTTTCATGCAAGCCCCCCATTATTTAAAAGGCTTAGCATGGGTTGTTTGGGATTAAAAACTTCTCGCACTCTTTTAAAGGTTTCATTTAGAAAAAGGGGGTTATTCTTTTTAAGGGTTTGAAAAAGCGTTATCAAAGGGGTTTTAGGGTTTTGTGATAGAATTGCACCATGCCCTAGTTTTTGACTAGGGCATACACCACTTAACAAAGGATTTGCTATGTCTAAACATAGTAAAAAACCTTTGCGTGAAGTATATCTTAAGTTTTCTTTTTGGGGACTTAAGTTTGAATTAAAACTTTCACGCTGAAAGGTTTCCCCCATTTTTTGGGGGTTCTTTGAAGTGGGATTTTGCCTTAAAACTCTTAAAAAGACCTCATTTTTTAACCCTTGATATTTCAAGCCCATGCTTTAATACCCCCTTTCAAGCTCGTTAATGAGATTGTCTAAAAAAGAGCGCTTTAAATTTTGGGTTTTAATAATTTCTTCTAATTCTAAATTCAAATCTTTGATATTGATTTTTTCTTGCTCTTCTATGCTACTAGGCACACTTAGGTTATAACCATTAGTTTGTAATTCTTCTTTGGTTTTGAGATAGCAAAAGTTCTCTATAGCTTGGCGCAAAGCATATGCCTCTAAAATCTTTGCAATATGTGTGTCATTGAGTTGGTTTTTGGTGTCTTTTCTCTCAAAAAGCTTGCTCGCATCAATAAGCAAAACATTGTTTTTTTCGCACTCTTTAAATTTATTTTTGCGTAAAATGATAATAGAGGCTGGAATTGTAGTGCCAAAAAACAAGTCATTAGGCAAGGCAATCACACAATCTACAAAGTCTCTTTTAATCAAATATTCTCTGATTTTTGCCTCACTATTGGCACGATATAGCGCTCCATTAGCAATGACACTCGCACACATGCCATAATGCGACAATAAATCGCACATATGCAGTATAAAGGCTAAATCCGCCTTAGAGCTTGGCGCTAATGCCCCAACCATTCTAAAACGCTCGTCTAATTCTAAAAGTTTCTTTTCTTTTTTATACCAACCACCTTTAATATCCTTGCCATAGCTAAAGGGCGGATTAGAAACGATAATATCAAACCCATGCCTAATAGCGCCCTCTTTAGCATGCTTTGGGTTTAAAAGGGTGTCTTCACATCTTATATTAAAATTTGAAAAATCAACGCCATGCAAGAACATATTCATGCGGGCTAAATCGTAATTTAAGGGGTTCTTTTCTTGTCCATAGAATTGATAAGAATAGTTGTTTCTAGCAAATTGCAAGAGCAATGAGCCAGAGCCACAACATGGGTCATAAACACTGATAGGATTTTTATCTAAAAAATAAGGGGTTTTTTCTAAATGAGCGTGCGTGATTTTATAAAGTAAATGCGACACGCTTTGAGGGGTAAAAAACTCGCCCCCACTCTGCCCTGCTTTTTGTGCGTAATAATTGATTAAGTATTCATAGGCATCACCTAGAATATCAATGCTAAGGGGATTTACCCCCCCCCCCCCTCATTAAAATCATCAATTTCTGCAATGATTTTAATGAGGCCTTCAATACTCTCATTTTGGCTTGCTAGATTGGCTTGTTGGTTACTAGCGTCATTAGTAATACCAATCTTATTTAAGGATACATTATTAAATAAGCCAAAAAAATGCCTTTCTACAAAGCCATCACTCTCTAATTCAAGCGTGTTTAGAGGGTTTTCAATCTGTTTGAAAATATTGTCCAAATACAGCCCTAAAGATGGCTCTTGATTTTTCTTAAAAGATTTTAAGACATTGCAAAATAGCTGGCTTGGATACATAAACAAGCCTTTTTCTTTGATGATTTCTACAATATTTTCCTTGCAAACAAGCGTATTAAATTCTTCATCGCTTAAATTTTCGTATTTCAAGCTTTCATTATTTATGCGTGTGTTAAAAAACACACTAAAATCTTGTGAAAGATAACGATATAAAACAAGCCCTAAAACATGCTCTTTTTGATAATCGCTCGCTCGTGTGGCGTTTAAAATTTTCCATAATTTAGCATGTAATTGCACTCGTTGTTCTAGCATTCTTAATCCTAACTATTTGGTTTTAAAATCATAACAAAAAAAGATTTTTTTAAGAAATTTAAGATTTTAAGATAGAATAGCAACATTTTAACTAAAAACAAATGGATATTTTATAAGGTATAACAATTAACAATATGACATTAGATTGGGATTTTATAGGGCGTTTTGTCCCCGCTTTTATAAAGGGGCTAGAACTCACGCTTTCTATCTCGCTTTTTGGTATTTTATTAGCTCTTGTTGTAGGGTTTTTGAGTGCTGTTATCTTATATTTTAAGCCACGCTTTCTAACTCCTCTAACCCATGCATATGTAGAAGTGGCTAGAAACACCCCATTACTCATACAACTCTTCTTTTTATACTACGGTTTGAATGAAATAGGCTTGAGATTAAGCGCTTTTTCTTGTGCTGTTATCGCCTTAGGGTTTTTAGGTGGAGGGTATATGGCTCAAAGCTTTTTATTAGGCTTTAAGAGTTTAAACCCCATTCAAACACAAAGTGCTTTAAGTTTGGGCTTTAGTCGGTTGCAACTTATGCGCTACATTATCTTGCCTCAAAGCTTAAGTGTTTCTATGCCCTCCTTAACAGCAAATGTGATTTTCTTACTCAAAGAAACTTCTGTTGTAGGGGCAATCGCCTTAACAGATATTATGTTTGTGGCTAAGGATTTAATTGGCATTTATTATAAAACAACCGAAAGCCTTTTAATGCTGACCTTAAGCTACTTAGTTATCTTGCTCCCTTTAAGCATTCTTGCAAGCTTTTTGGAAAATCATTTTAAAAAGAAGTTAGTTTAAAATGGGCGTATTATTAGAATTAGACAATCTTAAGCGTTTGTTAGAAGGTTTAGGCGTTACGCTTTTTATTGCTTTTAGCTCCATTATTATTTCTTTAATTTTAGGGGCGTTTATGGGAGCTTTAATGGCATTTGGCTCTAAAGCTATTCAAGTATTTTGTCGTGTGTATTTAGAAGTGGTGCGTATTATCCCGCTTCTAGCATGGCTTTTTATCGTGTATTTTGGCTTGGCAAATTTACTAGATTTACACATTAGCGCTATTTTGGCAAGCATTATTGTTTTTAGCGTATGGGGCATAGCTGAAATGATGGATTTAACTAGAGGAGCATTAATTTCTATCAATTCACACCAAATAGAAAGCGCTCTAGCTTTAGGTTTAGAAAAAAGAAGCATTGTTTTTAGAATCATTTTTCCCCAAGCTTTTTTATCTCTCTTGCCAGCTTGCTTGAACCTACTCACACGCATGATTAAAACCACTGCTTTAGTCTCTCTTATTGGAGCGATTGATTTATTAAAAGTAGGCCAGCAAATTATAGAAATCAATCTCTTACGCATGCCTAATGCGAGCTTTTTAGTTTATGGCGTGATTTTAATGATTTATTTTGCTTTGTGTTATAGCTTAAGTCTCTATAGCATTCATTTAGAGAAAAAATACCAACATATTAGAGGATAAGATGAGCGTATTATTAGAAACTAGAAATTTGCAAAAAACTTATCAAAATCTTTTAGTCTTAAATGGCATTAACTTCACTTTGAAAAAGGGTGAAGTAGCAGTTATCTTAGGGCCTAGTGGGTGCGGAAAAAGCACTTTTTTAAGGTGCTTAAACGGGCTTGAAAAAATTGATGGGGGCGAAATCATTTTTGAACAACAAAAAATTAATACCCCTACGACTAATTGGAGCAAGTTGCGCCAAAAAATTGGCATGGTGTTTCAAAACTATGAATTATTCCCGCATTTAAATGTTTTAGACAATATTTTACTCGCACCCCTAAAAGTGCAAAAACGCTCTCAAAGTGAAGTTACTATTCAAGCTATAGAGCTTTTAAGGCGTGTGGGCTTAGAGCATAAGCAAAAAGCCTATCCTAGCGAATTAAGCGGAGGGCAAAAACAACGAGTAGCGATTGTGCGCTCTTTATGCACCAAGCCAGAAGTCATGCTTTTAGATGAAATCACAGCCTCATTAGACCCTGAGATGATTAAAGAAGTGCTAGAAGTCGTTTTAGAGCTTGCAAATGAAGGCATGAGCATGGTTGTTGTTACGCATGAGATGAAATTCGCTCAAAAAATTGCAGATAAAATTATCTTTTTTGATAGCGGTAAAATTGCTGAAGAAAACACCGCTAAAGAGTTTTTCAATAACCCCAAATCTCAAAGAGCGCAAAAATTTTTAGAAACTTTTCATTTTTTAGGGAGCTGTTAAAAAAGTTTTGCTACAACTAGCCATTTTATTTCATAATAAAAAGGACTGATAATGACAAAGAATTTTTTAAAAACATGGGGATTTTTACTAGTTTTAGTAACACTCATATTTAATGCTTGCTCTGATAAGCCCAAACTAGACGCCCTAGATTCAATCAAACAAAAAGGCGTGGTGCGTATAGGTGTTTTTAGCGATAAACCCCCTTTTGGATTTGTAGATTCTAAAGGGGCGTATCAAGGCTTTGATGTCTATATCGCTAAACGCATGGCCAAAGACTTATTAGGCGATGAAAATAAGATAGAGTTTGTTCCTGTAGAGGCCTCTGCTAGAGTGGAATTTTTAAAAGCTAATAAAGTGGATATTATTATGGCTAATTTCACTCAAACAAATGAGCGCAAAGAAGTGGTAGATTTTGCCAAGCCTTATATGAAAGTAGCCCTAGGAGTAGTGTCAAAAAATGGCATGATTAAAGATATTGAAGAATTAAAAGATAAAACCCTCATTGTAAATAAAGGCACAACAGCGGATTTCTACTTCACTAAAAACTATCCTAATATCAAATTATTGAAATTTGAACAAAATACCGAAACCTTTCTAGCCCTTTTAAATAATAGAGGCGAGGCACTAGCCCACGATAATACCTTGCTCTTTGCATGGGCAAAGCAACACCCTGAATTTAAAGTCGCTATTACAAGTTTAGGCGATAAAGATGTGATTGCCCCAGCGATTAAAAAGGGTAATCCTAAGTTGTTAGAATGGCTTAATAACGAAGTGCAACAACTCATCAATGAAGGCTTTTTAAAAGAGGCTTATAAAGAGACTTTAGAGCCTGTTTATGGGAGTGATATCAAGTCAGAAGAAATTGTGTTTGAATAATTATTATTCCGTCTATACCTAATTTTTGCTAAAAACTCTATTTTTTAATTTGTGATAAAATTATCTCAAGTTAAATCAAGGAAACAATATGGCAAAAATTGAAATTAAAGGTATAGGCGAACTTCTTGGCAATATAAAGAAAAATAAGAAAGCCCTACAATTTATTATACCCTCTTATCAAAGAGGGTATCGTTGGGATAAGCAACAAGTAAAAGATTTATTAAAAGATATATGGGAATTTTCAAGCAGAGATGATAGAAAAAGGGGAGAATTTTATTGCCTACAACCTATAATTGTTAAAAAAGATGAACAAGGGCGTTATGTTTTAATTGATGGCCAACAGCGTCTGACAACGATTTTCATTATTTTAAAATACTTTAAAGATAAATTGCAAAAACGCAGTCTGGAAAGCTTTACCCTAGAATACGAAACAAGAAAAGATAGTAAGGAATTTTTAGATAATATTATAGAAAAAACCAAAGAAGAATCTAATATTAATATAGATTATCTTTTTATGTATCAAGCATATCAAGAAAGCGATGAATATTTATGTGAAATTGATGATGATAAAATTTATAGTGCACTTACATTTATAAATAGAGAAAATACAGAGAATGATATAGCCAACAATGTGCGTATCATTTGGTATGAATTGGATAATAATGATAAAGAGCAAGAGCTTTTTGTGCGTATTAATACCAATAAAATCCCCTTAACCAACGCCGAACTTATCAAAGCCTTATTTTTACATGCTAAAAACTTTAAAAATACAGATAGTCATGAGCGCCAAATTGAAATGGCAAAAGAATTTGATGAAATGTCTTATGCTTTAGAAGAAGAAAGTTTTTATTATTTTTTAAGTTCTAAAGAGAGAATCACAAAAATAGAGCTTTTATTTGAAATTCTTGCTTTTGTTAAGAATAAAAAGCTAGATTTGAACGATAAATACGCTTTATATCGTTATTTAGCAGAGTGTAAAGAAAAAGGAAATTTTTTAAATCTATGGAGCAATCAAGTTAGTAATACGCAAGAAAACCCTAAAGAATTGGAAGAAAAGGACAAAAAAGACACAAATATTAAAAAGATTTTTTTAACGTTTAAAAGTTGGCAAAAAGACAGAGAGCTTTATCATTTAATAGGTTTTTTAGTAGCTACTAGCAATAACAAGCAAGATGAGACATTAAAAAGTTTATATAAAAAATCTCTTCATTTTACAAAATCTGAGTTTAAAAAAGAGCTTTATGAAAGAATTAAAGAAGAGTTAGGTTTATCAGACATACAAGATAACACGAGCTTAAGAGATGAGTTACAAGAACTTAAATATAATAATGATGACAACAGATTAAAAAATACGCTTTTGTTTTTTAATATTGCTACCATTCTTAATGACGAGCAAAACAACCATTATTTTGATTTTAAGCGTTATAAAAATTCAACATGGTCTTTAGAACATATTTACCCACAAACTAATGACAATATCACACAAGAAAGCTTGAAAGAATGGCTCAAAGATTTTATTGAATATTCTAAAGAATTAGAGATTTTTGAAGCAAATGATGAAAGGTTTTTAAAGACTTTAAAATTACTTGAAGAACTTAAAAATAAAGGGATATATAATGAGAAAGATAGAACAAGACTTAGTAAAGATGACGAAGATAAAATCAATGAATTAATTAAAGAGACACAAGACTATAAGGAATTATTTATAGAAAAGTTTGATAGTGAAAAACTTCATGCTATAGGTAATCTTACGCTTTTAAGCAAAGAAGATAATAGTGCGTTTTCTAACCATGCGTTTATGATTAAAAGAGAAATATTAAAAGAAAAAGAACATAGTTTTATCCCCCTTTGTTCTAAAAATGTTTTTATGAAACACTACAGCAAAAATCTCTCTAATTTTTGGGAAAACGATGATGCAGAGAACTATTTTAAAGCCATTATCAACGCCATTAGCAAAGCTTTAAATTTAAAGGAAGAAGAACATGCAAAATAATAACCCCACTAAGCGCTCTAATTTTAAGGAATTAATTGAAAAATATTCTATTGAAATCCCTATTATCCAAAGAGATTATGCCCAAGGCAGACAAGATAGCGAAAGTAAAAGAATTTGTGAAGGTTTTTTACAAGCTTTATTTGAAAGTTTGACAAAATCTTCAAAATTGCATTTAGATTTTATTTATGGAAGTGTGAAAGACAATAAATTTATCCCCTTAGATGGTCAGCAAAGATTAACGACCTTATTTTTGCTTTCTTGGTATTTAGGCAAATTTTTAAAAGAAGATATTAGGTATTTAGAAAAATTTACTTACCAAACTAGAAGTAGCTCTAAGGAATTTTGTTGTGAATTAGTATATTGTGGTTATAAAGAAGATTTTCATAATGGTATGAATTTAAAAAAACAAATTATTGATAGTGCATGGTTTATGCCCTTTTATCAACAAGACCCTACGATAAGCTCTATGCTTAATGTGTTAAAAAAAATCCATGAAAAATTTAAAAATGTTGATTTAAAGACCTTACAGACTTGTTATGCAAATTTAGAAAACATTTCATTTGACATTTTGGAATTAGATACTTTCAAATTAGGTGAAGATTTGTATATCAAAATGAATGCAAGGGGCAAACCCTTAAGTGATTTTGAAAATTTTAAGGCTAAGTTTGAAAGTTTGCTTATCTCTTATGAGCAATTAGATTATAAGAAAAAATTTGCAAAAAGGTTTGATAAAGCATGGCAAGATACTATATGGGAGTTTAAAAATGAATTTGATAAAGAGCCTGAATTTGTAGGAGATATGTTTTTAAACTATATTGAATTTGTTAGTAAAATGCTCTATCTTAAAGATAATGAAAAATTGTCTGAAAATATCCAAGATATTATCTTTACAAAAGGGCTTTATGAAAAACAAGAAAATTTAGATTTTTTATACTATGCCTTAGAATATATAAAGGACATTAGAAAATTAGGGCGTGAAATTTTTAGCACACACCACACACAAGATAAAGTTAAAATTTTTAGTCGCAAAAAAGATGAGACAATAGATTTTGTTAGAGATATTTTAGTGGAGAGACATGAAAAACTAACTTTAAGCGAACAAACGCTTATTTTTATGCTTATTGCTTATGTAATAAAACATGAAAATAAAATCAATGAATCTTATTTAATGGATTTTATCCATGTGATACGCAATGTGATAGAAAGTCATGATAACTTTGACACAAGAGCGGTAACACTTAATCTAAATTTTGGAGAAAACAATATTTCTAAGGTTTTAGAATTTTTTATGCCTATAATAGCAGAGCAAAATATTTATGAAATTTTAGAGCACAAGCAAAGCAATATTAAAGGCTTTAAGCATGAAATTTTAAAATCTCAAATTCTAAAAGAACACCCTAATATCAAAGCAAAACTTAAAGAATTAGAAGATAAGCCTTATTTTAAAGGAAAGCTTGATATTATCTTGCCTAACAACGCTAAAGATTTTAATGAAAATCATTTCAATGAAAGCATTGAATTTTTATGCAACCTACTTGAAAAAGAAGACCAAAATACGATTTGCATTTGCCTAAAAGACATTATAAAAGAAGGTAAATTGACTGGGTCGTTTTATGGCAATAAAAAATACTTTTATGGTTATCAAGGGTGTTTTGAGTTTTTTTTAGTCTCAGAAGTTACAGAGAATAGAAAAAATGCGTTTAATCAACTGCTAAACGAATATAAGAATGAGGGAAAAAACATTCAAAAATTAGTAGCTCGTAAAAAAGAAGAAGTGATTAAGTGGCATGAAAACAAAAGAAAAGAATGGCGTTATTATTTCTTTAAATACGATGTTTTTAAAAAAATGTGGGATAAAGATGAAAATCTAGTGGTTTTTTATGATATGCAAAAAAATTATTTAGAGAAGATATATGTGCGAAGGCGCTCAGATGTGGCAAAACGCATTAATCCTTATTTAAAAGCGATTTGCGATAAATTCAATTTAGCCTATGAGCCTTATTCACAAAATGAAGTAAAACACCCTAGCATTCCTAATAAAATCAAAGCCTTTTATTTTGATGAAAAGGGTTTAGCATTAGAACTAGAAGAAAGTTTTGAGTTAAAAGAATCTATCATAGAGGATTACCAAATAGAAACATCAGAAACACCGATGAAATACTATTTACCCTATCCTAAAAAAGATGACTCTACAGACTTAATAGAAAAAGCCATAGAGTTACTAAAAGACATTAAAGAATCTGAGTAATACAAAATAATTAAAATCATAATATCTTGCCTAAAAAGATTAAGATATTATGATGATTAAACATAAAAGCTCCAAACTTTGATACCATACGCTTACGATAAGAGTGATAAAATGAGGAGTTAAACATGCAAATTATAAACACACAATACACTCTCAATAATACGACTTTTAGAGAAAATTGCAAGGGTATTTTACAGAAAGATGGCATTATGATTTTGCCTCATTTCATAGAACCCCAAGTTTTAGAACAAATCAAGCAAGAGGCACTTGCCAAAGAACATCTCGCCTACTACACACAGAACACACATAATATTTACTTGCAAAAAAAGGATAATAATTTTTCAGATTCACATATTCGCAACCTAGATTTGATGAGTGAAAAAGGTTGCATTACAGATAATTACATTAACTCTGACTCACCCTTAAGAGAGCTTTATAATAGCTCTGATTTAAAAGATTTTTTAGCCTTTGTTTTAGAAGAGGAAAATCTCTATCCTTATGCAGATAAACTCTCTAGTATCAATATCCATTATGCCAAGGATAATCAAGGGCTTAATTGGCATTTTGATAATTCGTCATTTGCTGTTACCTTACTCATTCAAAAACCACTAGGTGGAGGGGAATTTTGCTTTGTCAAAGATGTGCGTGATTCTAAGCATGATGATATGGGATATGATTTAGCGCACAAAATTGTTTCTAGCACTTGGTCTTATCAAAGCCTTGGTCAAGATGAAGGCACATTAGTGCTTTTTAGGGGGCGTGATAGTCTGCATAAGGTCAATAAAACAAAGGGCGAGGTGTGTCGTATTCTATGCGTGTTCGCATACAATAATGAGCCTAATATCTCATTGAGTCAAGAGGCTATGCAAACTTTTTATGGCAAAGTGGGTTAGACACATTTTCTCATATCCATTTTATCACATTGATTGCCTTTAATGTAGGGCTTGATTGCTACTTACTAGAAGTATTTTAGAGCCATTTCTATAACAATCAAACTTGCTCCTAGTGTTGAAATTTAAAATAACACTAAAACATTTCATTAAAACACTAAGCCAAGAAAATCATCTAAAGTATTTATTATGACCTTACAACTTATAGAAACAAAAAAGTATCATAATCTCTTAAATTATATATTTTAAAAAATGGTTTATCTTAAAGATATAGTCCTTAATGAGATTAAACAAAAAATATTAAATTTATTATCTGTAATAAAACGCTTTTATTTTTCAAAATCTATAAGCCCCTTAGGAGAAACACGAAAGATTTTAATACCCTTAACTTTATGAATAGATTTTGAGCTTTTAAGCTTTAAAATATCTTTACTCAAATTAAAATCATTAGTAATCAAGCACAATTTATATTTGAGTCTCAATTTTGTAAAAAGGGTTTGAAAATCATTGTCAGCAAAACTACTATCAAATTCCATGTCTATTTCTATTAAATCTGCTTTATCTAGTTCTACCAAAAACTTGTCTTTCAATTTGGGGTTTTTGTAATAGAGGTGCTTTGAAATCTCATTTTGGACAGATTTCAACATAATTATTTTTCTCTTGTAAGCAATCATTTTGGGAGCAATTTCCCCAAAAGTTTTTTCGCTATCTTTTTGTATAAAGCTACAAGTATCAACAAATATCATATAATCTTTTTCAATGACTTCTTCAAATTGCATACTACAACCCCTATTTAAGTTTGGCAATAATCAATATAAAACTCATTAATATTATACCTAAACTTACTTTTTTAAATATAATAAAAAGTTATCTCTTACAATACTTATTGATTATCTCAAGTTTTTTTAAAATGTTGTAAAACTCCCTATTATTAGCTAACGAAATGAGAGCTAGTAATCAATTTATTTTTTAAAAGTGCTTAGCTACTAGCTCTTTATCAACCTAATTGCATTAAGCAATCACAAATCACTTAAGTATAAATGTATTGCGTATTTCAATGCGTGCGCTACCTATAGACATCTAGCGTAGTTCTACTTTATTTTTTATCGCCCATCATTTTCAGCTCTAACTTTTCTATGTTATAACAATTTAATCCTTTTTGCCACCAAGAATACAAACTTAATTAAAAGGCTCTATCATTGCAAAGATTTTATAAAGCAAATAAGCACTAGAAACAAATGTTTTAAAAAACGCTTAGGCTTTTAAGCAACAACTCAATAATATATCAACTAAAAAAAGATTTAACAAGTTCAAAGAAAGTCTAATCAAAAGAAAAGATAACTACGCAAAAGTGTGTAGCAATATAAAAATCCCCCCTCCAAAAAAGAATTAACCCTTGCGCTTTTCTACAATTTCTTTAGCGATATTGCTAGGCACTTCGCCGTAATGGTCAAATTCCATAGAGTAAGTCCCACGCCCTTGAGTAGCTGAGCGTAAATCAGTAGAATAGCCAAACATCTCAACCAATGGCACAAACGCATTGATAATTTTCAAGCCCAATCTATCGTCCATAGAATTGATTTGACCTCTTCTTCTATTCAAATCACCAATCACATCACCCATATACTCTTCAGGAACTTCTACTTCCACCTTCATCATAGGCTCTAGTAAAACCGGATTAGCCGCACGACTTGCCTCTTTAAACGCCATAGAACCAGCGATTTTAAACGCCATTTCTGAAGAGTCCACATCATGGTAGCTACCATCATAAAGAGTAACTTTAAAATCCACTACCGGATAACCCGCTAAAACACCATTTTGCATAGCCTCTTGGATACCCTTATCAACAGCTGGAATATATTCTTTAGGAATCACACCGCCAGAAATTTCATTCACAAATTCATACCCACTGCCCGGCTCTTTAGGTTCAAGCTTAATGAATACATGCCCATATTGCCCACGACCACCGCTTTGTTTAGCGTATTTATGCTCTTTGCTTACGCTTGAGCGGATAGTCTCTCTAAAGGCAACTTGTGGTTGGCCGATTTCAGCCTCTACCTTAAACTCTCTTTTCAATCTGTCTACGATGATTTCTAAGTGCAACTCACCCATACCACCAATGAGAGTTTGTCCGGTCTCTTCTTGAGTCATCACTCTAAAGCTTGGGTCTTCTTCAGCAAGCTTTCCTAAAGCTACGCCCATTTTTTCTTGGTCAGCCTTAGTCTTAGGCTCTACAGCAATATGAATTACAGGCTCAGGGAATTCCATTCTTTCTAAAACAACTGGGCTTTTTTCATCACAAAGAGTATCACCTGTTAGTGTATCTTTTAATCCTACAAACGCACAAATCTCGCCCGCATAAACTTCCTTAATATCTTCTCTCTTGTTAGAGTGCATTTTAAGAAGTCTTCCCACACGCTCTTTCTTGTCTTTTGTAGAGTTATATACATAGCTACCAGACTCTAGCTTACCACGATACACACGCACAAAAGTGAGTTGTCCCACAAAAGGGTCAGTCATAATTTTAAATGCTAAGCCAGCAAAATCGCCATTATCACTAGATTTAACAAAGACTTCTTCTTCATTCTTAGGGTCAATTCCTTTAATATCAGCAACTTCTGTAGGAGCTGGCAAATAATCAACTACTGCATCTAGTAAAGTTTGCACACCTTTGTTTTTAAAAGAAGAACCACAAAGCATAGGAATAAGATTCATGCTTAGACAACCTGCTTTGATACCCTTTTTAATTTCCTCAATGCTTAATTCTTCACCGCCTAAGTATTTTTCCATTAAGGCTTCATCTTGCTCAGCAACAGATTCTACAAGCTTTTCTCTGTATTCCTTAGCTTTCTCTAATAAATCGCTAGGGATTTCTTCTATATCGTATTTTGCTCCCATTGCCTCGTTGTTCCAAACGATAGCTTTCATTTGCACTAAGTCAATAACACCCTTAAAGGTATCCTCAGCACCAATAGGAATATTGATAGGCACAGGATTAGCCTTTAAGCGTTGCTTAATTTGATTTTCTACATTATAGAAATTTGCCCCAATCCTATCCATTTTATTGACAAATACGATTCTGGGCACGCCATATTTATTTGCTTGACGCCATACGGTCTCACTTTGAGGTTGCACGCCTCCAACAGAACAGAACACTGAAACCGCACCATCTAACACACGCATAGAGCGTTCTACTTCAATGGTAAAATCCACGTGTCCCGGAGTGTCAATCAAGTTAATTTGATAATCTTTCCAAAAACAAGTTGTTGCTGCAGAGGTAATGGTAATCCCTCTTTCTTTTTCTTGCTCCATCCAGTCCATTGTCGCAGCACCATCATGCACCTCGCCAATCTTATGGCTCACACCTGTATAGAATAAAATTCTCTCAGATGTAGTGGTTTTTCCGGCATCAATGTGAGCGGCGATACCAATATTTCTAATTCTATTTAATGGGGTTTTTCTAGACATTCTAACTCCAATTACCAACGATAATGTGCGAATGCTTTATTGGCTTCTGCCATTTTATGCACATCTTCTTTTTTCTTAAAAGCCGCACCTTTATCACTTGCTGCATCCATAAGTTCATTAGCTAATCTATCTACCATCATTCTTTCATTGCGCTTTCTAGTAGCTTCCAAAATCCAACGGATTGATAGCGACTGCTGGCGGCTTGCTCTTACTTCTACAGGCACTTGATAAGTAGCCCCACCTACTCTTCTACTTCTAACTTCAACCAAAGGACGCACTCTCTCTAGGGCTTTTTCAAAAACTTCAATACCCTTTTCGCCACTTTTTTCTTCAATCTTGTTAAAAGCTTTATAGATAATCTTTTCAGCTACGCTCTTTTTGCCATCATACATCATTTTGTTGATGAACTTTGTAACTACCTTGTTCCCATAAACAGGGTCGCCTAATACTTCTCTAACGGGCGCTTTTCTTCTTCTCATATATGCTTTCCTTTATTTCTTATCAGCAGATGCTTTAGCTTTTTTAGTTCCATATTTAGAGCGTGAAACTGTTCTCTTGCTTACTCCAGCAGTATCTAGAGCACCACGCACAATATGATACTTCACACCGGGAAGGTCTTTAACCCTACCGCCACGCACTAGCACAATAGAGTGCTCTTGCAAATTGTGTCCCTCACCTGGGATATAACTAATCACCTCAAACTTGCTAGTTAGGCGAACTTTAGCAACCTTTCTTAAAGCCGAGTTAGGCTTTTTAGGGGTTGTAGTATAAACTCTAGTGCAAACGCCTCTTCTTTGAGGGCATTCCACTAACGCAGGTGATTTAGTTTTTTTAACCACCTTTTTCCTTTCTTTTCTAATCAACTGATTGATAGTAGGCACTATTTTTCCTTATTCTTAAAATTTCAAACTACGAGTTGTCTCATTCTACCCTAAAATTTCTTTTAGAAATCTTAGGTTAGCTAATTTTTTTTATTTAAGCCTCTTTAGGGCTACTTTCATGCACTTTAACCACGACTTTTTTATTTTTATAAAGTCCGGTTCCTACAGGAATCATTCTTCCTAAAACAACATTTTCTTTCAAATCTTCTAAGAAGTCTTTCTTCATAGCAATACTTGCCTCAGTTAAGACCTTTGTTGTCTCTTGGAAAGATGCAGCTGAAATAATACTATCACTTCCAATAGCTGCTCTAGTAATCCCTAAAAGCACCGGTTCAGCAATCGCTGGCTCACCACCTAAAAGCTGAACACGAGCATTCTCTTCTTTAAAGAGTTTCTTACTGATTAAATCACCCTCAATAAACTTGCTATCTCCACTATCCAAAATGCGCACTTGTCTTAACATTTGAGATACGATAATTTCAATATGCTTATCAGCGATACTCACCCCTTGTCGGCGATACACTTGTTGCACTTCGCTTACGATATATTTATGCAATTCTTTCTCGCCACTAATTCTTAAAATATCATGGCTTGAAATCACACCATCTGTCATAGCCTCCCCAGCATGGACAAACTCTTCAGCATGCACTAAAATCTGTTTGCCTTTATCCACAAAGTATTCCATGCTACGCCCATCTTTAGAGGTTACAATAATGCGTTCTTTGTTGCGAACCGGCTTGCCAAAGCTTACAATTCCATCAATCTCAGATAGGATTGCAACATCTTTGGGCTTAGGTTTTCTTGCCTCAAAGAGCTCAGAAACTCTTGGAAGACCACCGGTAATATCCTTAGACTTAACGGTTGCTTTAGGAATCTTAGCTAAAACTTCAGCCTGCTCTACATAAGCCCCCTCAGCTACTGCAATAGAGGTCTTTGGCTCTAAGAAATAGCGCACATCTTCGCCACTATCTCCCTCTAACAACAAGCTTGGTTTATAACCACTAGGAATATAGTCATTTACCACTAAGCTTGTTACACCGGTATTTTCGTCTTCTTTTTCAGCAACTGTAACGCCCGGAATAATATCCACAAACTTTACATGACCCTTAAAGTCAGCAATGATAGGTGTATTATAAGGATCCCATGTAGCAATAGTGCTTAAAGCATCTGTAGTAGGCTTAGAAATAATACTATCTGGACTTACTTCACTATCATCACTAATTAAAATCTCAGAGCCTCTAGCAATATAGTGGCGAGTTGCCTCCCTATTATTTTCATCAGCTACTACCGCAAACAAGCCCTTTTCACTAACAATATGACCCTTTTTGATTCCTTGAGTGCGTTCTAAGTGGTTAGCCTCTAAAACATAATACTTAATAGTGCCTTTTTCTTTGGCACGAATATTTTGTGCGATAGGGTCATTATCTTTAACCAATAATTCACTCGCATAAGGGATACGATTAGGCACATTCCAACCCTCTTTAATGATATCCGCAATACTTCCCCCATGCTTTACTTTATGTCCATTTGTATAAGGCAAATACACCTTACCTTCAATCTTACCACCAACTCCAGCAAGTTCGCTTGGTTTAACAATATCACTTCTTCTTAAGACAAATTTAGCCTCTTGGTCTTTGTTCTTAACGCTCATAATGACTTCTTCATACACTGTTTCAATGTGTAATTCACCATCAAAAGGAGCCTTGATTTTTGGCTCAACAACCAAAATAGAGGCGTTACGGCGATTTACAACAATATTCTTACCCTCTTTATTGGTGTAAGTTTTGAGATTATAGAAACGCACAAAACCTTCTTTATTGGCTACTACTTCACGCTCATCTTGACTCCTACTTGCTGTTCCACCCACGTGGAAAGTCCTTAGAGTTAATTGAGTTCCGGGCTCTCCAATAGATTGTGCAGCTACCACACCTACAGCTTCACCCGGATAGCTCATCTTGCCTTCACCCAAGTTCAAGCCATAGCACTTCGCACACACACCTTTTGGCGCTTTACAAGTGATTGGAGTGCGAATAGTAATTGCCTTGATTCCTGCTTCAACGACCTTTTTAGCCCCCTCTTCATCAATCAAGGTGTCTGCATAAAGCAAGATTTCATTAGTAATTGGGTCAATCACATCTTCTAGTAAAACACGCCCAAAAATACGCTCTTCTAAAGGCTCAATCATTTCACTACCCACAGTAATATCAGTGATTTCAACACCTTCATGTGTGCCACAATCATCAGCTACCACCTTAACATTTTGCGAAACATCAATGAGCTTTCTAGTTAAATACCCCGCATTTGCTGTTTTTAACGCCGTATCCGCCAAGCCCTTTCTAGCACCATGAGTAGAGTTAAAATACTCTAAAACATTCAAGCCCTCTTTAAAGTTAGAAATAATAGGCGTTTCAATAATCGTGCCATCAGGTTTAGTCATCAAACCACGCATAGCTGAAAGCTGGCGAATTTGAGCCGCACTTCCTCTTGCCCCACTATCTGCCATCATATAAATAGAGTTAAAGCCCTCTTTATCTTGCTCAATGGCCGCCATCATTTCTTTACTCATTTTGTCATTGACTTCAGTCCAAGTATCAATGATTTTGTTGTAACGCTCTTGGTCAGTGAGTAATCCTTGGTCGTATTGTTGCTGGATTTTCTTTACTTCAGCTTTAGCTTTCTCTACCATTTCTTGCTTATCTTTTGGAGTGATAATATCATCCATAGAAATAGAGATACCAGCCTTAGTTGCATATCTAAAGCCTAACATTTTTAAATTGTCCAAGAATGTGGCTGTAATTCCAATACCGCCGACTTTATGCACATAATCTACAAGCACACCAATATCTTTTTTCTTCATGGGTCTATTCCACAAATCAGTAGGAATAAAATCAGGCAACACTGATTTTAAAATCATGCGCCCTGCACTTGTAGAGATAATGCGCCCCTTATCTAGCACTCTTACCTTGGCATGGATATCTAATTCTTTGGTATCAATAGCTGTGATAATCTCATTCACGCTAGAGAATAGCTTATGCTCGCCTTTTACCCCACTCTTTTCTAATGAAAGATAATAAAGCCCTAAAACCATATCTTGGCTAGGAATAGCTACCGCCTTACCACTAGCTGGCAAAAGAATATTCATAGAACTTAACATAAGCACCTTACATTCAGCAATAGCCTCTTGACTTAAAGGCACATGCACTGCCATTTGGTCTCCGTCAAAGTCTGCATTAAACGCTGAACACACAAGCGGGTGTAACTGAATGGCTTTACCATCAATAAGCTTTGGATGGAACGCTTGAATAGATTGCTTATGCAAAGTAGGCGCACGATTTAATAGTATCGGATAACCCTCTGTAATTTCTTGTAAGCATTCCCACACTTCATTGCTCTTTTGCTCAATCATGCGTTTAGCTTGTTTAAGCGTAGTAGCATAACCTCTCTCTTCAAGCTTAGATAGCAAATGTGGTTTAAAGAGTTCTAATGCCATATTTTTAGGTAATCCGCACTCATCCATTTTGAGATTAGGCCCTACTACAATAACACTTCTGCCTGAGAAGTCTACACGCTTACCAAGTAGATTTTGTCTGAAACGCCCTTGCTTACCTTTAATAATCTCGCTAAGCGATTTTAATGGTCGCTTATTAGCTCCTTTAACCGCATTATTGTTGCGTCCATTATCAAAGAGAGCATCTACAGCTTCTTGTAGCATTCTCTTTTCGTTACGCACAATAATTTCTGGAGCACCTAATTCCATTAAGCGTTTTAAGCGTTGGTTACGATTGATAACACGACGATACAATTCGTTCACATCACTCACCGCAAACTTTCCGCCATCTAGCGCAACCAAAGGTCTTAAATCTGGTGGCAATACGGGTAAAACGGTTAGCATCATCCATTCAGGTCTATTACCAGAATTTAAGAAACTTTCTACTACTTTCAAACGCTTGATAAGTTTTTTCTTTCTAGCATCAGAATTAGTCTCTTTAACTTCTTCTTTCAAATCTTGCAACAAGACCATTAAATCCATTTCTTCTAGCAAATCTTTAATTGCCTCGCCACCCATTTGAGCCACAAAGCCCTTATCTTCATATCTTCGTGAGATATTTTGATATTGCTCTTCATTCAAAATATCATACTTCGCTACAAGTTTAGTGCCTTCGTTATCATAAGCGGCTTCACCTGGCTCTTTAACAATATAAGCTTCATAGTAAAGCACACGCTCTAAATCTTTCATTTTAACGCCTAAAAGCGTGCCGATACGACTGGGTAAAGAATTGACATACCAAATATGTGCTACAGGAGTTGCTAATTCAATATGCCCCATTCTAAAGCGTCTTACTTTTGAATGCGTAATAGCCACACCACATTTCTCACATGTGCCAATATCTTTAAAGCGGGGCTTTTTATATTTACCACACAAACACTCATAATCTTTGGTAGGACCAAAGATTTTCATACAAAACAAGCCATCACGCTCAGGTTTTAGGGTGCGATAATTGATAGTCTCTGGCTTTTTAACTTCCCCATAACTCCAAGAATAGATTTTTTCAGGACTTGCTAAAGTAAGTTGGAAAGAACTAAAGTCTTTAGGCCTATCATCTTCTTTAATCACAATGGCTTTAGGTGCTCCATCTTCATCAACATCATCTCCAAAGATATTGATATCTAAAGCGAGTGATTGTAATTCTTTTGTCAATACATAGAAAGTCTCAGGAATTTCACTCTCGCCTACTTGCTCGCCCCTAGCAATAGCTCTATAAGCGTTTTCTCTACCCTTAATATCATCAGATTTAATGGTAAGCATTTCTTTTAGAGTATGAGCCGCACCATAAGCCTCTAAAGCCCACACTTCCATTTCACCAAATCTTTGACCCCCAAAGAGTGCTTTACCACCAACAGGTTGGTGCGTTACCAAGCTATAAGGTCCTGTGCTTCTAGCATGGACTTTTTCATCAACCAAGTGGTGGAGCTTAAGCATATACATATAGCCCACATTCACACGCTCTCTCATCTTCTCGCCTGTGCGCCCGTCATACAAATCCATTTTGCCATCCATTGCAATCTTGGCTAACTCAAATAGCTTGTGGAATTTTTCTTGCGAGATACCTTCAAACACAGGAATAGCAAGCTTAACACCCTTGCTCCAGTCTCTAGCATATTCTAAAAGCTCTTCATCAGAACAACTTTCAAGAGTTTTAATCGTTAAGGGGTCTTTTTCATTGACGACATTAGCAATTTCTAACATTTTTGCACGCAATTCTTTAACAAAATCCTGAGTTTTATTTTCTAGCATGCAAGCGATTTGCTTTCCAAACTCTTTACCCACTAAGCCTAAGTGCATTTCTAAAATCTGTCCGATATTCATACGACTGGGAACACCTAAAGGATTTAGCACAATATCTACAGGCTCTCCATCAGCGGTATAAGGCATATCAGCAATAGGCACGATATTAGACACAATCCCCTTATTTCCATGTCTTCCTGCCATTTTATCGCCCACTTTAAGCTTACGCTTGGTAGCAATATAGAGCTTGACTTTCTTAATCACACCATTAGGCAAAATATCATCTTTTTCTAAAATAGAAAGCTTTTCTTCATGCTCTTCGCCAAGAACTTTCTTTTGCTCTAAGAAATTGTTTTTGGTTACTTCATACTGATTTTGCACTTCTTTAGAATACTTTTTCACCAAACTTGCTAAAGTGAAGCGATTAATAGAAGCGATTTCTTCTTTAGGAACTTGCTCGCCTTCTTTATAGTCTCTACCATTATGACTGAATGGCTCTTCTAAAATCGCTTGTGAAAGAAGCGAACTAATACGCAGTAGCTCTTCTCTATTAAGCATGGTCAAGCGGTCAAAATGCTCCATATCAAGCTTAGACTTTTCCTCTTCATACGCACTTAAGACTCGTGCATCTTTCTCATAGCCTTTTTTAGTAAACACTTTTACATCAATAACCGTGCCTTCTAAACTTGGGGGGCAATACAAGCTCTTATTGACCACATGCCCAGCTTTATCCCCAAAAATCGCTCTTAAAAGCCGCTCTTCTGGAGTGCTTTTAATCTCACCCTTAGGCGAAGTCTTACCCACTAAAATCATGCCCGCACTCACATAAGTGCCTACTTTAACAATCCCGCTTTCATCAAGATGAGCGACTTCTTCTTCTTTCACATCAGGAATATCTGCTGTAAATTCTTCCACGCCATGCTTAAGCTCTCTGGCATCAACTTCTTTTTCATAAATGTGTGTGGAAGTGAAAACATCATCTTTAGTAATGCGTTCACTCACCACAATCGCATCTTCAAAGTTATAGCCATTCCAAGGCATAAACGCTACACGCACATTTTTTCCTAATGCTAATTCGCCCCTATCCATACTAGGACCATCAGCGATGATTTGCCCTGCTTCCACTCTATCGCCCACTCTAACAATAGGCACTTGATTAAAGCTCGTATTTTGGTTGGTGCGTAAGTTTTTTTGTAAAGAATATGCATCAATATAAGCTTCTTCTTTACCTTCGCCTAAAATATAGATATTTTTAGCATCAATTTTTTCTACTATACCCGCACGACTTGCTTTAATCGCTCCCCAAGAATCCCTAGCGATAATCTTTTCAATCCCTGTTCCTACAATGGGAGCATCACTTCTTAATAATGGCACTGCTTGGCGTTGCATGTTTGTTCCCATTAAAGCACGGTTCGCATCATCATGCTCTAAGAAAGGAATAAGTGATGCGGCTACGCCTACAAGCATGCTAGAGCTTAAATCCATCAAGGTAACCTTACTCTTTTCGTTGAGAACAATCTCGCCTTCCACACGAGTCTCAATCAAATCGCCTAAAATATTACCTTCTTCATCAATGGGGGTACTTGCTGGGGCAATCACATGGCTGTCTTCTTGAATAGCGGTCAAATAGATAGTCTCGCCTACTACCTTGCCATCTACAACCTTCTTATAAGGGGCTTCAATAAAGCCTAAATCATTCACTCTTGTGAAAGTTGAAAGGGTGTTAATCAAACCGATATTTTGACCTTCTGGAGTCTCAATAGGACAAATTCTACCATAATGTGTAGGATGCACATCTCTAGCTTCAAACCCTACTCTATCTTTAACTAATCCGCCTTCACCCAGTGCTGAAAGGCGGCGTTTGTGCGTAACTTCACTCAAGGGGTTAGTTTGGTCCATAAATTGTGAAAGCTGACCACCCATGAAAAATTCCATAATGGTGCTAGTAATCATTTTAGAATTGACTAAATCATGGGGCATAAGCGAATCAAAGGCTCCGCTCATGGTAGTAAGCTTGTCTTTAATGGTCTTTTGCATTTTCACTAAGCCTGAATGCAATTCGTTTGCCAATAGCTCACCCACCGCTCTAATCCTACGATTGCCTAAGTGGTCTCTATCATCAATTTTACCCTGATTATTTTTAATCTTCATAAGATATTTAACGGTAGTAATGATATCTTCATGTGTTAAAGTCGTAATATAATCAGGCACATGCAAGCCTAATTTATGGTTCATCTTCATACGACCTACCATTGTCAAATCATAACGCTCTGGGTCAAAGAAGAGTTGCTTGACAAACTGCTTAGCCACTTCAGTCGTAACAGGCTCACCCGGTCGCATAACCTTATAAATACGAATAGCTGCCAGTGCGTTTTCATCATCAATTTTTTCAGTTTGCTTGAGTAATCTCAAAGACTCATAATCAGCCAAGAAAGAATGAATGATTGAGGCATCATGCCCTAGAGCCAAATCATTGATAATCACAAACTCTTGCACGCCTAAATCGTGGATTTTTTCTAACTTATTCTTATCCAGCTGGGTGAGCATATCTAACAAGACTTCTTCTCCTGCCATAATAGGCTCAGCTAAATAACGATTAAGTAAAATGTCCATAGGGTATTCAACCCATTCTAAATGATTCTCTTTAAGTTCTTTGATTTTTCTTGAAGTAAGTTTTTTACCTGCTAAAAGAAGAATATTTCCTTGAGAATCTTTTAAATCAAATTCCATTCTTTGACTCACATCAAGTGATTCAAAAGGAATATAATATTTATCATTTTCATAACGCACTTTTACAAGCGGATAGAACATCTTGATAATGTCTTGCTTTTGATAGTCCATAGCTCTAAAAAGAATAGTAACAGGCACTTTACGACGCTTATTAATACGAGCATATAAAACATCTTTTGCATCATATTCAAAATAGAGCCAAGAACCTCTATCTGGAATAATTTGCCCTGTATAAATCAATTTATTTAAAGAAGTGCTAGATTCTTCTTCTTTAAAAATAACACCAGGACTTCTATGAAGTTGATTGACTACCACACGCTCTACCCCATTGATAATGAATGAAGTGCGGTCTGTCATCAAAGGAATTTCACGAATAAAGATACTTTGCTCTTTAATATCTTTTACGCCAGCTTTTTCACCTGTTTTAGCGTCTTTTTCCCATAAGATAAGGCGCACCTTAATTTTTAGTGGCACAGAATAAGTAATGCCTCTTTCCATCGCCTCTCTTACGGTATATTTAGACTTACCAAATTCACAACCAGCATATTCCAAAGTAACACGATTTTGCGCGTCTTGAATAGGAAAAACCGATTTAAAAACCTTTTCAATCCCACTCTCTCTGCCGTCTTTTGAATATAAGAACGAATCATAACTATCGCGTTGCAATAACAATAGATTAGGAACTTCTAAATCAGTGGGGGTTTTTGTAAAATCAGCTCTTAGGCGGTTTCTAAGGGAAATTTTTGTTGCCATACTCTTATGCCTTTATCAAAAATCTTGAATTATATCTAATGCGTTTTAATTTAAATTAAGTAAGCATTGCAAAAGAATTTTATTTGAACTTTAATGATAGCTCTACAACGACGAAAATTAAAGACCAAAACCCGTCTGCAATACTAACCACTTAAGCCATATGCCCATAAAACAAAATTATGGAGCAAAATTACTTGCCATAAAGAGGCAAAGGAAAGACTCAATATAAGTCTCTCCAAAATATCTAGGTTACTTTACTTCAACCTTAGCGCCTACTTCTTCAAGTTTCTTCTTGATAGATTCAGCCTCTTCTTTATTTACGCCCTCTTTAAGAACATGAGGAGTCTTTTCTGTAGCCTCTTTAGCTTCTTTTAAGCCAAGACCAGTGATTTCACGCACTACTTTAATCACCTTAATCTTTTCAGCACCACTATCAGCTAAGATTACATTAAAGTCGGTTTTTTCTTCGCTCTCAGCACCAGCGCCACCAGCTACAGCACCACCAGCTACAACTGTTGGAGTTGCGCTTACGCCGAATTTTTCTTCAAACATTTTTACTAATTCAGAAAGCTCTAAAACACTTAATGAACCAATGTATTCTAACACTTCTTCTTTTGAAATTGCCATAATTTAATCCTTCAAATATTTTTAATCAAACCCTATAATAAGGTTATTGATTTTCTTCTTTAGCTTTACGCAAATTGTCTAACCCAGTAACAAAGTAGCGTGTTGGAGCTGTCCAAACAGAAAGTAACATTCCCATAAGCTCTTCTTTACTTGGAAGTTTTGAAACCGCTTCCACATGAGAAACACTAACACTCTCTTTGTCAAATAAACCAGCTTTTAAGGCAAAATAGTCTTTATGCTCTTTTTGGAAAGCGAATACCAATTTTGCAAGAGCGATTTGATCATCTCCCCACAAAAATACATTGGTTTCTTTCAAGTCCAAATGAACACAACCAGCTTCTTTCATGGCAATATGGGCAAGAGTATTTTTAATTACTTGCACCTTAATGCCTTGAACACGAGCTTTGTTTCTTAAAACTTCTAGCTTGCTAACACTTAAACCCTTATAATCGCATACTAAAAGAGCTTGTGCATTAGAAAACTCTGCTTTTAAACTGGCTACTAACTCTATTTTATGTTGTTTTTGCATTTTTCCTCCTTTCTAGACTAGACCTCTGCAAGGCTACCTCTAACAAGATAAATCAAGTTTTCTATAAAAACCCTTACGATCTTCAGCCTAAGATAAAGCAACCTCTAGGCTACTTAATATCCATTAATTCTTGAGCATCTAGCTTAATTGAAGGCGACATAGTGAGTGATAAAGCACCATTCCTAATATACTTACCCTTAGCACTGCTAGGCTTTAAGCGGTTAACCGTTCTCATCAACTCAAACATGTTTTCTCTAATCTTATCTTCTGAAAAACTCGCCTTACCAATAGGAGCATGAATATTGCCCTTTTTATCCACTCTAAAGTTTACTTGACCACTTTTAGCATTGCTTACAGCCTTAGCAATATCCATAGTAACAGTTCCGGTTTTTGGATTTGGCATCAAACCTTTAGGGCCTAAAATTCTACCGACTTTACCCACAACGGCCATCATATCAGGTGTTGCAATAACCATGTCAAAATCAATGCGACCATTTTTAATTTCTTCAGCTAAATCATCGCCACCAACTACATCAGCACCAGCATTTTTAGCCTCATCTTGCTTGATATCTTTTGCAAAAACAGCTACTCTTACTTTCTTTCCTGTTCCATGAGGAAGCACTACGGCACCACGAACCATTTGGTCAGCATGTCTTGGGTCTACACCTAGTCTCAATGCTACTTCTACGGTTTCATCAAACTTTGCTGAAGCAAGAGATTTCACTAAGCCAACACCTTGCTCTACATCATAAACTTTGTCATTTTCAATTTTAGAAAAAAGTTTCTCTAACCTCTTAAATACTTTCTTTGCCATCAAATTATCCTTAAAAATTTCTTACTCAATCACCAAATATAATTTTAGAGAATTAGTCTACAACCTCTACACCCATACTTCTAGCACTACCCATGACAATCTTCTTTGCTGCTTCCATTGTAGTAGTGTTTAAATCTTCCATTTTTAATTGAGCAATCTCTTCCACTTGCTTATGCGTGAGTTTTGCAATCTTGTTTTTGAGCGGATTGTCAGAACCCTTTTCAATTCCTGAAGCTTTTTTTATCAAATCAGTTACTGGGGGCTTTTTGGTAATAAATGTAAAGCTCTTATCTTGATAAACGGTTATAATAACTGGAATATTAAAACTTCCCATGTCCTTAGTCTTCTCATTAAATGCCTTACAAAATTCCATAATATTAACACCTCTTTGACCTAGAGCAGGACCAACTGGTGGTGATGGATTTGCCTTACCTGCAGGAATTTGAAGTTTGATTTCTCCGACTACTTTCTTAGCCATAATATCTCCTTAAAATGTTATATAATTTTTTCTACTTGCGAATGCAAAATCTCTATTGGGGTATTTCTACCAAAAATAGAAACATTTAACTTGAGCTTGCGATGTTCAATATCATATTCCTCAACCGTAGCGGTAAAGTTCGCAAAAGGCCCCTCAACAACACGAACCACTTCCCCTTGCTCAAAAAAGACTTTTGGCTTAGGCGCTGCACGATTGTGCATTTTTTCTAAAATATGCCCAATATCGGCATCGTTCAAGGGAGTAGGTTTTTTGTTTTCTCCAATGAAACGACTCACTCTTGGCAAAGATTGTATCTTGTGCCACAAAACAGTATCTAAATCTACTTTAATAAAAACATACCCCGGATAAAGACTGCGCTCTGTTACTTTGGTCTTACCTTTTTTAGAAGCTTCAATGATATCCTCAGTAGGCACGATAATCTCTTGGATTCTATCTTTCATGTTGTTATCGCTTACTAGATTTTCAATCGCTTTTTTGACAGCTTGCTCACTTCCTGAGTAAGTTTGTATGGCATACCAATCCATTGCAATTCTCCTTATCTAAAAGCCACCATCTTTTACAAGATGCTAGACACAAAAGCCCCTAGAGCAAAATCTAACAACGCTAAAAATAGCGTAATAATGCTCACTACCACTAATACAGAAATAAACGCATTGCGTATCTGTTCCTTAATAGGGAATATTACTTTAGAAAGCTCTTCCCTAGCTAATCTATATTGCATAAGCCATTTGCTCATGGGTTCTCTCGCCTTTATCTTGCATACTAATGAACTTTAAATTTTATCTTAAAAAACTTAAATTAAAATTAAACCAAAGGAATTTCGGTCAAAATTAGACCTAATAGTGCGGTAATTTAAAAGGTTGGTATCTATGGCAGGCCAGGAGGGACTCGAACCCCCAACAACCGGTTTTGGAGACCGACGCTCTACCATTGGAGCTACTGACCTAATAAAATCTAATTAAAACCCCCTCCTTAATAGAAAATTAGCTCTTTAACTTCACTTCTTTATGAAGAGTATGCTTATTTTCTCTAGGGCAGAATTTCTTAAGCTCCAGTTTTTCTGTATTAGTTTTAGCATTCTTAGTTGTGCTGTAATTAATATCTTCACAATCAGAACACTTCAACCCTATCTTAACTTTCATAGCGACTCTTTTCTAATTCGTATTCTTACAGAGCAAGATTACTCAATAATCTTGCTTACTACGCCAGCGCCAACAGTTCTTCCACCCTCACGAATTGCAAACTTTGTTCCCAACTCTAGAGCAATAGAACTAATCAATTCTACTGTGATTTTTACATTATCACCAGGCATAACCATTTCTACACCTTCAGGAAGTGTGATAGAGCCAGTTACATCAGTTGTGCGCACATAGAACTGAGGACGATAGTTTGTAAAGAAAGGAGTGTGTCTTCCACCTTCATCTTTAGAAAGAACATAAATCTCGCCTTCAAACTTCTTGTGTGGAGTGATAGAGCCCGGCTTACAAAGAACCATACCACGCTCTACTTCTTCTTTCTTTGTTCCTCTTAAAAGCACGCCGACATTATCGCCTGCCTCACCTTTGTCTAGCTCTTTCCTAAACATTTCTACACCTGTTACGGTAGTCTTTTGTGTGTCTCTAATACCAACGATTTCTACTTCATCGCCTACTTTTACCACACCTCTTTCAATTCTACCTGTAACAACAGTTCCTCTACCTGCGATTGAGAATACATCTTCAACAGGCATTAAGAAAGTTTTTTCAGTGTCTCTCTCTGGAGTAGGAATATAAGCATCTACTTCAGCCATAAGTTTAAGAACTTTTTCGCTCCACTCACCAACATTACCAGTCTTAGCTTCTTCTAAAGCTTTTAAAGCTGAACCAGCCACGATAGGTGTGTCATCGCCGGGGAATTCATAAGCGCTTAACAACTCACGCACTTCCATTTCTACAAGCTCTAGTAACTCTTGGTCATCAACCATATCCTGCTTGTTTAAGAAAACAACGATGTGAGGCACGCCAACTTGACGAGATAATAAGATATGCTCTCTAGTTTGAGGCATAGGACCATCTGCCGCAGAAACAACTAAGATTGCTCCGTCCATTTGTGCTGCACCTGTAATCATATTCTTTACATAGTCAGCGTGTCCGGGACAATCCACATGCGCATAGTGTCTATTCTCTGTCTCATACTCAATATGAGAGGTTGCAATTGTAATCCCTCTTTCTTTTTCTTCAGGGGCATTATCAATATTGTCGTAGTCTTTCATCTCTGCAAGACCTTTTAAAGAAAGCACTGCAGAAATAGCCGCACTCAAAGTGGTTTTGCCATGGTCAACATGCCCAATAGTTCCGATATTGACATGTGGCTTGGTTCTATTAAACTTCTCTTTTGCCATTTGTGTTTTTCTCCTTAAAATTTTAATGGACTTTGATAAATAGCTTTGCAAAATCCCTCATGCCCATACCATTTTCAATAAGGACATTTTAAATTGTTTTTATCACCATTCAAGAGATTATAAAACTGGAGCCTATAAGCGGAATTGAACCGCCGACCTCTTCCTTACCAAGGAAGTGCTCTACCCCTGAGCTATATAGGCGTCTCAAAAATACTTTCCCATAATTATGGAGCGGGAAACGGGGCTCGAACCCGCGACCCTCAGCTTGGAAGGCTGATGCTCTAGCCAACTGAGCTATTCCCGCATCATTTAAATAAATGGTGGTGAGACGTGGATTCGAACCACGGAAGACATAGTCAGCAGATTTACAGTCTGCCCTCGTTGGCCACTTGAGTATCTCACCAAAAATTTCAAAAAATCACTAATCATAAAATGGAGCTGGCTAAGGGACTTGAACCCCCGACCTGCTGCTTACAAGGCAGCTGCTCTACCAACTGAGCTAAGCCAGCACCTAAAAATTATGATTAAGACTTGGCATTATATCCACTTTGATTCATAAATGTCAAGATAAAGACAAGAAAAACAAAAATAATTTTATTAAATTACCCCTTACCACTGCCTAAACAATAAAAAATTCACAGCAAATTTAATATTGGATATGAGTTGAATATTTTAAAATTAAGCTTTGTTATTGTATTCTTTAGAAAAAGTGTTTTTGTATAAAAAACCTTGATTTATGCGTTAAGAGTTATAGCAAGTTAGGCATATTTACCTAAAATTATAACTCCTAATAAGACCCATATAACTTATTTTTAGTATAGTGAAGGAAAAATTCAATTAGCTATGGCAACAAAAAAAAATAATATTTTAAAATACTTTTTACGCTCCATTAAGCAAATTTCTATGCTCATTACAAAGCGAGATAAAAATATTTTTTTAGTGCTTACAATTATGTCTATAGCATTCTCCATTATTGAAGTCTTTTCTATTAGTATGATTATGCCTTTTATTACATTAGCGTCAAATCCAAACCTTATTATAGAAAATCATTATTCCAAAATTATTTATGATTTTTTCCACTTTGCCTCCCCTATTCATTTTATGTATTTTTTTAGCTTTGCTTTAGTGGGTCTTTATTTTTTTAGAATGTTTTTTGGCGTTTGTTTTACTTACCTTAAAAGTCGTTTTGCATACAAAAAAACTCACGCTTTTAAACAACAGCTATTTCTCCACCACATCAAAGCGCATTACCAAGAACATCTTAATTACAATATTGAATATCTAAGAGATGTGATTTATGGCAAGGTATATAGTCTAATCACAAGTTTTAATGCGTTCTTAGGTATTTTGACAGAATTATCTATTGTCTCATTTCTTTATGTAATGTTACTCATCACTAATTGGAAAATGACATTGGTTCTAACCCTAATTTTAGCCACACAAATTCTACTAATTACCAAAAATATTGCTACCCTCATTCAAAAAAAAGGTCAAATCGTATCCATATCAAAGGAAAATACTCTAAAAATTTTTTCTAAATTTTTTAATAATTTTAAGATGACCAAGCTCAAAGATAACCATGAAAAAGCTCACCACCTATTTGAAGAAAATAATCTAAAAGCCCATGAAAATGAAATTATTTACACTACTTTACAAGTAATTCCTAGATATATCTTGGAGACCATTGGCTTTAGCCTATTGATTTCAGCGGTTGCCTACATTTTATTTAAATATGGCGAAGCCCAAATGGTTCTACCTATCATATCTATGTATGCCCTAGCACTCTATCGCATGCTTCCTTCTGTTACCAAAATTTTAGGCTACTATAATGAAATAACTTACTGCCAACGCGCTGTTAATATAGTCTTTAAAAATCTCTCTAAGCCAACAACTAACGAAGACTCAATGCCTATCAATTTTTACGAAAAGATTGTACTTAAAAATATTTCTTTCAGCTACAAGGCTAAAAACCCTATCTTACAAGACTTTAATCTTACAATTTGCAAGGGACAAAAAGTTGCTTTTGTAGGACCAAGTGGGTGTGGGAAATCTACGCTAGTGGATATTATTATGGGAATTATTTATCCAAAGAGTGGTGAAGTCTTTATTGATGACACCCTTTTAACCCCAAAAAATATCCGCTCATGGCGCAAAAAAATTGGCTATATTCCTCAAAATATCTATCTTTTTAACGGCACAATAGCTGAAAATATCGTATGTGGGAGTGCGCTTGATGAAGAACGCGTTATTGAAGTCTGCAAAATGGCGCATATCTATGACTTCTTATGCGAACATGAGGGTATTAATACTCAAGTGGGCGAAGGAGGCGCAAAACTTAGTGGAGGTCAAAAACAACGCATTGGTATCGCAAGGGCTTTGTATGATAATCCTGAGATTTTAGTGCTAGATGAGGCCACTTCTGCACTAGATACTGAAACTGAAAGTAAGATTATGGACGAAATCTATCAAATCGCTAAAGACAAAACTTTGTTAGTGATTGCCCATCGCTTAAGCACTATTGAAAGATGTGAGATTAAGATTGATATGAGCAAACAATAATGCTATCTTTGATTTTAAAAACAGCTCAAATGGAGTTCTACAAAACACTCATAAAAGCTTGGTGTTTTTACCATCAAGTCTCATCTCAAACTTATTGATTGAATTTGATTTTTCTATTTAATGCTACCTTATGACTTCAATTAAAGTTTTTTATAATTCTCTCAAATCAAACCCCTTAAAGCTCTCCACATACTTCCCCTTATAGCCCTCTTGTCTTACTAAACTTTTCAAAACTTCGCTGTTATAGCCCAAAAATGCCACTTCATTAGCCATAGCGCTTTCATAGTCGTTCTTGCTATCGCCTATCATTAGCATATTGCTTGGTTGGTAAGAATATTTTTGAATGATATTGGCAATGATTTTGGGCTTACTTGGCGGACTCCCCTCAATGCTCTTAAAGTATTTTGTAATCCCTAAAAATTCGCATAACACTTGCAATTCGCTATGCAAAGCCGCTGAGGCAATATGAAAAGTATAATTTTGATAATTTTTATCAATAAATGCCATAACTTCGTTATTTAAATGCGCCCTGTCAAAAAGCTTTTGCTCCACAATAGCGCCAAACTCTAATGCTAGTTTGTCAATCTCTTCTTGAGTTATGGAAGTCCTTAAAATCTCATTATAAAAATACTTAATTTTTTCACTCCTTGAAATCCCCCCACTTTTATAATGATAAATCTCAAATTCTTTCAAAATCTCTTCATCATTATTTCCATGCGTTCTAAATAACGCCTTAAGCCCCTCACATTTCAAGTGCATGCTATCAAAAATCACGCCATCAAAATCCCACAGAACTACTTCAAGTGCCATATTTCTCTCTGTCATTTAATCTAGGTGCGTATTTTATCCTATAAAAAGCAATATTAGTTTATGTAGTTTTTTCTTAAGCTATTGCACTTAACATTAAAACACCCATCCATAATTCATAAACACATGCATGTTGTTATACCCCTCATTTAACACCACTTCACCCAAATAGTCTTGTGTTGTAATGGAGGCTTTAATATTTTGTTTTATGAGCGGGATACCAACACCTAAAGAGATTTTAGAATGTTTATAGCGATAATTAAAACCTGTAGTTGCATACACATTACCATTGTTTTTGCTTGTATTGATAGTGCCATTAAGCTTGTAGTAGTTATACAATCCTCTAGCCCCAATAAATACACCAAACGAAGATTTAAATGACTTGCCTGAATAAATATTAATAAAATCTATCAACAAGTCTAATCCTCCTCCAAATCCTAGCTGTTGTGTTTTATCAAGTAATCCTTGTTGTTTAGAGTAGTTATAGTTAAATATTGCATAATAAGAAATCCCTAAAATATTATTGAAATACTTTTGATAACCTATAGTAGCATTAAACCCTAGCATGGCATTTTTAAAAGTTTGTTGTTGGATATTTTGCACACTCTCTAGCATAGTAGAACTCATGGTATTTAGAGCATAGTTAAACATGCTTGCTTGAGAATCATCATTAAGATTCATAGCTCTTGAGGCGCAATTATACAAGCGTGGATTACAATCATCATAAGGGTCTCTGTGTGTAGGATACTGATAAGAAGGATAATTGCGTGGGTTACCCCCCACTTGATTATTTTGCAAATTATGAGCCACTTGCACATTACCATTAATATGGCTTACAACATTGTAAAATCCATTAGTTGGCGCGCCACCATAATTTTCAGGAAGTTCTTTATAATTAATGGGCAACTCATCATTTTTAGCCAAATCTAGCCAAGTTTTAGTGGTAATGCTTGCAAAGCCACCTCCTAAGTGCATGTATTCATTATAGGTTAAATTCCCATCATGCCCCCAACCTTTGGTATGCCCAAATTCATGGAAAAAAATATGGAGCATGTATTGATAAGTTTCATCAATATTTTCATTATCATAACCCCTAAGAATTTTATTAGCATCAGGATTAATAATATTAGCATTCACAGCCATAGCATTTGGATTAGCCCAACCATAAGCAGCCACATCATTAACAACCCTCACGCTTAAATCACGACTATCTTGTCTAAATTGGTCAACTAAAGATTGCTTATCAATATCTCTATGGTTAGTCTGTGAGCTATCTATCCCATGAAAATTAAAGTTAGCATTCAACATGGCTTGTTCCCACTCACTAGAATCCAATGTGCTAGCTAAATTAAGATACATATTCACATAATTTTGTGCCATATCAGCTGTTGGGGTTTCAAGACAAGCTTGATTGTTGCAATTCCAACTCACGCCATTTCTTGTTTCAAAAGTTCCATAAATATTAGTGGTGATTTTATCTAAAGCACCTAAAACTCGTTGGGTTTGTTGCTCTTGTTTGTCTGTTGGATTGTCATTTCCATTGTATCTAAATTCAAAACTCTGCGTATCAACATTTTGCAACGCCATATCATTGAAAGCAGAGATTTGACTTTGATTTAAAATAATGTGTGAGCTTTTAGGAATCTTATCAAAAATAGCTAATTCAACATCTCTATAACCTTGCGAATTATTGCTATCAGCAACTTTAATCACTAATTTGACATTGCTTAAATCATAGGGCAAATAATTTTCAATGATAATTTGATTGTTTTGACTATCAAAATGTGTGGCTATAGGATTAGTAGTGGAAAATTTTTTACCTACAACATTTTCGTTAGTAAAAAGGTCGGTTTGTTGGTATTGATTTGCTGTAATTTGAGGAATATCTGTAGGGGCTTTAATATCGCTTGGAGCAAAAATAGGCTTAGGGGATAAGCCATTAGTAAGTGGCGCACAAGTTTGATTGTTGTTTTGAGTTCTTTCTTCGCAAGCCTTAGCTTTTGAGAATATCTTGTCCTGATTATTTGGGCTTGGTGGCTTGGGTATGGGTGTTTCTATAGGGGCATTTTGTGGTGGTTTTGAGGGCTGTAAAGTTGCCTCTTGATTAGATGTATTTTCTACTTCTACTTTAGGATTGGTTTGGCTTGGTTTTGGCATTTTTTGCTCGTTTGTATTTGGCTTAGCGCTAATTTCAATTTGCGTAGGGTCTTTAAATTCTTTATTTTTGTTTGGATTAGATTCACTACTAGAACTCTGATTTGTTGGAACATTGGGTTTTTGGATATTTTGCGAATAGATAGGGTATTTTTGAATGCTTTCACTTACAGAAGACATACCACTTTCAAAACCCACACTAATAAAAAATCCATCTTTTGGGTGCGCCTCACATTCAGCAAATAATCCAACTAAAACTAAACAAGCATTTTTGCTCAATAACCTTAGATTTTTAATGGAAAGATTATGTGCCTTGTTATTATTTATCATGATTAAACCTTTTTGTTTAATGATTGTTTATCTTTATTGATAATTTTTTGTTAAATATCAAGATTATATCATTCGCATTCCTTAAAAAATATAAGTCTTTACGCAGTTTTCTTTACAATACAAACATGGATTTTGGAAATTACACAAAATTTAGATGGTTTGGTAGAGGACTAAAAAATAAGAAAATAAAAAATATTAAAAATTCGCCAACTTTGATTCGTGAAAAAAAGATAGTTTAAGGGTATATTAAAAATTTATTTTACTCCTTAATGGAATAACTTATAGCTCTTATTGGGATTAAGCTATTAAGATGATAGAATATTTTAACTTTGTTGTTCTTTATCTATGTTTAACTATGGCAATACAATTTTATCTATATTCAACCCATCATCATATTGTAATGAGCTTCATGGTTAGTTTCTTTAAATATCTTCTCAAAGACTTTTAAATATGTTTCAACACTTATATCTTGACTTTGCAAAAACAAGTCATCTGGAATCCCATGAGAGCCATCGTTTATCCATGAAAAGAAAGAATTCCACACTTGTTGCTCTTCAATATTTTTAAAACATTCGCTCAAACCTTTATTACTTTTACCACCTAAAATTTTAAAATAATACTCTATAATTCTTCGCATGGTATTTTGCAAAGATATACAAGAAGTATTGGCACCATTCTCTTTTGCTTGTTTTACTTCCTGCCATAGTAATTCATAGGAATTTTTGATGGGATTTTCTTTGTAGTTTTCAATTTTTGAAACATTGTCATTCTTTTTGATTATCCAAAAAGAATGCTTCCCTTTATAGTCCTTTAAGTTATGGTGCGATGCAATTTCCTTATAAAAATATGTGTTATGAGTTAGTATAATAACTTGCTTAACATTTCCACTATTACTTCCTATGTTATCTATAATGCCCCTAATTAAAACGCTCACAATAAACAATATATTGCTATCCAAGCTTGAAATGGGGTCATCAATGACTAAAACCTTATTTTTTGACACATCATTCTCATTCCAAGAGCCTTTTGCTAAATGATAATAATATAAAAATGTAATAAAAGTAACTTCACCTTCGCTCAATGTTTCTTCTACTAATGAGCCATCTTCTCTTTGAATACGATAGGATTTTTCATCTTCAGTGCATGCCAAACAAAAATTCGTGAACCCATACCCTTTTAAAAGTGTATTGATTTCATTAACAGTAGGCTTTATACTTACAATATCTTTTTCCAATTCTTTAATATCATTTTCTAAATTCTCTATCTCTTTTTTATGCTGACTAATTTGCGTATCTAACTTTTTTATCTCATCATTTAATTCATTACACCTTTCGTTATATGCTTGTATATTGCTTTCAAATTCATTAACTAGAAATTTCCAAGTTTGCTCCTTGCAATTTTCTTGTTGCGTTTTAGCATCTTGTATCATCTCGTTATGTTTGACTATTTGCTCATTAGCTTTTGCAATCAAGTCTTTAATTGCATCTATTTCTTGCTTGGTATTAACAAGCTCAAAACTTCTGCTCATTTCCTTATTTTTATCAAACATAATCTGCTTATTGTTACTAATTTTGCTTGTCAATGTTTCAATGATTCTTTTCAAACCCTCTGTATCTAGCTTGGTTTGTTGATTGTTCTGTTCTGTTTCTACAATCTTATGAAGTCGCTCTAATACCTTATTGGTTATTTCTGTATAGTTTTCTCTCATTTGCTTGATTGTGTCAATAGATTTTTGATAGCTTGTATCAAAATAGGATTCTAGTTGTTCCCTAAAATCTTCAGTAATAGTTTCTTTTTGACAGAAAGGGCATGTGTTATTATCTTTTGAAATATGCTTTCTGCCTTGAGCTACCCAATCCCCATTACCTAATTTGTTTATTAAATCTGCAATATTTACATCGTTACTCCCCACAATTTTTTGCCCCCAAATCAAATCGCTTTCAATAGAATCAAAATCTTTTAAATCCAATCCTAATGATGCCAATTCTGTCTTGTTTTTACCAAAAGCAATCTTAATTCTTTCTTTTAATTCTTGTAGCTCTACTATTTCGCTTTTATTGTTTTCAAATTCGCTAAGAATTTTATTTCTAAAGGTCTCTTTTTTTCCTATAAAACCTTTCAATGTTTCTCTAAGACTAAGCTGAAATCTTTTGTAAAGATTATTCCAACAACTCTCAGTAAAATTCTCTTCTTCCCTTTTCTTTTGCTGTTCTAATTTTTGTAAGCTTCTTTCAGTTTCTATTTTCTTTTCATTCTCTTTTTTTACTGATTCCTTCTTGCTCTCAATCTCCTCCAAGTTCTTGTTTGTTTTTTTACCAAGTGTAAAAATACCTTTAATATGAGAACTTCTAAAATGCTCGTCTTTAAATTGCTTGTTATAAACTTCAATTTCTAAATTCTCACTGCTATACCACTCTATATTGCTATCAACGAATCTATTGTCAGCTAGATTCTTTAAAAAGCTAGAAGTAGTTGTTTTACCACTTCCATTAGCCCCATAAATAAAGTTGATAAAATTTAAATCTTCAAAACTCTGTCCTTTTTCATCAAAAGTTGCCACATTTTTTAATGTAATTTTACGAATCCCACTGCTTATCTGTTGTTGCTTACCTTTATTGCCCTTACTATCCACACTCACTCCTAACTTATATTTTCATCTCAAAGTATATCACAAACACCATATCTAACCTTTTTAATCCTCCCCATCAAACCCCAACTCCAACGCCTTCACTTGCCCTATGGCATTACCAGCAATGCCCTTAATAGAGCCATACATGTTAATGGTGTTATCTAACACTTTTTCAATTTGTTTTTCCCTACTTTTCCAAATCCTAGCCATAGAGCGTTTTTCGCTTTCTAAATCCGCTTTCATTTGGCTAAACCCTTCCACAATCGCCTCCACTTGCATGACAAATTCAGAACTTGTGAGATAATGATAGAGTAAGCTCATTTTATCGCTTTTATTTTCTTGACTTCTCTTAGCTAAACTCACTTTAATAACCCCCTCTCTTAATACCGCACTTAACCCCTTAAACTCTTCAAAAGAACACACCCACACTCCTTGAACTAGCCCCATTCTCTCCATTTCTTTAGGCAACACTTCACTCACAATAACCCCCACATCAGCCCCAATCTCTCGCATATCGCTTTTAAGCTTTTCAATCCAAGTTTTTTGAAATTCTTTGGTGCGTTTGCTCTCATAATAGATTTTCCCACAATTTTGAAACTCATTAGTATGCACCACTTGGATACAATCGCCCCCCCTTTGCCCTTTTTTGACTTCTTCAATACAATCTAGGGGAAATTTTTCTTTTAGAAACTCTTCAATCGCTAATTCTTGCACTTCGCCTTGAAGTTGCTGTGAGCTTAGCTCAGCTTTTCTTTGAGCGTTTTTCAGCTCGTTTTTTAGTATTTCTAATTGCTCATCTTTTTGCTTGAATTTCAGCTCATTTTCTTCATGCAAGGCTTTTTGTATTCTTTCTCTCTCTAAAATTAACTTCTCATTCAATCTTTTTTCATTTTCAGCTTTTAATTTGCTTTCTACTTCATTATTTTCTCTCTTTAATCTCTCAATTTCGGCTTCTTTTTGGTGTAGTTCTTGGACTTGTTTAGACTTCTCATCTAATTCTTTTTTTAATAATTCTAAGCTCTTTTGTTGCTCTAAAAAAGCGTTTTTTCTAGCTTCTTCAATGATTTTAAGCCTTTCATCTTGTAAAGCTAAAGCACTCGCTCTTTTGACCTCATCAGCAAATCTTGTTTTTTGGTCTTGCTCTTGTTGTTTTAATGCCTGTTCTTTTTGTTCTAAAGCTTTCAAATGGTTTTTATATTGCTGTCTTTTCTCGTTTATCTCTTTTTCAAACTCTTTTTGCTGGGTTAAAAACTTGTTTTGATTTTCTAGCTCCACCTGTTTGTATAGCACTTCACTCACATTGATTAATGCTTGACACTTAGGACAGGTAATATGATTTTCTTGCATGATTTTTTCCTTAGAATGTTGTTTCTTGTATTGTATAAAATCAATATAAAATCTGTGTTAAAATACCCCATGCAAAATTTATTTAAAGAACTTACCACAAAACGCTATGTCAATGGCAATGCAATGAAAGCTAATTTTAACAATGTGTTAGATAAGTATTTCACTAAACCTAGCGTGGCTTTAAAATGCTTTCAAAAAGCTTGTGAAATCATCAAAAAATACGAAAATCTAGATGATTTTCTTTTTTTAGAACCCAGCGTGGGTAATGGAGTGTTTTATGATTTGTTTCCTAAAGATAGACGCATAGGTATAGATATTGAGCCTAAAAGAGATGAGTTTATTCAATGCGATTTTTTAAACTATGAACTAAAAAAAGACAAAAAAATCATTTGCTTAGGTAATCCCCCTTTTGGGCATCGGGGGGTTATGGCGTTAGAATTTATCAATCATGCTAGAAATTGTGATTTTGTGTGCTTTATTTTGCCCATGTTTTTTGAAAGTCAAGGAAAAGGCTCTATTAAGTATCGTGTGAAAGGCTTGAATTTACTTCATAGCGAACGCTTAGAAAAAAATGCGTTTATAGATTTTAAGAATAAAGAAGTAGATGTGCATTGCGTGTTTCAAATATGGAGCAAAAAGTATCAAAATAACATAAGCGAGTTTTCATGGTATCAAAACCGCCATAAAGAACCCTTTAATGAATACATTAAGGTTTTCACGGTCTCACTCGCTAAAAACAGAGAATGCGGTAAGGAATGGATTTTTGATAAAAAAGCGTCTTTTTATCTTTCATCAACTTTTTATAAAAGCACGCAAATTGTGGAGAGCTTTGAAGAAGTTAAGTATAAATCTGGCATTGCGGTCGTTTTTACTAGCACAAACAAGCCCCTAAACACTAAATTAAAAAAAATATTTAAAGAAATTGATTGGACAAAATATGCAAGTTTAGCGACTAATTCTTGCTATCATTTAGGCAAAAGCCATATTTTTCAAGCCTTGTGCGACAATTTGGATAAATTAAAAGGTCATTAACATGGATTTAGAACAAACTTTTTTAAAAATTATTGAAAGAAAACACAAAGAATTAAATTTAGGGCAGGATTACAACGCTATTTTTTCAAAAATTAGAGACTTTGAAGCGAATGCTATAGGACAAATTGGCGAAGAGTTTTTAAAAAGTGTGATTGATAGCATAGATGAAATCATCAATGATGGCATAATTCATGATGAATACGATATTAAAACTAAAAGTGGCGTATCCTTTGAAGTTAAAACAGCACGAAAGGGTAGGGCTAATAACACTTTTCAATTCAATGGCATAAACCCACGATATAACTATGATTTTTTAATTTGCTTGGGAGTGTGTGAAGATAAATTGCTTTATAGAATTTTTAAAAAAGATGAAATCAATTATATCCATAAAGAAAGAAAATATTTTATGGAACAAAATGAATTTAAAAAACAATTGGTGCAAATGAACCCTGATAATCAAGTCAATTATAAGCTTACCTTAAATATTAAAGAATTAAAAGAAATTACAGATTTAATCAACGAGTTAAAAGAGATTTTACTAACCCCCTAAAGCGTTTTTAATTTAGCGATTTCATCTCTCAAACGCATAGCTTCTTCAAAATCCAAATTCTTCGCACACTCTCGCATTTTTTTATCTAATTCCTTGATGATTTTTTCTCTTTCACTTCTTGGCATTTTGTCCTTTTTCAAAGCTTTAGCAAGGGCGATTTTAGTTTCATCATCTCTTAGTTTCAGCTCCGCTTCTAAAGTTCGGCTAACACTTTTTGGAGTGATATTGTGGAGTTTGTTAAACTCTTCTTGCTTAGTGCGTCTATAAGTGGTAATTTCAAAGGCTTTTTGCATACTTTGAGTAATTTTTTTAGCATATAATAAGACCTTACCATTAGCATTTCTTGCAGCTCGCCCCATGGTTTGAATGAGACTTGTTTCGCTTCTTAAAAACCCTTCTTTATCTGCGTCCATAATCGCCACTAAAGAAACTTCAGGTAAGTCTAGCCCTTCTCTTAAGAGATTAATCCCTATTAAAACATCAAATTCTTTAAGCCTTAAAGAGCGGATAATATGGTTTCTCTCAATCGCATCAATTTCACTATGCATATAACGCACCTTCAAGCCCCATTCAGCATAGTATTTACACAATTCTTCCGCCATTTTTTTAGTGAGCGTTGTAATAAGCACTCTTTCATCTCTCTCTATTACTAACTTGATTTCATCAAATAAATCTTGAACTTGTTTATCGCTATCTCGCACTTCAAAATTAGGGTCTAAAAGCCCTGTAGGGCGAATGATTTGCTCTGCCACATTGTTTTTAGAAAGCTCTAATTCTAGTTTATTAGGCGTAGCGGACACAAAGAGAAATTGACAATTTTTATTGATGAACTCATCGTATTTTAAAGGGCGATTATCCAAAGCAGATGGCAATCTAAAGCCATATTCTACTAAAACACTTTTTCTACTCATATCCCCTGCATACATGCCCCCAAATTGTGGCAAACTCACATGGCTTTCATCAACAATGACTAAAAACTCCCTATTAAAAATCCCTAAGTAATCAAACAAACAAAAAGGGGTTTCGCCAGGCAATTTACCGGTAAAATGGCGTGCATAATTTTCAATACCCTTACACACACCTGTCGCACTAATCATTTCTAAATCATGCTCTGTGCGTTGCTTAAGGCGGTTGTATTCAATCATTTTATCTTGCTCTTTAAAAAACTTCAATCTTAAAGCTAACTCATCTTCAATGCTTTTAATGGCTAAGTTTAATCTCTCACTCCCTACTGCAAACTGACTTGCCGCATAAAGCATGACAGAATCTAAACGCTTGATTTCATTCCTTTCTAATGCATCAAATACCGCAATTCTCTCTATCTCATCGCCAAAAAATTCAATCCTAATAAATTCTGCATCATTATAAGCCGGAAAAATATCCACGCATTCACCTGTCGCTCTAAAGCTCCCCCTATCAAACACCACTTCATTACGACTATAGCCCATTTCTACAAGCTTTAATAAAAAGGGTTTGTAGGCTCGTTTTTCGCCCACTTTGATTTTTTCCATAACTTTCAAATATTCTTCAGGGTTACCCAAACCATAATTAGCTGAAACACTAGCAATCACTATCACATCATCATAACCTAGAAGCGAAGTGGTTGCACTTAATCTTAAACGCTCTAAATCATCATTAATAGAGCTGTCTTTTTCAATGAATAAATCTCTTCTAGGAATGTAGCTCTCAGGCTGGTAGTAATCAAAGTGTGAGATAAAATACTCCACTCTATTATGTGGAAAAAACGCCTTAAACTCGCTATAGAGCTGTGCACACAAGGTTTTATTATGGCTCATTATCAAGGTGGGCTTATTGACTTTAGCGATGATATTTGCCATCGTGTAAGTCTTACCGCTTCCTGTAACGCCCACTAGAGTTTGGTATTGATTTTTAGCTTTTAGGCTTTTAGTAAGCTTTTCTATTGCTTGGGGCTGATCGCCCGCTGGTGCATAATGGCTTTTTAATTCAAATAATGACATGACAAATCTTTCTATGAGATAGGTTTTGTTATAATAATAGTTATTTTAAAATTATGAAAGGTTTAAATAATGGAATCCTTGAGCTTATTAGATAAATTGAATGCTAAAATTGATGAATTGATTAAAAAAACTAAACGCCAAGATGAAGAATTGCAAGAGTTACGCACTCAAATTACCACTCTTAACGCACAAAATGAGGAAAAGACTTTGCAAATCGCCATTTTATATGATGATTTGAACGCTAAAGATAACGAGCTAAACAACAAAGAAAAAGGCTTGCAAGATATTTATGACAAACTAGAAAAAATGATGTCTCATGAGTAACTCTCTTGACAAAGAATTTTCAAACAAAAATTCTCAAGATATACCCAATGACCTAGAAGTCAATTATCTAGGCAAACGCTATAAGATCTCTTTGAATGAGACTTTTAGTGTTGCTACAAGACTTGCCTTAAAAGAGCGTTTTCATAATAAGGAACTAAATACTTTAGAGCTTTTAAAAGATTATTTGCATGAAGTTTGTCAAAACGCCCATTTGCGTGATGAAATTCAAAAACTTTTAGAAAAAATCTCTTGATGTTCTATTACTTAGTCGCTCCTTTAAAAAATAAAACCCCCCCCTTAACCTACTCTTCTAAAGAGAGCTGTGAAAAAGGGGTGTTAGTCAATATTGCCTTAAGAAATAAATCTCTTGTAGGCGTCATTCTTAAAGAAGAGAAAAAGCCTTCTTTTGAATGCCTAGAATGTGAAAAAACGCCCTTTTTTTTACTCCCCCTTCAAATCAAACTCGCTGAATTTATCGCTCAATATTATTGTGCTAATCTCTCTTTAGTTTTAAGCCTTTTTACCCCTTTTAATGCATGCGATAATGCAAGATTAGAAGAAATTACGCCCACTCTAAATACTTTGAGTGAAACTCAAACAAAAGCCTTAAAAGAATTAGAAAAGCATTCTGTAAGCTTGCTCTTTGGCGATACCGGTAGTGGAAAAACTGAAATTTATATGCATTTAATCGCTAAAACTTTAGAGCAAAAAAAGAGTGCTTTATTACTTGTGCCAGAAATCGCTCTCACTCCCCAAATGCAACAACGCCTTAAAGTTGCTTTTAAAGACCATTTAGGTTTGTGGCATAGCAAACTCTCTAAAACTCAAAAAAAACAATTTTTAGAAAGGCTCTACTCTCAAAAAATAAGGCTCGTTGTAGGCACACGAAGTGCGTTATTCTTACCCCTTAAAAAGCTAGGCTTAGTTATTGTAGATGAAGAGCATGACTTTTCTTACAAATCTCAGCAAAGCCCTATGTATAACGCTAGAGATTTATGCTTGTATTTAGCGAGCAAATTTCCTATTCAAGTTGTCTTAGGCTCTGCTACGCCTAGTTTAAATAGCTACAAACGCTTTAAGGATAAAGCCTTAGTGCGTCTTAAAGGTCGCTACACTCCCACACAAAAAAACATCATTTTTGAGAAAACGCAAGATTTTGTTACCCCAAAACTCCTAGAGACTTTACAGCAAGTCATAGACAAAAACGAGCAAGCCATTATTTTTGTGCCTACTAGGGCGAATTTCAAAACCTTAGAGTGCCAAAATTGCCATAAAAGCATTCAATGCCCCTTTTGTAGCGTGAATATGAGCTTACACTTAAAAACTAATAAGCTCATGTGTCATTATTGCCATTTTGTAAGCCCTATCCCTAAGATTTGTAATGTGTGCCAAAATGAAGTCTTAGTGGGTAAAAGAATAGGCACTATGCAAGTGTTTAAGGAATTAGAGAGCCTTCTAAAAGGGGCAAGAATGGCGATTTTAGACAAAGACCACACCAGCACACAAAAAAAGCTCAACAACATTTTAAGTGATTTCAATCATCAAAAAACTAATATCTTAATTGGCACACAAATGATAAGTAAGGGGCATGATTATGCTAAAGTGAGTTTAGCGGTTATCTTAGGCATAGATAATATCATTAAATCTAGTAGCTATAGGGCTTTAGAAGAAGGCGTATCGCTACTCCATCAAATCGCTGGAAGAAGTGCAAGACAAATTTCTGGATTGGTATTCATTCAGAGCATAGAAGTGGGTTTGTTAAAAAATTTCTTAGATGACTATGAAGATTTTTTGCAATACGAATTAATAGAAAGGTGCGAACTCTACCCACCTTTTTTGCGGCTGTGTTTGTTAGAGTTTAAACATAAAAACGAGCAAAAAGCCGAGCTTTTAAGTATAGAGGCCTCAAAAATCCTTTCTTTGTGTTTAGAAAATGGCGTAACGCTCTCTCATATTAAAGCCCCTATTGAAAAAATCGCCTCGTCTTATCGCTATCTTATTTTATTGCGTTCTTCAAACCCTTTGAGCCTACTCAAAAGCGTGCATGCGTTTTTAAAAGCCACCCCCCATATCCCTTGTAGTGTGAATATGGACCCTATAGATATTTTTTAAAAACTATTTTTTCTCACTTGCTTTAGAGTTTGAATGCTTAGGGGCTTTTTTCTTAGTCTCATCTTTCACGCCATCATTAATTACTTTCATTAAATCAGAGCGATACTCTAAAGATTTTTTAGTGAAATCAGGCTTGAAAGAGTTTTTGACTAAAGGCTTAGCATTTGCTTGAGGGACATGGCATTGCGTGCAATTATATCTTGCATCACTTACACCATTATTTTTAATGGGCTTATTTTTACGCAAATCATATAGATGTGAATGCGGAACAGGAGTAGCCCCAACTGTGCTGGCCACATCAGGGCTATGACACCCTAAACACGCATTATTATTCTTAGTAATGTCTGCAAAATCGCTAATATCATGGGGGATTAAGGGGGGAGCGTTTTCATAAGAGCGTTCAATCCTTTGGCTAGAACCCGGAGCACTCTCACTATAATGATAGGGCGAGAGCCTAACCTTTTTTTCATCTTCTAAAGGGGCTTTTCTTAAGCCAAGATTTTCTTGACTAATTCTTGTGTCTTTTGAAATCTTTTCTTTATCGTTTGCATGGGTTTCTTGAACAACAAACCATACCAAACTAAAAGCCATTAAAGCAGAACCATAACGAAAAAAACTTTTTTTCATGAGTCTTCCTTTAAAATTCTAAATTCCATAGAATTATTTCTTTAAAAACTAAATTGCCAAAAATCTAACAACTACTATTCTATCACTAAATAAGAAACATAGAGATTAAACATAGCTAAAAAACGATATAATAAAGTTGATTTTATCGTATTGAATAAGGAGTTTTTATGAGAATCCAATCCAAAGGCTTTGCCATTTTTTCTAAAGATGGGCATTTCAAACCCCATGACTTTAGCCGTCATGCCATAGGGGCTAAAGATGTGTTAATTGATATTCATTATGCAGGGATTTGTCATAGCGATATTCATAGTGCTTATAGTGAATGGAAAGAGGGCATTTACCCTATGATTCCTGGGCATGAGATTGCTGGGGTTATTAAAGAGGTAGGCAAAGAAGTCAAAAAATTTAAAGTAGGCGATGTGGTAGGTGTGGGCTGTTTTGTTAATTCATGCAAAACTTGCAAACCATGTAAAGAGCATCAAGAGCAATTTTGTGCGAATAATAAAACGGTGTTTACTTATGATTGCTTGGATTATTTCCATGATAATGAACCCCATATGGGCGGGTATTCCAACAATATTGTTGTAGATGAAGATTATGTTATTAGCGTAGATAAAAACGCTCCCTTAGAAAAAGTAGCCCCCTTATTATGTGCAGGTATTACGACTTATTCGCCCTTAAAATTTTCTAAAGTTACTCAAGGCACAAAAGTCGGCGTAGCTGGATTTGGCGGTCTTGGCATGATGGCGTTAAAATACGCTGTAGCCATGGGGGCTGAGGTAAGTATTTTTGCAAGAAACGAAAATAAAAAGCAAGATGCCTTAAATATGGGAGCCAAACATTTCTATAGCAATCCTAAGGAGTGCAAAGAAGAGCTAGATTTTATCATTTCAACCATTCCTACTAACTATGATTTAAAAGATTATGTCAAGCTCTTAAGCTATAATGGCGAATTAGCCCTTGTGGGACTTCCTCCTAGAGAAGTTGCTCCAGCACTCAATGTCTTTGACTTCATCAATTTGGGTAATCGCAAGGTTTATGGTTCGCTTATTGGGGGCATTAAAGAAACTCAAGAAATGATGGATTTTTCTATTAAACACAATATCTATCCTGAAATAGAATTGATTTTAGGTAAGGATATTGAAACCGCTTATCATAACCTAACACACAGCAAGGCAAAATTCCGCTATGTGATTGATATGAAAAAATCGTTTGATTAATCTCTTATTTCTATAAAACATTTTTTAAGGATTTTTCCTTAAAAAGTGCCATTCTCTTTTTCTAACTTTTTTTGTTAAAGATTAAAAAATTTTTGCTAGTATTTTTAGTAATTGGATATTATTTAGATATTTAGATATTTAGATATTTAGATATTTAGATATTTAGATATTGTATAATATTTAATTGTATTTGAATTGTCAATAAAATATTTGGCTATGATGTCAATTTTTAAGGAGTGTTGATGAGAAAATCTCTTTGTGCCTTAGCGCTTTTAGGTTTTAGTTCTATAGGCTCTCTCAAAGCCACTAGTTTTGTCTATGATTTAAAATTTATGAGTTTTACTTACAATTTGGTATCTCCTAGAAACAACCCTTATTGGGGCAGTATGGTTAATATGAAAAACAGACTCTTCATTCAAACCGGTATTCAGTTTGATGACAAACGCCAATCAATTATGTTTGGAGCATGGTTTATCCAAAACTTGCATACCCACTATAGTTACTTTCCCTATTCATGGGGAGTTACCATGTATTATCAAGCTATTGGTAAGTATTTTAGAAGCTATGTAGGGATTGTGCCAAGGAGCTATCAACATATCTATCCTTTACAAGCCTTTAAAAAACTCTTTTGGTTTAAAGACCCCACCATTAGAGGAGGGCTCTTTCAATTTATGCCCGCCTATAATCCCAATCGTTGGTGGAATGGCTATGCGGAGTTTGTAATAGATTGGTTTGGAGGGCGTAATTGGAATAACCAACCGCATAAAAAGAATTACAATCTCAATAACATGCTTTATATGGCATCTACTGAATGGTCTTTCTTAAAGGGTTATTTGGGCTTTGGGGGCAATATTGTTGTTTTTCATAATACAAGCAATTATAGCATGGGCAATAAATACCCTTATGGCGGGCATTCACATCTTAATAAAGATGATGAGACCCCACAATGGCCTAATGGCTATCCTTATTTTAGCGGAGAGCCACAAGGGGGAAAACCGGGCGAATATTCCAACCCTACGATTTTAGATAGAGTGTATTACAACGCCTATATCAAAACCGATTTAAAGAGGCTTATGCCCTATATGGATAAAATCTTTTTTAAATTTGGAACCATGTCTAGCCAAACACGCTATTGTGTGCGTTCAGGTGTCAGCTGTGGGCCAAGCCATTTTTATAATAGCTTTGGCGGACAATTTGACTTTATGGCGCAATATAAAGGCTTTATTGTAGGAGATAAATACTACTTTTCAGACCACCCCCAAATGCACTTCTACCCCACTTACGGACAAGCACTCTATACAGGCTTGCCATGGTATAGCGCCCCTAATTTTGAGCGCTTTTATATGTCGTATGTGTATAAGAATAATTTTGTAGCCATTAGATTTGATGCGTTCTTTAACTTTGTAGGTGGAGGCAATGGCTATAGCTTACATGGGCATGGGCCATGGTATACTATGTATCAGCAATTTGTTACTTTCAATATAGATACAAGAAATTTGATTGATTTTGTCAAAACTAGGATTCATCATTAAGGCTTTAAAAATAAAAAGAGTGCTTTTAAAGGCACTCTTTTAAAAATTGTAAATGTAATTTATATACATTACCGGCAAACGATGCCACAAAGTCGTAGCGCTCAAGCCGTTGATAGTTTGGTTTTTTGTATTAGCAATAGTAGGGAATTTTAATCCCAAAGCGATTTCATTATGTCCAAGTCCAAAGCGTGCGCCCACATTTACAAGCAATTGAAAAAGCGAATTTTGCTGACCTAAATTTTTAGCAATAATTCCATGCAAGGCATTTCCGGGTAAATAAGACGCCCCAGCAATCCCTATGCCAACTTCTAGTCCAAAAAAGTGCTTAGGCGTGTTGGTAAAATCCCATAAACCACTCAATTCCATTCCATAAGTGGAGATATAGGAATGATAAGATGAGAAAGTTTGGTCATAGAATATTCCATAACGCAAGCCTACATGCTCTAAATTTTTCCTCTGGGTTAAAAACTTCCCCCCAAGCACCACACCAAAACCATTACCGACCATATAATAAGAATCAGCAATAGATTTTGTGCTATAAGAGGTGTTTATAGCGCTTAATTGATACCCAACCCCCAAATAAAAAGCGCTCTTATCGGCTAGCTTAACCTTTTGTTTGGCTACATCTTTAGAATCTTTGGCTTGACATTCCAATAATAACGCTAAGCTTATCAACCCCTTAGCAAATGTTTTTAGTTTTTTCAACATAAACCCCTTGATTTCAAATCGTTATTTCTAAACCCTATTTCACAATTATATAGAGTAAACCTAAAAGCACCAACTACTACAGCAATAATAACAAAGTTTAAACAAAGCTAGGTTAAATTTATTGTTATCATAGAGTTATTTGATAAGAATATTGATATTATTTGACACAATTAAAAAATGGAAAAAGTTTTTTATTGGTTTTATTTTTTTCAACCTTACTTGATTACATGTTTTTCAACCAATTAAAATGGGTTTTTGTTAAGAAATAAATACTCATAATCTTTAATTTTAATTTTTTAAAAAAAGCAAAAATAAAGATTAAAAAATAAAAAACAAATATTTGTTAAAAATAGCCCCAAATTTGTATGAAAATTCTTAAAAACCTACTATTGTAAGACAAATTAATAGTTTTTCTTGTATAATCCAAAGGTTATAACATTACACTTTTGGAAGAAAAGCTACCTTTTCTATCTCAATTAGTTACAAGGAGATTCAGTATTATGCTACAAATTAGATGGCATGCACGAGCTGGTCAAGGCGCAATCACGGGCGCTAAAGGACTAGCTGATGTAATTTCAAAAACAGGCAAAGAGGTGCAGGCATTTGCCTCTTATGGTTCAGCCAAAAGAGGTGCGGCTATGATGGCGTATAATCGCATTGACGATGAGCCTATTTTAAATCATGAGCGTTTTATGCAACCTGATTATGTTTTGGTGATTGACCCGGGATTGGTATTTATTGAAGATATCTTTGCTGATGAAAAAGAAGATACCACTTATATCATTACAAGCTATCTTTCAAGAGAAGAGTTATTTGCAAAGAAACCAGAACTTAAAACTCGCAAAGTCTTTACGCTAGATTGTTTAAAAATCTCTATGGAAACTTTAAAGCGTCCTATTCCTAATACTCCAATGCTAGGGGCTTTGATGAAAGTTTCTAATATGCTTGAAATTGAGGCGTTTAAAGAGGCGTTTAAAAAAGTTTTAGGCAAGAAATTGGCTCAAGAAGTCATTGATGCAAACATGCTCGCCATTCAAAGAGCTTATGAAGAAGTTCAATAACGCTTAAGGAAGAAAGATGAAAAATTGGAATGAATTTGAAATGGGAGCAGTGCTTTTCCCTTTTGAAAACAATGCACAAAGCGAAATAGAAAAACACAATACTGAGCGTAACTACACTAAAGAGAGTTATTTCACTACTTCAGTAGCTCATTGGCGTGTAGCAAAGCCTGTGCATAATGAAAACATCTGTATTAATTGCTTTAACTGCTGGGTTTATTGCCCTGATGCAGCTATTCTTTCAAGAGAGGGCAAATTAAAAGGCGTAGATTATACTCATTGTAAGGGTTGTGGAGTGTGTGTGAGTGTTTGCCCTACTAATCCTAAATCACTATGGATGTTTGAAGAGCAAGAAGAATTAGATACAGCGCTTACTAAATGGCCAACAAAGCAAGAAAAGAAAAAATAAGGAAATAGAATGGCAAAAAAGATTGAATTACAAGAAGTAGAGGTTTGGGATGGCAATATGGCCAGCTCAAACGCTCTAAGACAAGCTCAAATTGATGTAATTGCAGCTTACCCAATTACTCCATCAACTCCTATTGTGCAAAACTATGGTTCGTTTAAGGATAATGGCTATATTGATGGCGAATTTGTTTTAGTAGAATCAGAACATGCAGCTATGAGTGCGTGCGTAGGTGCAGCTGCAGCAGGTGGGAGAGTAAGCACAGCGACTAGTTCTCAAGGCTTAGCGCTTATGGTAGAAGTCTTATATCAAGCATCTGGTATGCGCTTACCTATCGTATTAAACTTAGTTAATCGTGCTCTAGCCGCTCCTTTAAATATCCATGGCGACCACTCTGATATGTATCTAGCTAGAGATGCAGGTTGGATAAATCTATCTACATGCAACCCTCAAGAAGCTTATGATTTTACCTTAATGGCGTTTAGAATTGCCGAACATCAAAATGTTCGTGTGCCAACCATTGTTAACCAAGATGGTTTCTTATGCTCACACACTGTGCAAAATGTGCGCCCATTAAGCGATGATATTGCATATAAATTTGTAGGTGAATACCAAACTAAGCACTCACTCTTAGACTTTGATAGACCTGTAAGCTATGGTGCACAAGCTGAAGAAGAATGGCATTATGAGCATAAAGCCCAACTCCACCATGCGATTATGAGTGCTGAAAAGATAATTGAAGAAGTGTTTAATGATTTTGCTAAACTCACAGGCAGACAATACCACTTAACAGAAACTTTCCAACTAGAAGATGCTGAAGTGGCTATTTTTGCGCTTGGAACCACTTATGAATCTGCTATTGTAGCGGCTAAAGAAATGCGTAAAAAAGGTATTAAAGCTGGAGTCGCCACCGTTCATTCTTTACGCCCTTTCCCTTATGAAAGATTAGGTCAAGATTTGAAAAACCTTAAAGCTTTAGCCATTTTAGACAAGAGTTCTCCTGCAGGTGCTATGGGTGCAATGTTTAATGAAGTTACTTCAGCAGTATATCAAACCAAAGATTCCAAGCACCCTGTTGTGTCTAACTATATTTATGGCTTAGGCGAAAGAGATATGACTATCGCACATCTATGTGAAATTTTTGAAGAAATCAAAGAAGATGCTCTTAAAGGCGCACTCACTCATCCTACCCAACAATTCGTAGGACTTAGAGGCCCTAAAATGAGCTTTTTTTAATAAGGAAATATTATGGTAAAAGAAGTAAAAACACTTAAAGGTTTTAGCCAAAGCGCTGAAAAATTTGAAGGCGCTCATCTACTATGTCCGGGTTGTGGGCATGGTATTATTGTGCGTGAAGTTCTAAACGCCGTAGATGGGCCTATCGTTCTAGGTAACTCTACAGGTTGTTTGGAAGTATGCACTGCTGTATATCCACACACTTCATGGGATGTGCCTTGGATTCATATTGGTTTTGAAAATGGTTCAACTGCCATTGCAGGCGTAGAATCTATGTATAAAGCCCTAGCCAACAAAGGCAAATACAAGGGTCAAAGACCTAAGTTTGTAGCTTTTGGGGGCGATGGCTCTAGCTATGATATTGGTTTTCAATTTATCAGTGGCTGTATGGAAAGAGGGCATGATATGACCTATATTTGCTTAGATAATGAAAACTACGCAAATACCGGTGGTCAAAGAAGTTCTTCTACACCCTTAGGGGCTAGCACTTCTACTACTCCGGGTGGTTCAGTAAGCTTTGGTAAAAAAGAAAAGAAAAAAGACATCGTAACTATTATGGCAAGCCATGGGATTCCTTATGTGGCGCAACTTTCACCTAATAAGTGGAAAGATATGAATAAAAAGATTAAGACTGCATTAGACACTGAAGGGCCTTGCTTTATCAACGCCCTTAGTCCTTGCACAACTGAGTGGAAGTTTGAATCCAATCAAACCATTGAATTAGCGGATATGGCAGTAGATAGCTTGATGTTTCCTTTATTTGAAATCTTTAATGGCAGAGAGTTGAAAATTACTTATCGCCCAAGAAACATCATCTCTGTGAGAGACTATTTGGGTGCCCAAAAGCGTTTCAAACACCTTTTCAAAAAAGAAAACGAGCATATCATTGAAGAATTGCAAAAAGATGTGAATGAGCGTTGGGAGTATTTACAACGCAGAGAAGAGGCTGGAGTATAACTCTAATTTATTCTTTTTTTAGCAAGGCACTTTTTAAAGTGCTTTGATTATTTTTTACCACTTGACTTTTTAATCCCCTTTTAAGTAACATAAATTCCATTTTGATTTTTTAAGGATTATTAATGCTAGAACGCTACGCACGAGAAGAAATGAAAGCCCTATGGAGCGAGCAGAGCAAATTTGAAGCCTATTTAGAAGTAGAAAAGGCTGTGGTTAGAGCGTGGAATAAACTTGGGCAAATTAGCGATGAAGATTGTGAAAAAATCTGTAAAAATGCGAAGTTTGATTTAGAGCGCATTAAAGAAATTGAAAAAATCACTAAGCATGATTTAATCGCTTTCACTACTTGTGTGAGTGAGAGTTTGGGAATAGAATCACGATTTTTTCATTATGGTATCACTTCTAGTGATTGTATTGATACGGCTATGGCATTATTGATGACAAAAAGTTTAAAGCTCATCCAACAAGGCGTTAAAAATCTTTATGAAACGCTTAAAAATAAAGCCTTAGAGCATAAAGACACTCTAATGGTAGGCAGAAGTCATGGGATTTTTGGCGAACCCATTACTTTTGGCTTAGTTTTAGCTCTTTGGGCTGACGAAATCAAACGCCATTTAAAAGCCCTAGATTTGACTATGGAGTTTATTAGTGTGGGAGCCATTAGTGGGGCTATGGGGAATTTTGCTCACGCTCCCTTAGAATTAGAAGAGTTAACTTGTGAATCTTTAGGTTTAAAAGTAGCAAACATTAGCAACCAAGTGATTCAAAGAGACCGCTACGCTAGATTAGCGTGTGATTTAGCCCTTTTAGCGAGCAGTTGTGAAAAAATCGCTGTGAATATCCGCCACTTACAACGAAGCGAAGTGCAAGAAGCTGAAGAATATTTTTCAACAGGGCAAAAAGGAAGCTCCGCCATGCCCCATAAAAGAAATCCGGTGCTAAGCGAGAATATCACAGGGCTTTGTAGGGTAATTCGCTCTTTTACTACCCCTATGCTAGAAAATGTCGCCCTTTGGCATGAAAGAGATATTAGCCATAGCTCAGTGGAGAGATTTGCTTTACCAGATATGTTTATCACAAGCGATTTTATGCTTAGTCGCTTGAGTAGTGTTATTGAAAACTTGGTCGTTTATCCAAAAAATATGCTTAAAAATTTAGCGTTAAGTGGGGGGCTAGTTTTTTCACAACGAGTGCTTTTAGAACTACCCAAAAAAGGTTTGAGCAGAGAAGAAAGCTATACAATCGTGCAAGAAAATGCGATGAAAGTATGGGAAAATTTACAGCAAGGCACTTCAAAAAACACTGATGAAAACTTGTTTTTAAACGCCTTATTAAATGATGAACGCTTGAAAAAATATTTGAGTGAAAGCGAGATTAAAGCGTGTTTTGATTATAGCTACTACACTAAGAATATCAATGCGATTTTTAAAAGGGTGTTTGACTAACCCCTTTAAAAAATCACCTTGAATTTTACTTGCTAAACTTGTGGTAATACTCCCCCTTGTCCGTAATGATTTTAACTTCCAATAATTGCGTAGGCTTACAATCTAAGCGATAAAAAATCTGTTGGGAATATTTTATTTTATGATTAAAAAGCTTTTCTTTCTTGAATTTATCGCCTAGCTTTGGCTCAACTTTTTTAGTGGCTTTGCATGAATTTCCCCTATTAACAATAAGATTTTTGATTACAACAGGTTCATCATTTAAAGAAGTGATACTCAAAAGACTAGAATCTGTCATTTTTCCTACGAGCTTGCCCCCAGTCGCATGATAATCTAGTTTGAAATTCAAGTCCTTTGCCCCCAATTGAGAACAAATTCCACTTATAGTTAGCAAACTCAAACACATTTTTTTTAACATTAAAATCCTTTCAACAAATAATCTTTGAGCGTATTATAGTCAAATTCCACCTATCAATTCTAAGTGCTTTTAATCATAATTAGTTTTTGACTGAGCTTAAATTGCATGCTATCCATTCAAACAAATATAGAAAATTGATTTCTGCTTGTTTGCTTACAACATCTTGGTTGTTAAGTGGGTATTGATAATGTTTGTTATTGAGCTTGTGGCTTACTATATAAAGCTCATTTTTAAAGGCTATTGCTAATGCCATGTCTTTGTCTTTTAATGAATATTTTTGTTGGTCTTCATCACTAAATAAATCTTCAATTTGTTTGAAATTTTCATCGCATTGTGAGAGCTGTAAAATTTTGATAGGACTACCCATTTTCTCATTAGTCTTTTTAAATTGTTCACTAGGCTTATCATCTTCTTCATCTTTTCTGTCATCATCTATTAAGACAATAGGGTTATTATCTAATTCACAAAGCTTATCAATAGTTGTTTCCATATTTTTCGCATTATTTTTAAGTCCAGAAATCGGCAAGAAAGTGAAAGGAATAGGATTATCCTTGTATTGTGGGTAACGCTCATTGAAATATAATTTAAAGGCACTTAAATAACAATAATCCGTAATCCCTTCCACAAAGATAATTCTATGTTTTCTAGGGTTATGAAAGATATGTTGCTCTACCCCTAAAGAGCGTTTGATTTTGTCTAAGGCATCGGAGTCATTACTCGCATTGTTTAGAGAATAGTTAAATTCATTATAAATTACCGAGCCGTTTGCTTGCCTTTCTACAATTCTTATTTCATCTAAATGGTCAGTATCTACTAAAAAGGGGTCATGAGTAGCTAGAACAAAGGTAATGCCCCATTTTTTGCTATATCGTCTCAAACGCTCTATAAATTCTTGTCTAGCTGGCACGCTTAGATGAGTGGCTGGTTCATCCATAACCACAATACTATTATAATTACGATAGGAGCTATTTTTTCCAAGCTCCCTATTTATTCCCTTTTTGTGGTATCTATAGGGGTATAAAAAATTAAAAAACAAGTTAAAAAACCATTGAAACCCTGTGCTTTGTTTAACAAGCTCTAAATACTCGTTGTCTCTTTTAATTCTTATATGTAAAAAATGCTGTTTTTTCAAACGGAATTCAAAAATATATCTGTGTTCATCATTAGGGTTAATACAATAGCTTTCATTAAATTCTTTGCTGATTTTTTCGCCCATTCTCTTTAATTCTTTTTCTAGTTCGTCTAAAAGGTTCGTTTTTTTATCAAACAAAAAGTTGTCTTCTAAATCATAGAATGTAAAAGTAGCGTTATATTTTTCATCTATTTTTGAAGACATTTGCAACACATATTCTAAGCCTTGAGTCTTACCTTTAGACTTTTCTAAAATACATGATGAATTACTTTTTCTTAGTATATCCATCGCATTTTCTGTAATTTCATTTTTTAATTCTATAAAGAATGGCCAATCTCCATCAATTTGTAATTTTCGCTCTTCCTTATCAATCTTAAAGTCATAATTGCTAAAGTTATTATTATTTTTCATATTGATAATTGTATTGGTAAATATCGGTGCTGTCTTGTACCATTCAAAACACATAGTCTCCCATATCCCATTACGAAGCGTCTCTTTTCTTATATCCAAGCGCAAATTTTCGTCTTTAAGCTCAAAAGGATTTTCGCAATTAATAATTTGGGGTAAGTGGTTAGCTAGAATCGCCTTTTGCGTGGGATTTGCTTTTAAGTTTTTTGGACTAGAAGCGTAGAATTGTTGTTGCAATATTGCTATTTTATTGATTTGTTCCTCAGATTTTTTTCTCATCTTTTCTAATGTTTCACAAACTTTAGTTTCATCAAAACATTCTATCAACTTTGACAAGCTATATTCCTTGAAAGTCAAGCAAATGTGTGATAAAAGGGCTTTTTTAAGATTCTCATACGCTGCTTTTGCCTTTCTTTTATCTTTTTTGCGTTCTATTGGCGTTATGTATTTTCCGAGACGAATCTCGTTTAATCTTAATGCTTTTGTGTATTGATTGGAAAAGTTATTCCAAGAGCTTTCAAGCTCTTTGCAATATTTACTATGGCTTAGACTATCATCAGCACAAGGCAATAATGTTTCTAGGGCTTCTCTAATAGATTGTATAAAATGATTATCAAACCAAGAAATCCGTGAGTAACTAGCATTGTCGTCAGAGCGTGTGCATTGTGCGGTTAGCATTTTCATATGATTTTCAAACGGATAAAAACTCATTTCAAATGCTTGCTTATTTGATTTATTTTCTTTGAGTTCTACCCAAGAAAGCGTTTCAAGTTGTTGGTTATTTTCAATTGTGCTGATAAGACTTAGCGTAGCTCTTTCTTTGGCTTGTTTTTCATAATCTTCTATAGCACATAGAAAATTAGTCTCATCATTGAAAGCTTTCAACCCTTCTAGCACATTGCTTTTACCCACATTATTTTCCCCCACTAAAATCACTAACCCCCCATGCTTAATCCCATCAAAATCTGTATTTGCAAAATCTGCATTTAAGAGTAATTCTGTAGGCAAGTCCTTACCCAAATTCCTAAAATGGTGTAATCTCAAAACACGCTTATGAAGTTTCATGTTTATTCCTTAAAGACTTTTAATTATCCTAACACAACAAACACTAATTTTTATTTTTTTAACTCTTTACAAACCTTTAAATTCAACGCACAAAATTCTTGCCAAGAATACTCCTTAGAGTAATACAAGCGATACATACTCTCTACTTGACAAATTAAGGGGCGAGTTTCATAAATGGCACAAAGTTTGGTCTCGCTATCATAGTGCTTACACACCCCATCGCCCCTATCTAATTCTTTAGTAAGTTCGCTTAAATGCACATGCTCACAGCATTTTCCACATTTGTCGCAAGCAAAGGGGGGATAAAGTTTAGAGTTATTCATAGTCCCATTTTGCACATTCTAAAAAATCATTTTGAGCAATATTAAACTTGTCTCTTAAAACATCACGCACTCCTTCTAACGACCATATTTGATGCTGGTTTAAATCTTTACCCAATATACAACTCGCACTAAAAGCATGGCAATTATGCGTATTAAATTCATCTCTCATTATCGCATAATCTAAAGCAATACCCTTGTAACGCTCTACAAAGTAGAGTGCGTTATCTGCGATTTTTTGAGAATGTAAGGGCTTTAAAATTTCATCATATTCATAACATAACATAAGAATATCGCTACTTGTTTTCATAAACCCTTTAACAAAGTCTTTGGGGCTAACAATCTTAAGCAACGCCTTATTATTTTCCCTAGTTAAATGAGCGATTTTATTATCGCCTAGATATACGCCTGAATGCTCCGCAAAATCAAAAAACAAATCATGCAATACAATAGAACCTACCTTTGGCACTACCCTTTGGCGTGCATTGTTACGCTCACAATATGCTTGTAAGCCCTTTCCTGCAATTTCTACAACTTTTTCAAAAGTTGTAGTGGGTCTTGGGATATATGGCGGTTGGGTTGTAAGGGGTGGTTTAGTAAATATAGTTGTTTTTGAAAATAAATTGAATAAGTCAAATAGCATAGCACACTACACTCTCTTATTTTTGATACAAGTTACTTAAAAAGGATTTTATGCTTTCAGTATTGCCACTTTCATAAGGCAATTTAATACCCCTTTTTTGCACCTCATTATCTAAAATAGCTCCTCGTTCAACTTCATTATTTGCTAAATTTAGGCTACTAGCTAACATTTGAACTTCGCTAGGATTAATATTAAATTCAATACGAGCTAATTCTAATAAATACCTATCCAACTTGGCATTCATCTCTTGCATATGCTCTAAGGCTAAATCAAACTTATTTTTTAAAAGACTGCCCCAGTTATCTACCAAGTAGCATAATCCGACAGAAATAAGTCCTGTAGCTAACGCACTCACAAAAGCCGCACATTCTGTCCCAAAAGGAAAGGTGAATAAATTCACGCAAGCTGAATAAATAATTGTGCCAATTAGAGTTGCCCCACACGCTAAAATGAGTTTGATAATTTCCTTAAAACTCGCCCCTTTAAAAAGTGCTTTTACTACTTGAACTAAGGTATTAAAAATTTCTCTAATGCCTTTTATAGCTTTTTTAGCTGTCGTAGTGAAGATATTGATTAAGGTTGTAGAAAGTGAGCTAAATATTCCTGTAACAAAGCCGTATCCAAAAGAAGTCCATATCTCTTTAAAGCGTTCTTTCACTCTTTCAAAAATACCTTTAAGGGTTTCTGTCATTTTTTCTAAGAATACGCCTAGTTTAAAGTTTTCTTTGACACTATGATAAATGATAGGAATTTGAGTTTTAATTTCAAAATATATTTCAGCTAACACTAATCCCAAAGCTTGTCTAGCCCCCATAGCTAAACCTGATTTTCCAACTGAAAAAGTGGTATTCTTAAAAAATTTAGAGCTAGTATAATACTCCCAATTGATTTCTGCATTCGTAACTTCTCTGGCTTTTTTATCCGCTTCAAGCATTTTTTCTTTATCAACGCTTTTAAGGGCTTTTACATTTTCTTTCTTTTTTGTAATGCTATCTTGCAACTTTTGTTTTTCAATATCAGAAGTGGTGTTTTGAAGCTTTATTTCAAGTTTGTTTATATCTTTCTCTCTATTTTCAATCATGCTAGGCAATTTGTCTATAAAATCTTGCGTGGTCATAGCCTTTTTAGATTTATTAATGCTTTCATGTGTGAAAGCAAAATTGCTATCTTTATTAGCTAAGTCTGCCCCCTCAATTTCAGCAAGCACTCTGCCTGGGTCATCATGCACTTCTTTAGCTGAGATAATATGGTCTAAATTCCTTTGTTCGTTTGATTTGAAGTTTTTATCTCTATAAACATCATTAAGATTACCTTGCAAAAACTGCTCTTTAGCTTCACGCCCTTTATTGATATAATTTTGGTGGCTATGGTAATCATGGCTATTATATTCCCCACGATTTTCGTATCTTTGTTTTTCCATATCACTTGCATAAACCCCTTGTCGGACATTATGAATGGTATTGACATCGCCCCCTTTTTTATCTTTGAATAATAAAAAATCTAAGCCAAAACTTGTGCTTAATGCCTTAATCACTTCTTGTTCTAAAACTTCTAAAACATTACTATGGATTATTTGCATAATCTCTCCTTTGATTTGTTAAAACTATTGCTTCTTGTATGTTTGGATTTTTCAAACATACAAAATACACTTTACCCCCAAATATTTCTTTTAAGCGTTTTAAAAAAACTTGTTGCTGGACTATCAAAAGATCGCTCCATACTAATAGAGCTTAGTTCAACAAGTTTTGAAGAACATGCCATATATCTTTTTGTCCATTCAAAAGAATTGTCTAATTCATTTAACTTATCCACTAAACTTCCTAAATCATCAAAAACTTCAAATGCCTTATTAAATAATTTTTCTACTTCTTCATCACTAAAAGCCGTTTTTGCATCTTCTACATATTGATTAAAAAGCGTTTCTCTTTTATTAAAGCGTTCTTTTAGTTCTTCTAAGCTTTCATAATACATGTATCCCCCTATACTGCTTTAAAATTTACTACTAATAAAGTCACTCAATTTTTGCTGTTTTGCACTCACCGCAATATCTTCAAAAACATTCTTTGCATTTTCTATGCCTTTGATATTAAGCACATTGCCCACTTCATCTGTTTGTATTTCTGGTTGATAATCTTTATCTATTGCAATAACCCTACTATAACTATCTAAATTGATTTTGTCATCTTCTTTGTATTTAAAAATAGGGGTTGTTACCATATCTGTGATAATAGATGCAAGTTTATAGCCATTATCCACGCAACCCAAAACATAATTTTGAGCTGTTTCTAAACTATCACTATCTTTAGCAAGGAACTCCATAGTATGGATTTGATTAACATCGCCTCCATTTTTTAAAAATTGATGCATAGCTCTAAGAATATTAAAATAATAGGTGCAAAACACACTCATAACGCCTTGCACCCCTTTATGTAGCTCTATAGCATAAGCACTGATTTCTTCTAGTCTCTTTATACTTTTTAGCATTTTATTGCATGCTCTATCTACTTCTCTGTCATATTCTCTTGCCTTTTTAAGGCATTCTGCCCCATGACTAGCGTATGCAAAACCTGCAATAGCAATGATAGGAGCTGCCACTACACCCCCTAATACAGCTGTGCCACCCGCTATACCAAAGCCTCCAGCTGCCAAACTCCCCCCACCAAGTGCTGCTAAAGTCGCATTGGTAGCTGCCACTCCATTTAAAGACGCAATCGCTGTGCCTGTGCTAGCCGCACCTAATGCCATAACCCCTCCATAAGTAGCAAATGCGGCAGCTGCACCAACAGCAGAAGAACCTGCTAATATGCCTAGCACCCCAACGGCTGTGTAACTAAAATCACGCATGCTAGTAAGCTTAGCTTGTGGGATAGAAGTTTTAAAATCTAAACCTCCCCTTTGTTTATGGGCATTAAATTTTTTAATAAGCTTTTGTGCTAGAGTGTCAAACTCATTCAAAATTTTGCCGACTTCTAAATAGCTCCTTCCTAAATTTTCTAGGCTCTCATTAGTGATTTTTTGTGTGTCGTTTTGCCATAGTTTTCTACATTCATAATATCTTTGCGCTTGTTTTTGAATATTTTCTGCTGTTTTTCTATCCTCATACCCATCATAAGCTTTTCTAGCTCCAACTCCAATCACCGCTGCAATCCCACCTAAAGCAAGTGGTAACATGTTGTATTCTCCTTACTGATTATTTTTCGCTTAATATTTTTAATTTGTCCTAAATACCCCATAAGTAGCATTAATCCAAAAGACTGATAGCTTGTGAATAAAGCTCCATTTGTTTTAAAACCCAATTTTTAAGCTCTTCTACTTTTTGCTCGCTCACACCCATTTTGTGTGCGTATTTTTCAATGAGAGCTTTTTCATTTTCATGCCATCTGCTATCAGCTAGGGCAACACCAATTAGCTCTAAAAGTAAGCTATGCTTAGCTTTATTTTCTGTAAAAATAGGGCTTAGTTCTTCTAGGCTGATTTTTCTTTCTTCAACACCATTTTCACATTGCTTGCTTAAAATCTCAATTTGTGCTAGTTGCAGTTCGTGGTCTCTCCCATCACTATGCATGACTTCCTTAGTCAAATAGAGCAACACTCCCTGCTGTTCTTGATTTAAAAAATGTAAAAACATACAAAAACTCCTTAATACCAAATAATTGTTTTGCGGATTTTATCGTTTTTTTTTTTTTGTATGTCAATGGGAAGTTATGAAGAAATTTAAATAATAAAAAATATATTTTATCGTTTATAGAACATAGAGATTATTTTAAAGAATAGCTCTCATAGCCTATCCTTAAAGATAACCTAGATAATGCCTTAGAGGAGTTTAATCTAAATCTAAGAGCAATTAAAGGAATTTTAACCTACCGATAATACGCTCGTTGCTCTAAGACTAGCGATTCATCTTCTGGGTGTTGCCAAGTGAGTTTGAAGAGTAATTTATAGCGTCCTTTTTGCTCATCATCTTGCAAATCAAAGCTCAGAGGCTCGCATATGCCATCACAATAAAATTCCCCTAGTAAGCGGGGGGGCTCTTTGCTTGGATAAGGCATTAAATAAACTTCGGTTTTTATCAATGGGGTATTTTGACCTTGCTTTTCTAATTTTAAATACAAGGTATTATTAGTCTTAAGCTCCAAAGAATCCGCTAAAAGCTTTTCTTGAGTTTTTTTATTCCCATGTGTGCCTAAAGAATAGTAGGGAAAAATGGGCGTTTTAGCGAGCGAGTCAATGGGACTCATCTCCACTAAAAGGCGATAATCCTTTTGGAATTGCTTATAAGCTTTAAGCATATGGTTGAAACTCAAATCCACATCATTATGGTTAGCAAAATAAACCATATCATTCTTAGGAGAATTTTTAAGCGCAAAAACCACTAATGCAACTACAATCCCCATGCCCCCAATTAACACACTCAAAATCCCTAAAGGCCAAAAATTCTTACTCTGTTTATCCATTATCTTATCCTAAATTATGATTTTTTGAAGAAATAAATACCAAAAAATACGCCAAGAAGTGTGAGTAATAATATATATATTGCAACCTTAGAAAAGGTCGCTCCCGTATCAGCGCTAAAATTATCGGCTATTTTAACATGATATTTTTCAGCCAAATTATCTATTGCAACTGAATAGCCATTCAACAACATGGCTGAAATCCTAGAGCTAGTGTATTCTTTAGCATTGGTAGGTAGTAGTGGCACTATTTTTTCAAAAAAGATTTTTTCAGTATCAAGCAAATCTTTAGGCTTAGCTACTAGCTCTATTTTCTTTGCATCGTGGTAGAAAAATAATGCTACATAAGGGGGCTTAAGTTTGTTTAAAAAAGCTTGTTGGTAAGCTTGACGCTCACTTTTAGCGCTAAGATTTATAGGATTTTCTTTAAAATCAGTCATATCTATAACAAAAGAAACCCCCGTTTTAGCATAGAGCTCACTAGAAATAGCCTCTATGAGTTGAGCGCTTTTTTCTACTAAACGCCCTTTGGAGTTATTGAAGATATAAGATGTTCCTATAGCCTGGCTTGCACTAGCATAGTTAGCCAAAAATAGCATGCCAAAAAGCATGCTTAGTGGTTTAAAAAACCTTTTAAAAAGCTGTCTTATCAAAGGCTGAATAAGAATAAATTAGGCACAAAAGAAATAACGATTGTCATTGCAATTGTTGCAACTATCATTAAAGCTAATAACTTTTCTAAAGCAGTAAATTTCATAGTATCTCCTTACTTCACTAGCTCATAGTTCTCGTAATTTTTAGAGCTTTTCATCTCTAAAGCATTCGCATCTTTATAGCGATAAAAGTTTGTAGCCTGCTCTTTTTGAACTTGGATTGCCTTGCAAGCAAAAAATGCCACTATACACAAAAGCACTGCTACTAAAATCAAATTTCCTAATAATCCATTCAAAAACTTCATTTTTAACCCTTTTTCTTAATCTTCTAAAGGTTGCAATGATTTGATAAATTCAGCTAATGCCTTAACTTGCAAATCATTGAAATTCTTATATTTAAACGACGGCATATGCCCAATATTGCCTCTCTTGCCATGTGTTAGAACATTTCTTAAAAAGCCCTCTGCGCCATAAGTAGTCAAGTTAGCCGCAAAAACTTGATTATCTTGTAATCCCTTGCCATCACTTCCATGACAACCCGCACAGCCTGCACTCTCAAATAATTCCTTGCCCTTATCAATAAGTTGAGGGTTTTTAGTCTTTTTGACGCTAGAAATTTCAGCCATAACATAACTTGCAATGGCTTTAGCATCTTTTTCGTCCATATCCATAGCTGGCATTTCCCCAGCTAAATAGTCCATGCCTTTAGAACCATGCTTAATCGTATCCATAATGCCCTCTTCCTTGCCCCAATGCACCAAGTTTTGAGCGCTATTATGTAAGCCTTCAGCTGTTACACCATGACATTGCGAACAATGCACCAAGAAGATTCCTTGACCCATATCTACAAGCTCTTTTTGACCCAAGTTTTTCCATTTTTCTTCAAACTTTTTGTTGTATTGCTTGACTTCTTCATTATATTGCCCAATTTGAGAAAAGCTATTGAGCGGATACCCAAAAAAGAAATACCAAAAAGCATATACAATCACACACATAAAGCTTACTACCCAACCTACAGGAATGTTGTTAGCAAACTCCCCTATTCCATCAAATAAATGCCCATTATCCATAAGCTCACCTTGAGACTTACTATCACGCATTTCTTTAATGAGTGAGCTTGATTCATAAATAGTTAGCACCAAAATCACAAGGGCGGCAACTAAGCCAAAAACATTGATATTATCGCTTAAAAATTCCATCTTAGCTTTCCTTTGTTACTACGCTCTTATGGCGTGGTTCAATCAATTCATCTTCTAAGGTATCATTAAGCACTAAATACCCATAGCGCTCATAATCCACTACACCCTTTCTTTGTTGTCTATACATGTTAATAATGTAAGCATAAAGAAAAAGCGTGAAAAGAATGGTAAAAAACACATAAGCAAAAGCTCTCACACTCTCTAAATCCATTCTTAACCCCCTATTTCTTTGTGGTAATTCTAGCATTACCCAAACTATTCAAATAAGCAATCAAGGCTACAATCTCTGGCACTTCGCCCTTTGAAATTGCCTCTAATACCCGCTTATCTTTCATGTCTTCTGTAATTTTCTTAGCCTCTTCTAAATACGCTTTTTTAGCCTCTTCTAAAGTGCCTAATTTGACACCATTTTCTGCATCATAAGGCACGCCAAAGACTTTCTTTTGGGTTAAAGCATCAGCATAGGCGGTCTCAAAATCACTTTTTTTCTTAAATAGATGTTGATAAGCCGGCATAATGCTATGAGGCACAACGCTTTGTGGGTCAAGCATATGCTTTTCATGCCAATCAGTTGTGCGATAATCCCCTACCCTATGCAAATCAGGGCCAATTCTTTTTGAACCCCATAAGAAAGGTCTATCATAGGCATATTCTCCGCTCAAGCTATACGCACCATATCTATCTACTTCAGCTTGGAAAGGGCGAATAAGTTGCGAATGGCAATTATAACAACCCTCTTTCATATAGATTTGTCTTCCAGCTATCTCTAAAACGCTATAAGGGCGTAAGCCCTCAATGGGGCGAGCCGATTTAAAGAAGTTAGGCAAAATCTCAACTAATCCAGCAATAGAAAACACAAACAAAAACGCCAAAGTAAAGAAGAATGGGTTCTTTTCTAAAAAGCTAAACATCTCTAACCTCCTTACTTAGCCATAGGTGTAGCATAATTAGGCTCACGCTCTAATTTTCTGCCCGCTGTAATGGTCATAAATACATTGTAAGCAAAGATAATAAATCCAATCAAATACATAATGCCTCCAACGCCCCTAATATTATAATAAGGAATCAAAACTCTAACGGTATCAATGAATTGATAAGTGAGATTTCCATATTGATCCACATCTCTCCACATCATACCTTGCGTGATTCCTGCAATCCACATAGAAGAGAAATAAAGCACAATCCCTAAAGTCATAATCCAAAATTGGAAATCCATAAGTTTTGCTGAATAAATCTCTCTTTTAAACATTCTAGGCACCATATGATACATACTTGCAATTAGGGTGAATCCTACCCAACCAAGCACACCATCATGCACATGCCCTACAATCCAATCGGTAAAGTGTGCTAAAGCATTCACGCTCTTAATAGCTTGGATAGACCCCTCTAAAGTAGAAAGCATATAGAATGTTGATGCAAGCACTAAGAATTTAATTAAAGGGCTTTCTTTTAATTGATGCCATTGACCACGCATGGTTAATAGCATATTAATGGCTGTTCCCCAAGAAGGCAAAATCAATACCACTGAAAATACACTAGAGAGAGTTTGCACCCAATCAGGAACGGTAGAATAAATCAAGTGGTGTCCGCCTGCCCAAATATAAACAAACATCAAGCTCCAAAAGGAAAATAAAGTGAGTTTATAAGAGAAAATAGGCTGACCACTCTCTTTGGGCAAGAAATAATAAATAGTGCCAATCAATCCGCTAGTAAAAACAAAGGCTACTGCATTATGTCCCCACCACCATTGCACAAGCGCATCATTACTGCCTGAATACATAGAGATAGAATGCCAAATACTTCCCACATCAGCCACAAAATAAGTAGGAATAGAAAGATTATTGAAAATATACATCACAGCAATGCCTACATAAGTAGCAATGTAATACCATAAGGATACATAAATAGTATTCTCTCTTCTTACCCCCATACTCCCAAACATGCTAATCCCCCATAGCACCCAAACAATGACTACTAAAATGTCCAAAGGCCACATAAGTTCTGCATATTCTTTGGTTTGATTAACACCGGCAAAAAGACTAATAACTGCTAAAACTAGCAATACAATCCATAGCCAAAAATGTAATAATCCTATGAATTTTAAAAATGGATGCTGATGATAAGTGATTTTAAGCACCCTTTGACCGATATAATACCAGCTCGCCCAAATACCACCAAGCGTGAAACCATAAATCACAGCATTAGTGTGCAAAGGACGCAAACGACCAAACAAACCATATTCCCCAGCAATATAGTTAAGCCCCGGAAAAGACAGCTCAAAAGCTAGAACAATTCCTATCAACATTCCCACTATCCCAAAAGCAATCATCGCATAGAGAAATAACTTACTTATGGAATAATCATAGCTTAAAGGCGTGCTCTCTTGCATGCATACTCCTAAATTCTTAGTAATTTTGATAAAGCAATGTATATTATAAGACTTTTTGTTTCTAAAAATGATTAATTCATGCAATTTTTTTGTAATATTCTTAGTAGTTTTATTAATATTGACATTAGTTGAGTCAAATATACCAAACCAAGTAACATAAGGGTCAATGCTAAATGAAACGATTCGCACTCATTCTTATTCCAATTTTAAGTTCACTATTTTTGTATCTCTTGGCTAAACCTAGCGCAATCAACCCCCATGCGTGGCTGTATTTTTGTATCTTTATGGGCATGATTATAGGTTTGATTTTAGAGCCTATGCCCGCAGGACTCATTGCATTAAGCGCATTGATTATTTGTGTGTTACTAGGCATTGGCGCTAGTAGTGAAACAATAAAAGGAAGTCAAGCTATTTCTTGGGGGTTAAGTGGTTATAGCAATAAAACCGTGTGGCTTGTATTTGTTGCCTTTATTCTAGGATTAGGTTATGAAAAAAGCTTGTTAGGAAAACGCATTGCGTTATTTCTTGTTAGTTTTTTAGGCAAGACAACTTTAGGATTAGGCTATGCAATTATGATAACAGATTTATTTCTATCGCCCTTTATCCCTAGCAATTCTGCTAGAAGTGGTGGCATACTCTATCCTATTGTTTCTTCTATCCCACCTTTAATGGGTTCAACTCCAAGTAATAATCCTAAAAAAAATCGGTGCTTACTTAATGTGGGTGGCTCTAGCTTCAACTTGTATTACTTCATCAATGTTTTTAACTTCTGCTGCCTTTAACCCTTTAGCTATGGAAATAGCTCATAAAATGGGGGCAAGCGAAATTTCATGGACTTCTTGGTTTTTAGGCTTTTTGCCTTGCGGAGCAATCTTGCTCTTGCTTGTGCCTTTACTAGCTTATAAAACTTGTGCCCCCACCCTAAAAGGCTCTAAGGAGGTGAGTTTATGGGCTAAAGAAGAATTAAAGATAATGGGAGCGCTCTCTTTAAAAGAAATTTTAATGCTTAGTCTCACCCTACTAGCCTTACTTGGCTGGATTTTTGGCAAATATTTGGGTTTACATGCAAGCACAACCGCACTTATTGCAATGATTTTAATGGTCTTTTTAAGAATCATTAGTTATGAAGATATTATCAATAATAAAAGCGCTTTTAATATTTTCTTATTGCTTGGAGCGCTCTTAACCATGGCTAGCGGACTTAAAAATGTGGGCTTTCTAACTTATATAGGTAATCTTTCCAAAGAAATTTTAGAACATTCTCATTTAAACCCTTTAATCACCATGCTTATTGTTGTAGCACTTTTTTATTTATTGCACTATTTTTTTGCAAGCATTACAGCCCATGTGAGCGCTTTAATGGCACTTTTTTTGGGGATTGTTTCAAATATTTATGGAATTAGCTTAAATGAAGTTGCACTATTTTTAATGTTTTCTTTAGGGATTATGGGTATTCTTACGCCTTATGGAACTGGTCCATCAACTATTTATTATGGGAGTGGGTATATTAAAAGTAAGGATTTTTGGAAATTGGGGTTGATTTTTGGAATGATATATTTAATAGTGTTTTTAAGCGTATGTGTGCCGTGGGTCAAATATGTAGCATTTAGGTGGTTATGATTGCAAGTTTTACACAATGCCCTTTTAAAATGGTATGAAAAACATGGGCGAAAATCCTTGCCCTTTAGGAATCTAAAAGGAATAAATGCTCCTTATGAAATCTATATTAGTGAAGTAATGAGCCAACAAACCCAAATTAACACCGTAGTTGAACGCTTTTATTCTCCTTTTTTGCACGCTTTTCCTACCTTAAAAGACTTAGCTAATGCCCCATTAGAGGAAGTTTTATTGCTCTGGCGTGGTTTAGGCTATTACTCAAGGGCAAAAAATTTAAAAAAAAGCGCTGAAATCTGTGTGAAAGCTTATCATTCACAATTACCTAATGACTATCAAAGCCTAATTAAACTCCCCGGAATTGGCGCATACACCGCTAATGCGATTTTATGCTTTGGCTTTAGAGAAAAAGTCGCATGTGTAGATGCCAATATCAAAAGAGTGCTTTTAAGGCTTTTTTCTTTAGATTTAGATATAAGCACCAAAGCCTTACAAACAAAGGCTAATGAGTTTCTTAATATTCAAGAGAGTTTTAATCACAACCAAGCCCTTATTGATATAGGCGCTCTAATTTGCACGCCTAAACCAAAATGTGAAATTTGCCCCTTTAACAATCATTGCTTGGGTAAAAACAACCTAGACAAACACACTATTAAGAAAAAACAAGAAATTATTCAAGAAGAACGCTATCTAGGAATCGTCATTCAAAATAATCAAATTGCCTTGCAAAAAGTAGAACAAAAGCTTTATTTTGGCATGCACCATTTCCCTAGCTTAAAAGAAAACTTGCAATTTAAACTCCCTTTTTTAGGAGCTCTAAAACATAGCCATACCAAGTTTAAACTCAATTTAAAACTCTACTTAGCTAGTGATGAAGACTTAGAATTTCCCTTTAGTTTCTATAGCGCTAAAGATTTAGAAACCTTGCCTATAAGCTCTATGACGCTTAAGATTTTGAACTTTTTAAAAGAAAAGAATTTGTTTATGGCTTAAAAATATATTGATAAAAGTTTTTAGGGCTATTCATAGCCAATGTGAAACCCCTAAAATAACACAGACATTTTAGAGCTATTAAAATAGCTCTAAAACTTTAATTAAAGATGTGGAGCAACAGGCACTGCATCGGGAATCAAATACGCAATCGCACTAATTACTACACCCATAAGAATCACAAAGATAATAGAGTATTTCACTGTGAATTTGAATAAATCACTCTCTTTACCAGCTAATCCTACCGCTGCACATGCAATGGCAATACTTTGTGGGCTAATCATCTTGCCTAGAGTGCCACCAACCGTATTTGCTGTTAAAGTTAGAACTTCAGGGATACCCAATCTCTCAGCAGTAAGTTGTTGTAAAGCACCAAAGAGCAAGTTAGAGCTTGTATCACTTCCGGTTAAAAATACTCCTACCCAACCAATAATGGGCGAGAAGAAAGTGAAAGCCTGACCCGTATGAGTAAGCGCTAGAGCCAAAGTAGCAGAAATTCCGCTGTAATTAGACACAAAGGCAAAGCTTAATACCAAACCAATGGTAAGAATAGGAAAGCGCATTTCTTTTAAGGTCTCTCCAAATACTCCAATCGCCTCACTAGCTTTTACCCTTAAAACAAGCATGCTAACTAGAGCTGCTAAGAAAATTGAAGTTCCCACGGTGTTAATTAAAGGGAATTTAAAAATCACTGCATCGCTTGGGTCTTTACCCTCTACTAAGAATGGTGCGCTTTTAAAGATTTTTCTACTAATGGTTTCAAACTCAAAATAGAAGTTAGAAAATGCTAATGCCCCACCCTCTTTAAACAAGGCTTTAAACCAAGGTTGCGTCCATAATACAATCGTTACAATTAGAATCACAAACGGAGCCCATGCAACAAAAATTTTGCACACATGATGATTGTGCTTAGCTAATTCTACTTCCTTGCCATCACTTCTAAAGATATGCTTTGGTTGCCAAAATCTCAAAAATACCGCTGTGCAAACCAATGAAACAATTGCTGAAATAATGCCCGGTAATTCTGGCCCTAGATAATTAGAGCTTAAAAACTGCGTGATAGCAAAAGTTCCTGCCGCAATAAAGACCGCTGGGAAAGTCTCTTTAATACCCCTAAAGCCATCCATTAAAAACACAATAAAAAATGGCACAATCAAGCTTACAAAAAAGAGGATTTTACCTGTCATTGCTGAAATCATAATCGCTGGCACGCCTACTGCTCCTGCCATAGCTGTTATAGGAATACCTACTGCTCCAAAAGCTACAGGGGCGGTATTTGCAATCAAACATAATCCAGCGGCATATAAGGGGCTTAGTCCTAATCCCACTAAAATAGCTGCTGTAATAGCAATAGGCCCACCAAAACCAATAGCCCCTTCTAAAAATGAGCCAAAACAAAAACCAATTAAAATCACTAAAATTCTATGGTCTAAGGTAATGGATTGCACGCTTTCTTTTAAGATTTCAAAATAGCCTGATTTTACGCTCAACTTGTATAAGAAAATTGCCGCAATAATAATCCAAGCAATTGGCCACAAACCATATAAAAACCCATAAACAAAACTAGAGCCAACCATACTTACGGGCATTTTATACACCAACACTGCAATAATGGCTGAAAGCAACACGCTTAAAAACGCTGCGCTATAGCCCTTTAGTTTAAATACAATCAATGATAAGAAAAATAACACAATGGGTAACACCGCTACTAAAGCGCTCAACCATATATTACCCAAAGGGTCATAGACTTGATGAAATTCAACAACAGATTGCACTAAAGTCTCCTTTATTATACTCTTCACACTTATCTAAAACTCTCTCAAGCCAACCTAAAAAAGGCTTTTAGTAAAATAATCATAAACCAAAGAGAGCATAAACAACAAAAGTAAAGAAAATCCTAATAATAATTGCCAAAAGCAATAGGGTATTTTACATTAAATCTAAATAATTCGCTCACATTACCCATAAACTCCCACCATACAACCAACAAACAAGTCCTTACAATGAACAATATTATCCCAAAAAGCCTTACTGAAAATAACCACAAACTTAATCCTAAAGAAAGCGTTATATAGGCGCATATCTTTACTTAATGCATGCTTGTTTTAAGCTATCTTGTTACTAAACTTCACAAGCAATAAAAATCATTCAATATCATTGCAATCTTGCCGAAAACAAAATTTTAATTCTTTATCACAATCTCACTAATTTTGAGTATTATTGCATACAGATACTCACAACGCTAAGTTGAAAAATTTAAGGAGCATTACTTGAAAGTCAATTTCTTTGCCACATGTCTAGGGTCTGCTATCTATAGCAACGCCTCGCTTAATGCTATCAAATTACTTCGTAAGGAAAATTTGGAAGTGATTTTTAAAAAAGACCAAACATGTTGTGGTCAGCCAAGCTACAACTCAGGATATTATGAAGAAACCAAAAAAGTTGCTTTGCATAATATCAAGCTTTATTCTAATAACGACTACCCCATTATTTTACCTAGTGGTTCATGCACGGGTATGATGAAACATGATTATTTGGAATTGTTTGAAGGGCATGCTGAATTTAATATGGTTAAAGATTTTTGTGCTAGGGTGTATGAGTTAAGCGAATTTTTAGATAACAAATTGCAAGTCAAGTATGAAGACAAGGGCCAACCCATTAAAATCACATGGCATTCAAATTGCCATGCTCTAAGAGTAGCCAAGGTTATAACTAGCGCTAAGAACCTTATTAGACAGCTTAAAAATGTAGAGCTAATTGAATTAGAGAGAGAAGAAGAATGCTGTGGGTTTGGGGGAACCTTTTCAGTCAAAGAGCCTGAAATTTCAGCGGCTATGGTAAAAGAAAAGATTAAAGACATAGAAAGCCGTCAAGTAGATATGATTGTTTCAGCAGATGCAGGGTGTTTGATGAATATTAGCACCGCTATGCAAAAAATGGGTTCTCAAACCAAACCCATGCATTTTTATGACTTCTTAGCCTTAAGACTCGGACTTTAACATTTAAGGAATTTAATATGGAAAAACATCATAGCGACCAAGAATACGAAGAGATAATCACTGACCAATTAGGCGATAAGCAATTAAGAGAAAATTTACGCTCTGCTATGGATACCTTACGCACTAATCGTAAGAATCTCATCAAAAATCGTTACAGCGAATGGGAAAATTTAAGGGATTTGGGTAAGGAAGTCAAGCTTAAAATTCTCTCTAGGCTTGATGAGTATTTAGAAATTTTTGAAAAAAACGCTACCAAAAACGGCTTTAAAATCCATTACGCAAAAGATGGCGATGAAGCCAATGAAATCATTTATAATCTCGCTAAAGAAAAGAATATTAATCGCATTTTAAAGCAAAAATCTATGGCGAGTGAAGAAATCGGTTTGAATCATTATCTAAAAGAAAAGGGCATTCAAGCGAAAGAAACGGATTTGGGCGAATTGATTATCCAGCTCATTGATGAACACCCTGTGCATATTGTGGTGCCCGCAGTGCATAAAAACCGCAAACAAATCGGTAAGATTTTTGAAGAGAAGCTTAACTCCACCTATGAAGAAGAGCCTGAAAAGCTTAATGCTATTGCTAGAAAACATATGCGTAAGGAATTTGAAAGCTTTAAAATGGGGATTAGTGGGGTTAATTTTGCCATTGCCAATGAAGGGGCGATTTGGCTAGTTGAAAATGAAGGCAATGGCAGAATGAGCACCACTGCTTGTGATGTGCATGTCGCCATTTGTGGGATTGAAAAATTAGTAGAAAGCTTTGATGATGTGGCGATTTTAAATAATTTGCTCGCTCCAAGTGCAGTAGGTGTGCCTATCACTTGCTATCAAAACATTATTACAGGCCCTAGAAAAGAAGGCGATTTAGATGGCCCTGAAGAAGCACACATTATTTTACTAGACAATAACCGCTCTAATATTCTAGCTGATGAAAAATATTATCGTGCTTTGTCATGCATTCGCTGTGGCACTTGCTTAAACCACTGCCCTGTATATGATAAAATCGGTGGGCATGCCTACCTTTCTACTTATCCAGGTCCTATAGGAGTGGTGGTATCACCCCAGCTCTTTGGTTTGAATAATTATGGGCATATTCCTAATCTTTGCAGTCTTTGTGGGCGTTGTTCTGAAGTGTGTCCTGTAGAAATTCCACTAGCTGAACTCATTAGAGATTTACGCTCTGATAAAGTGGGCGAAGGTAGGGGCGTAGTCAAGGGGGCAAAAAAGATGCAACATAGTGGTATGGAAAAATTCTCTATGGAAATGTTTGCTAAAATGGCGAGCAATGGGGCTAAATGGCGTTTTCAATTGAAAATGGCTCAATTTTTCTCGCCTTTAGGCAAGCTTTTTGCTCCCCTGCTACCCTTAGTCAAAGAGTGGGCAAGATTTAGAACCTTACCCAATATGGATACGAGCTTGCATGCAAAAGTTCAACATTTAGAAGGGGTTATTTATGAGTAGAGAACTTATTTTAAATCGCATTAAAGAGGCTAGAGCTAAACACGCCATTAAGGGAGCAAACCCTACTTATAGAAATATCATTAAAGTAGAGTTTGAAGATTTAGTAGAAGAATACAAGCATTTTCAATTGCTGAATAAAGCCGAAGTTATTGAAAGCACCAAAGAAAATTTAGAACAAGACATTCTAAAGGTTTTAGAAAGCTTCAAAAGCGAAAAAATCTTACACTCTACGGATTTAGATTTGAATTTTGAAGTTTTTAAGGATTTTTCTTTACAACCCTATGATAAAAAGATTGAAGAAATGCGAGAGGCGTTATTTAATATTGATACCGCTTTGTTGCATGGGGTTTGTGGGATTTCAAGTTTAGGGATTAGTGGGACGACTTCTTCACACGCAAGTCCGAGATTGCTCTCACTCATTACGACTAATTGCATTATTTTGTTAAAAAAAGAATCTATTGTGCGTAATTTAAGCGAAGGCATACAAGCTTTAAAAAATCAAGGTAAAAACGGCGTGCTACCCACAAACATGCTCTTTATTGGTGGGCCAAGTAGGACAGCTGATATTGAACTAAAAACCGTTTTTGGAGTGCATGGGCCACAAAAAGTCGCTGTCATTCTTTATTAAAAAGGATAGAAATGCAAAAATTAGAAGTAGGACAAGTCGCTCCAAACTTTAGATTAAAAAATAGCGATGGCATAGAGATTTCTTTAAAAGATTTGCTCCATAAAAAAGTGGTGCTGTATTTCTATCCTAAGGATAACACACCCGGTTGCACTTTAGAAGCGCAAGATTTTAGCGCTTTATTTAGCGAATTTGAAAAGAAAAATGCTATCGTGGTAGGCGTAAGCCCTGATAGTGCAAAATCACATCAAGATTTTATCAGCCAATGTTCTTTAAATGTGATTTTGCTCTGTGATGAGAATAAAGAAGTAGCCAATCTCTATAAAGCTTATGGCAAACGCATGCTTTATGGGAAGGAGCATTTAGGGATTATCCGCTCCACTTTCATTATTAACCAAGAAGGTGTTTTAGAAAAATGCTTCTACAATGTCAAAGCTAAAAACCACGCTCAAAAAGTCTTAGAGAGTTTATAAGCTCTCTTTAGCTTTTATCTGCTTGTTCTTCGTTTTATTTTTTAGTTATCAAAAGCTTGTTTTAAAACAATATCTTTCTTTCAAAATTGAAAATAATATTGATTAGGAAAAATTTCTATATTCCAAGACTTAAAAGATACAAAAGAATAGTTTTAATATGGATTTTAAAAAATGTATAAAAATATCTGTTTAAATTGTAATTAAAAACATACTTTTAATGACTATAAGTATCTTGGCTATAAATTTTAGGCTCTATTTTAACAAAGTATTGATACCTAAAATAATTTAAATTTTAAGATTATAAAATAAACCTTAAGTCTAAAAAATAGTTATTAAGAGAGGAACTACACCCCCCCTACCTTATTAAAAAAACTTTTTTAAAAAATTTAATCACTAAATAAAGAAAATAATCTATCAATACAATGTTTAACAGAGCTAAACACTAAAAACACACGCTTTGGATACCATTAAGCATAAGAATGACAAATAAAAATAGCTAAAGAATTAAGCTACTACCCCACCCCCAACACAAAAAGATAAACTCAATGTGCCTTGCTAAATTATTTGTTAAACCATAGCGTTTAAAAACCTTGATAAGGGGCTTTTCAAATTACATATATAGGGCAAAAAACTAAAAATAAATTACCATACTTGCATAAAACGACCATGCTCTTTTTAGAGTTTCTTTATAACTAATGGTTCGTCCATTGTCATCACCAGCCATAATAGAATGCACATAAGGCGTTGTCATCATAGGCACTTTGACTCCCGCCTCAATACCTAAGTATTTAGCAATCATAGAGCGTAATCCTACATTAAAAAGCCATTGAAACTGCGTGTCTTTATATTTAAGTCGTGCATTTTCGCCTTGTAAAAGCAATAAGCTTTTATGTTTATTAGACTGCCACCAAGTATTACCCCCTATTGCAATCCCACCAAAAATCCCTAAACTAAACATCTTAAAATTTACAAAATTTACAAGTAAGTCTAAGCCCACGCCATAAGCGCTCAATTTTGTTTTAGCGCCATTCAAACAAGTTTCTGAAAGCCCCTTAACCAAGCAATTAGTGCCAAAATTTGTAACTCCAAAATCATAAAACCCATAATAACGCAAGCCAAACCACCCTCTAGCAAGCATTTGCTTATAGCCCGCATGCACACCAAAGCCTTGAGTCATTGCGGTATTTTTATAAGGCACATCTAATTGAGTTACATTAAGCTTACCTTGAGCGTCAGTTGTTTTAAATTCTGGGTGTAAAAATTGAGCATTTAAATTTGAAAGCCCCACTTCATACATTCCCTCTACATAAAAGGCGCTAGATTCTCCTGCTAAACACATGCTACTTAATAACAATAAAGACCAATATTTTTTCATAATCATTCCTTGATAGTTTCTTTAAAAACTGAATGCTACTACAAATCGGATTAAAAAATGATTTTTTGATATTTTTTTAAGATAAAAAGCAAACAAAAGATAAACAAATATAATATTTCTTTTTAAAAAGTCTTAAGAATTTATATCAAGGAAAATAATGGTTGATAAAATGTTGCGCTATCTTTGAATGAATATGACTTTTTGTCAGCTCTCACTTAGCTTTAGTGTTTTAATAAGCCTTTTAATCTCAACTACTTAGCTCTTTTAAATAGTCCTAAAATCTTCCTAGGGTATTTTAAGAGCATAGAAAACCAATTCGCTTGGATGCCATTTTCTTTGCATGCTCTAATATTTTCTTGATTTCTTAAAATAAGACTCTTTAAGCCATTGGTGCTAGCCCCACCGGTGCGCATTTTTACAATCACTTCCTTTAAATAGGCAAAGCTCATTTGCTCTTTAACAAATAAGCGAATAATCATTTCAAAATCAGCTGAAATTTTATAATCAGTCTTATACAAACCATAGCGCTCATAAATTTCTTTTTTAATAAAAAGCGTAGGGTGCGCTGGCACAACCCCATAAAGCAAGCTTTTAGGCTTAAATTCTCCACTTTCATAATAGCGCACCACTTTTTCTAAATTATTAGGATTGACAAATACCAAATCAGCATATACACTATCACAGCATTGATTCTCAAAAATATGCACAATTTTTTCTACTACATCACTATGCGTATAAAAATCATCGCTATTAAGCAACGCTACAATATCCCCACTAGCTAGTTTTATGCCCTTATTCATCGCATCATAAATACCCCTATCAGGCTCGCTTACTATGCGAGTGATTTTATTGCCATATTCTTGTATGATTTTTAAGGTATTATCCGTGCTTTTTCCATCTATGATAATATATTCAATATTTTCATAGCTTTGATTAAGCACAGATTCAATGGTATCTCTAATAGTCTTTTCACTATTAAAGCTTGCTGTAATAATAGATACTTTTAAAGGGGACACTATTTTTCACTCTCTTTTTATGATAAGTTCCCCTTATTGTAGCTAAGTTTTAAATAAATTTACTTGCTTATCTAAGCTCATAGTTGTTTTATTCACATCAGTGGCAATGTCTAAGATTTCTGATGAATGTACTAAAGTATTAGAGGCTACTTTTTCTACCTCAACAAAATCTTGCACTATGGTTTCAATTTGCCTGCCAGATTGTGCGTAATCATCCATGCTTTTATTGCTATCTAAAACTACAGCACTAAGATTATCACTCATTTTTTCATAAGTCTCTTGCACATCTTTACTAACATTGCTTAATTCCTCCATTTTTTGCGAATTAAGATTCATTTGCGAGCTTACATCACTAATTTCTTGCACAATTAAGCCTATAGTAGAGTTAATTTCACTTAAGGATTTTTGCGTTCTTTGAGCTAGATTTCTCACTTCATCAGCCACTACTGCAAAGCCTCTTCCATGCTCACCTGCTCTTGCTGCCTCAATAGCAGCATTTAGGGCTAATAAATTGGTTTGGTCAGCAATATCATTGATAATATGCAAGACTGATTTTACATCATCAGCATTCTTGCTTAATTGCTCTACTTTATTGGCTAACTCTTCTTCAGTATGAGCACTTTCTGCAATTTGAGCAAATAAATCTTCAATAGCATCCTTACTTTCTTTAACCAAACCTTGAGTTTCAACCAATCGCTTACGCAAGCCTTGAGACTGCTCTATAGAAGAACTTACCGCACTAGCTATATCTGTAGCCTTTTCTTTAATAGAATTCATCGTAACCGAAGAATTTTGCATGCTCTTTTGAGAAATAGTTGTAATTTGAGTGAGTTTATCCATAGCGCTTTTATTGGTTGCTGAGATTGCTTTGATTTCTTCTACAATTAAGCGCACATTTTCTACAAACAAATTAACACCATTACCCACTTGTGAAATTTCATCATTGCGCTTATCTACATGAATTTTTGCTGTTAAATCCTTATCCCCATGACTAAAATCATTGATTTTAGCTACCAATTCATCAATGCGCCTAACAATCCCAACACGAGTATAGAACAAAGCAAGAATGCCTAAAACAATCGTAATCCCTACCAACCAAATAAATAATTTTGTCGCATTATGTCTAAAAAGATCCTCTATTACTCCCACTATTGCCCTATTTTCAGCATTCACATCAGTATAATATGAAGTAGAAACAATAACCATTTGAGAGATTTCATCATAATGCGAATAAGCAAATTTCTTTTCTGGGATACCTCCATCAACTTTTGGCATTTCATAATAAGTATAGCCCCCACCTTTTTTGGCAGCCTCCAAATACCCTCTCACATAATACACGCCATCAGCACTTTTAGCATTAAGCCCTGAATGACCTATGGTTTGGGGATTCACAGGGTCAAAAAGCACCACCCCATTTTTATCTACCACCACCATATAAATCATGCCTTTATCATCATTAATGCGCTTAAAATAATCTAAGGCCATTTTTCTAGCAACCACTTTATCAAAGCTTTCATAATATTTATGAATACCTTGCTCAATCAATTTAGTCGTATAAGCAAGCTCTTTTTCATGCTTTTTATAACCACTCTTTTGCAGATTATCCATAAGCTGAGATAAGACTTCTTTTTGCATGGTTTGAATAATGCCTATTGAAAACCCGCCAAGTAAAATTAAGGCTATAAATATCACCATAAAAATTCGCATTCCAAGTGAATAAAACATTAATCTATTCTCCTAATGATAATTCAATGTGCCATTAACTCGTATTTTACAAAACTTTTATTTTTTGCATCATTTAATGCCCCCCCCCCCGAAAAATTGATTTTTAGATAAATTTTTGTGAAGAAAAGAAACACTTTGTCATTAAACGCACAATTTTTTAAAAATTTCTTAAATATTGACCTTATTTTGTATAGTGGATAGAAAAAGCCTATATTAATTTTATTTTGTTAAAATAAGGAGCTAATTTTAATCAAGTTTTTAAGGGGAATTTTATGCTACGCTCTCTCTATAGTGCCACTTCTGGAATGCTTGCCCAACAAACCCATATTGATACCACCTCCAATAATATTGCCAATGTCAATACCTCAGGCTTTAAAAAACAGCGAGCAGATTTTAATGACTTGTTTTATCAAGCCTTACAATACGCTGGCACTAATACTAGCAACACCACTTTATCGCCAAATGGTATGGAAGTAGGTTTAGGCGTGCGCCCTAGCGCAATCACTAAGATGTTCTCTCAAGGTAGCCCCAAAGAAACTGAAAATAACCTAGATATTGCTATTACAGGCAAAGGCTTTTTCCAAATCCAAATGCCAGATGGCACAATAGCTTACACTAGAAGTGGGAATTTCAAGCTAGATGACCAAGGCAATATTGTTACAAGCGAGGGTTATTTGCTAATCCCTCAAATCACACTACCTCAAGACACCACGCAAGTAAATATCGGTGTAGATGGCACAGTGAGTGTTACACAAGGCTTACAAACTAATTCTGCAGTTATTGGGCAAATCACACTAGCTAATTTTGTTAATCCGGCGGGACTTCACTCTATGGGGGATAATCTCTATGCGATTACCAATGCAAGTGGCGATGCGATTGTAGGTGCGCCAGATTCTCAAGGTTTAGGGCGATTAAGACAAGGCTTTTTGGAGCTTAGCAATGTGAGATTAGTAGAAGAAATGACTGATTTAATCACTGCTCAAAGAGCTTATGAGGCCAATTCTAAAAGCATTCAAACCGCCGATGCTATGCTTCAAACGGTTAATTCACTTAAACGCTAAAAGCTTTTAGCTTTTTAGCCTACTTATCATAATTCTTTTTTAAATTCTCATAAACAACGCTTTAAAAACGCTTATTTTTATAAAATGAAACTAAATTTTTATGCGAGATTTCTCAATAAAAAGATACAACCAAAATATTCATCACACCTAGTTAAAAAGCTTAGGGGTTTTTATTTTTCAAAAACAAAAATACTTTTATCCTTATGATTTTATCTCATAATATTAATATTTTTTAAGAATGCCAAAGAGATAAATAACTTGCAAGCACAACAGCTCATCATAAAATTTACCCCCTCCTTTTTCTTTAACCCTTACTTATCTTTATTGCCCTTATATTCAGAGTGATTAGGGTTAAGTTGGTTAGAGCGATTGTTGTGATTATGTTTATAATCCTTGTTGTTAGAATTTTTAACATCACTTCGTTGGTCGTTGCTTGTCCTACTCATTTTACTCTCCTTTCATCAAAATAAAAACTAGACGCTTTTAGCGTCTAGTTCAGTGTATTGTATTTTTTTTTTTTTTGAAAAAGAGCTTAAAAAGGCTTTATTTTAGAGCAAATTCTTAACTGCATTAGTTTGTGCTTTTAATCGTAAAGTAGCAACTAAGATGCAAGCAGGTATGGTTACCCTATAGGCAGGTCCTGCAATATCAATAGCTGTCCATACGCCTGTAATTATCCAGCCAACAGGTCCGGTTAAAATGCTTAACCCTCTTGTAAGAGTGGCGTTAGCCCCCAAAGATAGTCCTCGTTGAAAAATGGCTTTCATCACCGCATTGGCAACAATCAAAGCTAATTGATAGGATTTAAAGCCACCCATTTTGAATAAGGTCAAAGCAGCGGTGCTTAGGGCTTGTTTGCCTAATTTATTGGTGTTTTTCACTCCTAAATCATCGCAAAGCTCTCTAATCTCTTCATCGCTCATTTTTTCTAAGCTCTTTTGTAAAATGCTAGAAAGCATGTTTTCTTCAATGAGATTTGTATCAGATTTCTTATTATAATTGACTTTTAATTTATCACAGACTTCGCATAGAATTTCTCTATATAAAACTCCTGTTCCTCTCAATGCGCTCACAAAACTATTAGCTCCATAATGTTGCAACTCTTCAGCGATTTTCTCTACATATTTAATGTAATCATTGCCATGCTTTTTGCATTCTTCTGACAAACTCAATCCCTCAGTAAGCCTTTTTTCTCCGTCCTTATCATAAACAAGCACCTCAAACAAATCTTTCAAATCATTAGAAGTTAATTCTCTTAAAAATTCCAAATCACTATCATACCTATATGCCATACTACTCCCTTTTAATTTTATTTCTAATCATTCGCTAAATAACTACCAAAACCGCAAAAATTGCTATCTCAAAATCAGATTAGCGATTAGCGATTAGCGATTAGCGATTAGCGATTAGCGATTAGCGATTAGCGATTAGCGATTAGCGATTAGCGATTAGCGATTAGCGATTAGCGATTAGCGATTAGCGATTAGCGATTAGCGATTAGCGATTTTAGAACTATTTGCCTAAATTTCTGCTTAAATATCTACAGAAATTATGGGTTAAAATTGATTAGTTTTTGAAGTATTTTCTATAATTTATA